>JBEBUZ010000001.1:0-157435 GCA_040393015.1 Paraniabella yanshanensis
GTAAAATCAGGAACAACTACCGGCGCACTGCCATTGTCTAAAGAAACAGCCGAAAGCTCAGTGAGGCAGCTCCATTCAGCCAAATCGTACACATCCATATCGAGTGGAAGACCGTTTTGTAAACAGTAGGCCAGGCGGTAGTCCATAATAAAATCCATTCCACCGTGTCCTCCCACTTTTTTAGCTATTTCTTCCAGTTCCTGGTGAATAGGATGCTTATATTTTTTCATAAGTGCCTCTTTTACTTCCTTACTTACATAGCTATGCGCATTCAAATTTTCATGATTGGCCGCCACGTCGGATGAAAGTTGCTCGCCATCCAAAGCATAGCCTTCCAAAGGATATTTATTGGCAAATCCCTTGGTACCTGTTAGCTGGTACATACGCGAATAGGGTCTTGGCGTCATTACATTATGCTGGATCTGCATGGTTTTGCCCTTTTCTGTTTTGATCATGGTAATAGTATGATCGCCATTCCTGAATTCTTCAGGATATTCGCCTTTCATTTTTTTCCATTCTTCCCGCCCGTTAAAAGCCCTGGTATCCACCGAAACGAGGTAGTTCATTTTATCTCCCCGATGAATATTCAAGGCCTGGCAAACCGGGCCTATGCCATGTGTGGGGTAAACATCGCCCCGGAAATTTTTGTTATAATCCAGGCGCCAGTTATTCCAGTAAGATTTCCAAAACTTCGAAAGGTCGTGAATATAGGCCCCCTCGGCATGAATTACATCCCCGAATAATCCTTTCTGAGCCATATTTAAGGTAGTCAGCTCAAAAAAGTCGTACACGCAATTCTCCAGCATCATGCAATGTTTGCGCGTTTTTTCCGATGTATTGATCAGCGCCCAAATATCCTTCATGTTCATCGCTGCGGGAACCTCGATAGCCACGTGCTTGCCTTTTTCCATGGCGTATAAAGCCATGGGCACGTGGTTCTTCCAGTCTGTAGCAATATATACAAGATCTATATCATCACGTTCGCATAGTTCTTTCCAGGCATCTTCAGAACCTGCGTAAGCTGCCGCTCTGGTCACTTTGTTTTTATCGAGTATTTTTTGAGCAGCTTCCACCCGTTCTGTCCTAAGGTCGGCAAGTGCTACGATTTGCGTATTGGGGATGTGCGTCCAACGTTCTACGGCACCGGGGCCCCGCATTCCTAACCCAATAAATCCAACGCGAACAACCGGTATTTTTGGTGCAGCATAGGCAAGCATATCCTGCTGGCCCGCCGGACGGGTAGGCACCGGCAATGAAATGGGCTTAAAGCTGCCCGTTGCAGAGGATTGCCTGGCACTGCCGCAGCTTTGCAGCAAAAATGCAGAAACAATCAACACAGAAAAAACTAACTTGATCTTGTTCATAATTTATTTTTAGAAAAATGAAAATCCGCTTTCGTTCGCTATTTGGCAACAACCTAATGTTTCGATAGCTAAATTACGCCGATTAACGCAGAATTGCCAAAGCAACCGTTTGCGCAAAAAATATTCCTGAAAACCGCAACACCCCTGCTCTCCTCTGTTCCAACTTCTACAATGGTTTGATCCGGTAGCTGTACGAATAAGTACCCGGCGTAATCCAATATTTTTTTAAGGGCATAGATCCCCAGCTATCGATGCCCTGCACGCCCAGTTGTCGCAGGTCTACATGTGCATAAATCCGGTCGCGCGGCACCAACTCTCCTGAGTGATACTGGGCTTTTTTAGACTCCGGATCGAGGTCATCTGTATTAAAAGGCAGAGCCGAAACAGAAAGAAGGCTGTCGGCAAATTCAATTTTCACTCCTCTCCCCTTTTCATTGGTAAAGCTGGCCCAGCGCACATCGGTTTTATTACCGCTTTCCTGGGGTCGGGCGTAGGGGAAATACTGCTGATCGAGTGTCTGCTTGTACAATCCCACTTCTGCCGCATATTTGCGGTCCCAATAATTTTCCCAGGGGCCCCGGCCATACCATTGAATGGTTGAGAGCTGTTTATTGAGTTCAAGGTCGTTACCGAGACGCATCAGCGTTGCGTAATCGCCCTTTTGTATGTCGAAATGATTTTGTACCTGTATACTGCCATCACCATGCACGATAAACACCTGCATGGTACGGGCCTTACCATCCAGTATATTCCTGGTTATCGTCACCTTGTATTCGCTGCCACTCACCTGTTCGGGTTTACAATCGGTCGCTCCCTCTTTATCATAGGCATTCCGCCAATTGCGTAAAGAGCGGTTCAGTCCGGCTCCGATATCGTTATCTGTCGGCGCCCGGTAAAACCCGGGTTTAGGGCCATTCTCTATCGCCTTCAAACCATTTATTGTATAAGAAGATAAAACACCGTTCTTAGTATCAAATACGGCCACAAAGTTTTTGCCCTGCAATGTCAACTTGTCTTCTGCATGGGTAGCCGTAACCACCCCTTTACCGGGTTTAGGACCAGCAGCATAGGCTCCGCCCGAATAAGGCATTTGTTCATGAGCAATTTCGTATCCTTTTTCAAGGAAAGGCTCTTCCTTTTTCAGCCGGTACGATACGTTCAGGAAATACTCCTTATTATCGCGTATAGAGGCTTTCACCGGTAAGGTAATATCGGCATCGCTGCGCGGAGCAATACTCAGTACCGGACCCGTTCCTTTGGCAACTATTTTACCATCTTCCAATAGCTGCCATTGCAGTTCTACATTATTGAGGTTTTTGAAGAAATAAGTGTTGGCAATATTGATAACATTACTGCCTTTATACCTTGTTTTAATGTATTGATGCACTTTTTTCAGTTCCACCGCCATGGGAGTGAGTTCCCGGTAGGCCGTTACCACTCCCTTCACACAAAAATTATTATCGCTAAAATCTTCGTTAACCGGGCCATTTAAAGGGAAATCGCCTCCATAAGCCATAATCCGCTTCCCGTTTTTCACCGTATCAAAAGACTGGTCGATCCATTCCCATACATAACCGCCCTGCACACCGGGGGTAAACTCTATGGCGTCCCAATATTCTTTAAAATTACCCAGACTATTGCCCATAATATGCGCATACTCACTCAGGATCAGCGGACGCATTTCTTTGGATCTGCCCCAGCCTGCTACCCAATCGGGCGAAGGATACTGCGGACAAATAATATCTGTATTGTAATCGCTTCCCGATCGCTCGTATTGAACAGGACGGGTATCTTTCTTTTTCAGCCAGTCGTAAGCCTCATACATGTTTACTCCGTTACCGGCTTCATTGCCCAGCGACCAGGTAATTACCGAAGGATAATTTTTATCCCTCTCGTACATCCGCTTGATGCGTTCGAGGTGGGGTATGCGCCACTGTTTATCATTGGCAAACGTAAACGCCAGATCATAATAGCGGCCATGTGACTCGATATTAGCTTCATCAATCACATATAATCCAAACTCATCGCAAAGCTCCATCCAGTACGGATCGGGAGGGTAATGCGAATGGCGAACTGCATTTACGTTCAGCTTCTTCATCATTTCCATGTCTTTCCGCATATCCTCCCTGCTCAGTGTATGTCCCTTCGTAGCATTGTGCTCGTGCCGGTTTACACCCTTAAAAAAAACACGTTTACCGTTTACCAGGAAGTCTCTGCCTTTTATCTCCACTGTGCGAAAGCCCACCCTTACCGGAACTACTTCCAATATATTTCCCGCCTTATCTTTTAAGGTAAGATACAAATTGTACAAATAGGGTATTTCTGCCGACCAGGCATTTACAGAAGGAAGAACTTTTTTAAAAGAAAGCATCGACTTGTACCTGCCCAGCACCCTGTGAAGCGGAGATTCCTCGTGGTACACTTCCCGGCCGGCCGCATCTACGAGTCTTACCCCAACCGAAAAAGTATCCGGTTTAGAATGCAGGGTATTCCTGTCGGTTTTATAGCTATTTACTTCGATATCTATTTCGAGGCCACCGTCGGCGTAATTGTTGATCAGCGGGCTCTGCACTTTAAAATCCCGGATGTCGAGCTTAGGAGTTGAATAGAGGTAGACATCTCTTTCAATCCCCGAAATGCGCCACATATCCTGGCATTCGAGGTAGCTGCCGTCACTCCAGCGGTATACTTCCAGGGCTACCAGATTCTCGCCCGGACGTATATAAGCTGTTATATCAAATTCGGCCGCCAGTTTACTGTCTTCACTGTACCCCACTTTCTTTCCGTTCACCCAGATATAAAAAGCCGACTTTACTGCACCAAGATGAATAAACACCTGCCTTCCTTCCCAATTGTCGGGAATTACTATTTTTTTCCTGTAGGAGCCTACGGGGTTATTATCCTGGGGTATATCAAAAGGAGGATTCATCCGGGATCCGGTCAGTTTCCGGCCCGCAAATTCGTATGGGTGATTGACATAAATGGGTAATCCATATCCGTTCAGTTCCCAGTTAGCCGGCACCGGAAAAAACTTCCACCGGCTGTCATCAAAATCGGTTTTGTAGAAGTCTTTGGGTCGATCGTTGGGATTTTGTACCCAGTTAAATTTCCAATTACCGTTTAATGAAAGAAAATACGCGGAATTTTCTTTTACTCTTTTTTCCGCCAATGCGGCATTTTCAAAAGCGAAAGCTGAAGCCCGCATGGGCATGCGGTTTACAGATACTATTTCGGGGGTTTGCAGTTCTGATGGCAGTGACTGGGCCGGTACTGTAAGCACCGAAGCTATCAATGGCAAAAGCAAAAAGGACGAGAACTTCATTAATTTTCTGTTTTATTGTGCAATGAGCAGGGCTACAAAGAAACATTGAAAATGACGAATAACAAAGGTTCTGCGCAAACGATTGCCTTATTGTATCGGGTATATCCCGGGTGGGGCAACCGCATAAAACAGGGAAATATTGTCTACAGCATTGAGCCTTTTAAAGATCGCAACTCGGCCTGCAGATGTTCTACTTTTTTCAGCAGGTGGCTGATAGCTTCTATACCTTCCATATTAATATCCAGGTCGTAGTAAAAGTGTACATATTTTTCCAGTAACCCAATGTATTCATTGTCGATAAAATACATTCCGTCGGTCTGTTTCAGTTCAATCAGTCCTTGATCATTCAGTTCTCTTACAAAAGAAAGTTCAATACTGTAATGTCGGCAACAGTCCTCTACCAAAATATACTTATTACTTTCCATTAGCTATTTTTTAGCGGCTTCCTCAGCCAGTTGTTGAAATAAAGCCCGCTCTTTATCATTCAGATTAACCGGCAATTCTATTTTCCAGGTAATGTATAAGTCGCCAAAGCGTCCTTCTTCCTTATAAACCGGAAATCCTTTATTTTTCAAACGCACTTTGGTTCCGTTTTGGGTTTCGGGTTGTAAGCTTAGCTTCACTTTTCCATCCATGGTTTCGATCGTTTCTTCGCCACCTAAGATGGCCTTATAAAGGCTTAGGCCTGCGTCTAAATAAAGATCGTTTCCTTTCCTTGTAAAGGCGGTATTGTTTACGATATCGAAACTAAGATACAAATCGCCGTTGGGACCGCCATTCACACCGGGCCCGCCGTATCCTTTAATTTTAATTTCCTGACCGTTCGCAATTCCCGCAGGAACGGTGATCCGGATATTTTTTCCGTTTACGGTAAAAGTTTGCTGATGTGTTTTATAAGCCTCGGTTAGATTTATCCGTACCTCTGCCCTATAGTCCTGTCCGCGGAACCTGGGTTGCGACCGGTTTCCACCTCGTGAACCACCGAACATTTGGGAAAAGAAATCCGAAAAATCGCCGCCGTCACTATATGTGAAATGTTCATCATACTCCTGCCCGAAAGGCCTGCCTGCCGCTGCACCCCTTTGCCCCTGCTGACGTTGTGCTTCTTCGAATTGACCGGCCTGCTTCCAGTTGGCGCCATACTGGTCGTATTTCTTCCGCTTTTCCGGATCGCTCAAAACCTCATGCGCTTCGTTGATCTGCTGAAACTTTTTAACCGCCCCGGCATCGTTGGGGTTTAGATCCGGATGATACTGGCGGGCCATTTTCCGATAAGCTTTTTTTATATCATCGGCCGATGCATTTTTATCGAGCCCCAACACCTTATAGTAGTCTATATATTCCATTTCTGATAAAGCTTACAGCAATTTAATATTTTTTACCGAAGGGGCAAAGAGGTGTCCTTCTTCAAAGAAATTCAATTAGTGTACATTGGGGTAGCGGTGCGACCTGCCCTTGTCTTCCCGGTGTTCCATGATTGAAAAATTTCATGTAGGTTTGATTTGATTTAATAGTCAGCAAATGGATGTACAAATAGAAGCTTCGTGGAAAGAAAAACTAAAACAGGAATTCGAAAAACCTTATTTCGGCAATATTGTTGAGCATCTGAAAACCGAAAAGCAAATCAAAAAAGTTATTTACCCCCCCGGCCCTATGATCTTCAACGCTTTTAATTCAACCCCCTTTGATAAGGTGAAAGTATTGATATTGGGACAAGACCCCTATCACGGATCCGGACAGGCCCATGGTCTTTGTTTTTCAGTAAAGGATGGCGTACCACCGCCCCCCTCTCTCGTCAATATTTTTAAGGAACTTCAAAGCGATATTGGTATACAGCGACCTACCCACGGGGATCTGAGTAAATGGGCAGCAGAAGGCGTATTTCTGCTCAACGCCTCCCTCACCGTACGGGCCGCCGAACCGATGAGTCATGCAAAAATCGGGTGGGCTCAATTCACCGATGCCGTTATTAGGAAATTGGCTGAGGAAAAAGAGAATATTGTTTTCTTATTATGGGGTAGGTTCGCGCAGGACAAAGCGGTTCTTATAGACGATACAAAGCACCTGGTTTTAAAAGCCGCCCATCCCTCTCCGCTTTCGGCTCACAATGGTTTTTTTGGGTGTCGTCATTTTTCACAAACCAATGAATACCTGGTAAAACAGGGTATTGAACCCATCGATTGGAAATTATAGGTTGTTTTAAAAGAGGAGTGGCCAAGATTGAAATCTTCTATTTTTGTGGATATAAAATAAACCACAGGTAAGTGCCTTACTATTTTGAGTACCGGATAAAACCGAAAAAACATAATGAATATATTTAAGGAAATAGCAGGCCGGGTATGGGCTACCTGGGGATTGATAAGTTTCATCATCACGTTCATTATCATCTTTCCCTTTTCAATGATATCTTATTTATTACCTGAACCCTCCGGAACCCATTATCTTATCAGGATATCCCGGATATGGATGCATGTATGGATGTTCCTCATAGGCTGCCCCCTTCAGATCAAAGGAAAAGAAAATTTCGAAAAAGGAAAAAGCTATATTGTCACCTGCAATCATAATTCTTTACTCGATATCCCCCTTTCTTCGCCTTTTATACCCGGCCCTAATAAAACCATCGCCAAAACCAGCTTTGCCAAAATACCTTTTTTTGGCTGGTTCTATGCCAAAGGCTCGGTACTGGTTGACCGGAAGAGTGAAAAAAGTCGTAAACAAAGTTTTGATAAAATGAAATGGGTATTGAAAACGGGCATGCATATGTGTATTTATCCCGAAGGCACCCGCAACCGCAGCGAAGATCCGCTGAAACCTTTTTATAGCGGCGCCTTTAAATTGGCCTGCGAAACACAAACCGATATTATACCTGCTATCATTTCCGGCACAAAAGAGGCTGTTCCGCTGCATAAGACCTTTTTCTTCTTACCCCGGAAACTGGAAATAAAATTCCTGCCGGCTGTATCTTCAAAAAATTTATCGGCGATAGAGTTAAAAGACAAAGTATATGAGCTGATGAAAACCGCGATACTGCAAGCCGGTAAAAATAAAACCGCCTAACGTGAGTTGGAATAGAACGACCTTGTTCGGTTGATCTTCAGATCCTGCAAAACCCCGGCCTTGGGACTGATCGTGAAATTAAAGAACCGGTATAAGCCAATAGGCGTAACGTTGATAGCCATTTGCCAGCAATGAAGATCCCGGGCAATAGCCATCGAAAAAGTCTGTATCTGCCTGGTCGAAAAATCGTAATAACCGTTTACGCTGAAATTCCATTTAGGCGACAGGTTGAAAGATCCGTTAAAGTTAACGCTGGAAGTAACAGGGCTGATCGAGCTCTGAAGTGTATTCAGATTTCGTCCTTTCCGGGAGTAATTCAATGAGTAAGAAAGACTAAGAGACCAGGGAGTGTTAAAATCAACAAATTCAGCCGGGTTCTGCCGCGCATATTCCAGGAGTCTCTGTTGATCGGCCTGTAAGAGCGGATCGTTCAGGCGCTCATTAATCTCTTTTTCCCTTGCCTTAGCCTTTTCCGGATCTTTAGGTTTGCTCTGGAAACTGGTACTCAAAGAAAGACTGGCGTTGGTGATGGTTCCAATACTTTTTGCTCCTCCCTCCCAGGCATACCGCGAGGTGGAATAACCATACTCATTCAACTTGTAGGGTATCAGCGTGGCAGAACCATTGAGGTTGATACCACTGGTAGTTATTCCGGGTATCACGTCCCCTTCTGAAAAAAGATTGGTCCTGAAATAAATACTGATCGGCGACAACTTCATACTGTCGGCCAATAAATTATATGAACCGTTAAAGCCAAAACCATCAATCAGTTTGATCTTTTTAAACTCCTCCTGGTCCTGGGGTGTGGCGGATGCCTGGCTTTGGGAGGGAGCTGTCTGGGTACTATCACTAATCTCATCCAGGTCTGTCAGCAAAGTGCTGTCTTTCGTTCGGTTATCTGCTAAAAGAGTACTATCAGTGTTGTTCAGATAGTTACCGGTGCTGTCGGCAGGTGCCATGGATTCTGTATCTTCCTGTTCTTCCTGTTCTTCCTCTGCTTTCTTTTTCTTCTTTTTCGCTCTCACTTTCATCTCAAGGTTATTATCCAGTCCGAAACTGATGCCCCCGTTGCGCCTGCTGGTAAACTGATTGACCGGTCGCGAATACAGCCCTTCCAGTTGGTTATA
Source organism: Paraniabella yanshanensis (assembly GCA_040393015.1). Lineage (GTDB taxonomy): Bacteria > Bacteroidota > Bacteroidia > Chitinophagales > Chitinophagaceae > Niabella > Niabella yanshanensis_A. The sequence continues at coordinate 8,871 of JBEBUZ010000001.1, forward strand.
AACCGCCCGGGTTCCTATACTGTCGATTTGCACTGTTTTCCAGAATCCCCTGGTCAGATCAGGTGTGTAAGTTAAACTGAAAGTAGGGCGCGCCACGTGTCTGATGGCCACTAACCGCTTATTCTTAAACTGGTAGGTGCCATACAAGGCCGTATTAAAGGACAGGCCAAATGAGGTTTGTTGCTTTATCTTTATTCCCCGTTGAACGGATGACACAATGGTATCCTTCACATAAGAGCTATCACCCACCCAGAAAGTCTTAGGCCCCCAATCCATCGTGGTTACACCGTCCACCCATTCCTGGCTATAGGAAACCGAAGGCGCTATCATCAGAGCGCCGCCCAATAGAGGAGGCAGCGACAGGCTTATCGGAATACTATGGTTGGCACTCCATCGGGCGGTATCGAGTAAGTATTGAAAAAACCGCCGATTCCCCATCAAATCATTACTTTTCGAGTAGGAAACGCTGTCATAAAAATTAAAATCGTTCCTGAAACTGCCGGAATAACCTATACCCAGTTGCTCATACCATCTTTTCTTGCCCACTGCTTCTTTCTTCTGAAAGGGGTACCGTGTCGTCATCGAAAAGTTGGCTGTAGGAAAATTGATCGTCATCATCCGCGACACATTATTCTGGCTATGGTTCATAGAGAGCGAAAGATTGAAAGGTTTGTCAATCCATTGCTTCGAATAACTGATGGATGAGCTCAATACATTCTGGAAATTGAGCAGGTTATTATTGGGAATATTGCTGTTGTAATTAGTAGAACTCATATTTACATTCGCCGAAAAAGTGATACCTGGCCGGGCACGACTGTCTGAGGAATGATTCCACCTGATCGAATAGGTATTGCTTTTAGAATAATCGGGATCGCCCTTTGTATTTCTTTTGGTGCTTTGAATACCGAGACTCATCGCTCCCCTGTATTTATACAGCTTGATATATTCGGGATCTGCATTAAACCGCCAGGTACCGAAAGAATAAATGTCCCCATAAAATTTCACATCCCAGTAATCGCTAACACCCAGGTAGTAGCCAAATCCCGACAAGCCCACGCCTTCCTGATCATTGGTCTCGAAACTCGGGGCCATTACACCAGAATGCCGGCCCTGGTATAAAGGGTAAAATCCAAAAGGAAGGTAAACGGGTACGGGAACCGAATCAAATTCAGGCCGGACAGCACCCGTTACAGCCAGTTTTTTATTTACTATTTTTGCCTTATTGGCACGGAAACCAAAGTGCGGATGATCTAAATTACAGGTGGTGAAAAAGTTCCCTCTGGCATACACGGTGTTTTCGTCTACTTTTTTGGAAAGTTGAGCGTGTATAAACATTTCCCCCTGCTGAGAAATTGTACCCTGTATTATTCCTTTCTGCGTTTTGAAATTGTAATCGAGCGTATCCGATTTATACTGGCTTTGCCCGTCGTTCATTTCAATATATTCACTAATAGCTCCTGTGCTGTCCCGCCCTGCTTTTGCCGACACAATGCCGGTTTCCTGGTTCAATTTCAGATAAGGCGCCTGTAAAGAACTATTTTCGTATTCTGTTTTCGCATTTCCATAAAGCTCAATAGTTTTAACATCTACCATCCCGATAACCGAATCCTTGGCCGAATATTTAACAGGAGCTGACAAGGTATCTTTTGATATTTTCAGCCTAAAGGTATCCACTGCAGGCTGAACAAGGGTATCGGCTGCCGTTGAGTCGCCCGGAACCCTCGTATCGGCACTCAGGGAGTCGGCCTGCGCTACTGATGAGTCGCCGGCGGCCCTCAATAAATTAACTTTTGGAATAGTATCCTGAACCGGTGGAACTGTATCCCGGGCAAATTCCTTAAAAAAGCCGCTGTCACCCGACCACAGAGCATTAATTGCGCCAATTTGCTTGCTTACTGTCATCAAACATACAACAGTAATAAATAGTACGGCATAGTAAATTCTTTTAAATTTGCGCATTGGCTTTCAAAGTTCGCAAACGTACAGTAAATTTTTCATTCTAATTTCATACATCCGGCCGAAATGTTACCGGAGTATAAACTTAGTCGATTTTTAACAAAAAATATGATAGCCGGACCAGGCTAATTTTTGACAGTTCCGATAAGTTCGGACATAGCAAATTAAAGATAAATCAGATGATTCGGATTGTATTGATTATAGGTTGTTTTTTAACTCTGTTCTTATCCACCTCTGGCCAGCAAAAAGCTTCGTCGGTAAAAACCATTATTATAGACGCAGGCCATGGGGGGCCCGATGTTGGCGCCAGGGGCACCGAAACAAATGAAGCTACGATCACCTTGCAGGTAGGACAAAAACTGGCCGCGGCCTTAAGACAGGAATTTCCCCATATCAAAACCCTTGAAACACGGCCATCTTTCGCACTGCCCGGTAATTTAACCAACGCCAATGCAGCGAACCGGTACAGAGCTCAGTTTGCCAATGAACAGGGTGGCGACCTGTTTATCTCTCTTCATTGCAACGCAGCAGGCAGAAAACCGGGGGGATGGTACACCCAAAAAGTTGTGGGGCGACAGGCAAGAACCCGGTATGTCAAAAAGGGTAAAAAAAGAGTAAAGCAAACCTATTATGTTAATAAATATGAGAATGTATGGGTCGAAAATAAAGCAAAAGGTACCGAAACCTATATATGGGCAGTGAATAAAAACGATCAGAAAGTTTCTTCCCTCGCCAATACCCTGCCCGACGAGGAAGAGGAATACTATAACGAAGAAATGGGGGAGAACGACCCCGATAGCCTGAAATTGCCCGACCTGAACGATCCTGCCGAGAGAGCCCGGATGCTGATCTACGCTCAACACTATTTCCGGAAAAGTTATGGGCTGGCCACCCTGGTTGAAAAAGAATTTGTGGAAAGCGGCAGAACCAGTCGTGGTGTTCAGCAAAGAAATCACAAGGGAATATGGGTTTTGCAGGCCACCGGAATGCCCAGCATATTGGTAGAAATGGGATTCATCAGCAATAACGAGGATCAGGCCTATCTCATGAGTGAAGAGGGTCAGAATACGATTGTTAAAGTTATTGTTAATGCCTTAAAGGTTTATTTAGAAAAATATGGTTAAACCAACTTATTTAAGCTATTTTGCCGAATGCTGGTTATAAAAAACAACCTATAACTTTAAAAGATGAAAATTTCAAACGAAATAAAAGTGGGTCTTCTGGCCCTGGTGTCGATAGCACTTCTGATCATCGGTTTTAGATTTTTGAAAGCAAAAGACATTTTCAACCGTACCCCTAAGCTCTATGCCGTCTTTAAATCAGTGGGAGGTCTCGAAAAATCGAATTTCGTAAAGATAAACGGACTAACCGTAGGCACGGTATACTCCATGGAGCCAGCCGACGAAAATGTAAGCGCTGTAAAAGTTATCATTAGTATCACTGAAAAGGTAAATATCCCCGCCAACTCTATTGCTTTTATTGATGGTTCCATACTGGGGTCGGCCACCGTTGTTATTGAACGTGGCAATTCGGCGACCTATTTGAAAGACGGGGACCGGATCAATACGAAGGAAGAAGCAGGCCTGTTGGGTAATCTTACTTCCGAAGCCAGACCCCTGATGGCGAAGGTAAAAACCGTTGCCGACTCGGTTACCCTCCTGCTTGCCAACCTTAATCATATCCTGAATGCCAACACACAACGTAATCTTCAGCATGCGATTGCCAATCTCACCTACTCAACAGCGGCACTCAATACTTTATTAACCAGCGTCGACAAACCGCTGTCCCAAACCCTCAGCAATGTAAGTGATATAACCGGCAACCTGAAAAATCAGAATGAAGCTATTGAGGGCATTTTAAATAATGCCAATACTTTCACAGGCAACCTGAAACAGGTTGAGTTTAATAAGACGGTGGACAGCCTGAATGCTACCATAGCAGAGTTACGTACCACCATAGGCGCATTAACCGATCCCAATGGCACGCTGGGCGCTCTTACAAGCGACAGACAGCTCTATAACAAAATGAACGATGTTTTACTCAGCATGGAAATATTGATGGATGATATTCGTGTTCATCCCAAACGCTATGTGAACATTTCAGTATTTGGTAAAAAAAATAAGAGCGGGGAACTGACTGCCCCTGCAATAAAAGATTCTATACCCCGGTGATAAACAGAAAACCCCCGATCCGTAACTTTCTTTTCCCCCTTGCAACCGTTGTGCTTGGGTATCTGGCAACCTTTGGCACCACCATGCCCCTGCTAAAGCTTCCCATACATAGTAAGGCGGCGCCTGCCAGTGATACCATACGCGTAATTTGGGCCGATAAAACACATTTAACCGGTGACAGCCTGATGGAACTGACGGGCAATGTGAAATTGAAACAGGGATCCACTATTTTCACCAGTGACCGGGCCATTAAAAACAATGCTCTTAACACCTTTGAAGCCTGGGGACGTGTTCATATCAATGATGCAGATACAACCAATATCTACTCCGACCATTTAAGATACCTCGGCAATACCCAAATGGCCTATCTCGACGGTAATGTAAAACTAACAGACGGACAGGTAACCTTAACTACACCGGAACTTACTTACGATATGACGACCAATATCGGAATATACAAAAAGAACGGAAAAGTAGTTAATAAAAAAACCGTTATCACCAGTAAGGAAGGCGAATACTATCGCGATATACAAGATGTGTATTTTAAAAAAGATGTGGTAGTGGCCGATCCCGCTTACGATATCAAAACAGATTCTCTTCGCTACAATACAGGAACGCAGGTAGCTACTTTCATTACGATGACCCATATAAAAGATAGCGCCCGCCGAAGTATCGACACGAGAGAAGGTTTTTATAATCTCAGAACCGGGGAAGCCGCTTTCGGACAAAATCCATTGATTGTAGATACCGATAAAAAGACTTCACTCAAGGCCCTCAATGTGATGCTGGATGATAACGTTGCACGAGCGGAAGGAAACGCAATAGTAATAGATTCGATACGCGGAACCACTATCATTGCCAATCTCATTTTTCAAAACAGGATCAACGAAGCAGTATTAGCGACACAAAAGCCGGTAATGATCGTCAAACAAAACAATGACTCCATCTATATTGCCGCAGACACACTGTTTACCGCTAAACTCTCCGACCTCTTTGAAGACCAGGGAATGGCAGCGGCAGAACCTGATAGCCTGAACACCCCCGATTCCTCCGGCAGCGCACCCGCTTCCTTGAGTATCAGAACAGATCCCCGCGATACGACTGCAGTAACTACGGAAGTCCCTCAAAGCAAGGCTTCTACCGACAGTACCGACCGGTATTTTGAAGCTTTTCATAACGTAAGGGTTTATTCCGATTCCATGCAGGCTATTTCTGACAGTCTCTTTTATTCCTTCAGAGACTCTACTTTTCGGTTATACAAAGACCCTGTTGTTTGGGGAAAGGAAAGCCAGATAACAGGAGACACTATCCTGCTGCATACCAAAAACAAGCAGCCTTCCTGGATGGAAGCTTTTAAAAATGGTTTCATGGTCAATTATATAGGTACGGAAGCCTACAACCAGATAAAAGCTACCCGCATAGATGCTTTTTTTATCGAAGGTGACCTGGATTCTGTAAGGGCAAAAGGCTCGGCACAATCGATTTATTATTTACAGGACGACGATAGTGCATTCACAGGCGTTAATCAAAGTAAGTCGGACATTATTGATTCCTATTTTAAAGAAAAGCAGCTATACAAAGTGGCTTTCAGAAGCGAAGTGGAAGGCACCATTTACCCTATTCAGCAAAAAAGGCCGGGTGAAATGAAACTGGAAGGTTTTATCTGGCGGGAAGCTTTACGGCCTAAGACTAAATATGAGCTGTTCGAATAATAAAAAATCCCGAAAACATTGCTCCGTCGCGCATTTGAAATATTAAACAGCAGTTTCAGGATGGCTTTGCAGGAGCTATTCCAGAACAAACTGCGCACATTTCTCAGCTTATTTGGCGTTACGATCGGAATCTTTTGTATTATCGGCGTGCTGGCCGTTGTAAACAGTTTGCAACGCAATATTCAAAATGAAATTAAAACGACCGGCAGCAATATTATTTTTATTGATAAATGGGTATGGGCGGGAGGCCCCGACTATCCCTGGTGGAAATTTGCAAACCGCCCCTATCCAAAATATTACGAGCTGAAACAGATAAAAGAGCGATCGCCCAGCGCGCAGTATGCTGCTTTTTTTTATGACGTTGCGGATAATGTTGAATTCGCAGGTTCTATACTCAGCGGACTTAAAGTGTATGGAGTGAGTGAAGAATATAACCAGATTCAGAACCTCTCCATCTCCGACGGCAGGTATATTTCTGATGCCGAATTTAATTACGGCACCAATGTAACAGTAATCGGCAACGAAGTAGCGGCCAAACTTTTTATAACTCCTGAGGCTGCCCTGAACAAACAGATCAAACTCCGGGGACGAGAGCTGAAAGTAATTGGCATTATCAGGAAACAGGGCAACCAGTTAACCGGGGGCTGGAACTTTGATAAATGCATCATTATCCCTTACCAGTTTGCAAAGACGATTTACCTCGAACGTTATTCCGATCCCAAGATAATGGTGAAAGGTTACGAAAATATTACATCCGCCATGCTGAAAGACGAGCTGGAAGGCGTTATGCGCAGTATACACCGGTTGAGTCCAACAGAAGAATCTGACTTTGCCCTGAACGATCTGAACGATTTCAGTAAAGAAGTGGAGGCTGTTTTCGGCGGGCTGAATATGGGCGGAGCGATTATTGGTGGCATCAGCTTAATTGTAGGGCTTTTTGGCGTAGCTAATATTATGTTCGTTACCGTTAAAGAACGTACCTCCCAGATAGGGCTTAAAAAAGCTATAGGTGCAAAAAACCATACAATCCTTACGGAGTTCCTGCTGGAAGCCGCCTTTCTTTGCATTGTGGGCGGCATTATCGGACTGGGACTGGTGGTTATTCTTTCGCTGATTCTTAGCCAGGTACTGGATTTCCCGATATATGTCTCAGTTGCCAATATGGCCTGGACATTCTTTATCTGTATCATCATCGGTGTAATTGCCGGTATCATTCCGGCCATGCAGGCGGCAAAAATGGATCCTGTTACCGCTATCCGGAGCTGAGCAGGTCTGTACAACCCCGTATTGCATTCCACCTTCCGCATCTGATTGCGTCTTATTATTTAATATTTTTGCACCCATGTCCGACAAATATACCCTGTTAGCGATCGAATCCAGTTGTGACGAAACCTCCGCCTCCGTTTGCGTGGACGGACGGATTCTTTCTAACCATATTGCCACACAGGCTGTGCATGCCCAATATGGCGGGGTGATTCCCGAAATGGCCTCAAGGGCACATTTACAAAATATCGTACCAGTGGTAGATATTGCCTTAAAACAGGCCAACACCACCTTACAGGAGATTGATGCCATCGCGTTCACGCAAGCACCGGGACTGATCGGCTCTTTATTGGTGGGCGCCGAATTTGCCAAATCTCTTTCCCTCGCACTCAATAAACCTCTGATAGCCGTGAACCATATGCAGGCGCATGTGTTGGCCAATCTTATACCCGATAAGAAACCCTCTTTTCCCTTCCTGTGCCTGACGGTAAGCGGCGGACATACCCAAATTGTACTTTGTAAAAGTCCGCTCGACATGGAAATAATCGGCGAAACCATCGACGATGCCGCAGGAGAGGCTTTTGATAAATCGGCCAAACTGCTCGGACTGCCTTACCCCGGCGGCCCGCTGATTGACCAATACGCAAAAGAAGGAAACCCCAACCGGTTCAGTTTTCCCGAACCTAAAATACCAGGCTACAACTTTAGTTTCAGCGGCCTGAAAACGGCAATCCTTTATTTTTTGATGAATGCCGGGAAGAGTAATGTTTATAAAGAAGAATTTACTGCCGGCGAAGAAGAAAGAAAGCAATTTATTGAAGAAAACCTGGCCGATATATGCGCCTCTATTCAAAACCGGATTATTACCATTTTGCTTAATAAATTTTCCAAAGCGGCACGGGATCTGGGTGTAAAAGACATCTGCATTGCAGGCGGTGTGTCAGCCAACAGCGGGTTAAGACAGTCCTTCCTCGCACTGGGAGGAAAAAACGGCTGGAATACTTTTATTCCCGACTTCCAATATTGTACCGATAATGCAGGGATGATTGCCATTACGGCCTATTATAAGCTGCTGGCCAAAGATTTTTCCGATCTTTCGGTACAACCGGCAGCAAGAGGATTTACTTAGGTAGAACTACTTGAAGGAGAATACATTTTACCGTAATTCATAGATTTTCCCGCCTTGCCCAACCCTTATTTTGAATTTAAACAATTTTCGGTCTTTCATGATAAATGCAGCATGAAAGTAACAACCGATTCCTGCCTGTTTGGCGCCTGGGTAGCTCATACGCTGACCAAACGCTGTTGCTGCAGCACCCTGTTAGATATTGGAAGTGGCAGCGGATTGCTGAGCCTGATGATTGCCCAGCAAACCCCGGCAGCAATTGATGCAGTAGAGATCCAGCTCAACGACTTCAACCAATCTTTAGAAAATATAGCCCGTTCACCGTTCAAAACACAAATCACGGTTCACCATGCCAACGCTTTGGAGTTTGAATATAGTAAAGCTTATGATGTCATTGTGAGCAACCCGCCATTCTACGAGAGTGATCTGAAAGGCCACTCCCATAATAAAAATATCGCCCATCACGATGCCGGCATGAAATTAAAGGATCTGCTGCTACTGGTTAATCAAATCCTCTCACCCACCGGAGCTTGTTACCTGCTGTTACCAGCCAAACGATGGGAGGATCTGCAAAAATTTCTTCCCGCAACCGGCCTTTATATAAACGAACAGGTATGGGCTTATCACTCTGATAAACACCCTCCTTTTCGCGTCATGCTCAGAGCATCCCGGCGCAAAACTCCGGTGACCGATCAACATCTTTATATCCGTCAAAACGGCGATTATAGCCCCGGTTTTAAAATGCTTTTAAAAGATTACTATTTGCATTTGTAATACGGTACGGCAGGTACCCAAAATCAAAAAGGATCGTTCTCCCTGCGGCTAACGACCCTCCCTGGTTATTGTAAACGGTAAATTAATTCGTCTGTTGTACCCCCGAATGATCTTCGGTCAAAAAAATATCCTCATTCTCGCGCTTCATCAGGTATTTCTCTCTTGCCAGTTTTTCAATTACTACCGGATCGGTTTCGAGGTCATTTTTTATCTTTTTCAACTCCGACAATTCCTTCACATAATGTTCCCTGCTCTGATTAAGATCACTCAGTTCGTTTCGTCTTTCCATTGTGGTAAAGAAATCGTTCTTATCCAGGAAAAACATGACCGCTAAAAAACCAGCAGAAGCAATAAAATATTTATTGGTAAGAAATGCAGATACCTTACCTATCGTCTTTCGCTTTTTAGGAGCCTGTTCTAAATCAGGTTCCTTTTCAGTAACAAAGTCAACAAACTGATCCATAGAATTGCTTTATTGAACCTAAAGATCGGTATTATTTTCCAAACCGGATCTTCCCTTTCGGATAAAATGCACTGTCGCCCAATTGTTCTTCGATCCGGATCAATTGGTTGTATTTTGCAATCCGGTCGGTACGGCTGGCTGAGCCGGTTTTAATTTGTCCGCAATTCAAGGCCACCGCCAGGTCGGCAATAGTGGTATCTTCGGTTTCTCCGCTTCTGTGGCTCATAATAGTATTATAGCCATTGTGCTGTGCCAGTGTAACCGCATTGATGGTTTCTGTAATGGTACCAATTTGGTTCACTTTTACCAGTAATGCGTTTGCGGTATCTTTATCTATCCCCTGTTGCAGGCGTTCTACATTGGTTACAAACAGATCGTCGCCCACGAGCTGACATTTGCTTCCGATGGTTTCGGTAAGCAGTTTCCAGCCTTTCCAGTCATCTTCGGCCATACCGTCTTCGATGCTTACGATGGGGTATTTCTTTACCCAGGTTTCCCAATACTTAACCAGTTCTTCACTGCTCATGGCTTTACCCGAGCTTTTATGAAAAACATATTTTTTCTTCTTAGCATCCCAAAGCTCGCTGTTCGCCGCATCCATAGCAATCGTAATCTGCGAGCCGGCTTTATAACCTGCTGCTGTGATAGCGTCCAGTACGGTTTCGATCGCTTCCTCGTTACTTTGGATATTGGGTGCAAAACCGCCCTCATCACCCACGTTAGTGCTGTACCCCTTCTTTTTCAACACCGATTTTAAGGCGTGAAATATTTCCACACCCCAGCGCAGGCCCTCGCTAAAGCTTGGAGCGCCTACAGGCATGATCATAAATTCCTGAAAATCGATTTTATTATCGGCGTGGGCACCGCCGTTCAAAATATTCATCATTGGCACGGGCAAGGTTTTCGCGTTAGTGCCGCCAATATATCGATACAGGGGAAGACCCGCTTCTTCTGCTGCCGCTTTTGCCGCCGCCATACTTACCGCCAACAAAGCATTGGCGCCCAATTTAGCTTTATTGGGTGTACCATCCAATTCAATCATCAGTTGGTCAATACCGGTTTGGTCGGCAACATCATAGCCCAACAGGGCAGGTGCTATCACGGTATTTACATTCTTTACAGCCTTTAGCGTTCCTTTCCCCAGGTATTTTTTCTTATCCCCGTCTCTCAATTCCACCGCTTCGTGAATACCAGTGCTGGCGCCGCTTGGAACCGCCGCGCGACCAACCACACCTTCATCGGTAATAATGTCAACTTCTACAGTTGGATTACCACGGCTGTCTAATATTTGTCTTGCAAAGACCTCTGAAATATAACTCATGAAAAATGGTTTAATTTGTATTGTTATTCAATTTCCGGCGCAATTTAATCAATACTTTGCGTATTTGCTACACGATTGTAAAAAAATAGGTTATTCCACTGACTAACAGCCCTTTCCGGACCTTACAATAAAAGGGCATGGCGCTTTATCTGCCATGCCCGTACCCATAGAGGGAGTCATTAATCAAATATCATCGTACACATAAAAAGGTTCCATAACCCTGTCAATATCCTCGGGTTTTATATTAATCACTTCATGCACTACCCCGTCTTTCAGCCCATATACCCAGCCATGAATTTCGGGTGCTTTGCGTTCTTTCCACGCCTTCTGGATAACCGATGTCTTACACAACTTCTCAGCCTGCTCCTTCACATTTAGTTCTACCAATCGTTCGGCCCTTCTGTCGGGATCCGCAATCGAGTCCAGTTCATCCCGGTAACGTTTGTAAACATCTTTAATAACGCGAAGCCACATATTTAAAACCTGGTCAAAATCGTTATTGCTCATTGCTGCCTTTACGCCACCGCAACCATAATGTCCGCAAATGATCACATGTTTTACTTCCAGATGTTTTACGGCATATTCCAACACACTAAATAGGTTAACATCGGTATGTACCACCAGGTTGGCGATATTCCGGTGCACAAAGATCTCTCCGGGCATGGTTCCGGTAATTTCATTGGCGGGCACTCTGCTGTCGCTACAGCCAATCCACAAAAAATTGGGTTTTTGTGTTTTTTCGAGACGGGTAAAAAAATCCGGATCAAGAGAAAGTTTATTCATGGCCCATTCCCTGTTCGCTTCCAACAAATCGATGTATGATTTCATGTATATATTTTTTATTTGTTTTTAAGTAAAAGAATAAACGCTTCCCTGTACTGCCTTTTTCAGAAATACCGGCATGCGTAAGATTCTGTTTCATTAATAATGTACAGGAGTTACCAAAATTAGTACATTCCAACCTTCTCCTCTAATACCCCGCACTTAGTTCTTTTAAAAGTTTATGATGGCGGCCTGCTCTTTTGGTTACATTGTCCTTTTGTTCAAGTTCGGTCATCTTATAATGCACGTTGGCTCCTTCGGGAATTTTATAATCGTTTCGGAAGCCCACCAATGCCACTTCTATATTCTTATTAGGAGCCCTTACCGAAAAGAATTCCCTGATCTCTTCCAGCACATCATAGTCGATATATTCGGAGTTGGTCGCATCGATGATGACAGAGCTGTTTTCCGGTATATGATCCAATGTTTTTTTAATACTGCCTTTGTTCAGAAAGGAAACTTCCTGGGCTAATTCGAGCCGGGTTACATCTTCGTTTTCCGACTGTATCCGCCGGTAATAGTAGGGAATTCGCATATTGGCACGCAAGAGATAAAATACACTGAAGAGCATTCCGAGGCCTACCCCTTTCAATAATCCGAGGAAGGGCAGCGCAACCGCCACTGCTGTAACCACGAAAGGAACAAACTCTGTACGACCTACCTGGTACATATGAACAAAAATTGCGGGCCTTGCCAAACGGTAACCCGTGAAAATAAGAATGGCGGCCAGCGCCGATTTAGGAATCAGGTTCAATACAAAAGGAATAGTAGCCACGCAACCCAGCAGCAATACGCCGTGGATAATGGTTGATAATTTTGTTTTGGCACCGGCATTGATATTAGCGCTTGAGCGAACTATTACCGAGGTAATCGGCAGTCCCCCGATCAGCCCGCTCAGGGTATTACCCACACCCTGCGCAATCAGTTCCCGGTTACCCGAAGTATTTCTTTTTAAGGGATCCATTTTATCGGTCGCTTCTATACATAAAAGCGTTTCAATCGAAGCCACTACCGCAATTATTAACCCGTATTGCCACACCAGCGGATTTTTCAAACCGCTGAAATCCGGCAAGCTAAACTGGGCAAAAAAAGCCCCGGCCGATGTAGGAACATCCAATTGAACCAGGTAGTCTTTATTGAGATGCATGGTTCCGCTGAAGTTCTGAAAGAGAATATTGAGCAGCGTACCCACCACTACTACCAGCAGGCCGGCGGGCACTTTCTGCAGCCTCCTGAAAGCCGGCCTGTTCCATAAGATCAATATAGCGAGACTTACGAGGGTAATTACCACTGCGCCTCCATGAATGTTTCCGGTAATTCCCTTTAAAATATCGAAATTGATGCCTCTTTCACCGTCTAACATCCCTACCCGGCTGCCATAGCCAACGGCATCGGGCAACTGCTTGAAAATAATAGTAAGGCCAATACCGGCCAGCATACCTTCGATAACGCTGGAAGGAAAAAAATTAGCAAAAGTGCCGGCCTTGGCAAAACCCAGAACCAATTGAAAAAGGCCTGCCAGGAACACAGCGCACAGAAACAATTCAAAACTTCCTATATCCGTTAAAGCACCTACCACAATCGCTACCAGCCCCGCTGCAGGGCCGCTTACACTGAAAGTACTTCTGCTAAAAAAACCAATAACCACACCCCCTATAACCCCCGCTACGATGCCCGAAAACAGCGGAGCATTGGACGCCTGCGCAATACCCAAACAAAGGGGTAAGGCAATTAAAAACACGATAAGACCTGCTAAAAAATCATTTTTCAGGTATGAGAATGTTGATCGAAACTTCTCCATTGAATATATTTTTAAGAAATGCACGAAAATCGATGTAAGAAACCACAGCTACAGGCATTGCCGCAGCCGGTTTCGCTTCACACCATTAAAATCACGATTAAACTACTCAGGCCGGGTAGTTGGGAGGGGGACAGAGCATTTCTCCATGAAAAGCAACATAAGTAGCTTCATGGGCGTGGATATAGGCCACGCTTACCTGAAATAAAGCCAGGGAGGATTCATAATCAGAACCATGAACATACTCTTCGCTAAGAGTAAGTGAATTTTTGGGTGCTTTTTCTTCGGTTGAGTTGGAATAAGGGTTTTTATCCGCTACATCGGATGGAGCAGAAACCTTCTTCCATTGCGCCACCGAACTATAGGTAACAGGCAGGCCAACCGTGAGCAGCATCAGCAAAGCTGCCAGGAAAACAGATGATATGATGCGCAAGGCTCTGCTCATTCAATTGCGAAAATAAGGCAAACTCTCCTTTTTCGATCAAAAACTATAAAAAAATTATCTTTCTTATGTATTAGACGTCTAATTCTGTAGAATCTTCCGGCAAATGATCATATTCATTTTTTATTGCATACCACCCAAAAATCATCAACCCGATGGCAATGGGTACAAATATGGCAATAATTATGATCCATATCACAGGATTATTGATATCTTTTGTACCTGCCGGATCTATATTTTTAACCGCACCGGTCAATAAGAAAAAAACAATAGCGGGCCCCAACAGAAGCCATATCAGGCCTAAAATTCTCTTAATTGCGTTCATACTATTTTTATTAAGGTGTTAATCGTTTACATTTCTATCAATCCGGTTACTCAGATAAACAGCTCCTATTATAAAACATAAGGCGGCTACCGCAATCGGGTACCAAAGGCCTACCAGGGGGTCGGCGGTAAAAGTCGTTTGCAGTAAAACGCCGATAAAAGGAACCAGTCCGCCAAATACCCCGTTACCAATATGGTAGGGTAGCGACATAGACGTGTAGCGTATTCTTACAGGGAACAATTCTACCAGGAATGCGGCAATTGGGCCATAAACCATGGTTACATACAGAATCAGTAAAAATACCAGTCCTACAAATTTCCAGTAAACGTTGCCCGGCAATTTTTTATCTCTGGCAACCGTTTTACCAGTGATCAGCTCCTGTGAGCCGGCCTTCAGGGTGTCGGTTCTTGTTTGCAGGTACTCGCCGCCCGACTCCAGTTTTATATGTTGGGTTGTGGTTACCAGACTGTCGCCCGTTGCAGGTACAAAATCTGTTTGAACCGATGATTCATTTCCGGAAGCAATAACCGTAGCTTCCCATTTGCCGGTATCGGATTGATCGAGCAGGTAACCAAATATAGGCCGGTAGGTAAGTATCGCAATCAACATACCTAAAAGCATAATCCATTTACGTCCTACTTTGTCGCTCAGCCAGCCGAAGAAGATAAAGAAAGGAGTGGCAAATAAAATGGCCCAGAGCATAATAGTGCGGCTTTGCTCAAAATTAAGCAGGGCCTTTGTTTCCAGAAAACTTTGAGCGTAAAACTGCCCGGTATACCATACAACCCCCTGCCCCATTACCGCGCCAAAAAGAGCAAGCAGTACCATTTTGAAGTTGGCTTTATTTCTAAAACTCTCATTGAGCGGATTTTTAGCTGTTTTTCCTTCCGATTTTAGTTTGGCGAACAGCGGAGATTCATGCATTTTCATTCGTATATACACCGAAACGATCACCAGCAGAATTGAAAACCAGAATGGATAACGCCACCCGCCCCATTCAGCGTTGAAAGCCTCATCACTCATACTAAACTTTACAAGCATGATAACCCCGAGAGCCAGAAAAAGACCCAGGGTAGCGGTGGTTTGGATCCAACTGGTATAATAGCCGCGCCTGTTGGCAGGGGAATGTTCGGCTACATAAGTGGCCGCCCCTCCGTATTCGCCGCCAAGTGCCAGTCCCTGAATCAGCCTCAGTAATAACACAATCAAAGGTGCCGCTATACCAATCGTATTATAGCCCGGCACCAGACCAATAAGGAAAGTAGAAGCTCCCATTAAAACGAGTGTCAGCAAAAAAGTCGATTTCCGGCCCAGTATATCGCCCAGCCGGCCAAAGACAAGCGCTCCGAATGGCCTTACAATAAACCCGGCAGCGAAAATGGCCAGCGTGCTGAGTAAGGCCGCGGTAGCATTTCCTTCCGGGAAAAATTCGGTAGAAATGGTTTTGGCAAGCATACCGAAAATATAAAAATCATACCATTCGATCATGGTTCCCAGTGAAGACGCCGCAATTACTTTCGTGATAGCATTTCCATTTTTTGTAGTACTCATACAATCGTTTTCTTATTTTTATTATGGCAGCCAAGGCGGCAGGGTCGAATCCAGCAGATCAGTCTGGCATCAGCTGTGTACATTTATAGCCTTTAAAAGTATACCTTTTTTCAGAAGATTTTTTATTTTTTTTTATTTTTTAAACAATCAGTCCATCCTTCATTTGCAGCACCCTGTCGCTAAGTCCCGCCAGTTCCTCATTATGGGTGACAATCAGGAAGGTTTGATTAAACCTCGATCGTAAATCGAAAATAAGATCGTGCAGCTCCTTTGCATTGGCCGTATCGAGGTTACCGGTTGGTTCATCAGCTAATACAATGGCTGGCCGGTTGATAAGCGCTCTTGCTACCGAAACCCGTTGTTGCTCCCCCCCACTCATCTCTCCGGGCTTGTTGCCAAGCCGGTGCGAAATACCCAGCAGTTCCAGCAACTCGCAGGCAGCTTGCTCTACCTCTTTTTTTTTCCTTCCGGCAATCCACCCCGGAATACAAACATTTTCCAGAGCCGAAAATTCAGGCAAGAGATGGTGGAACTGGAAGACAAAGCCTATATTCTGATTGCGGAAAGCAGAAAGTTTCCTGGGGGACAGGTTTTGAATATCTGTACTATTCATCAGTATTTCCCCTTCATCGGCCTTATCCAATGTACCTAATATATGAAGCAGCGTGCTTTTGCCACTTCCGGAGGGTCCTGCAATGGAAACAATTTCACCTTCTTTAATTCTGATATCCACCCCCTTTAATACCTGCACCTTCCCGTAAGCTTTATGAATATTTTTACCCTGGATCATTAAAAAAGGTTGTTTTATCGAAAATAAGTACCAAATGTAAAAGTTTGTGTTATAAATGCCGTCAAAAATGTGAAAAAAAGCAATTTGGTAAATTGAGTAATAAAGCTACTTTTGCACAAATTTTTGAGACGATGCAACTCTTTGTTGCTTAAAAACGTTAAACAGAGAAAACCGATATATTATGTTTTGGACGCTTGAATTAGCCTCATACCTTGAAGACGCTCCCTGGCCGGCTACCAAAGACGAATTGATAGATTATGCAATTCGTAGCGGCGCCCCACTGGAAGTGGTAGAAAACCTCCAGGAGTTGGAAGACGAGGGAGACGTTTATGAAACCATCGAAGATATATGGCCCGATTATCCGACTCAGGAAGATTTTCTCTTCAATGAAGATGAATATTAATTCTTCAACATTATTTAATTAAAGTCGCCCGATGAAGGCGGCTTTTTTTTTCTGAAAGATCTCCCAAAATCAGAATGAGTTTATCGCTTTACAAATACAAGATAGCCTCCGCCCTGCAAAATAAAATTTCGGGATCTGCTAAAATCGTTCAGTGAACCGGAAAACAATTCTTCAAAAATCCCCTCTGCCGATAGATCGGGCACCTCAAAACCCACTGTATCGTTTGAAAAATTCAGAATCACTACCACTTCCTGTTCGTCTTTTTTTCGCCGGTAAGCAAAAATCCGGTGATCGGCATTGGTAGTTAAGTTAATTGTGGAAGCCGTATCGTCGCCACCCCTCAGCGCGGGGTTCCGGGCATGCAGGTTCAATAATTTTTTATAGAAACCATGGAGCTCATATTGCCCGGTCCAGGGTATGGAATCTTTGTCGAAAAACATCAGTCTCTTATGATACAAGGGCAGCTCCTGTCCGCTATATACCAGTGGAATCCCATTCCAGGTGCAGCTAAACACGGCCAGTGCTCTCGCAATACTGCCATATTTTTCGTACTCTGTTCCATTCCAGCTATTTTCATCATGATTGGAGGTAAACCAGGCGCGCATACTATTATTACCTATTGCGGTGTATTGATCTAAAAGATTCCGTAATTCATGCAGAGGTTCCTGGTGAAGGTAAAACGATCTGGTTTTATGCATCCATTTCCAGGAGTAACTGGCGTCAAACACCTGTCCATATTCCGGATTTTCGAGTTCATCAAACTCGCCCAGCCAAAACAGAGGCTTTAATTCCTCTACCCTGGGTCTGGCTTCGCGCCAGAAATCCAGCTCTACCCAGGAAGCGAGGTCGCACCGGAAGCCGTCGATATCGCATTCCCGCACCCAAAACCGCATGGCATCGATCATTGCTATTCTTAGCGCCGGGTTATGATAGTTCAGTTCTATAATATCGTCCATACCGCTGGCTACCCTGAACGTACCCGTGGATGGATCGAGTTTATAAAAGTCGGGGTTGGATTTTGTCCAGACATGATCCCAGCCTGTATGATTAGCTACCCAGTCTATGATCAGTTTAAAACCCATTTCATGGGCCGTATTCACCAGGCTTTTGAAATCCTGCATGGTCCCGAACTCGGGATTCAACGAAGTATAATCGGAGCAGGCATAGTAGCTACCGAGCGAGCCTTTCATTTTTTCTTTTGCGATGGGAGTAACAGGCATCAACCAAAGAGTTTGCACCCCCATATCCCTAAGCCGGGGCAGTTCTTTTTCAAAGGCGCCAAAACTACCCTCCTGCGTGTACTGTCGCAGATTTACTTCGTAAATATTAGTGTAATGTTTCCAGTCTGTTTTATTTTCTCCACCCATAATTCTTGTCAGATTTTCTTAAGCGCAATCGCTCCTTTTGTTGAGTAATTTTCCCGCATCGCGACCCCTTCACTATCGCAGGAGGATTTTCAATCTTTGTGCGGGACCCGAAGATAAGATGCGGTCAGCGCGGCGAGGCCGGCTACCAGTCCGCCTACAATTGCAGTAATCAATACAAGCAGCCAGGGGTTAGCACCAACGCCCAGCATGCTTCCGATCCTGTTGGCCAGTATTCCCGCATTGGCTGTATTAATAAGGGCCGCCAATACCAACCATAATAGAAAAACACCTAAAAATCCGGCCAGAAATGCATTTCCCGGCCTTTGAGGCAGAAGGAGCGAAATAATAAAGCCTACCACAGCAATACTCCACCAGGGTGCATACAATCCTGTTATAAAGCAGGCAAGAGCTATAACCAGTAAACAAACAAAAAATCGCATGAAAAAATGCTTAAACTATGTTTTAATAAAATTGATGGTCCACTTCACACGTTTATCCTGGGCCTCAGCAGGCTTCATCATCCACAACCGGTAATACCTTCCATCGGCCCAGGTATCTACACCGTTGTCATAAAAGCGACTGCCCGGATTACCGCTCTGGCCACCGGGATAAACTCCCCAGGCCTCTGTTTCTGCTGACAGTTGAACAATCATTCTCCAACTCGGTCCATGGCTTTTTTTGATCGCGTTGATAATATTTCCCCCTCCCCCTACCGGCAGACCCTTCCGGGCGAAAGACGGGAGATTAGCTTTAAGCAGATGAAAAATGGTAGGGTCTTTAAACTTTGCCCATTCTATTTTTCCTTCTTTTTCAGCCGCGGCCAGTTTTACAGCGGCTTTATTAAGAGCTAAAGACACTTGCTGAAAAATATCTTCCGTTTCCGGTGTATTTTTATCGTCCACAAATCCCAGAATGGTTGGGTCGATCGTCAGCAGTTCCAATAGCGTCTGTACCTCCGGGAGTGATATATTCGAACCCGTTCTACCCAGTTCGTCGTGCCAGATGATCATTTGTAAAGTATCTACCCAGTTTTCATAGATGGTTTGTCCTACGGAGCGGGGACCGGCCTCCAGATCCCATTGACGGATAATAGAAAGGTATTGCCGGGCGTCGTTAGTAAGAAGCGACTCTTTCGTATAATTTAGCAAGAGGGGAAGCAGCGCCTGAGCCTGAATATTATAATAGTTATTTTGAAGTCGCATCATATCCTGAACCGTGATACTGTTCATTTTTTCTAAAAAATGTTCAATAGCGACACCTCTGGGAGTAATATACGATCCCGGTATGAAATAAGGATAGCTCTGATCTGCAGGTCGTTGATTAGCACTTTCGAGAAATCCTCTGTCCGGATTAACGGCATGAGGATTTTCTGACTGCGGAATATAACCCTGCCACATATAGCTGCTGTCCTCTCCCGGCATAATAAACTGTCCCTGTCCCTGCCAGCGATCGGGGAAGCGGCCCTGTTGCCAGATGGCAATATCGCCTCCCCGCGACGCAAACACAAAATTCTGACCCGGGCATTCAAAATCTTTTATAGCCTCTACATATCCGGTATAATCCTCCGCACGATTCAACTTGTAAAAGGCTGCACCGTCATCGCCAGTGTGATGGGCCGTCCAGGTAACCGCCAATGCAGCCTGGCCGGAACTATTGTTACTAAAAGCTTCGTCGTACATAACCGGTCCGAAAACCGTATAGGTAACCGTATCCAAAACGGGCGTTTTCCCTTTCACTTTAATTTCTTCAAACCGTTGAAGGGTCGGCTTCCAGCTATTGTCGAACCAATATTCCTTCTTAGAATCGTCCTTAAACCGGATTTTATAATAATCTTTTACATCTCTTTGAGAATTGGTAACCCCCCAGGCTATATGGTCGTTGAACCCGATGATGACAAAAGGCGTTCCCGGCAATGTAGCTCCATACACATTAGAATGGGGTGTACTCAATTGCATTTCAAACCAGATAGAAGGTAACGACAATTCCAGATGGGGATCATTGCAGAGTATGGGTGCGCCACTTGCCGTTCTGCTTCCGGCTACCACCCAGTTATTACTTCCGTTATCCCTGTCTTCGGGATATTTTTCGCGGGCGGTGACAAGGTCACCATTGTTTAAAAAATAAGCAGAATCCACATCAGCCGGTATTTGATGCCGATAGGCGGGATCGGGGAAAATGGTTCCACGGGGTACAATGGGCACAAGGGAGTCGGGCACCTGTGGATAAAGCATATTAAATTGCTGCAGGGACAAAACGGAACGAAGACTCGTATTGGCCAGATCCTTTTCGGTAGAAGACGCAAGCATTTTTGCCATCATTTTCAGCAGCAGCATTGTTCTCAGGTTAGACCAGGGTTCGGGTTTAAAATGAAGAATTTTGTATTCCAGAGGCAGGCTGCTTTGGGTAAGTGAGCCGATGAAAGCATTGACGCCATTGGTGTAGGCAGTATAACGTGCGAGTGCGCCGGGATCTTTCTGCACTTCGTTCAGGGTATTCTCGGCTGCGAATTTCATCCCGAGGCGACGTTGTTCTTTATCGTATTCAATCGCCGCAGAACCGGCAATTTCACTGGCCCTGCCCTCTGCGGCACGGGTTTGCAGATCCATCTGGAACAAACGGAACCGGGCATGCAGATAACCCTGGATAAAATACAGGTCTTCATCGTTTTCGGCGAATACATGCGGCACCAGCCTTTCGTCCAGATACACTTTTGCGTTTCCTTTCAACTCCGGGAACTGGAGATCATCATTAAAGTTAAAGCAGGTATCTTCCGCATTTTGCCAGAACCCTGTTTGCGGGCTCAGAAAGCCGCCCAGGGGCATGGGAATTTTTGTGCCAATGGGACGGTTGAGCACATAAACCAACAAGATAGTTATCAGCACAGAAAAGCAAAACGGCAACAATCTCATAAAGGAGTATTTGTTTGCGGTAAGATAGTTATTTTTTCTTTGTTACCGAAGAAACAGTTTTCTTTCCCAGCCCTTTACGTCCTGCCTTTTTCAACGCTTCATGAAGCAGGTACTCGATTTGTCCGTTCACACTCCTGAAATCATCGGCGGCCCATTTTTCCAGCCTCGAAAAAGTGTCGGTATCTATTCTTAATATAAAACTTTTTTTGTCGCCCAAAACACAAACAATTTTTCATTACTGACTATTGGTAAAGGGTACCCGCGTTTAAAACCGGTGTTGCGGCTTTTTCTCCGCAAAGTACCACCATCAGGTTGCTGACCATTGCTGCTTTTCGTTCGTCGTCGAGGGTTACAATATTTTCCTCCGACAGCTTTTTAAGAGCCAGATCCACCATACCGACCGCACCTTCCACAATTTTGGTTCTGGCGGCAACAATGGCAGTAGCTTGTTGCCGTTGCAGCATGGCACCCGCTATTTCAGATGCATAAGCCAGGTGGCTGATACGAGCCTCCTGAACAATTAGCCCGGCTGGAGCCAAACGCTCGGCTAATTCCTTTTCCAACAGCTGGTTTACTGTATCCGCTCCGTCGCGTAAGGTAATTTCGGCGTTTTCATCCTCAAGGTTATCATACGGAAAGCTTACCGCCAGGTGCCGGATCGCCGCTTCACTTTGGGTTCTTACATAATCGGTATAACTGGCTACCTCAAAAGCGGCCTTATAAGTGTCGCTGACGCGCCAAACGATCACCGCACCTATTTCAATAGGGTTACCCATTTTATCATTCACCTTTAAGGTTTGGCCGCCCATATTCTGGTAGCGCATACTTATTTTATAGGTGGAATAAAGCGGATTGATAAAGAATAATCCGTTGTCTTTAACAGAGCCAACATATTTGCCAAAAAAGGTTAACACCCTTGCATGATTAGGCTGAATGATCATCAGTCCTTTCAATAGAATACCGAATAGTAATATACAAATTACGCCCGCAACGGCATAAGCACTACTTTCAATAGCATTGAAAAAGCAATAAACGGACAAAGCGAGCAGCACAAATGCCATCAGTATCGCAAGGTAGCCGGGAATTGGTTTGATCGTTTTTTCCATAAATATTATTTTGATATTAAAATGATATCATAAAGATATATAATTAAATTGAAATCTTTATGATTGCACAATAAAATTTATTTAAAAAAATAAGCGTCTAAAAGAAAATAAGACAGCGTTATTAAAAATATCGGCTCCAGAACCGATATTTCAAAATATCGGCTTTATAACCGATATTTATAAAAAAATAAAATGATTGCGGTTATTACGGGAGATATTGTTAATTCAAGAAGGCAGACTGCGGGCAAATGGCAATCCAAGTTGAAAATTGCTCTTAATAAATATGGGAAAGAACCGATGGATTGGGAGATTTACAGGGGCGATAGTTTTCAGCTTCGTTTGAAAAAGCCGGCACTCGCCTTTATGGCAGCCATCCATATTAAGAGCTGCATTAAGCAAATAACAGGATTGGATGTACGAATGTCTATAGGTATTGGAAAACCCGGAACCAATGCTAAAAAAGTAACCGCATCTACCGGTGAAGCTTTTATCCGTTCCGGCGAAGGCTTTGATGGGTTGAAACGGCAAATGCTTATACTATCAACAGGGGAAACCGATTTTGACGAAGTAGCCAATCTTATGATCAGCTTAGCCCTATTAACCATGAACAGTTGGAGCGGATCGGTTGCCACTGTTATTAGAAGCGCTATTGAAAACCCTAAAAAAAACCAAAGCGAACTTGCTGCATTATTGAAAAAAACACAAAGCAGTATTAGTGAAACCCTGAAACGCGGAGGGTTTGATGAAATAAAGAAACTGAACCAGTTTCTTGAAAATAAAATAAGTCACCTATGATAACATTATTCCTCACATTACTGCTGCCACATCTTTTGGGCGACTTTGTTTTTCAGCCTACCAAATGGGTAATTGATAAAAACAGGCGAAAAGGCGCATCTCCATACCTGTACCTGCACGTAGGCATTCATGCCCTATTGTTGCTGGTATCCATACAGTTCAATATGCAGTATTGGCTGGGTATTATTGTAATAGTATTAAGCCACTACCTTATTGATTTATCGAAACTATACGCCCGGAAAAAATGGAAAGAAGCCTACTTGTTTTTTATGGATCAGGCTGCCCACATACTGGTTATTGCAGGCGTTAGTGCAGCATACACGGGTTATTCATTTGGCAGCGAAACTGTAAATATTCCTAAAGTTCTGTTGCTGGCATGTTGTATTATTTTAGTAACATACACCGCCGCCATCATTATGCGACTTATTATGGATTACTGGAAGCTGGAGGATGACAACGCAGAAAATTCTTTACAATTGGCAGGTAAATATATCGGCATGACAGAAAGAGTACTGGTATTTTTATTTATTATATTAAACCAATGGACTGCCATAGGTTTTTTGATAGCAGCCAAATCTATTCTCCGTTTTAGCGATTTATCAAGAGCCAAAGA
This sequence comes from Paraniabella yanshanensis, assembly GCA_040393015.1. Classification (GTDB taxonomy): domain Bacteria; phylum Bacteroidota; class Bacteroidia; order Chitinophagales; family Chitinophagaceae; genus Niabella; species Niabella yanshanensis_A. Next base: position 32,578 of record JBEBUZ010000001.1, read on the forward strand.
CAGAAAACTGACCGAGTATATTATTATCGGAACTTTGCTTAGTATTTCGTTCGCGATTGTTACAGGGATTATTTATAAAGGAGTGGCAGCTTGTTTATAATTGAAAATATCGGCTGTAGAGCCGATAATTGAAAATATCGGCTGTAGAGCCGATAATTGATTATTCCAGCCCCGTTTCAAAATGTCTTTCGGGAACCAGGATATCTAAAAAACCTTTTTTTAGCAAGCGGTTCTTAAAATCGAGTTGGACATCGGGTTCGCCGTGTACGAGAAATAATTTTTTCACCTCGCGCGGATTCTGGCAGGCTAACCACTGGCTCATATCTTCATAATCGCCGTGAGCACTCATGCTTCTTATTTGCCCTATTTCCGCATTCACTTCATGTTCAGCTCCGAAAATGCCCACTTCCTTCATGCCCGATAAAAGCCTTGCCCCTAACGAGTTAGGTTCACAATAGCCCGTTAATACAATGGCATTCTTTGAGTTCTCGATATTATTACTTATATGGTGCTTCACCCTTCCCGCATCGGCCATACCACTGGCCGAAATAATCACCATCGGCCCGTCGCGGTAATTCAGAGCCTTCGAATCCTGCACATCCTTAATATAAGTAAGGCCGGGGAACAGGAAGGGGTCCTCATCATTCTTCATAATGTTTTGAATCCGCTTATTAAAGTACTGCGGAAAGCGTTTGACCATATTAGTAGCTTCAATACTTAACGGACTATCTACGTAAACCGGGATCCGGGGTAAACTGTTCTCCAACTCCAACTGGTTCAAAAAAAACAGTATTTCCTGCGTTCGACCCACACTAAAGGCCGGCAAAATAAGTTTGCCTTTTCTTTCCACACATACCCGCCTGATCCAGTCCAGCAGATGCTCCGGTGTACCGGTAATATTATCGTGCAGACTGTTTCCATAGGTCGACTCCATGATGATATAATCTGCCTGTGGGAATACTTCGGGAGAGCGAAGAATAATATCGCGGTAACGGCCGAGATCACCACTGAAGGTAATCGCGGTTTCTTTGCCTTCCTCCCTGATCTTCAGGTGTACACAAGCACTGCCTATAATATGACCTGCATCGGTAAACATACATTGTACGCCATCAGTCACATTAAACCATTCTCCGTATTCTCTTGCCTCGAACAAGGAAAAACTTTTCTTCGCATCTTCCATTGTGTACAGAGGCTTCAGCAAATCGGGCAGGCCGCCGGGTCGCCTTTTTTCCATAAACCGGGCATCGCTTTCCTGAATCTCGGCACTATCCCGCAATAATATGGCGGTAAGGTCTTTAGTTCCTGGAGTACAAAAAATATTCCCTCCGAAACCTTCTGCCACCAACCGGGGTATGAGACCCGAATGATCAATATGTGCATGCGAGAGTATCATTACATCTACTTCCCCTGCGTTAAAACCAAGGTTCCTGTTGAGTAAATCTGTCTCCTCTCCCATCCCCTGAAACATGCCGCAATCGAGCAATATCTTCTTACCGTTTTTTAACGTAATTAAATGTTTCGATCCGGTTACTGTTTGTGCCGCCCCATGAAATGCAATCTTCATAAATGATATTTAAAGTAAAGAATTATGTTAGAATTTATTTCCGGAACTCCCGGCTACAAAAAACGAAGTTCTTTCAGCCAAAGCATCAGATCCTCCATCCACGCCCCGGCTTCCTTTTTATTGTGCATACCAAAGCCATGTCCCCCTTTGTCGAAATATCGTATTTGCGAAGGTATTTTAAAACCCCGCAAAGCCTGCCAATACACCTGGCTATTGTGGGCGGGCACTGCCTTATCGTCTTTTGCGTGAACAAGAAAGGCCGGCGGTGTTTTTTTATCAACATTCAGTTCATTAGAATATTTTTTGACCATGCTTTCCGATGGCTTCTGGCCGATAAGATTATTCCGGCTACCCATATGGGTGAGACTATCGGTAAAGCTGATTACCGGGTAAACCAACACAGAAAAATCCGGTCGGAAAGAAATATGCCCGGGGTTCTCAATCAATTGTTCTTTATACCTTGTAGAAAGTGATGCAGCCAGATGTCCGCCGGCCGAAAAGCCCATCACACCTACCTTTTTTGGATTAATGCCCCAACTCTTCGCATTTTGCCGGATGATTTGCATCGCCCTTTCTGCATCCTGTAGCGGCGCAATAGATTTATTGAGCATCCCCTTATCATCGGGGAGGCGATATTTTAAAACAAAGGCCGTTATCCCCCATTGATTAAGCGCTTTAGCAACATCGTGCCCCTCATGGCTGATGGCCAGTATGCGGTACCCGCCACCCGGACAAATCAGCACGGCTGTTCCATTAGGCTGGTCGGGTTTGTAAACAAACATTTCGGGTACTGTCACATGGCTGATCCTTGTAATGTCATCGGCACCCACCTCTGTCTTTTCATTTTCAGATCCGGTTTTGCTGTTAGGAACAACCTCATATAAACGAACCGCTTCCTGTGCTGACAATACGTTGATAAGAGATAAGCCTAATACGGTAAGCATTCTTTTCATTGATACTCTTTGAGTGTAAAAAGTTATAAAAATTAAGCGAACTTAACAAAAAACTATCTGAACAGAAAGCGATATGGAGGGTCAGTACCAGAGAACTATCTTTTTTTCATCCTTTTAAACCACTCCTTCAAATTGTTGCCTCACATCGTTCCAAAAAACATCCAGCTTAACGATTCTTTCTTTCAAAAAGCTGATAATCGCCGGCCAATCGGCTTTATTAAAAACATTTACACCCCCGAGTTGAATAAATATCCGGGAAGCAACCCCACCATCTTCATCATAAAATTCGGATTGCCATTCCCAGCCTTCCATTAATATTTGTTCGAGGTACAATTTCAATTGTTCAAACTGCTCATAGGCTCTTGTGCGCTGATGCGTTGAGGGGTGTTTCAGCTCAATTGCAATGGAAGCCTGTCGTTTGCCTGCGTCCATACGAAAATAAATATGCCGGATACCGGTCTTGTAATTGAGCCAGTTAATGGTGTTTCCTTCCACATTTTTTAGCGGCTTCATGTACATCCCAAAACTGGTCCAGAATGCCCTCTTTATTTGGGAAGCTTCGCTTTTACTATACATGAGCACTATCGTTAAAAAACGTTATCAGCCGGTTGCTACCCGGGTTCTAAGTTTTCTCCTGTAATTCTTAAACAGGCTTTGCCAGCGCAGGTTCAAAACCCCCAGTATACCTTCCTTTACGATACCTTTGTTCATTTTGGAGTGGCCTTTGGTACGATCCTGAAATACAATCGGCACTTCTTTCACTTTAAAGCCCAGTTTCCAGGCAGCAAATTTCATCTCGATCTGAAAGGCATACCCAACAAATGTAATATTGTCGAAATTGATGGCATTAAGAACCGGCGCCGTATAGCAAACAAAACCCGCAGTGGGGTCTTTTATTGGCATCCAGGTAATGATGCGCGTGTACAGGGATCCTCCTTTTGAAAGAAAAATACGGTTAGCGGGCCAGTTAACTACTCCGCCTCCTTTCACATACCGGCTACCAACGGCCACATCGGCTCCCTGGTTTTTACAGGCATCATATAACCTTAGCAGATCCTTCGGATTATGCGAAAAGTCAGCATCCATTTCGAAGATGTAGCCATAGCCTCTGGCCAGAGCCCATTTGAAGCCATGAATATAAGCAGTACCCAATCCCAATTTTCCGGTTCGTTCCTCTATAAAAAGCTTCCCCGGGTACTCGGCCTGCATTGTTTTCACTATGTCGGCTGTACCGTCGGGCGAGCCATCATCTACTACCAGTACATGAAAACCCCCGTTCAGTTCAAACACTGCTTTGAGAATGTTTTCAACATTCTCCTTTTCATTATAAGTGGGTATGATAACTAAGTTCTCCAAGTCTGTACAATCAAACTTTCAATCCTTTAAGCCGGGTACGCGTAAATATTTCGGTTAATTTCTGCTTGGTCTGTTGCGGAAAATCGCCTTTCATCATCCAATCATAGTACTGGGGTTCCTTAGCCAGTACGCCGGCCACCGACTGGCCTTTGTATTTTCCGAAATTGAAAACTTCTACGCCATCGGCCATGATAAAACGGCGGGCAAAATCCACCACAGGCTCTTCTCCCAGGAATTTATTAATAGAATCGATGCTATTGCCGATTTCGGGGTACCGTTCGATTTGCGCTTCCAATACTTCATAAGTAGCCATTGCGTCGGCTTCGGCCGAGTGAGCGGCTTCCAACACTTTTCCACAATAGAATTTATAGGCTGCCGAAAGCGTACGTTGTTCCATTTTGTGAAAAATATTCTGAACATCCAGCATTCTGCGTCCTTTCATATCGAAATCAACCCCGGCCCGTAAAAATTCTTCGATCAGCAGCGGTATATCAAAACGGTTGGAATTGTATCCTGCCAGGTCGCAATCGTCCAGTACTTGTTTTAATTCCTGTGCAGCCTGTGCAAAACCGGGTGCATCTTTTACCATCTCATCTGTAATGCCATGCACATCGCTCGAACTTTTGGGAATAGGCATTTGAGGATTGATCAATTTCCTCTTCACGGTTTTCGACCCATCGGGCAGCAATTTTACAATAGCAATTTCTACTATTCTGTCAGTGCCCAGGTTTACGCCGGTGGTTTCCAGATCAATAAAAGCGATGGGTTTGGTAATCTGTAGCATTATATATTTTTTCGGCGCTAAAGATAATGAATAAAGGGCTTTAAACCGGAAGACCTTTGCTATTATTTGACAGATCCGGGCTGCAGAACCGGAACCTACTACATCGAGGAAAAAAAATATTCTTAACCCATAGAGATTTAAAAGTTAAATTTGTTTATATTTGCCCCGCAATGACAAAAAATAACGTACATACTCATCATCATTTTGCATACTTACAACAGTAAGCCGGTGGTGCTATGTATCAACTTATAGAAAGGCTTACAATTGTAAGCCTTTTTTTATTAACCGGGTTCTTTCGCTTCTCCTTTGAAGAAAAAACCTCAGAAAATCTAGAAAATGAAAACAAAAAAAACCACAAAGATGTCTGCAGCCAGTTCTCGTTCCGGAGGTGAAGGACAGGAATCAAGGTTGCGTATTGCTGTTCAAAAATCGGGCAGACTGAACGAAGGTTCCATGAAGTTATTAAAAGAATGCGGTATTGAAATTCCTGCAGGGCACAATCAGCTTAAGATCAATGTGGAAAATTTTGACGCTGAGATACTTTTTTTAAGAGATGACGATATTCCTGAATATGTACAGGACGGTGTGGCGGATATTGGGTTTGTAGGTGAAAATGTGGCTATTGAAAAAAATAAGGATACACAAGTGGTGGAACGTCTGGGATATGGTAAATGCCGTTTGTCGATTGCCCTTCCCAAAGGAAAAAAGCCCAAAAATATACAGGCTCTGGACGGTATTAAGATTGCTACAAGTTATCCGTTCATATTAAATAAATGGTTGAAGCAAAATAAAATAAAAGCCGAAATACACAATATCAGCGGGTCGGTAGAAATAGCACCCCGGATCGGACTCGCCGATGCTATTTGCGATCTGGTGAGCAGTGGAAGCACTCTCTTCAGCAATGAACTGTACGAGTACGAAACCATCCTTAAATCGGAGGCGGTCCTCCTTAGTGGACGGAATCTTTCCAAAAAAAGACAGCAGCTTTTAGACCAGCTTCTGTTTCGGATCCGGTCGGTGAAAAAAGCGAAGCATACCAAATACGTGCTGTTAAACGCACCCAATAGCAATATTGAAAAAATATGCAGGTATTTACCAGGCATTAACAGCCCCACCATTGTTCCGCTGGCGAAGGAAGGCTGGTCATCCATTCACTCGGTAATAGGCGAAAATGATTTCTGGAATGTTATTGAAAAATTAAAAGCCGCGGGAGCAGAAGGTATTCTAATTTTACCGATAGAAAAAATTATTGAGTAAATGAAACTCTACAAGTATCCATCCGTGAAGTCCTGGAACGCCATCTGTCAGCGACCGGTTCAAAATAGTCATATTATCGTTCCTGCTGTAAATGACATTATTTATGACGTGGCTAATAACGGCGACGCGGCCCTGAAAAAATATGCGGAAAAATTTGACGGAGTAAAGCTCAAAAACCTCGGTGTCTCTAAAAAAGAAATAGAAACCGCCCTGAAAAATATCAATCCTCCGTTGAAGAAAGCTATACAAGCCGCGAAAAACAATATTTACCGGTTTCATGTAGCGCAAAAAACAAAACCTTTAAAAATTGAAACGAGCAGGGGTACATTTTGCTGGCGTGAAGCGAGACCCATTGAAAAAGTAGGGTTGTATATTCCGGGCGGTTCAGCGCCTCTGTTTTCTACCGTGTTAATGCTGGGTGTACCCGCCATGATTGCCGGCTGCAAAGACATTATACTTTGTACCCCTCCCGACCGATCTGGCAAAATTGATCCTGCTATATTGTATGCGGCTTCCCTTTGCGGTATAACCCAAATTTATAAGACCGGCGGCGCCCAGGCTATTACTGCCATGGCCTACGGAACCCAAACCATCCCGGCAGTTTATAAAATTTTCGGACCCGGCAACCAATATGTAACAACTGCCAAGCAGATTTTACAAACCAAAGTAGCCATCGATATGCCGGCAGGACCGTCGGAAGTGCTGGTGATCGCCGATAAAACAGCCGTACCTGCCTTTGTCGCCGCCGATTTATTGGCACAGGCCGAACATGGCCCCGATTCGCAAGTCGTGCTGGTGAGTATTAGCGAGCCGCTGATAAAAAAGGTAAAAGCAGAAATAGAGGCCCAGCTCGGGCAATTGCCGCGCAAAGATATTGCCACTCAAGCCCTGCAACACGCCCGGATGGTTCTATTAAGAGACCTGAATGCAGCGGTAGCTTTTTCCAATCAATATGCACCCGAGCATTTGATACTCGCCAGTAAAACAAGCGGTGCTTTATTGAAACAAATTATGACGGCTGGTTCCGTTTTCATAGGTAACTACTCCCCGGAAACCGTGGGCGACTACGCCAGCGGCACCAATCATACACTGCCTACTAACGGTCATGCCACAGCTTATAGCGGCGTATCCCTGGATAGTTTTACCAAAAAAATAACCTTCCAGCAGCTTACAAAAGAAGGACTGGAAAATATCGCAGGCACTGTCATTACCATGTCGGAAGCTGAAGGATTGCAGGCACATGCCAACGCTGTAAAAATAAGAGCAGCTTCATTTAAATCCCTGGATAGAACATAAAAACAACTCTGTAAAATTGAATAAAGAGAGTCATGTCAGAAGAAATAAAAAATACAAATATTCCTCCCGCTTCTCTGCTACCGGAAAACGAAGCGTTTAACCCCGAGTACCTCATAAGGGAAAATATCCGAAAACTGGCTCCCTACACAACAGCAAGGCATGAGTTTACCGGCGAAGCCAGCGTGATGCTCGACGCAAACGAAAATGCAATCGGTTCACCAGTTACCTTAAACCTTGGAATGAGGGAGGAATTTTTGAATCGTTATCCCGATCCGGGTCAATGGGAACTAAAGAAAAGAATAAGCGCTATAAAAGGCTTGCCCGTAGAGAATATTTTCGCAGGCAACGGAAGTGATGAAGCCATCGATGTGCTCATGCGCATATTTTGCGAACCAGGTGTAGACAATATTATAACGCTCCCTCCTACCTACGGAATGTACAGCGTGTGCGCGGCCATCAATAATATAAAGGTGAAAGAAGTGCCTCTCACCAGCCAGTACCAAATGGATATACAGGCTATTGCCGATGCCGTAGACGATTATACAAAAATGATTTTCATCTGCTCGCCCAATAATCCTACCGGCAACAGTATTACAAGACAGGATATCGAAATCGTATTGAATAATTTCGATGGTATAGTGGTTATTGATGAAGCTTATATCAATTATGCCAAACAAAAAACCTTTGCTCAACAATTGACAGATTATCCGAACCTGGTAGTTATGCAAACTCTTTCCAAAGCCTGGGGGCTCGCAGCCTTGCGTGTAGGACTGGCTTTTGCGAGTAAAGAAATTATCCATTATATGAATAATGTAAAATACCCCTATAATATTAACGAGGCGGCGCAACAGCTGGCTTTGCTCGCTCTGAACAATATTGAACAGGTAAACAACTGGACCAGGACTACTATTGAGCAACGCAGTTGGCTCGAAAACCAATTAGCCCATCTGCCTGTCACCGAAAAAATATTTCCATCGGATGCTAATTTCCTGCTGGTTAAAATGAAAAGCGCAAATGAAATATTTGGTTATCTGCAAACCAGGGGCATCATTGTAAGAAACCGGACCTCTACAAAAGGTTGCGAAGGATGCCTCCGTATCACCGTAGGTACGGAAGAGGAAAATAAGGCGTTGATCGCGGCTTTGGCGGACTTCTCCCTTCCTTTAGAAGAAAAAGCTTAAAAAATATTGAATCATTTCTACCATGAGCGAACAAAAGAAAATAAGCGAATTAACCCCCACAGCTTTGGAAAAGACCTTGCAGAAGCGCGTTTTATTCATCGACAGAGACGGCACTTTAATTAACGAAGCGCCTCCTACCTACCAGTTAGACGCCATCGATAAGATTACCTTTTACCCTGGCGTATTTACATGGCTCGGCAAAATTGCTGCTGAAATGGGCTTTGAGCTGGTGATGGTCACCAACCAGGACGGGCTGGGCACCGATATTTTTCCCGAAGAAAGTTTCTGGCCTTACCAGGACCTCGTCATGCGCAACCTGGAGAGCCAGGGCATTTCCTTCACAAAGGTATGGATAGACAAAACCTTTCCCGAAGAAAATGCGCCTACCCGCAAACCCCAAACAGGCTTGCTGGCAGATTATATCAATAACCCGGCCTACGATATTCCCAATTCCTTCGTAATTGGCGACCGGATCACCGATATCCAGTTGGCGAAAAACCTGGGATGCAAAGGCATCTGGCTGAACCTCGACGAAAACCTGGGATCCGCAGAGATATCCGACGCCATCAGTGAACTGGAAAATACTATCGCGTTGAAAACAATAAGCTGGGAAGATATATACGCTTATCTCCAATTGAAAGAAAGGGTAGTAGCACATACACGCAATACCAACGAAACAAAAATAGACATTGAAATTAATTTAGATGGCACCGGCATTTGCGAGATTGAAACGGGATTGGGCTTCTTCGATCACATGTTGCACCAACTGGGAAGACATAGCGGTATCAATCTGAAAATTATCACCCGCGGCGATCTGCACATAGATGAACACCATACCATCGAAGATACGGCCATCGCTTTGGGAGAAGCCTTCCAGCTTGCCCTTGGTAATAAAGCCGGGATCGAGCGTTACGGGTTCTTATTGCCCATGGATGATGTACTGGCGCAGGTGGCCATCGACTTTGGCGGACGCCCCTGGTTAGTTTGGGACGCTGCTTTTAAACGGGAAAAAATTGGTGAAATGCCTACCGAAATGTTCTATCATTTTTTTAAGTCATTCAGCGATGCGGCTAAATGCAATCTCAATATCAAAGCCGAAGGCGATAACGAACATCACAAAATAGAAGCCATCTTCAAAGGACTGGCAAAAGCTATCAAGATGGCCGTAAAACGAACGCCGGGGAATAACCAGTTACCTACAACAAAAGGAATCGTTTAACCCAATTAAAGTTCTGTAAAAGTTTATCCTGATGAGTGAAGGAAACTCTCCGAATAATACATCAAAATCTCTTTCTACTTTAACAAAGACCGGAAAAGGAGGAGAGATAGTTATCATTAAATACAATGCAGGAAATATCCGATCCGTATTGTTCGCACTGGAACGGATCGGAGTGCAGGCCATTGTAACTGACGATCCTGAAAAGATTCTATCGGCGGAAAAAATTATTTTCCCGGGCGTAGGTGAAGCCAGTACAGCGATGAATTATCTTAAGCAGAGAAAGTTAGACGAAGTCATAAAAGCGATAAAGCAACCTTTACTGGGTATCTGCCTTGGCATGCAGTTACTGTGCAAACATAGCGAGGAAAATAATACACCCTGCCTGGGTCTGTTTGATGTTGGTGTAAAATATTTTGGAGATATCGATTTGAAAATTCCTCAGATAGGCTGGAACCAGATTGAAATTAAAGAAAATCCCCTCTTTAAAGATATAAAGCCAGACAGCTATTGTTATTTTGTACATAGCTACTATGCCGAGCTGAATAAGCACACTATTGCTACTACCCAGTACGGCATTCCTTTCAGCAGCGCATTGAATAAGGATAATTTTTATGGCGTACAGTTTCACCCTGAGAAAAGTGCCGATACCGGTGAACAAATATTAAAAAACTTTTTAGCCCTATAAAACGAATGAGCCGGGGAGGCTTTTTTAAACAATAAAATAAATTTCTGAATTAAGCAATGCAAATTATTCCCGCAATAGATATTATAGATGGCAAATGTGTGCGTCTTAGCAGAGGCGATTACAACCAGAAAAAAATTTACAACGAAAACCCACTCGAAGTTGCTAAAAGCTTTGAAGATGCAGGCTTGCAACGGCTTCACCTCGTTGACCTGGACGGAGCCAAAGCAGGCGAAGTGAAAAATTGGAAAGTGCTGGAACAAGTAGCAGGTAGAACCTCGCTGAAAACCGACTTCAGCGGGGGCATCAGCAGTAATGAAACTGTGGCTATTACTTTCAACTCAGGAGCCGCTTATGCCGCTATCGGAAGTGTGGCCGTAAAAAAAGAAGAATTACTGCTTCAATGGTTTGCAACTTACGGTGTTGAAAAATTTATTCTGGGTGCCGATGTGCTGGATGAAAAAATACGGATCAAAGGCTGGACCGAGCCTACAGATATAGGCATCATTGACTTTATTAAGAGGTACACCGAAAAAGGCGTGCGGCAGTTCTTTTGCACGGACATTAGCAAAGACGGGCTTTTACAGGGTAGCTCGGAGGATCTATATAAAAAAATATTGTCAGAAATAGAGGGTATACAGCTCATCGCCAGTGGCGGCGTGAGTTCGGTACAGGATCTGGAAAACCTGAAGTCGATCGGCTGTCACGGAGCCATAGTAGGAAAAGCTATTTATGAAGGAAAAATAAAAATTTCCGACCTGAAATCTGAAATTTGAAAAAATGCTTACAAAACGAATCATTCCTTGTCTGGATATTAAAGATGGCCGCACGGTAAAGGGAACTAACTTTGTAGAACTGCGCGATGCCGGCGACCCGGTGGAGCTGGCCATCCGCTACAGCAAAGAGGGAGCAGATGAATTGGTGTTTCTGGACATCACAGCCACCGTAGACAAAAGAAAAACCCTGTCTGAACTGGTTCGCAGGATCGCCACCCATATCAATATTCCTTTTACAGTTGGCGGGGGTATTAACACCGTTGAAGACGTTTCGGTTTTACTCGAAAACGGCGCTGATAAAATATCTGTTAATACATCAGCGGTAAAACGACCGGAGCTGATTGAAGAATTGGCAAAAAATTTCGGCAGCCAGTGCGTGGTAGTTGCCGTAGATATTAAACTGTTTGACGGGGTGTGGAAGGTAGTAACCCATGGTGGCAGAAACCCGACCCCACTTATCGCAACCGAATGGGTAAAGCAATGCCGCGACCGGGGCGCGGGCGAAATACTTCTCACTTCAATGGAAAACGATGGCACAAAGACTGGATTTGCCGTTGATATTACTTCCGAAATCAGCCAATCCGTTAATATACCGGTAATCGCATCGGGCGGCGCCGGCGCCCCACAGCATTTTAAAGAAGTTTTTACCAGCGGCCACGCCGACGCTGCGTTGGCAGCAAGCATCTTCCATTTCAAAGAAATCGAAATAAGGGATCTCAAAACTTATCTTAAAAAAGAAGGAATTACAGTACGTTTGTAATTAATAGTCCATGGATTATGAACCATCGCCTGTCACCTGGCAAACATTCAATTATCTATAAAACAAATTTCAATATATGTCTCCCGATTTTTCAAAATATAACGATGGCCTGGTACCGGTAGTGGTGCAGGACACCCACACCCTCACCGTGCTAATGTTGGGATTTATGAATGAAGAAGCATTCAAAAAAACCCAGGCCGAAGGAAAAGTTACTTTTTTCAGTCGTAGCAAACAACGGCTCTGGACAAAGGGCGAGACCTCCAATAATTTTCTGATCGTCAAAGAAATATTACTCGATTGCGATCAGGACACTATTCTCATCAAAGCTGAACCCCAGGGTCCTACCTGTCATACCGGCGATATCAGTTGCTTTGGTAAAGCTAATGATCATTTCTCTTTGCAAGAACTGGAGAAAATCATCATAGACCGAAAGAACAATCCTTCTGAAAAATCTTACACCGCCTCCCTGTTTGCCAAAGGGATTAACAAAGTGGCACAGAAAGTAGGTGAAGAAGCTGTGGAAATAGTGATTGAAGCAAAAGATAATAACAGGGAACTATTCCTGGGTGAAGCGGCGGATCTCCTGTTTCATTATCTCGTATTACTACAGGCAAAAGAGGTTTCTTTGAATGAGGTAATAAGCGTATTGGAAGAAAGGCATCAAAAAAAGCAATAAAAACAGAACAGAGGCAATGAAACGAAGGAAAATTAAGGTACATAATTATCTCAAATTAATTCTGGTATCTTTTATCGTAAGCCTTATTTGCGCACTTCTGGCCTTCTCTTTAAAAGAAATCACTGAAATAACCCAACAAAAAATATTCTCACGGGTTCAATCGACCAACAAGTGGGGTTTTATTATTTTGCCTACCATAGGCATTACGGCCATTTACTTCCTGCGTAAATATTTATTTCAGAAAAGAAAGAACAAGGGAATAACCGAGATCTATAAAACACTGGACCAAAGAAAAGATCATCTACCTTTTTTCAAAATCCCGTCTCATTATCTCAATGGCTTTCTAACAGTAATTTTCGGCGGCTCTACCGGTATTGAAGTGTCAACAGTTGTGGCCACGGCTACGGTGGGAAATGAAGCCTATAAAAAGGACTTTTCCGCCAAAATGTATAAGCGGGAACTCGTATGTGCCGGTGTGGTGTCGGGCATCGCCGTACTATTCAGCAGCCCTGTTGCAGGCTGGCTTTTCGCCATCGAAGTTATCGCCCGAAAGTTCACAAAATCCCTCTTGCTCAGTTGTACTGCGTCTGCCCTCCTGGCATGGGGCGTCCTTTCCATGACAGAACATGCAACAATACTTCCTTTTGTTATAAGCGACTGGAAATGGTCGGCCCTCCCCTTCTTTGTTTTACTAAGTTTGTTAGGCGGTGCATTGTCCGTTTATTTTACCATGCTGGTCATCCATGCAAAGAATTTATTTGGCAAGATCACGAACAATTTCATACGGGTGAACCTCGGTGCATTGATAGTAGGAGTCTTGATTTACCTTTTCCCCGCTCTTTACGGTGACAGCTACCACGGTCTTTCAGAAATCATGAACGCATCCTCTCAAAATAGTAATTTCCCCCTTGTTGTTCTTTTATCGCTGGCACTGCTAAAACCGGTTGCAGCCTCACTTACTCTTGGTGCAGGCGGCGATGGAGGCGTGTTTGCCCCAAGCATCGTGGCCGGTGCCTTTCTTGGATTGCTGTTTGCAATATTGTGTAATAAGGTATTCGGTACCCAACTACTATTATTGAATTTTGCGCTGGTGGGCGCGGCGGCCACCTTGTCTTCCTCTATTTACGCCCCCTTTACAACCCTATTTCTCGTGTGTGGGCTGGTGCCCAACGGTTTTGTTCTGTTTATTCCGGTGTTGATGGCGGGCCTTATCTCAAAAAAATTTTCCCAATTCCTCCTGCCTTACAATGTTTACACATACGGCAATAATTTATCCAAACCATCTGCCGATTGCTGATAAACGGGCAAGCTTTTTTGCTTGCATCCATATTGGTGCTTAAATTGCACTTATGCCATTCGATATCGAAACAGAGGAAAGCCCAAAAAAATTCGACCGTGTGGTCGCTATACTCACCCAATTACAATCGAAGCGAATTGTAAAAGCACAGGAACTGGCCGATCGGTTCGGTGTAAGCCTGCGTACTATTTACCGCGACATTAAAACCCTGGAAGCCGCCGGCGTACCCATTTCGTCGGAGGCAGGCGTCGGTTATTCTATTGTAGACGGCTATAAGCTGCCACCGGTAATGTTCACAAGGGAGGAAGCAGTAAGCTTTGTTGCTGCTGAAAAGCTGATGCAACAGTTTACAGATAAATCATTGGGTACAGCGTTCGGAACTGCCATGTATAAAATAAAGTCGGTGCTCAGATGGTCGGAAAAAGACTGGATCGATGAGCTGGACTCCAAGATACTGGTACACCCAAAAACCACGTTATTCAACAAGGAGGTACCCAATGCGTTGGAAGTATTAATTCATGGTATCGCCCACAAAAAGCAGGTGCAGTTTTCCTACCAGTCCATTGAGGCCGATGCACCTAATCAACGCGTGATCGAACCCATCGGACTATACCACGAAAACGAATATTGGTACCTGGTCGCCTACTGCCACCTTCGCAAAGATTACAGAAAATTCAGGACAGACAGAATTTTCAAAATTGTAAAACTCGAAAAATCCTTCGAACTTCAACATCAGGATCTGTCTTTTTATTTACAGAAAAACGGCGTTGAAAAAAAGGAAATCACCATCAAAATTGAAATGGATAAGCCATTCGCCAGGTATTTCAAACAAAGCCGTCATTTCTACGGCTTTGTTTCTGAAAGAAATATGGGAGATAAAGTGGAAATGATCTTTAGATATAGCGACAATCCCGAATATTTTATTCGATGGTTCGTTATGCTGGCAGATAAAGCAGATATCATAGAACCGGAAAGTCTGAAAATCATGCTAAAAGATTTTGCCACCGATATTGCCCAACGCATCTGCAGGCGTCAATGAACCTGCTTTGTAATTTTACTGCCTGTCCCAGAAGAAAGGAGGTTCAATACCCAAAGCACGCAAATAAACGTAGCCCTGCCCCCGATGGTGAATCTCATTATCAATAAAATACTGAATATTTTGAATCACCGGAAAGCGGTATTCCCCATAGAGATTCACTTCTTCATGAAATCTTTCGGGCCGGATCTGCGGCCAGTAAATGTTAATTTGTTCCGTGGTTCTGTCCCAGGCCTGTAAAAGATCAGCCTTCGACTCTACATCGGGCAGGCCATCGTCAAAGGGTTCAATACTGTCGGTAACAATCTGTTTCAAACCGCCTCCCGCAATTACGATGAGCTCCTTTGCCATCTCGGAAAAGGTACGCATGGTTCCCACTTTAAATTGAAACAGTTCTTCTTCCGGAAAGAGCTCCAAAACTTTTCGGGTAAGATTGCGATGGCCCAGCCAGGCGGCTAATAATTCATCAGCACTGATGAGAGGACGTTCGATGGTTGTTGTGTTCATAATATTTATTTTTTGATTGAATAGCACAAAGCTCAATACGGGTGGTGACAACAGTATGTCAGCAGACAAAAACGAAAGAAATATTTTTCTATCCCTCCTGTAATCTACATTTCAGCAAAACTTGTTTTTATATTAATTTAGCCTGATAAACAATAAAAAGATTGCTCCGGGTATTATTATTAATAGACCATTCCAGCAAATTCAGCAGGTTGTTGTTGAGGGGGTTAGTGCAATACTCCAAAGACAATGGCCCCTGGCTGTTTTACAGGCTGCCACCCTATTTTAAGACCCTGCATGGTGAAAAGGGTATTTTAAAGCAGGCACGCCAATGGGGTGCTGATGCGATCTTCGCCCAGGACGCCCAGGACGAGATGACTTATCTTACCGACTTAGACATTCCGGTAATTGTGCAGAATTATAAAAAGCGAAGTGATCATTTTTCAAACTTAACCGGCGATTACCGGGGTACAGGAAAATTGGCTGCCTCTTTCTTCCTGCAACGCAGATATCAAAATTTTGCATTCTATGGTAATAAAGACGTAGTGTGGTCTATCGAAAGAGCCGAGGGGTACCGGGCGGAAATTGAAAAAAACGGTGGGCGTTTCTTTTATTTTGAAACGGAGAACCTGACTGAAGACCAATGGGGAAGCAGTCATGAAAAGCTCGATCAATGGCTGCTATCGCTTCCCAAGCCAATTGCCCTGTTTGCATGTGACGACTATTTCGCACTACAGGTATCGGATATCTGCAAGCTCAATAATATTTCGATACCCGATGATGTAGCGTTGCTGGGCGTAGACAATGATGATCTGATCTGCAATATTTCTGATCCGCCTATTTCATCCATTCAACTGGACGTAATAAAAGGTGGTTATGAGGCGGGAAGGCTGCTGCATCAATTATTTGAAAAGAAACGCACCGGGCCGTATAATATTATTGTAAATCCCGTGCGTATTGAATTACGGCAATCTACTGAAAAGTATAATATCGCCAATGAATATATTCATGAAGTGGTTCAGTACATCGAATCTGCTTTTACCACACCCATTTCTATCGAAACCCTTCTTCGCAAAGTGCCACTCTCCCGAAGAAGCCTCGAAACAAAATTCAAAA
Source organism: Paraniabella yanshanensis (assembly GCA_040393015.1). Classification (GTDB taxonomy): domain Bacteria; phylum Bacteroidota; class Bacteroidia; order Chitinophagales; family Chitinophagaceae; genus Niabella; species Niabella yanshanensis_A. The sequence continues at coordinate 49,035 of JBEBUZ010000001.1, forward strand.
AAGAAATGGGTATGTCATTGTACCAGTTTATTTTACACCGCAGAATCGAATACCTCGCAGAATTATTGCTCGTGGAACAAAAACAGTCGCTGCTGGATCTTGCCATCCAATCGGGTTTCAGTGATAGCCGCAATCTGTCGCGTATTTTCAAAAAACATAAGGGCTTTACTCCCAAAGAATTTCAGAAAAAATTTGCCAATTTCAGCTAAAAATTTGCGCTTTCTGAAGAAAGTATTGCGGCATTAACCCATCATTCCTCTGCATATCACATTAATTTCGGTTACACGTATTGCTTGAAACCTCCATTGCTTAACAACCGCCGATTGTATATTTTGAATAGAAATATGAGAGAATTTATAAAAGATCATATTGTTGTAAAAGTTTATGAAACCCGCGTGGAGATGGGCACCCACGCCGCACGGGAAGTTGCCGGAAGAATTTCAGATCTGCTGAAATCGGGAAGCGGGCAGGTAAACATTATTTTCGCTGCGGCACCCTCACAAAATGAATTCCTGGAAGCGTTGATAAAAGAGCCTGTAAACTGGGAAAACGTAAATGCTTTTCACATGGATGAATACATCGGGTTAGAACCACATGCACCCCAATCCTTTTCCAACTTCCTCCGGCAGAAAATATTCGACCGCGTTCCTCTTAAAAATATTTATTACCTTAATGGTAACGCAAGCCGGATGGAAGGAGAGATTGAAAGGTATACGGCTCTGCTAAATGAGTTTCCAGCGGATATAGCCTGCATGGGAATTGGCGAAAACACTCATATCGCTTTTAACGACCCGCATGTTGCAGACTTTAACGACTCCCAAATGGTTAAGGTAGTGGATCTGGACGCAGCTTCGCGGACACAACAGGTAAATGACGGATGCTTTCCTACAATCAGCGAAGTACCCACACATGCCCTCACATTGACCATCCCGGCTCTTCTCAATGCACAATATATATATTGTATGGTTCCCTCGGCTTTGAAGGCGGACGCTGTTTATCGTACACTTCAGGAGCCGGTTTCTGAATCATACCCGTCTACCATACTAAGAAAGCATAAACGTACAATCCTTTATCTGGACAAGGCGAGCGCCGCATTATTAGGCGATGAATAAAATCCTGAATTAAAAACAATATCAATGATAAATAGCAGAAGAAAATTCATCAAACAAGCCGTTACCGGCGCAGCAGCATTCTCAGTAGGTGGCGTGTTGCCAGGCTTTAATGCAAAAAGTTATGCCCGCATCCCGGGCGCTAATGAAAAAATAACGATAGCCATAATGGGTGTAAATGGAAGAGGCGCAGCCCTGGCCGATAACTTCGCCTTACAGCCCAACTGCGAAATAATTTATATATCTGATGTTGACAGCAGGGCTTCAGCGAAGTGCCTTACCAAACTCACAAAAAAACATAGCGGAAAGCCGGTCAATCAACCCGATTTCCGGAAAGCCCTTGAGGACAGGAACCTCGATGCGCTGGTAGTGGCCGCACCCGATCACTGGCATGCCCCGGCTGCCCTCCTCGCTTCTGCTGCCGGCAAACATGTTTACCTCGAAAAACCATGCAGCCATAATCCCAGGGAAGGAGAACTGCTTATGGCGGCCGCCGAAAAATATAAAAATGTCATCCAGATGGGCAACCAACGCCGCTCCTGGCCCAATGTAGCGGCAGGGATTAAAGCAGTGCAAAACGGAGTGATAGGCAGGGCCTATTTTGCCAAAACCTGGTACACTAATAACAGAGCCTCTATAGGTACCGGAAAACAAATAGCCGTTCCCGATTGGCTGAACTTTGATTTATGGCAGGGACCGGCCCCCCGGCAACCATTTAAAGACAATCTTATTCACTACAACTGGCACTGGTTCTGGCATTGGGGTACGGGCGAAGCATTGAATAACGGCACCCATATGGTTGATCTTGCCCGATGGGGATTGGGGGTGACCTACCCGGTAAAAGTCAGCTCTTCCGGCGGACGTTACCGGTATAAGGATGATTGGGAAACACCCGATACCCAGGTCATCTCCCTGGAGTTTGATAATAATACCTGCATCGTCTGGGAGGGAAGAAGCTGCAACGGACGAACCATCGAAGGATCTTCTGTTGGTATTATATTTTACGGAGAAAACGGGTCTTTGCTGATCGACGGGGGAAATTCTTACAAAATTTTCGATTTAAATAACCAGGTTGTCAGGGAAGTTAAGAATGAAACCGTGATAGACCCGAGAAATGTAATGAACCCCTCCCAGGCTCTCGATGCCATTCATATCCAAAACTTCTTCGGGGCCATCAGGAAAGGAACTCCGCTGGCATCCGACATTGTAGGTGGCCACCAGAGTACCCTGCTTTGCCAGTTAGGGAATATCGCCCAACGCACGGGAGAAACCCTGCATATCGATCCCAAAACGGGCAGAATAAAAAATAACAAAGCCGCCGAACAATATTGGAGCAGGGAATATGAGAAGGGCTGGGAACCCACTATTTAATCATTCATACGAACATAAAAAATGAGTACCAAAAAACTAAGATCAGACGAACTGACTAAAAAAGATACCCGGATATCAATTTTATTAATCGGATTGGTCTTTTTTATTATTGGCTTTGTGTCCTGGATAAACGCCATCCTTATCCCCTTCTTTAAAATCGCCTGTGAACTCAATAATTTCCAGGCCTACCTGGTGGCATTTGCATTCTATATTTCCTACCTGGTCATGTCGGTTCCCTCCTCCTATCTCTTAAAAGCAGTAGGTTTTAAAAAAGGCATGATGATCGCCTTTTTTATAATGTCGGTGGGCGCCCTTTTATTTGTACCGGCCGCCTATTTCAGAACCTACGAGATTTTCCTGGCAGGTCTGTTTACATTAGGCTCGGGTTTAGCCGTTCTGCAAACCGCTTCTAACCCTTATATCACTATTCTGGGGCCCAAAGAAAGTGCGGCGCAACGAATCAGCATCATGGGCATCTGCAACAAATTTGCAGGCATTCTGGCGCCTCTGCTATTTGCCGCTGCAGTGTTAAAGGCAACAGACGCCGAATTGTTTAAGGAGATACCGCTCATGGGAGAAATAGAAAGGGCCGCCGCCCTCGATGAACTGATTCGCCGGGTAATGCTGCCGTATACCATAGTGGCATTGGTACTTATTGGTCTGGGCTTATTTATTAAATATTCGCCATTGCCGGAAATTGATACAGAAACCGAGAGTACAGAATTGGCAGAAGCCAACTCAACCAAAACAAGCATCTTCCAGTTTCCTCATCTGATCCTGGGAGCACTGGCCATATTTTTACACGTCGGCACTCAAATACTGGCCATCGATACCGTCATCGGCTATGCAGATTCGATGGGCATCAGCCTTATAGAGGCAAAAGTATTTCCTTCGTACACGCTGGCTCTTACAATTATTGGATATATAATTGGTATTATCACCATCCCCCGTTTCATCAGCCAGGTAAATGCGTTGAGAATTTGTACTATATTAGGTGCTGTATTCAGCTTGGCGATCGTGTTGGTGAAAGGAAATATAACCTTATTGGGGCACACGGCAGGCGCTTCCATCTGGTTTGTGGTTCTGCTGGGTCTGGCTAATTCGCTTGTTTGGGCCGGTATATGGCCATTGGCTATAGACGGGCTGGGGAGATTCACAAAACTGGGGTCTTCCATCATGATCATGGGTCTTTGCGGCAACGCGCTGATGCCCCTGATATATGGTCATTTTGCCGATAGCTATGGCTTGCGGGAAGCTTACTGGGTGCTACTGCCCTGCTATCTCTACCTAATGTACTATGCCATCCACGGTCATAAATTAAGAAGCTGGAGAATGGGCAGGCCGGCCCGTCAATAACAATATTTTTATGTATAATGCCCGAGTTATATTTTTCCTGTTGCTATTAGCCAGCCCGGCAATACTCTTTTCCCAAAACGATCTGAAATGGGTTAATCCTGCTTTCGAAAATTTCCGAACTATCCATAACCAGCTCTGGTATGGAGAAGAACTCCAATCCTGTTACGACCGGCTGCCGGCCAGGGCCAAACAAGCGGTTCGTAAAGAAGTATGGAGCCTTTCCAAAAATGCCGCAGGGCTAAAAATAGTTTTTAAAACCAATGCCGAAACGATTTCCGTTCGGTATACCACTTCTAAAGACAAAACAAACTACGCTATGCCTCATTTCCCGGCTACCGGGGTTTCGGGAGTAGATTTATTTGCCGAAAACAGCGATGGCTCCTGGTCATGGGCAAATGGCAGCTTTCGTTTTGGCGATACCATCCGGTATAATTTTAATGGCATAAAGCCGGATAAAGTAAACAGTAATAACGAACGGATATTTCACCTGTATCTGCCCCTGTACAACAGTGTAAACCAGTTGGAAATAGGAATACCCGAAGGAAAATCCTTTGGGTTTATTCCCCCTTCAGAAAAAAAACCAATCGTGGTTTACGGAACCTCCATCGCCCAGGGCGGGTGCGCTTCGAGGCCGGGAATGGCCTGGCCCGCCCTTTTGGAAAGAAAACTGCATCGGCCGGTGGTTAATTTAGGATTCTCCGGTAACGGCCGACTGGAAAAGGAGGTGCTGGAACTGATATTAAACAAGGAAGCAGAGATTTTTATTCTCGACTGCCTGCCTAATCTGGGGGGTGCGATAAACAATGTAAGGCAGAAAACTATTGACGCCGTAAAAATGATCCGGGAAAAATATCCGCTTACTCCCATTATCCTTGCCGACCATTCGCGGTATACCGAAGGATGGCTCAATGACCATTCGCTTAATACTATAACAGAACTCAATAAAGCAGGTTACGAAGCCTACAGCTCGTTACAATCGCAGGGGGTTAAGTATTTATATTATCTGAAACGGGAAGCCATTGGACTAACAATGGACGACTCAGTTGACGGGGTACATCCTACCGACATCGGTATGATAAAATATGCGAATGCATACGAACAAATAATAAAACACATACTGAGATATTAAATGTATTTTTTACAATTAATACCTTATTGGTGTTATATTTTAATTTCTTAGAACATGATTTCAAAGATCATCAATGGCAGAATCATCGCTCCCGATAAAATTATTGAGGGGCAGAATATCCTGTTTGAAAACGGTATCATAACGGGCTTCAGCTCAAACAGTGGCTATGCCGATTGTGATGAGATAATAGACGCTGAAGGTCATTATGTTTCACCGGGCTTTATAGACATTCACGTACACGGCGGAGGCGGTCATGATTTTATGGATGGCACGGTGGAAGCCTTCTTACAAATAGCCGAAACACATGCACGCTTTGGCACAACCGCAATGTTTCCCACAACCTTAACAAGCGAAGTAGCCGATCTTTTTTCTACACTGGATGCCTATAAAGAAGCCCATCAGAAAAACAGAAAAGGCGCTCAGTTCATGGGCATGCATCTCGAAGGCCCGTATTTTGCGATAAACCAACGGGGTGCACAGGATCCCCGGTATATCCGCCCCCCTCAACCAGCAGAATATCAAAAGATACTGGCTTATTCGGATGATATTGCCCGATGGAGCGCCGCACCGGAACTTCCGGGAGCGATTGAGTTCGGACATTACGTAAAATCCAAAGGAAAAGTTTTAGCGCTGGCCCATACCGATGCGGTATATGAAGAAGTATTGGAAGGATTTAAAAATGGCTATACCCTGGCTACTCATTTTTATTCGGGCATGAACGGAGTAACACGCAGGAACGCCTTCAGGTACGCCGGTGCTGTTGAAGCCGGCTATTTGATAGACGAAATGGACCTGGAAGCCATTGCAGACGGCATTCATTTACCTCCCCCCCTGTTGCAGTTGATATATAAAATAAAAGGTCCCGACAAAACCGCCCTGATCACCGATGCCATGCGGGGAGCAGCCATGCCCGAAGGAGAAAGTATATTAGGGAATATGCATACGGGGTTAAAAGTGATCATCGAAGACGGCGTCGCTAAATTACCCGACCGATCGGCATTCGCCGGAAGTGTGGCTACCACCAACCGCCTGGTGAGAACCGTTGTAAAAGAAGCAGGTATCCCGCTCACAGATGCAATAAAAATGATCACCCAAACCCCTGCCCGCATCATGGGAATCAGCGACCGGAAAGGAAGCCTGAAAACCGGTAAAGATGCGGACATGATAATATTTGATAAGGACATCAACATTATCAGCACCCTGATAGGCGGAAAAATCGTTTACACAAATAATCCTATTGATTAAAAAATGAATTTCAAGAACAGCCATCCCGATCTTGTTTATCAGGAATATCAAATAGATCAGCAACCCTGGCCTGAATATCAAACGACCATTAAAGCCAGTGCAAAGACCGCGTATGATGGCAATAATTTATTTCTTGAGTTGCCGGAGTATTTCGGATTATTATCATTTAATTAGAAAAGAAATAGAGAACAGTAATTCTATTTCACCTCCTCAAAAGGTGAAGAAGCCTGTCCCGTCCAGCGATACAACTGAAGTTTACAATATTGCTTCTTATCAGTAGTGGCGCCGTTCTGAGAAATATAAAAATAGCCGTTGCCCAGCGAGTGCATACCCGTGGCACCCCACTCAAACTGCCAGCCATACACACCGCTGCCTTTATCAAACATTCCTGCTTTCGCAAGCTGCAGCACTTTTCCCTTCTCCCCGTTATCAAACCCCTGTAAGTTTTCAATCTGAGAGCCGCGGGAGCCGTCAATGGTAAACAGGCTGTAGTTAGGAAAAGCTGACTTTTTGCCCGCATATACGGCTGCAAACCAATAGCCGGTGTGCGGGTCATACTCCAGGTTCTGAATACCATAACGGGTATTTCCGGTATAAACGAAAAACCGATCCAAGGGCTTATCGGGTCCGGTAGAATTGAATTGATGCTGTAGCAGTGGTCGCTCGAATTTTTGCAGATCCTTTGGGTCATACTGCAGAATTACCTGATAGTCATTATCGGTGCGGGCCGTATCACTATAAATACCGTAACTCACATTCAGGAAATTACCTTTCTTTTTTCCAAATTGCGGTCCGAAAGCAATACCGTCAATACCACTACAGCCATAGCGATGCTTCACCTGCTTACCACCGTTTTTAACCGTTGCTGCATAATCATCCCCTACATCCTTTAAAAAAACAGTATTGACGACCCGATCCTTTTCGGCATCCATCCCCGGTTTTACAATTTTTTCGCCATCAAAAATCGCGATGTAAAAGGATCCTTCCTCTTTAGCACTCGCCCCGGTATTATTGCCCACACCTTTCAGAATCCCCTTCCCTATATTATCATTCTTATATTCCAGAGAAGCATAAATACGCCCGTCTTCAGGATTGATATCGAGGCAGCCCAAATGCCCGATAATCCCCTCCACGCTTCCGATGATTTCACCTTTCAGGTTGGTTTTTATAAGACTGGTCGTAAACGAATAATAAACATAACCCCGTACTGTATCCACCGCAACACCTTGCACATGGAAGCGCCCATTTTCGATATAAAGCTGGCGCGGAAGGGCTTTTATTATTGCCGGCATATCCAGGTTTTCAGAGGAACTGCCTTTGGGAAAAGAACCACAGCCCCAGGCAACAAAAGCCAATAAGCATCCTTGTAAAAAAAAACGAAACTTCATACGAAACTGGTTATTTAGATGATCGTCAGGCTTATGGATATAACAATAAAAATTTCGTTGTGTTTCCCGTTAAAGGGAGCCTGCATTTAATTTTTTCAGTACAAAAACATCGCCTTCATCCATTTCAAAATAGGTGATGGAAGAGTTCTCCATATCGAAACGGCGATACTTCGACAGTGGCATTCCCATTTTCGACGACAGGTAAAGACGGTTAACGCCGTTGTGTGCTACTACCATTATCTGCTGACCATTGTGTTTTTGAAATATTTCATTAAAGAAACGATCGACACGAGCTACAATTTCACCACCGGTTTCGCCCGTACCGCCGGCCCTGGTAGTTTGGGGATCTGCCATCCATTCTTGCCATAGAGCCGGATTTTCGGCATTGAACTCTTCCTTGGTTTTTCCTTCCCACAGGCCGAAATCAGCTTCAATTAATCGCTCATCGGAAATAACAGAAGCATTACCGGAAACGATTTCCGCAGTCTTTCGCGCACGCTGCAACGGTGACGAGTACACCGCATCTATTTGCACTCCTTTTAATCCCGAAGCCACTTTGGCCGCCTGTGCCAGTCCTTTGTCTGTTAGTCCTATATCTGTTCTCCCGCAATAGCGGTTCCCATCGGCATTATAAGCTGTTTCGCCATGCCTTAGCAAGATCACTTTTAACATCTTTATATAAATTTCTTTTCTTTCATGATTTTCAAAAAAAGTTCGTAGATATCGTTATATTTTTCTTTCATACCCGTTCGCGGCATTACCGATTTTTCTGCCTGCGTTAATGCTGCAGTTGCTTCCTCAATACTGTTGAACCAGGAACTGGAAGCCGCCACAATCGCAGCCCCCACGGCACCCGATACATATTTCATTTTATAAACCGGCTTCTGCATGATATCGCTGCGTATTTGAAGCCAGCTATCACTGTTACTGGCGCCACCTGCCGTGTAAATGGCTTCTACGGGTTCACCCGAAAGCGATGCAATCAACTCATAGGCATAGCGTTCGGCGTAAGCCACTCCTTCCATATTAGCGGTATACAGTACTTCTTTAGAGACAGGGTCGGGGGCGAAACCAGTTGCATCGGGCGCTAAAAAAGGGAACCTTTCGCCTTTCTGAATCAGCGGATAAGCAATCTCACCCGTGGGCGTTAAAGTAGCGGCTTCGCGGTTATAATGTTCCAAATCTTCCTTAAACCCCGCAGAAACCCAGTCGGCGCCAATATTTCCCGCACCGCCCGGCATCCAGTACCCGGCAGGGTGCCTGTGATTATATAAGCGGTTCAACGGATCGATGATTTCTTTTACCGATACACCTTTTATGACAAGGGTTGTACCGATGGTTGTATTCCATTGGCCCGGCTTCATAGCTCCGGAAGCCACCTGCGAGGCGCAGCCATCTGTAATGCCGGTAGTAATTTTGACGGTTTCAGGCAAACCCAATTCAAGAGCCAGTGGCTGGTAGATCGGTCCAATTTCTGATCCCGAGGGAAAAACCTCCTGCAGCCATTCTCTTTTTATACCCAATTCATCGCTGATATAGTCGGGCCATTTCAAAAGAGAAAGATCGTATCCCGATTTCAGTACATTGGTATAGTCTGTAATATGCCATACATCGCTCAACTTTCCCGTAATGAAATCTGCAGCATGGATCCATTTAAAAATATGTTCTTCTTGTTCGGGGAAGTTTTCTGCGAACCAAACCATTTTCGCCAGCCCGGTAGAACTGCTGAAGCCAGTGAAGCCGTGGGGCTGGCGTTGCTTTGCCACCGCCGTACATTTTTGTCCCTGGGCAGCCGACCGCTGATCACTGTACATAATGGCAGCATGCAGCGGCTTATAATGCTTATCAATCGGTATCACCGTTCCGGAAGTAGAATCAACCGCCATCGCACGTACCGCAGCCTTTTGCCTTGCCGATAATTGCGTAATGCTCTTTTGAAGGCATTGCCGGCAAATCTCCCACCACTCCTCCGGATCCTGTTCCATCCGCATTTGGGGCGACAGCTCAAAACCCTTTTGAGCACTTGCCACGATGTCCCCCTTCAGATCGAGCACCACTACCCGCAATCCCTGCGTTCCCAGGTCAATCCCAATAAAATAAGCTTCCTCCATCAAAATATCTTTTTCAACAATTCCCGGTTTTCTTTCCACCTTTGGTGAAACCCGGCAGCCTGCTCCTGGTTAACCGGGATAATTTTTTCAGCGTTCTTTTCCTGCTGCGTCTCAACGCCCAGTGCGGCGTTACAAATCATCATACCCCCCACAACCGAGCTATGCCGGTAGCTGTCTCGTATCCAAACTTCCTTGCCGGTAAGATCGGCGATGAATTGCCGGAGAACTTTACTTTCCATGCCGCCGCCGCAAGTCCAGATATACGGCTGATTGCCGGTTGCAACGGATACCAATGTTTTATAATTTTCAAAAATACTACAGGCAATATCCCATAAGGTAGCCCAAACCATGCTGGCTCTCGACAGTTCGTGATTGACGGGTGTATTGAAAATAAAGCCGCCTTTAATCAAAGGTCGCTTTTCGTCGGCCAATAAAGAACCCAGGGAAGCTATACATTGAAAATCCGCTACCGATTCCAACTCCTGTTCTATTACCTCATACCCCTCGTTGGGGTAAAATATCTTTTTCAAACGCTGGTAGTTCAACCCGGTTACCCCGGCATTTGCCTCTACCATATAACTATCCTTATCAATATGCCGTCCTGTCCAGATACGTTGTTGCTCATCCAGGTCGTAGGTCCCTGAAAGTTTTATAATGGGCGTTGTGGTGCCCGACACAATCACGATGTCGCCTTCATCTGCCCGGGTACTCAACACCGCTAACTGGGTATCGGCACCTCCGACGATCACTTTAGCATCGGGGTTTATAGAAAGTGCTTCCGCCAGTTCGGGCTTTATCGATCCCAAAACGGTACCCGAATCGGCGAGTGGGGGTAACAGCGAAACGGGAAGAGAAAATAATTCACATAGCCCCTCCGACCAGGTTTTGTTTTTTACATCGTACAACAGGGTTTCAGATGCCTGCGAATGCTCGTAATGCGCCACACCGCAAAACATATATTCCACCCAATCACTGATGCTGAGAAAGGAATGGGTTTGTTCCCACCACTCCTGCCTGCCTTCCCGCAGGCCCACCAGTTTAAACGCCGAAAAAAGAGAAGTAGGATATCGTCCGGCCAGTTGGTATACCTCCGTTTTATCTTCGAGAATAGGTTCCCAGGCTCTTCCCCTGTGATCGATATTCGGCATCCCGACAATGGGGTTGCCGGCCTGATCGAGGGTAACTATTCCTTCGCGCTGGCTGGTTGCGGTAACAGCCAGAATTTTTACCTGCCCCGCCTGTTGTAATGCAGAGGCAGTAAGTTCCAATATCCGGTTCCACAATACCGAAGGATCAAAGTAAATGGAATCTTCATACCGCTCGTCGCGGATATAGGAAATATCCTCGCGAGCTACACCGAGGATGGCTCCTTCTGTAGATATGACGGCAGCCCGCAGGTTGCCGGTACCAAAATCGATAATTATATGCGCGTTCGTAAAAGCCATTGTTTGATTGAATTGTCTGAAGGTCTGATAAATTTACATTTTATTCTCTGAGTTTAATTCCGCCACGTGCTGCTGATCGGCCCATTTCAACAATTTTTCGTTGAGAATGGTTACATGATGATCCTCTACTTCATCCGTCGCTCCGGCTGTATGAGGCGTAGCTAATACATTGGGATGATCGATGAGCCGGTAGTCAATTTCATCAGGGGGCTCATTGTCAAACACATCCAGTATGGCTCCTCTTATCCGGTTGTTTTCTATTGCCTCGAGCAAATCGTACCGATTGACTACTACTGCCCTTGCGGTATTCACGAATAGTGCATCTTTTTTCATTCGACCGATCAAACTTTTATCTATCATACCCTTTGTATCCGAATTCACAGGCAGATGTATGGAAACAATATCACAGGTCTCAAATAGCGCTTCAAGACTCAGTTTTTCATAACCTTCAAAAGATTCGTTTATAAAAGGATCGTAGAATTTAACCGGACAGGGAAAGTGCTTAACCATTGCTGCAATGCAACGGCCCACGGCACCAAACCCTACCATACCGATGGTTTTACCGGCCAACTCATTGCCTTTAAATTGCAGATAGGAAGCATGGGCTCCTTTCTGCCAGTTTCTTCCTTCCAGCCATTTCATTGCCGGAATAGTTTTACGCAGGAAAGTAATTACATTGGCGATAAACAATTCTGCCACCGCCTGGGCATTCCTTGCAGGCGTATGAAATACTTCTATACCCAATTCTTTGGCAGTAGTTAATGATACGTTAGACGGGGTACCCCGGCAAACACCAATAAATTTAAGATCCGGATGGCTCCGAATCACTTCTTCCTTCACTTCATCATGCTCGGTGATCAATGCATTGGCCTGGCTCTCGCTAAGCAGCTGGTTCAGTTCAGATGCGTTAAAGGCGCGCCCATTCTCCTTCCACACCTTATAAATAATGGTACCAAAGCGGTTTTCCAGTTCCCTTCTGCCCGCTTCGTTATAGGGCGCTGTTATTAAAATAGTCATATATCAATCAAATTTTATCATTTAATCGCTGAGGCCTCTAAACCCACTTCTGATTGTACCTCTTTTGGTAAGGTTATAAAACGCGTAAGCACGGCACTGATAAAATACAGAATGGCCAGTATCCAGATCACCCCTGCATTTCCCAGAGGACCAATGAAAAACCGCACAATCAGCGGACCTGCAAATACGGCCAATCCTGCCCCCAGGTTTAAAAAAGCCATCGCCGCACCTTTTCCTTTAGAAACCAGGGAAGGAACCAACGCTGATAATGGCACATATCCCGCCAGCAGTGCGCCCCACAATACCCCGCTCAGCAACACCATGGTGAAATTACCGTCGAATAATTGGGGGGAATAATAGAACAATAAAGTGGTTAGTCCGCAGCCAACGCCTCCAAACAGAGAAATAGTTCTCCGCCATCCCAGCCTGTCGCCTACAAAACCGAATATGAGATTAAAAATAATATTAGCCGTAAAAATGGTTCCCCATATTTTCAACCAGTCGGCTGTGGAAAAACCATATTTTTCAAAATAAATAGGCATAAATACCGGAAAGGCAAATTGTGCGGTAGTGTTGATCGTACGAACGATACCACCCAAAAAAACCTTAGGTTCCTTCACCGCTATCTTAATACCGTCAACCAGCTCCTGCATCTTGTCCTTCGTTCCCGTTTTCGGAATTCTGTCGCGGTTCGCCAGTAAGGCAAATACTACACCAATAGCCACCCAAAAAAGAGAAGTCCACAGGGTGGTTATATAGCCCAGGCGCTCAATAGCCCAGCTCGAATAATAAGCTCCGAAAACATTAAGTCCGCCCGTAAAAACAAACCAGAACCATCCTACAGCCGTACTCAGCCTGTTTTTCGGGGTTCGATAGGTAATCCAGACCAGAAATGTGTAAGCAAACAGGGGATAGCCAAATCCGCGAACCGCATAAGTAATCAGCATCACCGTGAAATCAAGGTCTTTTAGTCCCCAGCCTACAAAACCAAAGGTTCCGGCTATAAAAAGCACGAAACCAATCCACATCGTTTTTCGTACACCGAGGCCTTCCGCAAGGATACCCGATAAAAAAGAAGAAATGGCTACGGTAAACCCATATACACTGAAAAGGGTTGCCGCCTGCTCCATGGTAAGACCGCGATCATTGATGAGGTAGGGGCTCAACCAGCCCTGTTCCACGCCATCGCCCATCATAAAGATTAAAATCCCCAGGTAGCCCCAGGCGAGGTTTTTGGGAAGACCGATCCGGTTCCATCCGCTTTCGTTTGTTATACTATTATTCATACTGGCAAGAAATTTTAACGAAAATAAACTTATTTAAACTTATTTAAAAATAAAAATTAAACTTTAAATGGGGAATTTTATTTTTATCATTAAATTCACGCAAATGGCTACAAGAACAATTACGGAAAGACATGAATATATTCTGAGCAAGATCCACAAAAAGGGTAAACTGAATATCGATGATCTGGCGACGGAAATGAAGGTTTCGGGAGTGACGATCCGGAAAGATTTGAAAATGCTGGAAGAGAAGAACCTTTTGTTCAGAACAAAAGGAGGTGCTTCCTTACACAATCCCTATGCCGGGGATAAGCCGATTAACGAAAAAGAATTCATTAATATTGAAGAGAAGAAGAAGATTGCAAAAGCGGCTTTTAGCCTGGTCAAAAATGCGGACTCCATTATGATTGGCTCCGGAACTACCGCCTATACCCTCGCTGCGGCGCTTCACCCGCAACACAAAATAACAGTTATCACTCCAGCTCTTAAAGTGGGTTTGGAGTTAAGCAACCGAAACAATGTGGAAGTACTGCAGTTGGGGGGCGTAATCAGGCGCAATTCCTCGTCGGTGGCCGGCGGCTATGCGATGCAGGTGCTGGAAGACATCTCCTGTGAACTGCTTTTCCTGGGTGTTGATGGCATTGAACTGGATCATGGCGCTACTATTTCTAACCTGACCGAAGCTACCCTGAATCGTAAAATGATTGACACCGCCCAGACATTGATTTTGCTGGCCGATAGCACGAAGTTCAACCGCAGGGGCGTGGCTAAGATTTGCTCCGTTGAACAAATCAATTATATCGTTACAGATGATAAAATACCAACCCGGCTCGTAAGGCAGTTTGAAGACAGAGGTATCAAAATTATTATTGGTTAAATATTCAGAGAAGGGCTCGTATTCTTATTCCGGCCAGCTGATTGCTGAATCAATCGATACGACTGGTGAGCAATTTCCAGCTCCTCATTTGTAGGAACAACGAGAATTTTCACCCGGCTGTTTTCCGCCTGAATCTCTACCGCCTCAGAAGGATGGTTTTTCGACAGATTGGCCTCTTCATCGAGCACAATACCTAATCCATCCATATTCCGACAGGTTAGCTCCCTCGTGAGCGTATCGTTTTCTCCAATGCCCGCGGTGAAAATAACGGCATCCACACCATTCAATACAGCCATATAAGCTCCTATATATTTTTTTATCCGATGGGTATACATCTCGTAACAAAGGATAGCATTTTTATCGCCAAGATGGTATAAGCGCGACACATCACGCGCATCATTACTGCCTGCCAGTGCCAGCATACCACTTTCCTTGTACAATATCTTCTTCACTTCCTTCGCCGGCAACTCTAATTCCTCCATCATGTGAAAAATGATCGACGGATCCATATCGCCGGTACGGGTGCCCATTATAAGCCCGCACAGGGCGCTAAAGCCCATCGAAGTTTCCACGCTTTGCCCTGCCGCGTTAATGGCACACATACTGGCTCCGTTTCCAAGATGTATGGTAATGGCTTTGAGATCTTTTTTATCCAGGTATTTCGCTGCCTGGTCGTATACATATTTGTGGCTGGTACCATGAAAGCCGTAAGCCCGGATACGGTGCTCGGTATAGAATCTGCCCGGCAATGCGTATCGAAAGGCCTTCTCGGGCATGGTATGATGAAAGGCAGTATCGAACACCGCAATCTGCGTAGCCGCCGGAAAGGACTTCTCCGCTGCTTCAATTCCGATCAGGTTAACAGGGTTATGAAGCGGAGCAAGCGGTATCAGTTCAGCAATAGCCTGCTTCACGGTTTCGGTAATAACCTGTGTTTCCACAAAATGTTCGCCGCCATGTACTACCCGGTGGCCCACTGCCTTTATATCATCCAGGCTTCGGATAACACCTGTACCGGGGGCGGTAAGCAATCCGGCTATATGGTTAAATGCTACCTGGTGATCGGGCAGTTCCGCGGTCTTTTCCACCTCTGAACTCTCTCCGTCCTTCGTCCAGGCGTGCATTATCCTCCCTCCATCTTCTCCAATACGTTCGGCCAGCCCTCTGGCCAGCACCGTATCGCTTTCCACATCAATCAACTGATACTTGAAAGAAGAACTGCCCGTATTAATTACCAGAATAACCATTTATGCGAAATTAAATGACATTTAATTACCGGCCGATTGTATGGCCGTGATGACAACCGTATTGTATATATCTTCGATGGTAGCTCCCCTGCTCAGGTCGTTAATGGGCTTATTCAATCCCTGCAACATGGGACCAATAGCCAGCGCTCCTGTTTCGCGCTGAACGGCCTTATAGGTATTGTTACCGGTATTGAGATCGGGGAAAATCAGCACATTGGCCTGACCGGCAACCAGAGAGTCGGGCATTTTGTTCCTGCCCACCGCCAGATCAACCGCGGCATCGTACTGTATAGGACCTTCTACCAGCATTTCCGGCCTCTTTTCTTTTACAATGGCCGTGGCCGCCCGCACTTTTTCTACTTCGGCGCCACTTCCCGACAGGCCGGAGGAGTAGGAAAGCATTGCCACTTTGGGTATTTCGATGCCGAAAGCCCTGGCAGAGTCGGCAGATGATATAGCTATTTCGGCCAACTGTTCGGCTGTTGGATTAGGCACTATAGCGCAGTCGCCATACACCAATACCCGGTCGTGCAACAACATAAAGAATATGGAAGATACGGTATTGAATCCCGGCCTGGTTTTTACAAATTGTAAGGCCGGCTTTATCGTATGGGCTGTTGTATTAACTGCACCCGAAACCATTCCGTCGGCCTCGCCCTTGTATACCATCATCGTTCCGAAATAAGACACATCGAGCATTAAATCAGCAGCAGCAGCAAGCTCCAGGCCTTTGGATTTTCTTAATTCATACAGGGTATGATAATAGTCTTTGTATTTTTCGCTGTCGGCAGGGTTTACAATACTGATCCGCTCATCGTCCCAGTATAATCCCAGCTGCGTCACTTTGGCTTTTACAGCTTCCGGTTCACCCAATATTGTCAGGTTAACGATCTTATCCCTCACCAGATCTGAAGCCGCGGTTAAGATCCGATCATCATTTCCTTCGGGCAGCACAATATGACGCTGCATTTTTTTCGCCGTAACCAGTAAATTATACTGGAACATACGGGGCGTGATGTTTTCGGTTTTTACCGAGTTTATTTTCTCGCCCAATTCCTCTTCATCTACATTCTCCTCAAACAGATCGATCGATAATTTAATTTTATGCTGATTGGCCGGATAAATTTTGGATTTGATATTGGCCACCCGATTGGCAGTTTCAAAGGTTCCGCTGGCTACAGCCAGTACCGGAAGGGGCTTTTGTGTACCATCCATCAGGTTCACAATAGAACGCTCGGGCAAGAAACCACCCGTTAATACAATACCAGCCACATTGGGGTATTTCGGAGACATATTAGCAAGCATGGTTCCTACGATCAGATCGGCGCGGTCGCCAGGTATGACACATACGCAATCAGAGGTCATGCGCGGCAAATAATTACTTAACTGCATGCCGCCGATAATCGATTTCCTGGCAATGGTTTCCAGTTTGTCGCCGCCAAAAAGAATATGTGCCTTCAACTCATCGGCGATTTCCTGCATAGAAGGTTTGGTGAGTTCTTCGTTATTGGGTATTACAGAAACGACCATTTTATTTTGCAAATGTTGTCGGATACCCCTTTTTACCTGCTCAGGATTCTTGGTGCATCTTCCCACAAACAGCCCGATAACATTGATATCTTTCGACAAAAAGGAATGCACTTCGGCAACAACATTATTTACCAGCTCATTTACCGACTCATAGTTGTCTTTTGTTACGAGTAATACCGGCATGGCCAGACTTTGCGCAATAGACGCGTTAAAATCTACCTCAAATACCGAACCCTCTTCTTTGAAATCGCTACCTTCCACCAGTACAAAATCAAACTGTTCCTCGAGTTTCTTATATTTATTTATGATGGTCTCATATACCTCATTCAGCTTCCCCATGCTTTCCATCTCACTCAATTCGGCCCTTGTAAAGGCATACGCATCCTCATAGTCTATATTAATTTTGAAATGGGTGAGAATAGTATCAATATGGTTATCCCTTACCGTAGAACCCTCAATAAGCGGCTTAAAATAGGCTACCCGGGAAGTAGTGCGCTGCAGCATTTGCATCAGGCCCAAACTTATAAGCAGTTTTCCACTTTGCGCCGATGGTGTAATCACATAAACGGAACGGTCCATAAAACTATAGTTTAACCATCACAACAATCATTGCCGGACTAATGTTGCGGGGAAATCGTCAATTGTTTCGCAGCATACCTGTTCCATCACCTGCTTTAGCTGTGCTTTTAACATAGCGATAGTATGGTCGCCGCCTTTTTCGCCCAATGCGCCCACCCCATACATAAAGGGGCGGCCCATAAATGTGAAATCGGCTCCGCTGGCCAATGCGCGGCCAATATCAGGCCCGGAGCGCAGGCCGCTGTCGATCATCACCTTATACCTGGCTTTAAATTTGTCAGCCAGGCCTTTCAGTGGCCGGATAGTGGATTCGCCTGCATCAATCTGCCTTCCGCCGTGGTTAGATACAATAATACCATCTACTCCTATATCCGCACATATTTCTGCGTCCTCTTCGCTTACCACCCCTTTTACCACCAGTTTGCCCTTCCACAAATCCCTGATAGCACGAACCTTATCGGCATCTACCCGGCCGGTAAAGGTGGCATTCATAAATTTTCCCAATTGCTTCATGTCCATCCCCTTCTTCATATAGGGCTGCAAGGTTGCAAAAGAAGGAATTCCTGCGCGCAGGGTTTCTACGCCCCATACGGGATGTAAGGCAGCCTGTACAAAATTAGAAAGGGTTTGGCGGGGAGGCATGGATAAACCCGCTTTTATTTCGCGGTAGCGCAGGCCAAACGATGGTACATCTATCAGCACCACCAGCACTTTACATTGCACAGCTTCCAATCGGCGTAAAAGATCATCGCGCAGGGAATTTTCGGAAGGATGGTACAACTGAAACCAGAATTTACTTTCGGTCAGCTCCGCAATACGCTCGATACTGCTGGTAGACACCGTACTCAGCACGTAGGGTATATTGTGCTTCAGGGCAGCTTTGGCAAGAATTTCCGGCGCTTTCGGCCACATCAAACCCTGCAAGCCCACCGGGGCTATGCCAACAGGCGCACTGTACCGATGACCAAATAACTCGGTGCTCATATTTACCCCATTATGTTTTTTTAAATATTGGGGCATTAAAAATACATTCCTGAAATCTTCCTCGTTCCGCCACACGTTCAACTCATCGTTACACCCTCCTTCTAAATAATCGAAGGCAAATTTGGGCATGCGTTTTCTGGCTTTTTTTTTCAAATCCGCCACCGACGGATACCTGGAATTATACTGCAATAAATCTGTACTCATGGATATTAAAATTCTGGCTGAATGAATGTTTTGTAAGAACCGCAATTTTAACAAAAAAAAGACAGCCGCGCATCCTGTGCTGTCCGGTTGTCTTCAACTTTTTGGTTCATTTCTCCCAACAAAAACTCGCGCTGCGGATACGGTACAGGCATTCCCCCCTATATACACCAGACCGAAGCAGAATGGGTTAAGGATATAACAAATATTTTTTACGCATCTGCTTATACTGGTTCAGACCGGGTTCCCAGCCCGCGCGGATTTCTTTTTCAGAAACCCCGTCTTTAATCTGCTGCCGAAACTGTCCCGAACCTATTAGCCGCTCAATCGTTCCCATTTCTTTGCTCAGTTTGGAATCGAAAAATTTCTCTTTATGCGGATGCGCTTTATACAACTCCATTACCCACTGAAGGTTGATCTTCCCGCTTTTCCGCAATTTTTCCGCATCGTAGTTACGAAGATCGATACCATAACATACCTGGTTCATAAATAAGGGTGTTTCGGCCATGCCTTTTATAGACCTGGGCGTAAAGGAAAAAGAATATTTTCCTTTTAATTCCGGACTTCCCAGCACGGTGAAGGGATACATGGTGCCGCGTCCATGATTCAGGTAAATACCTTCGAACATGCAGGTGGACGGATATAATAAAATGGACTGCTGTGTATTAAGGTTGGGTGAGGGTTTTACAGGCAGGGTATAGGGCATATCGTGGCTGTAATTGGCTACAGGCACGATCTTCAGCTTACATTTCGCTTTATTGGCCAGCCATCCCTCCCCGTTTGCCATCTGGGCAAATTCGGCCACGGTGAGCCCGTGCGACATTGGCAGCGGGAACATACCGATACCTGATTTATATTTCATGTCGAGGATAGGGCCATCAATAACATTGGCATTAGGGTTAGGGCGATCCAGGATCAGCATTTCCTTATCGTTCTCGGCACAGGCCTCCATCAGGCGTGCCAGTGCATTGATATTGGTGTAAAAGCGAACGCCTACATCCTGCAGATCGTAAATCAGCACATCCACATCTGCCATATCCTCCTTTGTTGGTTTATTCTTGGGCCCATACAAAGAGATAATAGGTATGCCGGTAGCCGGGTCCTTTTCATCTTTTACTTTTACACCGGCGCTGGCGTTTCCCCGGAAGCCGTGTTCGGGACCAAATACTTTTACGATGTTAATACCCAATGCCTGCAAACTATCCACCAAATGCTTTTTCCCGATAATCGTTGTGGGGTTAGCCATTACCGCCACCCGTTTCCCCCGCAAATAACCAACGTACTGATCGGTTCTGTCAGCACCCGTGATAATTGGGTTTGCGGCCGTTTCTTTATTATTGCCCGCTACCGACTGAGGCTTTTTAAAACCACAGAATACCAATAAAAAACTACAGATGGACACTAAGAATAACTTCATACAATAATTTTGATAAACTCAAACCTACATAAAATATTCGTAACCCCATCAAAAAACGAAAGTTGCGGATCGCCTGTTGCTTTCATCTTCATTTAGAATATCTTTTTCATAATGAAAGGTGCAAGGCTTTGTTCTTCTATCAGTAAAATTGCATCAAGTATTACTGTTTTTGCAAAAACGTTTTTGCTTTCTTTCTTATGAGAATAGCTTTATTTCCTTGTACATAGACTTTAACAGGGGTTTCTCTAAGTGGTTTTGTTTTCGTCTGTGTTGGTGTTGCGCACTGGCTCTGTGAAGAGCAGAAACACCAACAAAACTTTTGCGGACAAGCTATCAAGTCAAAACTTGACCGTCTTTGTTTAACTCAAAGATAAAAAACTACCTTCGCATTTTACAAACATACAAAATGAGTAAAAGAGAAGTATTCGTTATCTCTGCTGTACGCACCCCTATAGGAAGCTTTGGTGGTGTCTTCAGAAACCTTTCAGCAACCCAGTTAGGCGCAGCAGCCGTTAAAGCGGCAGTTGAAAAAGCAGGAATAGCCCCCGGGCAGGTGCAGGATGTTTTAATGGGTTCTGTGATACAGGCCAACCTGGGCCAGGCGCCTGCGAGACAGGCCGCTAAATTCGCCGGTTTACCCAACCATGTAAATTGCACCACCATCAATAAAGTATGTGCCAGCGGTATGAAAGCCATTTCCCTGGCAGCACAAAGTATTGCTTTGGGCGATGCAGACATTGTGGTGGCGGGAGGCATGGAAAGCATGAGTAATGTACCTTTTTATGTGCCCGGCATGCGCTGGGGAAACAAGTATGGCAACAGCAGTTTGATCGACGGACTGGCCAAAGACGGCCTTACGGATGTTTACGACGGACAAGCCATGGGAATAGCCGCAGAACTATGTGCCAGCGAATGCGGCATTAGCCGGGAAGACCAGGATTTATTTGCCACGGAAAGCTACCGGCGCAGTCAGGCCGCCTGGAACGAAGGTAAATTTACCGCCGAAATAGTGCCGGTTTCCATCCCCCAACGAAAAGGCGACCCCATCATCGTAGACAAAGATGAAGAGCCTTTTAATGTGAAATTTGACAAAATCCCTTTATTGAATCCCGCATTTAAAAATGACGGAACGGTTACTGCAGCCAATGCCAGCACCATGAATGATGGCGCCGCTGCATTGGTGCTGATGAGCAGGGAAAAAGCAGAAGAACTGGGCCTGCAACCTATCGCCAAAATCCTGTCCTGGGCCGATGCTGAGCAGGCCCCCGAATGGTTTACTACTACCCCATCGCTCGCTGTACCAAAGGCAGTAGAAAAAGCCGGGCTGCAAATAAGCGATATTGATTACTGGGAACTGAATGAAGCTTTTAGCGTGGTAGGCATCGAAAACACCCGCCGTATGAAGCTGGATCCGGCCAAAGTGAACGTAAATGGCGGCGCCGTATCGTTGGGACATCCCCTGGGTGCCAGCGGAGCGCGTATTGCTGTTACACTTATCCATGTGCTTCTTCAAAACAAGGCAAAATATGGCGCGGCAGGAATTTGCAACGGAGGTGGCGGCGCCAGCGCAATGGTGATAGAGATAGTTTAAAAGGGTTGAAAGGGTTAAAAGGTTAAAGGTTGAGGGCTGTTTCCTCCGCCCCATCAACTTATCAACTCATCAGCATACCAGCTTATTGAAACAACATGTACTTCTATAAAACCGAAGCCAGGCACACTATAAAACTGGCTTTACCCATCATATTCGGTGAACTGGCACAGGTGAGCCTGCACCTGCTGGATACAGCCATGATAGGATATACCGGTTACAAACAACTGGCGGCCGCCTCACTGGTTCTTAACTTTATTAATATTCCCTTTATTTTCGGCATAGGCATCACCATTTCGGTAGCACAAATGGTATCCCTGGCGCACGGAAAATTCGACAAACAACAGGTTTCGCATTATTTCTATAACGGGTTCTGGCTTTGCGCTCTTTGCGGACTGCTTATCACGGGTTTATTGCTGGTTAGTAAAGACTTGTTAAGGCATCTGGGACAGGATGCAGAAGTAGTGGAACTGGCCATGCCTTTTATGACCCTGATGAGCCTTTCCATTATCCCCATGGTTTTATTTATGACCTTAAAGCAATTTGCGGATGGACTGCAATATACCAAAACGGCGATGACCTTGTCCATCCTGGCTTTGCCCTTAAACGCGTTTTTGAACTGGTTAATGATTTATGGCAACTGGGGCTTTCCGCGCATGGAGCTGATTGGCGCGGGTTATGCCACTTTGATTACACGAACCTTCATCTTTGTTGTGTTGGGCGCTGTCATATTAAAACATCGCATTTTTAAAAAATATATGTCAGTGGCTAAAAGCCAATGGAAACTGAAACGGGAAACAATCAGGCAACTACTAAAAATCGGCATACCGAGCAGTTTACAAATTGGAATGGAGGCCGGCGCTTTTGCCGGATCAGGGATCATAATAGGCACTATCGGCGCAGAACAACAGGCCGCCCACCAGATTGCGCTGGCGAGCGCCTCTTTTACCTTTATGGTTTCGATGGGTTTATCGCAGGCAGGTTCTATAAGAGTAAGCAATGCCTATGGATCTCTCAACCGGCAAAAAATATCCGTAATAGGGAAAAGCACGCTTGCCATGGCATTGATCTGGGGCGCCGTTTGCTGCCTGCTGTTTTCCTTATTCAGGAGTTATTTGCCGGTACTGTTTAATAATGAAGCCCAGGTCATTTCATTGGCCGCAACGCTGTTGTTACTGGCTGCCTTTTTCCAGATACCAGATGCCATACAGGTGACGAGCGCGGGCTTGTTACGTGGTATTAAAGACGTAAACCTGCCTACTGTTTTTATTTTTATCGCCTACTGGGTAGTGGGAATTCCGCTTGGATGCCTGCTCGCCTTTCATTTTGGAATGGAGGAAAAAGGGATCTGGTTAGGATTCATTAGTGGATTAAGTGTTTCTGCGATCGCTCTCACCCTCCGATTCCTGAAAAAAAGCGCACAAAAAAAATAGTTGCGCGCTTTTTAAACAAAAATTTATACCGAAATTTCCATACCGTCTGCGTTAATCCAGCCCGCCTTTCCTGGTGGGAGAAACCGGTCTGGGCCATTCAGCAGGCTGCCCGGTTCTCGGGTCGGCAGGCAAAACTATTTTTTCACGGGATGTTTTCTGCGCATCTTCACTGGCGGCATAAGTGAGTATAGCCGTAAGTATCGCATTGTTACGCAGGTCATCAAAAACAACCTTATCGTAGGTATCGCGATTCGTATGCCAGGTGATGGTGCCATAATCCCAGCTCAGAGAACTCAGGGAAAAAGCGGGCGCTCCTGCCATCACAAAAGAAGCAAAATCAGAACCTCCTGTTCCCGGTCGACCGGGAAAGCTGGTTTCTATATGCTGGCGGATATTTTGCGGCACCTTAGTAAGCCACCGGCCCAGGAAATCGTACGCATGCAAAAAGCCTTGTCCCTGCAAACTGGTAACCCTGCCGGTTCCGTTATCCTGGTTGAAAACGGCCTGAATATTCGACACAATTTGCGGATGATCTTCTACAAACGCCCTCGACCCATTTAATCCCTGTTCTTCGCTGCCCCAAAGCCCTATTAAAATCGTGCGCTTCGGATTGGGATAAACCTTTTTCAAAATTCGGGCGGCCTCCATCATGGTAAGGGTTCCGGTACCATTGTCTGTGGCCCCTGTACCCCCGTCCCAGGAGTCGAAATGCGCGGAAAGAACAACATACTCATCCGGCTTCTCCGATCCTTTTATTTCTGCAATAATATTGAAAGCATCAGCCGGTGGCAGATCTCTCGACTCTATGGTCATCCTCATCACCGGCTTTTTTCCCGATTCTGCGAGACGATACAGCAGGCCATAATCTTCGAGAGAAAGGTCGATAGTAGGCACTTTTTTGGTGTTAGCGCCAAATATTTTATTTGCTCCTACATACTTCGACCAATAGCTGGTAACAACTCCCAAAGCGCCGGCCTTTTCAAGTGCCTGGGGCAGTGTGCGGCTGGTATACCCTGTTTTTTGTAACCTCCTCCCCCAGGCTGCAGACAGGGAATCTCTTTGGCGGTTCATTTTTTCGACAGACTCTTTGGTGCCAAACTCGTTCCAGTTGTTATCGGGCCGGCCGGTGGGTTGAAGCATGGAAATCATCACAAATTTTCCCTTTACGGCCGGAAGCCATTTTGCAAACGCGATCGAATCGGCCAGATCGGGCAAAATAATTGTTTCGGCAGTAATGGGTTTACCATTCGTACCGGGACTCCAGGCCAATTGCATCCCTTCCAGCGATTTTAAACGGGGCGACACCATTTCAAAATGCGCCGGGCCCCGCTGCCAGCCACGCCAAACACCCCATTTCTCGCTGCGGGCAGGAATATTCCAATCCTTAAATTTTTCTATTGCCCAGTCGCCGGCCTGTTTCATCTCGGGAGTTCCTACCAAACGGGGGCCGATGCCATCCAGTAACTCATGAGCCAATGGCTCCAACCGGGAATTTTGAGTACCTTCCTTTACAATCGCCGATACCACGGGATCTTCAACAGGCTGCGGCCTGAATCGGGCAGGACCTCTTTGTTGCGCCGACAATACCCATACCGAAAACAGTAACGGAAGAAAAGCCATTCGTTTCAATATCAACATAACTATGATTTTTGCTAAAATAAGCAATAAACGAAAAGCAAAAAAGGTTTGCGAACTGTTTGTTAAGCTCTTCCTGCAACTGGCCCCGGGACTCAAATGCTGCGGGTCGCTCACCCTCGGCGATTTAGTTAGTAACAAGGTAATATTTATTGCAGGAAATCAACGCAAAATTAAAGTTCCCGTATTTTAGAGCAGCTGCCTTATTTTTGAAAAAAATCCAGGTTTATGCAACTTCATTCCTATATCGATCATACGGTACTAAAGCCTACAACACTGATCAGCGATATTGAGAAGCTTTGTGCCGAAGCCCGGCAATACCGGTTTGCTGCCGCCTGTGTACCACCTCCCTTCGTAAAAAAGACCCAACAACTTTTAGAAGGATCGGGCGTTAAAACCTGTACGGTTATCGGCTTTCCATTTGGTTATTCAGCAATAGAGGCTAAACTATCGGAGGTATTATTGGCTATTGTAGACGGAGCCGACGAGATTGATATTGTCATCAACCTGATCGCTTTAAAAAACAATGACTGGCAATATCTGGCCAATGAGGCCAACCACCTTATCCCGATTATTAAAGAAAAAGGGAAAGTAGTAAAAATCATTATCGAGAGTGGTGTACTAACCGATGAGGAGATCATTAAATGCTGCGAATTATATGGCCCCGCTGGTATCGACTATCTGAAAACATCCACCGGGTACGCAGAAAAAGGCGCCAGTGTGCATGCCGTGGAATTATTCAAAAAACATTTACCGGCTGGCACGGGTATTAAAGCCAGCGGCGGTATACGTGATTATGCCTTCGCCCGTCAACTGGTAGAAGCCGGCGCCACCCGCCTGGGATGCAGCGCCAGTGTAGTCATTGTGGAAGGTGGAAAAGGGGACGGAAATTATTAAAAGCAAGCCGACCGCACCGATGGACTTACCCACGCAGTTCAACCCGTTTTACCGGGAGAAAGGGTAGTAAGTTATCGCCCGCTGTTCTTCACATACGACTTCAGTTCCTGATTAAAATCCTCCTCTTTCAAAAGTTGCTCCAGCCCTATATGCATCCTGTATCGCCAGTAATGATTGGGGTTAGCAGGAATGTTGATTCTTTCATCATTCGGATTTTCGCGCCGAAGGGTTTCGCTCATACCGAGCAGATCCTGTATCTGGAACACACATAGCATAGCGGGTGATTGAAGATGCTGCAATACGATGGCCCGGTTGATCCAGGGCTCACAATAGGTTGGCGCATTACCGGTTTGTCCCAACTCTTCGTTATAGAATTTCCGGGTAAGGTCACTGTCCTCCTCCCACCAGCCCCGGATAGTACTCATATCATGTGTTGATGGCATTACCACCGATAAATAAGGCGCTGATGCCGGTTTAAAAAAGCTAATGCCGGTTTGTTTGGGCATGCGTTGTATTTCGAGGCTTAAAATGCCCAACTGCTGCATTACACCGGGCACCGATTCGGGAACCATTCCCAGGTCTTCGCCACAGATAAGCATACGGGTAGCTGCTTTGAGACCCGGCAATTTTTTCAACGACTCTTTTCGCCAGAATTCATTTTGCCGACGATAGAAATAGTCGATATACATTTCCCAAAGCTTTTCCTTTAAATGAGCCGGCAAATGAAGAAAAGAGCTGATCCGATCGATGGATATACGGAAGTGAAATTCCTTTTTATCGGATCCTTCCTGTTCAAATAAAATTACATTGCTGATAAGATCATATAAGCCATTGCGCAAAGCTGCGTTCTCTTCGCCTTCCTTTTTCTTAAAATAGGCTTCCACTTTTCGCTGGGTTGAAAATTGTGGAAGTAGCACATACTGAAAAGGCCCCTGCTTTTGCAAAAACGATTTTTTAACGTATTCCGCCCGCTCTGCAAATATTTCTTTCAACACAACGTCGGTAATATAAGGCATGCAGAACCGTTCGTAATCGAACCATATACCCCGTTCACCAAACTCACTTGCGCTCACCGGGATACAGGGATCGAAACGACCCATGATACCCTGTACCGCATGTAAGGGAATGCTCCATATCCGGAAAAAGCCGAGAATATGATCGATACGAAAAGCATCGAAATAATGGCTCATTTGCCTGAACCTTTCGCGCCACCAGGTAAAACTGTCCTCCTGCATACGCTGCCAGTTATAAGTAGGGAAACCCCAGTTCTGTCCTCTTACTGCAAAATCATCGGGCGGAGCGCCGGCCTGCAGTTCCATTTTATACAGTCCCGGAGACATCCACGCATCGCAGCCGTGCCGGTACACGCCTATAGGAATATCGCCCTTTAATACCACCCCCTTTGTATGGGCATACTGTACGGCATCACTCAATTGCAGGTGCAACTGGTACTGCACATAACAGTAAAACTGTACCTCTTTGTACATTTCGAACCCTGTCTCAAAAAATTTATCTATTTCCTCTTTAATGTAAATGCTATGGGTGGGCCAGTCATTGGGGTTGGGCGAACCGAACCTGTCCCTTAAGCTGCTGAAGGCGGCATAAGGTTTTAACCAATGATGGTTAGCGGCAAAAAAAGTTTGATAGTCATTTGTAAGAAAACATTGTTCCCCATTTAAACCGAATAGTTCGCGGAGAGCTTTTAACTTCCATTTCATCACTTCTTCATAGTCCACCTGGGCCCGCTCGTTCAAATCCTCCTTTTTTTCTTCCAGTATTTTTTTGAGTTTTTTGCTGATTTGTCCTTCTACCGCTTCAAGATGAACGTACAGGGGATGCAGGGCAAAAGCAGAGATGGCCGCATAGGGATAGGAGTCGGTCCAGGTTTGCGTTGCTATGGTGTCGTTGACCGGGAGAATCTGAATCAGGCGGAGCCCTGTGCGGGAAGCCCAATCGGCCAACAGTTTCAAATCATTGAACTCACCTACGCCAAAACCACTGCTGCTTCGCAAACTAAATACAGGCACCGATACACCTGCACCCCGCCAGGTATCATGCGGCATATTAATAAAACCATCCTCCAGTACAACCCATTCGTTCGGGGAACCCCTTTCGAAACAGAGCCTGTTATCTCCCTCTTCAAAGCCGATGAAACTATTTGCCGATTTGTCGTACACACCATATTTATAAGCGATCGGGAAGGCGCCGTTGGCTAATTCTGTTTCTGCCAGCCATTGTTCACCGTCAAATTGCATTAGCACCGCCTCCGATCCGGTCCAATTGCCTAACTCGGGTCTTTCTCCAACCAGGCAAACCACCTGATTTTTTTCCAGCAGGGGCGCTTTTACTTTAAAAATATGGGTATTCTCCTTTTTAAATTGCGGGGCATGGGTTTCGAAATCCGGCAACAAAATATCGGTAAAAGGAGTAGTACAAAACGTATTTGCCACGGTACCGGCAAAATTCCAGGTATCGTATAACTTTACCACCGGTTTATTCAGCATTTGCAGGTGTAGTGTTCTGGGTTGGGGATATTCCTCCGTACACATTCCATCCGTACCTTTAAAAATATAATGGTAGCTGATCGTTTCGTAATCCGCCGTCAACGTTATATCCAGGACGGCCTTCCAATAGTTCTCATTGAGATATATCATCTCTATCTCTTCGAAATTTCCCTGCTGCCCGGTATTCAGTTTCAGGCTTAACTGTTCACCAAATTTCGTTTGGTATTTCAAATAAAAAATCAATCTCATTCACAAGCTTTTACAAAAATGTGTATTAACAACACATTGCAATGTAGTACTTCTGATCAGATTTTGCAAATAAAAGCGATAAAAGGCTTGTTTTAGGAGCGCATACCCTAAATTTGCAGCAAAACGATAAATATTATGTCATCAGGTACAAAGAATAAGGGTTTAATGTGGATTTTATTTTTGATTTCTACTTTCGCATTTATTTTTGCTTGTTTTACCCATTGGCCATGGCTCACATTGATCCTGCCTTTCGTAACCACCTTTTTTGTGAAGGCAATGGATATTATTTAGCCCGGTTAAGGAACCCTGGTTAAGATATTGCCTCCCGCTTGCGGGAGGTTTTTTTATTCTTTGTTGCGTTTGACGGGTAGTTTTCGTTTTACCTCTTAGGAGCGGTAGAACAGGTAGAACAGAAACCGGCAACAAATTTGTACCTGTTTGCATAGTTTAGACCGAATCACCACTTGTGTATTTAACCCTGTTAAAACCTACTATTATGAAAAAAATAGCCATTCTTGTTGTTTTTTTTGCTGTAGCTTTCTCTTGTTCTAAAAGAACTGGTTTGCCCGATGATATTCCGACCTGTATCCTTCAAAAAATTGATCAATTAGAGAGCGAAGCCGTACGGAACCCTCCGGCCAGCATCTGGCAGTATGAATATAACGGCCAGACAGTGTATTATGAGCCCTCTTATTGTTGCGACTTTTATAGCACTTTATACGACAGTAAATGTAATATTATCTGCCATCCCGACGGGGGTATTGCAGGCGGTGGCGATGGAAAGTGTACTGATTTTTTCGCCACCCGCAAAAATGAAAAACTGATCTGGCAGGATAACCGGTAAGATCCCTGGCAGTTATGCCGGATGGCCCGAAATTTTCGCAATCGTTTTTGCTGCTATCCAACCTGTAGTCCAGGCATTCTGGAAATTGAAGCCGCCCGTGATGCCATCCACGTCTATGATCTCGCCTGCGAAAAACAGACCGGGAACTTTTTTGCTCATCATGGTAGAGGGGTCTATCTCTTGTAAATTAACACCTCCCGCCGTTACAAATTCTTCCTTAAAAGTAGTTTTGCCCTTAACCGAAAGGGAGTATGCTGTGAGGTTCCTGATCAGTTCGTTCTGGGTTTTGGCCGGCAAATCGGCCCTTCTGCAATCTTTGGGCACGCCCGCTTGATCCAATAAAAACTCCCATAAGCGCTGGGGCAAGCCAAAGGGATTTTTATGGTGTAATAAATGAGACCCGTTGCCTGCTCTTAATTGCAGAAACTTTTCTTTCAGCGTTTGTTCATGATAGGGCGGCAGCCAGTTTACCAGGATGTCGAATTCCCAATTTTTATCGGCTAATTCCCTGGCTCCGTAAGCGCTTAATTTCAGTACTGCCGGTCCGCTCAGGCCCCAGTGGGTTACCAGGAGGGGACCCTCCTGCTGTAGTTTGGTGCCCGTCACTTTCACCCCTACATCGGCCACGCTTACACCCATGAGCCGGGTAATGGGATGCTTTGGCAAGTTAAAAGTAAATAGAGAGGGAACAGGGTTGGAGAAGCTATGGCCGGTCGGTTCCAACCATTGAAACATGGAAGTTTTTGGGAAGCCTCCTGTAGCAATACAAACAAAATTTGCTGTCCATTCCTGGTCGGTAGCTATTTTCAATACAAAACCCTCCGTTGTGGGTGCAATGGCCTTCACATCGCACTGCATTTTTATCTGTACATTGTAGTGGTCTGCTTCTTTCAATAAGCAATCAATAACGGCCTGTGAAGAATTAGCGGCTGGAAACATACGCCCATCTGCCTCCGTTTTTAAGGGCACTCCTCTTTCTTTAAACCATTCTATGGTATCCTTTGTAAAAAAATGATGAAAAAGCTTTTTTACAAAATTACTTCCGCGGGGATATCGCCTGCTCATTTCAGAGATATCGAAACAGGCATGGGTTACATTACAACGTCCACCCCCGCTTATTTTAACTTTTGAGAGAAGTTTGTTCGACTTTTCCAGGAGGGTAACCTGCAATGCCGGATTCATCCTCGCTGCATTGATGGCACAAAAGAAACCGGCAGCACCACCGCCGATAACGATGAGGGATGGACGGCTTGATAGTTTGTTCATTGTAGTAAAAATAAGTGCCAGCTTCAGAAGCACCGAATGCCAGGACTAATAACACACAAACAAATCAGGATTTGCTGATTCTGCTTCTTCAATGGGCTTATAATTGGATAGTATATCAGCCTGTTCCTTCCTTATGCACACGTCATGCTCAAAATGTACCGATGGCTTACCGTCCCTGGTTCTCACAGTCCAGCCATCCTTTTCTGTGAACACATTTTTCGTACCCAGGTTAATCATAGGTTCTATAGCGAGCACCATGCCGCTTTTTAATTTTGCACCTGTTCCCCGCTTACCATAATTGGGCACCTGGGGATCCTCGTGCATGCTTTGTCCCAGACCGTGCCCTACCAACTCACGCACTACGCCGTATCCGTATTTCTTTTCGGTGTGTTCCTGTATTGCATAGGCGATATCGCCGATCCGGTTGCCTTCTATTGCCTTTTCGATACCTTTATAAAGAGACTCTTTGGTAACGCGTATCAGTTGTTTCACGTCTTCGGCGGGCTCGCCGATCGCAAAGGTATAGGCGTGGTCTCCGTGCCATTTGTTCAGAATAACGCCTACATCGATGGACACGATATCACCTTCCCTTAATTCATTTTTATTGGGAAACCCGTGCACAACCACATCATTTACCGAAATGCAGGAATTATAAGGGTAGCCGTGGTAATTAAGGAAGGAGGGTACAGCATTTCTGTCCCTGATATACTTACCAATAAATTCATCCAGGTAAGCTGTCGTAATTCCCGGCTTTAATAGTTTCGCCACTTCGCTCAGGGTTTCACTAACCAGTAACGCACTATTACGCATCCATTCTACCTGCTCGTCTGTTTTAATAAAAATCATAGTTTGCAAATTTCATAAAAAAACCCGGCATTTGAACCGGGTTTATAAAGAAGTTGAATTTTATACTTAAATCTGGATAGCTGATGCGCTCTGTCTTCCCTGAATACGTCCGCTTTTCATAAGGCCGTCGTACTGACGCATCATAAGATGGGTTTCAATTTGCTGAAGCGTATCCAGCACCACTGCCACCATGATCAATAAAGAGGTACCTCCAAAGAACATAGCGAAAGACATGGTCATACCGAATAATAATTGCACAATACCCGGCAGGATACCCACAAAGGCCAGCGCAAGGGAACCCGGAAACGTGATGCGATCCATAATAGTACCGATATAATCGGTAGTAGCCTGACCGGGCTTTACGCCTGGAATAAACCCGTTGTTCTGTTTCAGGTTATCCGATATCTGTTTAGGATTAAATATCAGAGCCGTGTATAAAAATGTAAACCCGATTACCACTGCAGCATAAATAAGCATATACCAGCCGTTGGTATGGTCGGTAAACATTTTGCTCAGAGTGCTGTTAGGGTTACCCATTGTAAACAGTGTAGGTACGAATAAAATCGCCTGTGCAAAGATGATAGGCATTACACCTGCAGCATTTACTTTCAGGGGCAGGAATTGTCGGGCGCCGCCAAACTGACGGTTTCCAACAATTTGCTTGGCGTAATTAACGGGTACCTTTCTTACAGCCTGTATTAACAGGATACAACCCATATTAATAGCAATGTATAAAGCTATTTCAATAATAAAGATCAGTATATCGCCTGTACGCATGGAACGGAATGTCAGTTCCTGGGCAATAGCCTGCGGGAACCCGGCCAGAATACCAATCATGATAATCAGCGAAGTACCGTTACCCAATCCTCTGTCTGTAATCTTTTCACCCAACCACATTACGAATAAAGTACCTGCTGTTAAGGTAATAACGGTTGTTAAGGTGAAGTAAGTTGTTCCATAACCAGGGATAATCGCACCGCCTGATGTTTGGTTCAGGTAGGCTACATAGGCAAAAGCCTGTACGAGGGTCACCAAAACGGTAATATACCGGGTAATCTGGTTGATCTTTGTACGACCGCTTTCTCCTTCTTTCTGCATTTTCTGGAAAGTGGGTACCAGCACGGTCATTAACTGCACAAAGATAGACGCAGTGATATAGGGCATAATACCCAAAGCGAAAATGGAAGCCATGTTAAAGGCTCCGCCGGCAAAAGTATTAATCAGGTCGAGAATACCGGTTTGAGATTGAGACTTGCTAAGTTCTTCCAATATAATGGGATTGATACCCGGTAAAGTAATGAAAGCACCCAGCCGGTAAACGGCAGTCAGAAGCAAAGTATAAAGAATTTTGCTCCTCAGCTCCTCAATGGTCCAGATATTCTTTAAAGTTTGTATGAATTTTTTCACCTTATTTCTTCTTAATTGAACAATCGTCAAAACGAGAATGACGCATCTTTCGTGCGTCAGACCGATTTCTCAGAATTACTTTAAAATTTCTACAGTTCCGCCGGCCGCTTCGATCAGCGATTTGGCCTTTTCGCTAACAGCGTGAACCCTAAAGCTTACTTTTCCTTTCAGTTCGCCGTTACCCAGCAACTTTACCTTATCGGTCTTGGCTACCGCTCCTATTTCGTACAGGCTGTCAAAAGAAAATTCAGGTAAAGCGTAAACCTCCACGAAATGATCCACCTGGCCTACGTTAAATACTTTATAAGTGATCTTGCCGGGATTTTTAAACCCTCTTTTAGGAACACGACGCTGAATCGGCATTTGCCCGCCTTCGTGCGCCATTTTCGATTTGTAACCTGCGCGGCTTTGTCCGCCCTTGTTACCTTTTGTAGATGTTCCACCATATCCGCTGCCTTCGCCGCGGCCAATTCTTTTCTCTTTGTGAGTTGAACCTTTTGCAGGTTTTAAATCATGTAATTTCATTGTATGCTTTTTTGTTACTTGCGCCTCAAAGCGGAGGCTCGCTTTATAAATGACAAATGTAGAATTTGAGGTTGCAAATGTAAACTACTTTTGCATACCAAACCCTACATTTTCAATTGATTTTTTAGATTTCTTCTACTTTCAGCATGTGCTCTACCTTACGGATCATCCCGAGCACCTGTGGAGTAGCTTCCACTTCTTTACTGCTGTTGGTTTTGTTAAGTCCCAAAGCCTTCAAAGTTAATTTCTGTCTTTCAGGGCGATCGATCGGACTTTTAACCAATGTTATCTTTACTTTCTTCATGGCCTCCTCCTCCTCTTCGCCAAACGGCGGAAGGGTCTTTTTATGAACTAATTAAATAAATATATTTCCCAGGGTGTTTCATCAACCGTTGTTCCGGTTGGTTCCGGAACTATCCCTGAAATATTTTCTTCAAACCTAAATTACGCGTTTTAGAGATAGTTATTGGCTCGCGCAACATGGCCAAAGCCTTAACGGTGGCTTTTACCACATTATGAGGATTGGCCGAACCTAAAGATTTAGCCAATACGTTCTGTATTCCTGCTGCTTCCAATACCGCACGCATAGAACCTCCGGCAATAACTCCGGTACCGGGTGTAGCGGGTAAGATCATCACTTTGGCAGCACCTTCTTTACACCATTGGTCGTGGGGGATAGTACCTTTAAGGATAGGGATCTTAATCAGATTTTTTTTGGCGTCTTCAATACCTTTTGTAATAGCTTCCTGTACTTCCTTGGCCTTACCTAAACCATGACCTACTACACCATTACCATCGCCTACTACTACTAAAGCAGAAAAACTAAAAGCACGGCCACCTTTTGTAGTTTTAACTACCCGGTTAATAGCTACCACCTTGTCTTTTAACTCAAGATCGTTTGCTTTTACTTTGTTGTACGTAACTGTTGACATTATTTCTATTTAGAATTATCGTATTTATTAAAACTGAAGACCGCCTTCTCTGGCACCATCTGCAACGGCTTTCACCCTTCCGTGGTACAGGTACCCACCGCGGTCGAAAACCACTTCCTTCACATTCAGCTCACCCGCCTTGCGTGCAATGGCCGAGCCTACCAGCTTGCTCTTTTCGCTTTTAGTACCGGTTTGAGCAGCAATATCTTTATCCTTCGAAGAAGCAGCGGCCATAGTAACCCCATTGCTGTCGTCAATCAACTGTGCATAAATATCTGTATTGCTACGGAATATTGCCAGTCGGGGCTTTTGCGCAGTGCCACTTACCTTAGCACGGATCGTGTGGCGGATTTTTGTTCTTCTTAATGATTTTGCGTTTGACATCTTTGTATAGTTGATATGTTGATTGTTTATAAATTGAGAAGGCTTGTTATAAAAGCCTCTCAACTTTTCAACCTGTTAACTTAAACTTATTTACCGGCCGATTTACCAGCTTTCTTCCTTACTACCTCGCCTACAAAGCGCACCCCTTTTCCTTTATAGGGTTCGGGTTTACGCAGGCTGCGTATTTTAGCACATACCGCACCCAGCAGTTGCTTATCACTTCCCGAAAGGGTGATAATCGGATTCTGTCCTTTCAATTGCTCTGTCGCTACTGAAAGTTCCGACGGAATTTCCAGAATAAAGTTGTGCGAGTAACCCAGGGAAAGATCCAGCAGGTTACCCTGGTTGGTAGCTTTATAACCTACACCCACCAGCTCCAGTTTTTTCTCGAAACCATCGGTTACACCTTGAACGAGGTTGGCGATTAAAGCCCGGTACAAACCATGCTGTGCACGATGTTGAATCTGGTCAGAAGGACGACTCAGAGATATCTCCCCATCTTTCACTTCTACTTTAATATCAGGATTTACGGCTTGTCTTAACTCGCCTTTTTTCCCTTTTACTGTAACAACGTTATCGCTTCCTACAGTTACTGTAACTCCTTCGGGTACAGTGATCAGTTTTTTACCTATCCGTGACATTGTAATTTGTCGATTTTTAAATTAAACTTTTATTCACTTGCTATCAACGGTCAGCCTACATAGGTACGGCTTAATGTATGATCAGCTATTCTATTAATATATATAACAAAGAACTTCTCCGCCAACATTCTGTGCTCTGGCTTCTTTATCGGTCATCACCCCTTTGGAAGTAGAAATGATAGCTACACCCAGTCCGTTTTTCACCCTTCTGATCTCTGCTGGTTTGGCGTACTGACGCAGACCCGGACGACTCACTCTTTCGAGGCTTTGAATGGCAGGTTTTTTTGTATCCACGTCATACTTCAACGCGATTTTTATGATACCCTGCTTGTTATCTTCTTCAAATTTATATTTAAGAATGTAACCTTGTTTGTACAGAATTTCGGTCATGCGCTTTTTAAGGTTAGAGGCCGGAATATCAACTATACGATGACCCGCCATCTGGGCATTACGAATTCTTGTCAGGAAATCTGCTATTGGATCTGTTACCATAATCTTTTTAAAATTGTCCTGGCAAAACCAGGATGTTAATTTAATATTTTGATACTAATTCTTGGTTAATGATACCTGGTTTTAAACATAAGTCTAACCTTTGTATCTGTGTCCAACCAAACTACCAGCTCGCTTTTTTCAGCCCCGGAATTTTGCCGTTCAAAGCCATATCCCTTAACGCAACCCTGGAAATGCCAAAGTAACGCACATAACCTTTTGGACGGCCTGTAAGCTGACAACGGTTTTTCAGCCGTACTGTAGAGGAGTTTTTCGGAAGCTTATCCAAAGCGGCATAGTCGCCGGCTTTTTTCAACTCTTCTCTTTTAGCCGCATATTGCTCAACTAATTTTTCGCGTTTTAGCTGACGGGCTTTTATTGAAGTTTTTGCCATAGTCGTTATTAAAATTTCAGATTCCCAATCCCAGGTCTGCAACGGATGCAACAGTATCCTGTTCTTGGTATTTTTTATTTATTTATGCTTCGTTTCTTTTGATGTTCTTAAAAGGCATACCCAGTTCCTTCAGTAATTCGTAAGCTTCTTCATCTGAATTGGCTGAAGTAACAAAAGTGATGTCCATTCCCGTGATCTTGTTCACTTTATCAATATCAATTTCCGGGAAAATAATCTGTTCGGTTACGCCCATGGTGTAATTGCCACGGCCATCAAATGATTTTTCGTTGATTCCTTTAAAATCGCGCACACGGGGTAAAGCCACTGAAATCAGTCGGTCTAAGAACTCGTACATTTTCTCGCCACGCAAAGTAACTCTTGCGCCGATGGGCATATTTTTACGAAGTTTAAAGTTCGAAATATCCTTCTTCGACTGAGTGATCACCGCTCTCTGACCTGTAATGGTTGATAGTTCGTCTACGGCAACATCCACCAGCTTTTTATCCGTAACCGCACCGTTTACGCCACGGTTCAGACAAATTTTTTCAAGTTTAGGAGCCTGCATCACGCTTTTGTAAGCAAACTTTTTCACCAAAGCCGGCGCTACCTCGCTTTTATACTTTGCTTCCAGCCTGGGGGTATATATTTTTGTGCTCATGATCTTATTATTGTATTAATCGCTGTAATGATTAAATTTTTTCGCCCGATTTTTTTAGTATACGGACTGTTTTTCCGTTCTCGCGTTCGCGTTTTACTTTGGATGGCGCCTTAGCTTTGGCATCCCACAACATTACATTGCTGATGTTGATAGGGGCTTCAATTTTCAGGATTCCACCTTTTGTATTCTGCGCTGAAGGTTTGGAATGGCGTGTTTTAATATTAACGCCTTCTACCAATACTTTACCCTCATCTACCAATACTTCTTTTACAAGGCGTGGTTTGGTTTTATCTTTATCTGCACCGGTAATCACAACCACCTGGTCGCCTTTCTTAATGTTGTACTTGGGTTTAAATCTGTTACTCATTTTTTTATGCTTAATGCTCAATGCTTAAAGCTCAATGCTTAAAGCTTGATGTTATTTAACGTCTATTGCTTTTAGCTTCCGGCTTTCAGCCTTAAGCTTCTTAAAGAACTTCAGGAGCCAACGACACGATTTTCATGTATCCTTTATCACGCAATTCCCTGGCTACCGGACCGAAAATACGTGTACCTCTGGGTTCATCAGCCGCATTCAGAATTACCACTGCATTATCATCAAACCTGATATAAGAACCATCTTTACGGCGTAATTTATTAGTGGTGCGCACAATTACCGCTTTAGCTACGGTACCCTTTTTAATACCACCTGCAGGCATTGCATCCTTAACGGTAACTACAATTTTATCGCCGATTCTCGCATAACGCTGGCCGCTGTTTCCTAACACACGAATACAAAGTACCTCCTTAGCACCACTATTATCTGCTACGTTTAACCTGCTCTCTTGCTGTATCATTTTACGATTTTTTTTAGTATTTATAGTATTTAGTACTTAGTACTTGGATACCTGTATTTTTTCAACATACTGAATACTCAGTACTAACTATCTATTTAACCTTCTCAACTATTTCCACCAGTCTCCATCTTTTCAGTTTGCTAAGAGGACGGGTTTCCATAATTTTAACTGTATCGCCTATGCTGCACTCATTTTTCTCATCGTGTGCATGAAACCTGGTAGTTTTTTTCACAAACTTACCGTAGATAGGGTGCTTAACCTTTCTTTCTACCGCAACAGTAATGGTCTTTTCCATCTTATTGCTGGTAACTACCCCAGTTCTCGTTTTTCTTAAATTTCTTTCAGACATTTTAACTAATTTGTCGTTTTAACGTATTTGGACGTTTTATGCTTGTTCAACCGGGTTTTTCTGGTTGATCAAAGTTTCGATGCGGGCTATGTCCTGGCGCAGGCCGCGAATAGACATTGGATTCTCAAGCGGAGTAATAGCATGCGCAAACTCCAACTTTTTTAATCTTTGTTTGGATTGCTCTAACTGCACTTTCAGATCCTCCACACTCAATCCTTTTATGCTCTCTAAAAATTCTCTTTTTTTTGACATAACATTAATTTGATAATACGACGAGTTATTGATGTGATAATTTTATTATCGGTGCTGATCATATAATTATCACATAATCATATCAGCACATTAGCTCCTTAATTTGTTATTAAATCCCGACGCATGGTAAACTTGGTCTTAATAGGTAATTTACCCGAAGCCAGTTGTAAGGCTCTGCGCGCAATTTCCTCACTTACTCCATCCACTTCAAAAATGATACGACCCGGCTGTACTACGGCTGCCCAGTACTCGAGATTACCTTTACCCTTACCCATACGAACTTCTGCTGGTTTATTGGTAATGGGTTTGTCCGGAAAAATACGGATCCATACATTACCTTCCCTCTTCATACTACGGGTAAGTGCCTGACGAGCCGCTTCTATCTGGCGGTCGGTAATCCAATGAGAGTCTAATGCTTTTAAAGCATAGGAACCAAACGATATTGTTGTACCTCTTTTAGCATCGCCCTTCATGCGACCCTTCTGTACTTTCCTGTGCTTTGTTCTCTTCGGTTGTAACATATAATTTAGATTTTAGCATTTGGGTATCCGGATCGGGATTAGTAAAATCGCCTGCCTTCATACCTACATACTGAATACTCAATACTTTTAGTTCTTTCTTTCTCTGGGTCCGCGACGATCGCCTCTCCTGTCATCTCTGCGATCCCGGCGCTCTCCACCGGAAGTTCCTTTATCGCTGCCGGAAATAAAATTCGGGTTCAGATCTCTTTTGGCCAACACTTCACCTTTACATATCCACACTTTAATACCAATCTTTCCGTAAACAGTTTGGGCAAATACGTTGGCGTAATCTATGTCCATACGGAAGGTATGCAGAGGTACGCGTCCTTGCTTAAATTCTTCGCTACGGGCAATTTCCGCACCATTCAAACGTCCGCTCAACTTCACTTTTATACCTTCAGCTCCCATACGAAGTGCCGAGGCGATTGCCATTTTGGTAGCTCTTTTGTAGTTGATACGGTTCTCGATCTGGCGGGCAATAGTGTCGCCTACAATCATTGCATCGGTTTCGGGGCGGCGAATCTCAAGGATATTAATCTGCACATCGTCGTTGCCGGTCAATTTTTTCAGTTCTTCCTTAATCCTGTCTACCTCTCCCCCGCCTTTACCAATAATAATACCTGGTTTGGA
Organism: Paraniabella yanshanensis; assembly: GCA_040393015.1. Taxonomy (GTDB): domain Bacteria; phylum Bacteroidota; class Bacteroidia; order Chitinophagales; family Chitinophagaceae; genus Niabella; species Niabella yanshanensis_A. The sequence continues at coordinate 88,604 of JBEBUZ010000001.1, forward strand.
TGTATGTATTGTTACGATTAATTTGCCTAAAGTTCTTTCGATAACAATTTTAGAAATACCCCCTTTGTTAATACGGGCATTCAAATATGTTCTGATTTTGTTATCTTCTATCAACTTAGACGCGAAGTCTCTTTTGCTTCCATACCAATTAGATTCCCATCCGCGGATGATACCTAACCTGTTGCCAATTGGATTTGCTTTTTGACCCATATTGTTTTAAAATTTCTGGTTACATCTAACAGGTCCCTGATGGTTGCTGTTATTTGTTTTTATTTTTATTTGGCCCTGTATTCTGATCAGGATTTCTTTTGCTTTTTAGTCTTTTCTACAGCGGTATCTACCACCAAAGTCACGTGATTGCTGCGTTTGCGAACACGATATCCCCTACCTTGTGGTGCAGGACGCATACGCTTCAGGGTTCTGCCACCGTCCACATAAATAGTTTTCACTACCAGCCCGGTCTCATCACCACCCTCATTCGCCTGCTTCCAGTTACTGATAGCACTTAAAACCAGTTTACGAAGAGGTACCGCAGGATGCTTAGGATTGTGCTCCAGTTCAGCCAATACCAAATCAACCTTCTGGCCGCGAATCAGGTCTGCCAGCAGCCTCATTTTACGGGGTGATGTTGGATAATTTCTAAGTTTTGCTACTGCTTCCATTTTTAAAGTTTCAAATGTCGGATCCGGAAAAATCTCCTTCTCCTACTTATTTATTTATTATCACTCATTATCTGTTACCGGCATGTCCTTTGAACTGACGGGTTGGCGCAAATTCGCCTAATTTATGACCAACCATAAACTCGGTCACATATACCGGTATGAATTTGTTACCGTTATGAACTGCAAAAGTGTGGCCTACAAAATCGGGCGAGATAGTGGAGCGACGGCTCCAGGTCTTGATCACCGATTTTTTTGCATTTCCTTCATTAATGGCCAACACTTTCTTTTCTAAGTGAGTAGCTATATAAGGACCTTTTTTAATTGAACGAGCCATATCTTAATTTCAAATTTCTGATTATGAATTATTTCGAAAGTTTCTTTCCGTTTTTGCGTTGAATGATCAACTTATCGCTGGCCTTACCTTTCGTCCTGGTTTTCAGACCTCTTGAATATTGTCCGTTGCGGCTGCGAGGCTGTCCGCCCGATGCCCGGCCTTCACCACCTCCCATCGGGTGATCCACAGGGTTCATCGCCACACCACGGTTTCTCGGCTTAATGCCTTTCCATCTGTTTCTACCGGCTTTACCCATGCTCTGTAAACTATGGTCGCTATTGCTCACCACCCCTACTGTAGCATAACAGTTGATCAGTACTTTTCTCAGCTCACCGGAAGGCATTTTTAATACAGCATATTTTTCTTCCTTGTTGGTTAACTGAGCAGATGCTCCGGCGCTGCGTGATATTTTACCACCCTGGTTCGGTTGCAGCTCGATATTGTGTACGTTGGTACCCAAAGGCATATTCTTCAACTGCAGGGCATTACCAATTTCGGGAGCTACTGCATCGCCGCTGATAATTTTAGCGCCTACTGTTAAACCCTGTGGAGCAATAATATATCGTTTTTCGCCATCGCTGTATGTCAGCAAGGCAATAAATGCGGTACGGTTCGGATCGTATTCGATAGAACTAACGGTAGCTTCAATATTCCGCTTATCCCGCTTGAAATCTACGATACGATATTTTTGTTTGTGTCCGCCACCTCTGTATCTCATGGTAAGGCGACCCGAAGAGTTACGACCACCGGTACTTTTCTTAGGCTCTAATAAGCTCTTTTCAGCTTTATTAGTAGTCAATTCAGCGAAAGCGTTCCCGATTCTCCAACGGGTTCCGGCTGTCATCGGTTTAAATTTCTTTACTGCCATTGTTATTTTCGTCTAACGATTTTTAAATTCCAACACTTCGCGGCGGTTGTTTGCCTTTCGTTTAGCTTATAGTTCATAGTTCATGGTAGTACTACGAACTATGAACTTATAAGTTTGCGTACAGGTCAATTTCTTCCCCTTCTGCTACAGTAACGTAAGCTTTCTTATAAGAAGGTTTACGGCCTTTGATAAAACCGGCCTTGGTATAGCGGGTTTTATTTTTTGCCGGCGCAACTACAGTGTTTACGTTGGTAACATTTACACCATAAAAAGTTTCGATAGCCTTCTTAATCTCCAGCTTGTTTGATCTTTTGTCAACCTTGAAAGCATAACGACGCAGTTTTTCCTGCTGGGCATTTGCCTTTTCGGTTAAAATCGGTTTTATTAAAACTTGAGACGGATTCATCTTCTTTATAATTTGATAGTATGATAATTTGCCGCTATGCTTTTCCTCATTCTCGCATATTAGCGTTGCCGATTGAATCGCATTAATTAGCTAATTCTTCTATTTCTTCTTCTGTAAAGATCTTAGCAGCACTTTCTGTAAGTAACAGCACTTCTGAGTTTACAATATCGTAAGTATTCAGGTCGCTCAAAGACACTCCTAAAACGGTGGGTACATTGCGCATAGACAGCTCAACACTCTCATTAGGCTCGGCCGAAACAAACATTAATTTTTTGTCGCCAATATTAAGAGCTTTCAAAACACCGGTAAAGGTTTTTGTTTTGGGCGCTTCAAAATCCAGGTCTTCCACCACCATGATTGCATTTTCTTTGGCCTTGTAAGAAAGAGCCGATATTTTAGCCAGGTCTTTTACTTTCTTATTCAGCTTAAAGCTATAATCGCGTGGTTTGGGTCCGAATATGGTACCACCACCCTTGTATAAAGGGTTGCGGATATTACCCTTACGGCTGCCACCTGTTCCTTTTTGCTTGTGCAATTTCTTACTGGAACCTTTTACTTCTGCACGTGTCTTTACCTTGTTGGTACCCTGACGCTGCGCGGCCAGATATTGCTTAACAGCCAGGTAAATAACGTGATCGTTGGGTTCGATAGCGAAGATATCATCAGGCAATTCGATCGAACGGCCGGTACCCTTACCTTGTATATTTAAAACTTCAACTTGCATTTTCTTTAATATTAATGTTAAGGTTGGGGGTTAAATTAATTTTGAATTAAAACAATAGAACCGATATGACCCGGAACCGAGCCGCTCACCAGTATATAGTTCTTTTCGGGGAAAATCTTCACTACTTTCAAACCTTTCATCTTCACTCTTTCACCACCCATACGGCCTGCCATGCGCATACCTTTCATAACACGGCTGGCATCAGAGGAGTTACCCAGCGAACCCGGGGCTCTCTGGCGATCGTGCTGACCGTGAGATTGTTCGCCCACACCATGGAAACCGTGGCGTTTTACCACACCCTGGAAGCCTTTTCCTTTGGAAGTACCCACAACGGCAACATTTTCCCCTTCGGAGAAAATATCAACGCCAATGGTGTCACCCAGAGCCTTTTCTATCGAGAAATCACGAAATTCTGTTGAAAACTTTTTCGGTGCGGTGTTAGCTTTTGCGAAGTGGTTTTTCTCAGCCAGGTTAGTGCGGCTTTCCTTTTTTTCGCCAAACGACAACTGAAGTGCGTTGTAACCGTCTGTGTCTTTTGTTTTAACCTGTGTAACTACACATGGACCCGCCTCAATAATCGTACAGGCGGTTTGTTTACCTGTCGGATCGTAGATGCTGGTCATCCCCAATTTTTTTCCAATAATACCTTTCATCATTTAAAGTTTGATGCCTTCAGGATTATTGGGACTTTGAGGCATGATGGTGCCTTAATCGATCCCATCCACATCCCGATTTATCATCGGGATCGGAACTATCAACCTTTTCCTTTATGGGGAAGTACTGATAGTAAACAAACCCTGAACGGCTTGTTTTATGTTGGTCTCTTTTTTTGAGAGACATTTATCTGAATCAGAGCTCTTTTCCCACGCCAACGGCGGGTTGAGAGATGACATTTTTTGTAAGAACTGGTTGGCCTGCCCTTCGGCCGGCGAAGGCCTTAGGCCTTAATTTCTACTTCAACACCGCTGGGAAGGTCTAATTTAGACAAAGCATCCACGGTACGGGAAGAAGAAGTATAGATATCTAACAATCTTTTGTGCGTAGCCAATTGAAACTGCTCGCGGCTCTTCTTATTCACGTGCGGAGAGCGCAGAACAGTGAATATTTTACGGTGTGTAGGCAGAGGAATCGGACCGGTTACTACAGCGCCGGTGCTACGTACTGTTTTTACGATTTTCTCTGCTGACTTGTCCACCAGGTTGTGGTCGTACGACTGTAATTTTATTCTGATTCTTTGCGACATTGTTAGATACCCGTTTTGAAATGGGAGTGCAAATGTACAGTGAAGATTTGGAATAATCTAATTTTTAAACATTTTTTTTGGTGCTCTTGTTTTAAATTTTCAAAAAATAAAGGTCGCCTGTGTGGAAACAGGGCAAAATGGTGTCTTAGCTTCCCCAGGGGAATCAATATTCAAAAGCTCGTTAGGTTTAGCGCGCAGGCTTATTTTTATGCCCTTTCCCCTAAAATTAATCGCGTATCACAACCCATTATCATTACTTTTGGAAAAAACTAATAGTAATGAAACGATTATCTCCATTTTTCCTGTTGTTCTTTGTAGGGCTTAGTGCATTTAGTCAGCCCGTTGCCCGGCCAAAACTGGTAGTAGGTATTGTAGCCGACCAGATGCGCTGGGATTATCTTTACCGGTATTACGCACGCTATAGCAACGATGGCTTTAAAAGGCTGTTAAACGAAGGCTTTAGCTGTGAAAACACATTTATTAATTATATACCATCCTATACAGCAATCGGACATACTACGGTGTTTACCGGTTCTGTCCCGGCCATCCATGGCATTGCCGGCAATAACTGGATCGATCAGGCATCGGGCAAAAGTGTTTATTGTACCGACGATTCTACCGTGCAGAGCGTGGGTTCCTCTTCCAACGCGGGTAAAATGTCGCCCCGGAATTTATTAGCCACTACAATAACCGATGAACTAAGACTGGCTACCAATTTTGAATCAAAAGTGATTGGTATTTCCTTAAAAGACCGCGCCTCCATCCTGCCCGCAGGGCATAACCCTACCGGCGCTTTCTGGTACGACGGAGCCACCGGCAATTTTATTACCAGTACCTGGTACATGAACGAACTGCCTAAATGGCTAAAAGACTACAACGCCCGCAACGAACCCGAAAAAATGCTGGCCAAACCCTGGACAACCCTCTACCCTATAGAAACCTACAAGCAAAGCACAGCCGACGATAATAAATGGGAAGGCCGTTTTAAAGGAGAAACTGCCAGCCAATTTCCACACGTATTGTCTGAAATATTCAAAACAAACAAAGACATTTTAAGAACCACCCCTTTTGGCAATACCGTAACACTTAACGCAGCAAAAGCGGCTATTGATGGTAATCAATTGGGCGCCGATGCGATTACCGACTTCCTCACCATCAACCTGGCTTCCACCGATTATGTGGGACACATGTTTGGTCCCAACGCTATCGAAATGGAAGATGTTTATCTGCGGCTGGACAAAGATCTCAGCGAATTCCTCAAATACCTCGATCTGAAGGTGGGGAAAGGCAACTACCTGGTTTTTCTGACTGCCGACCACGGCGCAGCCCATGCCATCAATTTTATGAAGGAAAATAAAATGCCGGCCGACTTCCTCCAACTGAAAAAAATCATATCAAGTCTGAATAAATCGCTCGAAACAACATTTGGAGCAGAAAAACTGGTTATCTCCAACATGAATTACCAGATTCATTTTAACCGAAAACTGATCAAAGAGAAAAAGCTGGATTACGATGCCATTAAAAAAGCTTCTCTGAGCTTTCTGCGGGAAATCCCCGAACTACAATTTGTAATTGATATCGAAAATATAGGCGCCGAGCCCATACCCGAGCCCATTAAACAGCGTACTATTAACGGCCATAATAATAAAAGGTCGGGTACCATCCAGGTTATACCCTACCCGGCATGGTTTGAAGGCAATCCCGGCGGAACCGGCACTACGCACGGCACCTGGAACCCCCACGATACCCATATCCCTCTGGTATGGTACGGCTGGGGTATTAAACCGGGAAAAACGAACCGCGAAACGTATATGACCGATATCGCTCCTACCGTTGCCGCGATGTTGCGCATACAAATGCCCAATGGATGTATCGGCCACGCTATTACGGAAATTACCAAATAACCGTACAACTTATCTCATTCAATGCCACCGCTCTGGTGGCATTTTTTATTGCGTATAAACAAGTTTTTTCAAGTATCGGCTTTATTTGGGTTTCTTAAAGTAATTTTCCCGGAAAAAGTTATGAATATCCAACAGGAATTTGAAATCGCCGTGGCCGAAAGCAAAACATTAAGCGAAAAGCCAGCCAACGACATATTGCTTCAACTGTACGCCCTTTACAAGCAATCTACTGAAGGCGATGTGCATACCGACCCGCCCTCCAATCCTTTTGATATTGTAAATAAGGCTAAACACAACGCCTGGAGCGGGCAAAAAGGGAAAGAGCAGGAAGCCGCAATGAAGGAATATATTGAACTGGTTAACCGGCTAAAAACAACATAATCCCCAGTTTCGTTTAAAAGATTCTCTTTTTAATTTGCATCCTTTACATCAAACCTCCCTTTTGTGAAGGATTTACTTTAAAAACAAAATTATCTCTCCCATTATAACTGTCTTTAGGGGTAAACACTTTATCATTCAGCATAAAACCTATGGTTTTCAAACGTTAAAAGGCCTGTCCAATTTTGTGGACAGGCCTTTTAAAACCTATTTGATGCTACTTCCGGTTTTTTTCCGTACCCGGAAGGAGTCGAAAACTTATACTCTGAAGTGAGCAAACGCTTTGTTCGCTTCCGCCATACGGTGCGTATCTTCTTTCTTTTTGAACGCAGCACCCTCACCCTTGCTTGCTGCCACGATTTCGTTAGCCAGTTTATCGGCCATGCTGCGGCCGTTACGGTCGCGGCTGTAACGAATCAGCCATTTGATGCTTAAGGAAATCTTCCTGTCGGGGCGAACTTCCGATGGAATCTGGAAAGTAGCACCCCCAATACGCCGACTGCGTACTTCTACCGCCGGGGTAACATTTGCCAAAGCTTTCTTCCAAACTTCGTAGCCCTCTTCATTGGTTTGTTTCGCCACTTTATCTAAGGCATCGTAAAAAATAGTGAAGGCTCCACTTTTTTTACCTTCCCACATAAGGTTGTTTACAAAACGGGTAACCAGTTTATCATTAAACTTTGGATCTGGCGCTAAAGGGAGTTTCTTGGCTTGTGCTTTACGCATTATCTTTAATTATTAATTCTCAATTATTAATTACTAATTATTACTTATTTCTTCGCTTTCTTAGTACCGTATTTGGAGCGGCTTTGCTTACGGTCTTTTACACCAGCAGTATCAAGGCTACCCCGTACAATATGGTATCTTACCCCGGGTAAATCCTTTACCCTTCCACCACGGATCAATACAATGGAGTGCTCCTGTAAGTTATGACCCTCACCCGGAATGTAAGCAATAACCTCAATTTTATTAGTTAAACGAACTTTTGCTACCTTCCGAAGCGCCGAATTTGGCTTTTTAGGGGTAGTAGTATATACACGGGTACAAACACCACGACGCTGAGGACACTGATCCAAAGCCCTCGATTTGCTCTTTGCTTTAATTATTTGTCTTCCTTTACGTACTAACTGGTTAATTGTAGGCATTCCTTATCCTTTAAATTTTGGACGGCAAAGGTAGGATATCTATTTCAAACGTACAAAAAAATCTAAAAAATTAATTTTATCGGTGAAAAAGCTTCTATTATCTATAATAGATAAAAAAAATACAAAAACAGCGGGGTAAATATATTGGCGAGCTTCCACAACCGGAACTGTATCTGGATCTTCTGCCCTCACCCGTCGGGTTTGAAAAAAACTTCTGCTTTTCCGGTTTTTTTTACTTGTCGACTTTACACATAATTCACTAATTTCGGGCGAAATATTGAATATAAATGGCTGAAAAAATTTTAATGCCCCGGTTGAGTGATACCATGACAGAAGGGGTGATAGCGACCTGGCACAAAAAAGTGGGCGATAGTGTAAAAAAAGGCGATCTGCTGGCTGAAATTGAAACCGATAAAGCTACGATGGAGCTGGAAAGCTACAAAGACGGCACCATTCTTTACCTTGGGGTAGAAAATGGCGGAAAATTACAGGTAGATGACCTGATGGTGATAGTGGGTGACCCGGGCGAAGATATTTCAGGACTGGTAAACGGTAAAAGCGGTGCGGCTGAGACGCCGAAAGAGGAAGCCAAAACCGAAGCACCGGCCAAAAAAGAGCAGCCGGCACCCGAAAAAGCCTCCCCAGCTCCGGGAGCTTCGATCGATATCTCAAAAATGGAAGAAGTAGTATTGATGCCCCGCCTGAGTGATACCATGACAGAAGGCGTGATTGCCAGTTGGGCAAAGAATGTGGGCGACGATATTAAAAAAGGTGATTTGTTGGCCGAAATTGAAACCGACAAAGCCACTATGGAACTGGAAAGCTATAAAAACGGCAAGTTATTATACCAGGGAGCCAAAGCAGGCGAGACCATACAGGTAAATGATCTGCTCGCTATCATTGGGGACGGTGGAAAGATAAATGTAGAGGAAATAGTTGCCGCTATAAAAGGCGGCGGAACTGCTGCTCCCGCCCCAACCACCGAATCAGCACCTGCAACAACGGAAAACAATGCCGCTTCTACGGAAGCTGCGCCCGCTCCTTCGGGGGATGAGGGTAGCGATGGCGGGCGTATTAAAGCCTCTCCCCTTGCTAAAAAATTAGCTGCTGAAAAAGGCATCGATTTGTCTGCCATTAAAGGCAGCGGAGACGGCGGCCGCATTATCAAGTCGGATATCGATAATTATACACCGGGATCGGCTGCTGCGCCCACTCCTAAACAGAACGCAGCAGCAGCAGTAGCTCCGGCCATTGCTGCAGCACCGGCCGGACAGGTTTCTTTTGAAGATAAACCTGTATCGCAAATGCGCAAAGTAATTGCCAAACGCCTTGCCGAAAGCAAGTTTACTGCGCCGCACTTCTACGTTACCATGAGCATTGATATGGATGCAGCAGTAGCCGGTCGTGCCAAACTGAACGAAACAAGTCCTGTAAAAATATCTTTCAATGATCTGGTGCTGAAAGCCTGCGCTATTGCGCTGAAGCAGCATCCTGCTATCAACAGCAGCTGGCTGGGCGATACCATCCGCACCAATGAGCATATAAATATCGGTGTAGCAGTTGCGGTAGACGAAGGCTTACTGGTACCGGTGGTTCGTTTTGCAGACACTAAATCTCTTTCACAAATAGCGGCTGAAGTAAAAGATTTTGCTAAAAAAGCCAAAGACAAAAAACTACAGCCTTCAGACTGGGAAGGCAATACGTTTACCATTTCCAATCTGGGCATGTTTGGCGTAGATGAATTTACAGCCATCATCAACCCGCCCGATGCCTGTATTTTAGCAATTGGCGGTATATCGCAGGTACCGGTGGTGAAAAATGGCGCTGTGGTTCCCGGCAATATCATGAAGGTAACGCTTAGCTGCGACCACCGGGTAGTAGATGGCGCCAGCGGAGCCGCTTTCCTGCAAACCCTGAAAAGCCTGCTCGAAGAGCCAATACGAATGCTGGTGTAAGTTTTTTAAAAACAGAACTATATTAAGCCGCATTCTTTTAGATTGTGGCTTTTTTATACTTTTTATTTCGCCGCGGAGCAGCGATAACCCTCATAGCTGCAGAGCAGCGAAAATCTCTATAGCCGCAGCGCGGCAAAAACATTCATTCAATATATACGACATGCAATAAGGTGCAGCGCACCGCAATATTTTTATCAATACAGGAAATTAAGTAGAAAGCTTAAAATCCCGTCCGAAGTATTCATACAGGTATATTAAGTCCTGTATGTAACTTTGCCTCTATGAGCAAAAAAACATTAATCCTCGGCGCTTCAGAAAATCCCAACCGCTACAGTAATATGGCTTTGAAAAAACTAAGGGCTCACGGTCATGAAGTAGTGGCTATTGGCCGGCGCGCCGGACGGGTTGATGATGTGGATATCCAAAAATATTTGCCCGGGGAAAAAGATATCGACACCGTAACGATGTACATGAATGAACAGAATCAGAACGAATATGAAGATTATATCCTTTCCTTAAATCCCAAACGCATCATCTTTAATCCGGGCGCCGAAAACTATAGCCTCGCCAAAAGAGCTAAGGAAAAAGGAATACAGCCTTTAGAAGCCTGTACATTGGTAATGCTGGGCACAGGGCAGTATTAAATGTAAATGCTTTGAGTGTTTAAAACAGACCGGCCTTTTCTGCCATGTGTAATTAATGATTAACTATTATATTTATACTTCAACAATTTCAAAAAAACAGGTTATGATGCTAAAAAGAACGATAGCAGTTTTATTGATATCCCTAATATATACCGCAGGTTTTGGCCAGAACCTGAACCCTTCTGATGCTGACAGCAAGGTATCGTTTATTATTAAGAATATGGGACTGGACGTAGACGGATCACTTAAAGGATTAAAAGGAAAAATAGCCTTCGATCCGAAAAGTTTAAAATCGAGCCTGTTTGACGTAACCGTAGATGTCAATACGATCAACACCAACAATACCCGCCGCGATGCGCATTTGAAAAGAGCCGATTTTTTCGACGCGGAAAAATACCCTGTTATTGGCATCAAAACAACGTCCGTCAGCGCTAAGGGAAAGGATAGGTATACCGCTAAAGCTATCCTTACCATGCATGGAGTGTCTAAAAATATTCAGTTCGATTTTGTGGCGCAGGCACAGGCCAACGGCTACCGTTTCACGGGCGGTTTTACCCTGGACCGGTTAGCATACGGGATCGGTAAAAACAGCATGACGATGGGCGACGAAGTGAAGGTGAACCTTGACGTTGTGGCTAAAAAAAATTAATTATCTTTAGGATAGAAAGGTATTGTGTTTATACAGCCCGGCTTGTATGAAGCCGATATTTCCATCTGCCGAAACCGATACCGGCGATGCCCTGTATTGCACGGTACAAGTGTGCGACGCAAAACCGATGCCACCTGTTCCCCCGCCGGGCTCCTAAAATAAAAAATAATCAACCACGGTATGACTGCTGATTATTAACCACTATTTCCTAACTTCAACCTATGTTAATCAAGATAAATGGAAGCGCCGTTTATGGGGTGGAAGCTATACCTATCACCATTGAAGTAAACTGGATGACAAGCGGGAAAGACCCTTCCATTGTGGGTTTACCCGATAATGCTGTAAAGGAAAGCCTGCAACGGGTGGAAAGCACCATTAAAACCAATGGTTACGAAATGCCGCGCACCAAGGTGGTCGTAAACCTGGCCCCGGCCGATATCAAAAAAAGCGGCAGTGCTTTTGACCTGCCGATTGCGATAGGTATTTTAGCGGCATCGGAACAAATAGCCAATACGGAGGCGATCGGCCGCTATGTTATTATGGGCGAACTGAGTCTGGATGGCGCCATAAGGCCGATAAAAGGAGCCCTTCCCATCGCCATTCAGGCGCGTAAGCAAGAATTTAAAGGCTTGATTGTGCCGCGGGCCAATGCGCGGGAGGCCGGGATGGTGAACAACCTGAAAGTGTATGGGGTGGATACTATAAAACAGGTTATTGCTTTTTTTGAAAATGGAGAAACAGGAATAGAAACGACCGTTGTGAACACCCGCGAGGAGTTTTTCGATTCGCAATACGATTTTGAGATAGATTTTGCAGATGTGAAAGGGCAGGAAAATATCAAGCGTGCCCTGGAGATTGCTGCGGCAGGTGGCCATAATGCCTTGTTGATCGGTCCGCCGGGTGCCGGCAAAACCATGCTGGCGAGGCGGTTGCCCACCATTCTTCCTCCTCTTAGTTTGCAGGAAGCGCTGGAAACAACCAAGATACATTCGGTTGCGGGCAAGTTGCCGGAAAATGCCACGCTTATTTCCAAACGCCCCTTCCGGTCGCCGCACCATACCATTTCTGACGTAGCATTGGTTGGCGGTGGTGGGAATCCGCAGCCGGGCGAAATATCCTTAGCGCATAATGGCGTGTTGTTTCTGGATGAGTTGCCCGAATTTAAACGTACCGTACTGGAAGTAATGCGCCAGCCCATGGAGGAAAGACGGGTTACTATTTCGAGGGCGAAAATAGCATTGGATTTCCCGGCCAGTTTTATGCTGATCGCTTCGATGAATCCCTGCCCCTGCGGCTTTTATAACCATCCGGAAAAGGAATGCACCTGCCCGCCGGGAGCGGTACAGAAATACCTGAATAAAATTTCGGGGCCGCTGTTAGACAGGATCGATCTGCATGTGGAGGTGACGCCGGTGCCTTTCGGCGAGCTATCCAATATCCGTGAGCAGCAAAACTCCGAAACCATCCGGGAAAGAGTGATTAAGGGAAGAGAAATTCAGGCTGCCCGTTATAAGGATCATCCGGGTATTTATGCCAATGCACAAATGAGTAGCAAAATGCTGAAAGAAATATGCGTAATTGACAATGTGGGGCAAATGCTGTTAAAAACAGCGATGGAAAAACTGAATTTATCGGCCCGGGCCTATGACCGTATTTTAAAAGTGTCGCGTACCATTGCCGACCTGGAAGGAAGCGAGCAGATCAAACCCGAGTACCTGGCAGAAGCCATACAGTACAGGAGCCTCGACAGGGAAGGATGGACGGGGTAAGGATTTCTGATTTGAGATGGATGATTTAGGATGTACTCACGATGCCAACTCAGGGCGCGCACAAATCGTATTGCCACCAATTACGCCCTGGTTGGTGTTTTTCGCCTTAGTTGGTGTTTTCACCAACCAATAAGTCACCCGTTTTGCAGATGAATAGTGGCAGGTGATAACACACTGCCACGGCGAGCCTTGTTGCCACCAATGCACGAATGAAGTTACGCCTTGGTATAGCAGCCCCAACAGGAAGAGGCGGGAGGTAAGTATCTCTGATTTACGATAAATGATAAAAATTTTATTGGTACAAATATGGTAGTTAATTACCAGATTTGTACTACCTTTATAAGATGATAAACAGAAGCGCAGAAAAGCTTGTTCGATCCTATAGTAAACAATTCAGATCCCTGGCTATTGTGGGGCCGAGGCAGAGCGGAAAAACAACACTTGCAAGAAGCCTTTTTCCCAGGAAAGAATATGTGTCATTGGAAAACCCCGATGAATGGCAAATGGCAGAATCTGACCCGAGGGGCTTTCTGTCGAGGTTTCCTAAAGGCGCTATATTAGATGAAGCACAACGTGTTCCCCAATTGTTTAGTTACTTACAACAGGTATTGGATGAAAGCGGAAAAGAAGGTTTGTTTATTTTAACCGGCAGTAATAATTTTTTACTACAGCAGTCTATATCACAAACACTTGCCGGCCGAATTGGCTATATCGATTTACTGCCGCTTACCTATCATGAAATTACAGCATTCGGCAACAAAAAATTTAATACCCTTGAGTTGATCATACAGGGTTGCTACCCGGAATTGTACGACAGAAAACGGAAGTATACAACCTGGTACCCAGCGTATATCAGAACCTATGTTGAACGGGACGTGAAGCTGCTCCGAAATATAGAAAATTCGGTATTATTTAATCGCTTTATTCAGTTATGTGCCGGACGAACCGCCCAACAATTGAATATCGCCGAACTGGCTATGTCGGCCGGTATTGATGTAAAAACAGCAAATGCCTGGATAAGTATTTTGCAAAGTAGCTATATTATCTATTTACTGCCGCCATACTACAAAAATTTTAATAAGCGGGTTGTAAAAACGCCAAAGCTATATTTTGTTGATACCGGGCTGGCCTGTTCGTTGCTGGGTATACATACCCTAAAAGAGTTAAGCCTTTCGCATTTCAGGGGAGCTTTGTTTGAAAATTATGTAATAACGGAAATGCTTAAAAGAAAATACAATTCGGGTAAAAATATTCAATTATATTATTGGCGCGACAACAAAGGTATTGAGGTTGATTTGCTGATAGATACCGGTACAAAGCTGCTCCCCATTGAAATTAAATCGACCCAAACCTTCCAGGAAGACCTGTTAGGATCTATGTACAAATGGAAAGAAATCAGTGGCCAAAAAGGCGGCCTGCTTTTATACGACGGAGCAACCGAATTCAAAAAAAGCAATGGTGTTGAAGTGAAGAACTGGAGGAATACCGATAAAATCAGGTTGTAAGGAAGATATGTAAAATCCGTACAACAAAGGTAGATACGGCCACCAATGCATAAATAGATGTTTTTTCGCCCTGGTTGGTGTTTTCACCAACCAATATGCCGCCCGTTTTGCCCGATGAATGGTGGCAGGTGATAACACGCTGCCACGGCGAACCTTGTTGCCACCAATGCACGAATAGCTAATCCCTTAAGAAAATTCCATTCTTATTCCGAACGCTTTCGGGAGACCCTCCCCTACCCCTACTTTTCCCCGGCTCCATCCTGCTTTTTCTCCCCTTTAACACCCGTTGGTTTTTGCGGCTCGTCCACTACCCTTCCCGCAGCATAGGACGAAGATACAGCGCCACCGGGTTTGCTCATTCCGCCAACACTTGAGCTTGCTACCGTTTTCTGCTTTTCATTTTTAACCCCGCCGGTATCGGTTTTCTTTTCCGTACCTCCAGCCTGCAAACCCTGGTTTACTTTCTCACCAAAAGTTTGACCCTGTGTTTGCCTGGTGGTAGTGGGTGTCATAGATAATCTCGACGGCATGCTGTTTCTTTGCGCCTGAGCGGTTGAATCTGCGGAAACGACATCCGACTTTTGGGCAAATGCTACTGCTGAACTGACAGACAGGAGAAGGGAAAATAAAATAGTTTTCATGATATATTGCTTTGTGATTAAAAAAATAAGCCTTTCACCCGTATATCAGGCAAAGCGGTATTTTGTTACCCAGTGGCATTCTGTACAACGAAAGAAGAGATGGCCACCAATGCACGAATAGACAATCTATTAAAAAACCCTTCATTCGTGCATCCGTGGCGTAGTTGTATTTGAAAATCTGTGGCCAGCTTTATTCTGTACGCCAGAAAATAAGGCAGTCGCAGCACTGGCGCAAATAAAAGAGGCTCCAAAGGAATAATAGGAATCTGTTTTCTCATTGGTGTTTCATAAATTTGCATAGTATGCAGGTGCGAGACTTTTATAGCTTTCAGCAGTTCCTTAGGGATAACGATGTTTTTCGCCGGTTTGGAATAACTCGGGTAGGTGTTTTCGGTTCTTTTGCAAGGGGTGAAAAATTTAAGGATATAGATCTGTTGCTGGAAGAAAAGCTTAACTACGATACCCGTATTGCTTTAAAGCAATATCTTGAATCCAGTTTACATATTCCGGTTGATATTGTTTTGAAAGATTTTGCTGAACCTATTATTCTTCATCGGGCTTTAAAGGACATGAAATATGCAACCGCAGCCTAAGAACGATCTTGTTTACTTATTGACAATACTTGAAGCTGCAGGGAAGATCAATATTTACAGGAGCGGTTTTACTGATGCATTTGATTTTTACAATGCTAACGACCAATTATATTTCAACGCTTCATTGCTTCTCATTGCAACTATAGGTGACCATGTAGCCAAAATCAACCCCGCTACAAGAGAAAAATATTTATCGATCCCCTGGCAACAGATAAAAGGAATGCGCAACCGGATTGCACATGATTATACTGGCGTGGATTGTGAATTCATTTTTGAAATTGTAACTAACGAAGTACCCCGCCTCACGGAAGATATTGAGAAATTGGTAAGAGCTGAATTGAGAACCAGGCTGTTTTCCTATGAGGAGCTGGAAATAGCAAAAAACAGTACATGGTATCGCCATGTGAACTTTGCTAACCTGTTTTAATGTAATCCCAAATGCAATCAAGCTTTGCCAAAGTCCAACGTATGCGCTGGCGTTCCCTACTGCACTACAAACTCGTAACTGCCTGAACCTATTTCAACCTCGGTAAAAGACGCCTGGGCTTCTTTCACCGAAGCGCCCAGGGCCCGAACAATATTTTCACCCTCTATCGAAATGCGGTCTTTGGCAGCAGGGATATATACCCTGGCGCGGGTATTCACAGGAACGGTTACAGATTGTATAAAACCGGTTCTGTTTTTTTTCCAGGAGGAAGAAATATTACCCCGAATAGAATGATACGACGTTTCGGTAAAACCGACTTTTGCAGAATTTATTTCGGGCTTTATCATAAAGGTTTTAAAACCCGGTTCCAATGGTACAATACCGGCCATATTCTGAAACATCCATTCGCATACGGCTCCAAAGGCATAATGGTTAAACGAGTTCATACCCGCATTGCTTTCAAAACCTTTGCCCTTGATATAGCTGTTCCATCTTTCCCAAATAGTAGTAGCGCCGTTCACCACCTCAAAGCCCAGCGAGGGATAAGTGGTATCCTTAATAAGTGTGTAGGCCAGATCGCTGCTTCCGGTGGCCGACAGTGCAGGGAGCAAAGGTTTAAAGCCCAGGAAACCTGTAGAGAGTTGACTATTGTTCTGTATAACCAGTTCCCTCAGGTACTTTCCGGCCAGCTTTAAATGCTGCGGTTCCAATATGCCGGCATATATGGCATTGTTATAAGCCGTTTGGGTATGACCTGAAAAGCCCAGGGATCCGTCTACATACCCCCCGCCGTTACCATAGGCAGTAGTATCCGTTTTGAATTGTCCGTTTTCTCCGATATAATGGGCGGCGAATGCGGCTTTCACTTTTTCGGCAACCCTGCGATACTTCCTTTCGGCGGCGGTATCGCCCAACCCGATCGCCATCTCTCTCATCATATCGGCGCAATAAAAATAGTAAATGGTGGCAAGCATATCCGGGGGTGTTTTCTTTCCAACCGACAGCCAGTCGCCAAAGCCTCCTTTGGGAACAATCTCTTCAAAAGAAGCTTCAGGGAAATAGTACTTTCCCTTACTTTTCTTTTCGAGAAAACTCATATAGCCCTGCATATGCGGCCAGGATTGTTCTACTATCCTTTTATCGCCATACATTTTATAAATATTGTACGGACAAACAATGCCTGCTTCTGCCCAGCCGGGCGAATAGGTATCGCTGGCTCTGATAGCGGCTTTTCCATCGGCACCAACGGGCATGGGCGCGTATACGGGATAAGTACCATTGGGCCACTGGGAGTCGTTCAAATCGGTAATCCATTTGGTATGGAAGGCCGCGATATCGCTATTAAATGCCGCCGAGCGCATATACACCTGGGCATCGCCGGTCCAGGCTAACCGCTCATCCCGTTGGGGACAATCGGTAGGAATATCAAAATAATTGGAACGCTGCGTCCAGATAATGTTTTCATAAAGCCGGTTGAGCAAAGGATCGCTGGTTTTGAACCGGCCGGCCGCGGGCATATCGGCGCTCATCACCATCCCTTTTATATCAGAAAGAGCTGGTTTGTTGCGAAGCCCGCTGATTTCGATATACTGAAAACCATGGTAGGTAAACTGAGGCATATAGGTTTCTCCCTCCGGATCCCCGCTTAACACATAGGTATCGGTACCGCGTGCGCGGCGAAGATTTTCGGTCATCAGTCTTCCGTCGGGATGAAGCATTTCCCCATACCTGATAACAAGGGTATCGCCCCGTAAACCTTTTACTTTTAGCTTTATCACCCCGGCAAAGTTTTGCCCCAGGTCGGCGAGGTATTTACCCTCGGCCTGCTGCCATACCGATACAGGGTTGAGTTCCTCAATAATCCGCACCGGACTTCCAGGATATAACTGTAAGAGCAGGCCTGCTTTTTCGGGGAAGGACTGGACGCTTTTCCAGGTACTTTCATTAAAGCCGGGCTCGCTCCATCCCTTTGGTTCGAGGTTGGCATTCACTGTTTCCCCATTTAATATATCGGCTTCCCTTATAGCGCCGGTGGCAGCTTTCCAGGTTCCATCTGTTATAAGTGTTTCCTTCGATCCGTTGGTGTACTCTATTTCCACCTGCGCCCTTAACAGGGGCACTTTACCGTAAAAACTGTGTTTAACAGGACTTCCCACTAATAAAGCATATCCCAGGTAACCCGCATACCACCCGGTACTCAGCACGGCTCCTAACGCATTGCGGCCCGCCTTCAGTTCTTTGGTTACGTCATAAGCATTGTAGTACACCCGCTTATTATAATCCGTCCATCCCGGTGTAAAATAATCCTCCCCTATCCTATTGCCATTGATATAGAAACTGAACAAACCGAGAGACGTTACATATAAATTGGCTTTTTTGATGCCAGCTTTTACGGTGTACTCCTTGCGCAGGTAGGGTGCCGGTGGAAGATGGTAGGCTTTGTTAACCGATAAGTCATTTACATCGTATCCGATCCAGGCAGCCTTCCAGTCGCTTTGATGCAGGAGAGCTGTATGCAGCCGCGCTACCTCGCTCCAGGCGCCTGGCTCCGCTTTGCCGTTCCAGCTTCTCACCTTCCAGTAATAAGTACGGTTGGATTGCAGGGTTTGTCCACCATAAACAACCTGATTTGTTTCGGCGGATGCTATTTCACCGGCGTTCCATATATCTGCTTTTTCGGGTGTAAGCAATGCAGGTGAAGAAGCCATAATTATCTGATACCTGCTTTGAAATTGATTACGCCCGCCTGATTGCAATTCCCAACTGAATCTTGGTTTTGGATTATCTGCAAAATCGTTTTTTTTATACTCCACACGGAGATTGACGGGAAGCAGACTGGGTTGAGCTAAGGATAAGAGTGGATGAAGGGCGAGCAACATTACCGGCACAACCCTCCTAAGTATCGGGTTGCCTGCGTTTCTGTTTGGTAACAGCGTATTTGCCGCACTGTTTGTCTTTCTTACTCTCAACGATTTTCTGAATATTATCCTCATTTCTCCAAAACAACTTTTACTTCTTTGGGCGCTTTTACCGTAGTTTTTATCTTACCGTCGGGCTGTTTTACGTGTTTCACGTTGATCAGTCCGTACGGTGTTGGAAAAGTTCCTTCCGCAAACTCCAGATCCCCCAAATTTGGCTTAATATTTACTACCCTTGAGCCGGGCGCTGCAATCTTAACCCCGAGCACATGTTCGCTCAACCAGGGCGTGGGCCCTGCCGCCCATCCATGACAAAGGCTATGTCTGAATCCTATATAACAGTAGGCGCCATAATCGCCATGAATATCTTTCTGGCCGGGCAAAGGAAGTTCATCTATACGGGAAGCGCCGGGCAGCCAGTCGAGGTTAAAATCTTCCCAAAAAGTGGTAGCACCTAATTGGAGCATGGCGCCCCAATAAGTGCGGATCATATCCAGGGCTCCCTGATGGTTACCGGCTTTGGCCATTGCCTGCAACATATAGTAGCCATAGAAAGTAGAGAAATTACGGGCACCGCCTACGCTAATAATTTCCTTATCCGCCTTGTCGGCAGGCATTAAACCGGCCAGCGCCATCAGCGCCCCAGCCTGTTTGGATTGGTTGGCGTCGGGTACATAACTTTGCAACCTAACCAGCGCTGCTTCATATTGCTTTAGTTTATGGGTTTCCTTCAAAATTTTACAAAGGTCTATTCCCGCTTGCATCCCCAGTACCATCATGGCCTGCAAGCCTGCATCCACTCCCTTTTTATTTTCGCTGGAAGGCCAGTCGAGAAAACGGGTTCCGTCCAAAGTTTCCTTTCCATTGTCGTCTATCTTCGAAACAATATGATCCAATAATTTTTCCAGGTAGTCTTTTTGTTGCCGGAGATAAGTCAGATCTCCATTATACATATACCAATCGCGATGGATGATGATCCACCACAGGGAATAGGTACTAATGCCATTCATCCAGCCCGGCAAGGGGGTTATATCCCTGGAAAGATCGAGACTTTTTGGCACCACTTCATTGTACCCGAATACCGCAGCAATAGCGGCAGTCTCGGGATGCATATCGCCCACCCATACCAACCTGTCGCGCTTGATGCCATCCCATAAATAATCCTGCATATTAAGGTGAACCGTATAGGCGCCTGTCATCCATATTTTGTTGAGCAAGGTGTCGCTGCTATGAAAGGATCCCAGGTAGGGGATATCGCGGAAAGTAAACATCGCCCGCACTTCCTTTAGAATCAATTCCACATTGGCATCCATCATATCTATACGCACAAAGCGGAACCCGGTGTTTCCCACTTCGAGTTTACCGAGCCAGGGCAGCTCTACTATCATATCGCGCATGGCGTGGTCGTTAGTGGCATTTTGCACAGGCTCTATTTCGCTCATGGCTTCGCTTGCCGATTCGCCGAACCGGATTCTCAGCTTTATGGGCTTACCGCCGGGGTACATACCAGTTACCAGTTGTAATCCTCCATGCAATTCCCGGCCAAAATCTAATAGTAAGGCGGGCTTCACACCCCAGCTACTTTTTAGTACGCACATATCTCCTTTGGGAAGAATCGCCTGGCCGTTCCCTTTATTGAGTAAAAGCGAAGCGTTTTTGATATGATCGCCGGCATTTTCTGTTTGCCATACAATACGTACGGGCGACAGGTAATGTGTTACCGTGGTAACGGGCTGCGCTTTTTCGCTTGCCAGCTCTCCAAAAACGGGTGGAAGCTGAGCCCTGGCGATTCCAGGCATTACAATCAATAACCAACACCATTTTTTGATAACTTTCATCATCCTGATTCCTTTATATTTTAATGCGGCATATATGCATAATTAAACCGTCCACCCGGCACCGCATCTCCATTTATATACCAATCCATCGGGTCTTCCTGCTGCATATTGTCAGTCCATTTGAATTCAAAATCCCGGGGGCTTTTTCCTTCCATCAGGGAAAGTGGAAGCGTGATCATCAGCCTGTTTTTGTGGGTTTTATTTTTGAGCAACCCTTTTCCTACGGTTATCCAGGTATTCCCGCTATATCGTTGAAGGGTATTACCCCGGATAATGCGGTAGTCATATCCATTCCAACCTGTTTCAGCTCTTCTATCCCAGTTGAGATACAAACGCATCCAGTTATCCCCTAAAACAGGTGTAATTTCATTTACGGTTTCGGCATAAAAGAAAAGATGCTGTCTGTTGTGCGCTACTTTAACAAGGCGGAAATCATTTCTGCCGGTTGTGTTGGTGTATATCACTTCGGGTTTTGACTGTGCGCCCGGATGATGGCGGTGCTGTGTATCGCCCGTATAGTCCTTATATATTAAAGAAACTTTTTCCCAGTCGTTGAACTTGTGTATGTTTTTCACGGGTAGCGCGGTTTTATTTTTTTCGATTCCCTTATACCGCCGGATATTATTTACCAGTTGCATGAAATAATTATCTTTTAACCCGGCAGTAAAACTGGGTTCAATATCGCGGCTGTATTCGGGACTGGCCTGGTCGCAAAAATTGGCATGCTCAGGGTTATTGTCGCTACTTTTCCACCGGCCGGCAATCCATTCATTCCACCCGGTAACAAAAATGAAAGGCAGATCCTGTTGCAGAACATGATCCCATTGTTCCTGGAAATTATAGCCGTACAGGATATCGGAACGCGGGTCGCCATGCTTGTTTTGCCGATAACTTCTGCCCCAGTTATCGCGGTTGCCATAAAAGGCAGAGCCACCCATGCCTGCACGCGGATTGGGGTGCTGAGCAACGGAAACATTGGCAATTTCGGGTTCGCTGCGAAGATTATAATGCACTTCGGGCATCCTTTTAAAACTGATCCAGGGCCAGCCATTGGCCACCCGGGGAACCGTGGGCCACTGCGATTCGCGAAAGGTAAAGAAGGTTTCATAATCTTTTCCTTTGGCCTCGCTCGTCACCCCGATAATAAGCGGCTTTCCATCGAGGTAAAACCAGCAACCGGGATGGTAGTAGGGGGCGCCTTCTTTATAATAGTGGTTGTATATCTGCTGCATTGTTTTACCCGAAGCAGTATTGGTATAAAATACGATGGCTGGCGGCTTTTTTCCCTGGGCCCTTATGGCATCCGCGGCCTTCATCAGCTCTTGGGATTGAAGAGGATATATAATGGCATTCGTGGCATCAAGTACCAGGAGATCTATCCCTGCATCGGTAAATAATTGCATATTTTTAAGATGCACCCAGTAATCATCGCCCCGGTAATACCCATAAACCGGCTGCCCCCAAAAATAATACGAACCAATACCGCCGCCCCAGTGCGCGCTTCGGCTATCCTCCAGTACTTCGGGATGATTTTTAACAATTTCGCTCAAATCCCAGTTGTGCGGCGAGGTAGGCGAACCCTTGTCTCCCTGCCATAAAAAATAAAATAAGGCAATATGCTTACCTGATCGCGGGTTGCCGGCCACATCATTCTGAATCAATGTTCTGCCCAGCTCATCCGCGCCGAATAAGGGTTGGGCTGACAAATCGCCTGATAATATACCTTGCACCAATGAAAAAAAAATCCAGGGAATAATCCTCTTCATACTTAAAACAATCTCTTACAATTCGCCGAAGCTATGGCAAACATTTCATGAAAACAACCGTTAAAAAGTGAAGATGCTGAAAATTTCCGGGGCAACTGTCCTGTACCTACCTGCTTAATTTGATTATTGTTTAAATTATAAATTCCCTAAAACGTCGTCCTTTCGTCCGGATAGCAAAGGCCGAAACAATTTGTTCCGGTTTTTCCTTCCGTACAGATCTTCCGATCAACATTCACCCTATTATTTTGTTATTCTCCCGTCATTTCTTTTTAGCTTTATATCATTTTTACGAATGCGCATTCTTGTACACTATCTTAAACCCTATAAATGGCTGGTACTGTTTGCTCTGTTTCTTACAACAGTCAACCAGGTTTTTTCTTTATTCGCCCCCATGATCAGCGGGAACCTGCTGGATCTGTTTGCCAACCATCCCCATCATTTCGATTCGGAAAAAACTTTACCCCGTTCTGAAAATCAGTATCTTTTTGGTGGCGAAGGATATCACGGCATGTTTTTTTACCTGCTACTGCTGATTGGCACAGCAATGGTGAGCCGTATTGCCAAAGCGTTTCAGGACTATTTTGTAAACGTGATCATACAGAAATTTGGGGCCACCATTTTTACGGATGGGCTAAAACACTCCATGCAACTTCCTTTTCAGGACTTCGAAGATCAGCGTAGCGGTGAAACTCTGTCTGTGCTTACCAAAGTACGAAGCGATACCGAAAAATTTATCAGCAGTTTCATCAATGTCTTTTTTGTGATCATTATCAGCGTCGTCTTTGTTTCGGTATATGCCTTTCGCTTACACTGGAGCATTATGCCTGTATATGCACTCGGAATTTTTCTGGTGGCGGTGGTAACCAGTCTGCTGAGTAAAAAAATCAAATTCATTCAAAAAAATATTGTAAAAGAAACCACTGTCCTTGCCGGAACTACCACGGAGAGCCTGCGCAATATTGAAATTGTAAAAAGTCTCGGGCTTACGAGGCAGGAAATCAGCCGCCTTAATAATAATACTTTTAAGATACTGGGGCTGGAACTTAAAAAAGTAAAAAGTGTTCGGGCACTGAGTTTTATACAGGGCACCCTGGTCAATTTTTTGCAGCAGGTTATCGCATTCACCTTGCTGTGGTTGATATTTAAAGGCTCCATCACACCGGGTCAGTATTTGTCTTTAATGTTTTACGGTTTTTTTCTGTTTGGCCCCATGCAGGAAATAGGGAATATTATTCTCTCCTATCGGGAGGCCGAAGCGTCCTTACAAAATTTTCATACCCTGATGCAAAGAAAGGCAGAGCCAAAACCAGCAACGCCCCAATATATTGGCCAGGTAGAGGAGTTGGAATTTAAATCAGTAGTATTCAAACACCAGACAGCCAGGTTCAAGGCCTTAGACAATATTTCTTTTGACATCAAAAAAGGAGAGACGATTGCTTTTGTGGGACCCAGTGGAAGTGGTAAGAGTACGCTCGTGAAGTTATTGGTGGGTCTTTATCGCCCCATTGAAGGGCAGATTCTTTATAATGGTATCGACGGTAATGACATAGATTTTGATGAACTACGCAGCCAGATAGGGTTTGTTACCCAGGATACGCAACTGTTTGCCGGCACTATTAAGGAAAATTTGCTGTTTGTAAACCCTGGGGCAACCGCAGAAGAACTGCAACAAGCCCTGCAAAAAGCCAGCGCGGCATCCATTCTGCAAAGAGCTGAGGAGGGGGTTGAAACGGTTATAGGCGAAGGAGGCCTAAAACTGAGTGGCGGCGAAAAGCAACGTATTGCCATTGCGAGAGCCTTGCTACGTCATCCGCATATCCTGATATTTGACGAAGCTACCTCGGCACTGGATTCCATCACCGAAGAAGAAATCACGCAAACCATCCGGGAGGTTTCCTCCAAACGAGACCAGATAACCGTACTGATCGCCCACCGACTTTCTACGATCATGCATGCAGATCGTATTTATGTTTTGGAGAAGGGCGAAATAGCGGAAACAGGTAACCACACCGAACTCCTGGAAAGAAAGGGTTTATATTATGCGATGTGGCGGCAGCAAATTGGCGAAAGAAGAAAAACAGAAGCCGTGATACCCATTTAGTAACAGAAGCGCGTTTAAACCATTGGGGGAAATGCAGCATTTCTTTTTCAGCCGAAAAACTGGTTGTTAAACAATGAGGTAATCCTGAATTCCCTTAGCTTTACGCCATGCATTTATTTCGAAAGAACCTGGTACTTGCTATAGGGGGCGCTCTGCTGCTATGGGCTGCCTGGCCTACCTCGCCCCTCACGATACTTATTTTTGTAGCCTGGGTACCTATGCTGATGTTGGCCGACCGTTGTAAAAATGCTGCAACTTTTTTCGGCCTCAGCTATCTCCATATGATCCTGTGGAATGTATTGGTTACCTGGTGGGTTGCCAAAGCCAGCGTGGAAGGAGGGTTGAGCGCTTTTTTTGCCAACAGTCTGATTATGTGCCTGCCCTGGCTGCTGTATTTTCTCACTAAAAAACACTTAAAAGGTTGGGTGGGCGGCCTGTCGATCGTTGCTTTCTGGCTGGTGTTTGAATACATCCATCATAACTGGGACCTGAGCTGGCCCTGGCTCACCCTGGGCAATGTTTTTGCCACCCGTCCGGGCTGGATACAATGGTACGAATACACGGGCACATCGGGTGGGAGTTTATGGGTATTATTGAGCAATATTATGGTCTTTTATATCTGGAAGCTATACCTGAAAGAAGGCCGAACCGTACATTATTTCAAAAACCTGCTGGCCTGGATAGCGCTGATACTCGGCCCTGTTCTTTTCTCTTTGTTTATAAAAAATGACTTAACACTGGAGCACAATAAGTACAATGTAGTGGTGGTTCAGCCCAATATCGATCCCTATCTGAAATTCGACGCCACTAAACAGGAAGAACAATTACAAAAATTAATTTCTCTTTCGCAACAGCAAATCGATGCAAATACCGCCCTCGTAGTATGGCCCGAAACCGCCATCCCTTTTCAGAGCGACGAAACCAGACTGAAGGAAAACGCCAGGCTCGAACCCTTATGGAATTTTCTGAAAAATAATCCGCATGTGAACCTGCTTACCGGCCTGGAAGGATACCGGGAGTTTGATGAAAAGATAAGCCGGTATGCCAAACCTTTTCAGAACGGGATGGGTTTTTATGAGATGTATAACAGTGCCATTCTATGCGACAGCAGCCAGATACAGGTATATCATAAGTCGAAGTTAGTGCCGGGCGTGGAGGTATTGCCTGGCTTTCTAAGTTTTATGGCGCCGGTTTTTGAAAAATTTGGCGGTACCGGCGGCGGATATGCCAGAGATACCTCGGCGAAAAATCTGCCCACCCCCAACCGGTCTTTCAACGTTACGCCGGCCATTTGTTATGAAAGTATTTACGGCGATTATCTTGCCGATTTCAACCGTAAAAACTCCAACCTTATCTGCGTCATTACCAACGATGGCTGGTGGGGTAATACCGAGGGATACCGGCAACACATGAACTATGCAAGGCTGCGTGCGATTGAAAGCCGCAAATGGGTGGCCCGCAGCGCTAATACAGGTGTCAGTTGTTTTATTGATCCTTATGGCCACATCACCCAGCAATTGGACTGGGAAAAAGAGGGCGCGTTGAAACAGAAAGTGGCAGCCTTTGTCAGCGAAACCTTCTACACCAAATATGGCGACTGGATTTCAAAAGTATTTTGCGTGGTGGCCGCGGCATTGTTATTGCTGGCAATTATTAAAAGAATTAGTTCTAAGAAAATAAACCATTCGTAAAA
Organism: Paraniabella yanshanensis; assembly: GCA_040393015.1. Taxonomy (GTDB): domain Bacteria; phylum Bacteroidota; class Bacteroidia; order Chitinophagales; family Chitinophagaceae; genus Niabella; species Niabella yanshanensis_A. Next base: position 114,767 of record JBEBUZ010000001.1, read on the forward strand.
GACTATGGAAAGAAAATCAATCACCATCAACAACCGGCTCGTCAGCTATAATACAGGCGGCGAAGGTAAAGCCATTATTCTCTTGCATGGATTTGGAGAAGACAGCACGGTATGGCAGGAGCAGGCGAGTTATTTAGAAAAGAATTTTTTTGTAATAACACCGGATATTCCCGGTAGTGGTCATTCTGAATTAACAGACGATGTAAGCATGGAAGGAATTGCCGATTGTATGGATGCGATTGCCGATGCGGAGGAGCTGGATAAACTGGTACTCGCAGGACATAGTATGGGAGGATATGCCACGCTGGCCTATGCAGAAAAATATGGTGGCAGACTGGAGGGTTTTGGCCTATTCCATTCCACCGCCGGCGCTGATACGGAAGAAAAAAAAGCTGCGCGACGCAAGTCGATTGACTTTATTAAAAAAAACGGCGCAGATGCCTTCCTGGATACACAGCCGGCCCATTTATTTGCCGCACAAACCCAGGAAAATAATCCTACATTGATCACCCTTTTTCGTAAGAGCTATACCCAATTCACCTCTGCTGCGCTGATAGCTTATTATGAAGCCATGATGGCCCGGCCCGACAGAACTGCTGTTTTGAAAGAAAGCAAGGTGCCGGTACTGTTTGTTTTAGGCGAATCGGACAATCTTATTCCGTTAGAGCCCACACTCCAACAGGCTGCAATGCCGGCTATATCTACCGTAAAAGTGCTAAGCAATTCGGGGCATATGGGAATGTTGGAAGAACCCGAAAAAACCAACCAGGTATTGGAAGATTTTTTGTCGGATATTGCTATTGCCAACCGTTTGATTTAACCCGATTGTGAAGAAGATGAATACAAAAACAATATTAATTACCGGCGCTACTGCGGGTATTGGTGAAGCTACTGCCGTTCGGTTTGCTTCGGAAGGCCATCGCCTGATCATAACGGGCAGAAGAAAAGAACGGCTCGAAGCGGTTGCCGAATCAATAAAAACAACCTACAAAAGTCCTGTACTTCCATTAAGTTTCGACATACGCAACCGCCAGGAAGTGGCCGATGCCATTGATAGTTTACCGGAAGAATGGCGGACGATTGACGTATTGGTTAACAATGCCGGACTGGCACTGGGAAAAGATGATTTTGATAAAGCCAGCCTGGATGACTGGGACGCGATGATCGATACCAACCTGAAAGGACTGGCCTATATATCGCATGCCGTGGTTCAATTGATGATTGGAAAGGGTGGCGGACATATTATTAATATTAGTTCCATAGCGGGTAAGAATGTATATGTGCAGGGCAATATGTATTGCGCAACCAAACATGCGGTTACCGCATTGAGTGAAAGTATGCGTATCGATTTATTACCTCACCAAATAAAAGTAACAGCTATACATCCCGGTGCAACGAAAACCGAATTTTCGACGGTTCGTTTCAAAGGAGATAATGAAACTGCTGATGCAGTGTATAATGGGCTTGAGCCCTTAGTAGCCGAAGATGTGGCAGAAATTGCCCATTATGTTACCGCTCTGCCCGGGCATGTATGTATTAACGACCTGGTGGTAACCTGCACACAACAGGCCAATAGTTTTTATTCATTCAGAAACCATGACAATTAAATTCGGCATCATTGGCAGCGGCAGTTGGGCCACAGCGCTGGCAAAGATACTTACAGATAATGGCCATAAAGTAAACTGGTGGATCCGGAACGCCGCTACCGGCGAGTTCATAAAAAAGAAGGCCCACAATCCTCATTATATAAGTTCGGCAGCCCTTCGGCCCAAACTCCTGAAAATTGACACTGATATTAAAAAAGTTGTACAGGCTTCCAATATTATCATCATCGCTATTCCATCGGCCTATATTGTGGAAACCCTGTTGGGTCTGACTCCGGATGATTTTAAAAACAAGAAAATAATATCCGCTGTAAAGGGTATGCTCCCTGCCGAAAATGTTCTCTTAAACGATTTTCTGGCCCGCGACTTTAAAGTGCCATTAAGCAATTATTTTGCAATATTAGGACCCTGCCACGCAGAAGAAGTAGCGGCCGAGAAATTATCCTATCTTACTTTTTCCGGCATCGATACGGAGTTAACTCAAAAAATCACCACTTATTTTACCTCTCCTGCTATTAATACCGTGGTAAACAACGATATATTAGGCGTACAATATGCAGCCGTTTTAAAAAACATATATGCGTTGGGAGCGGGTATTGCGCACGGATTGGATTATGGCGACAATTTCCTCAGTGTTTACATTGCCAACAGCGCCGATGAAATGGCCGGATTTTTACGAAAGTTTGGTGCCGCCCATATTGTGGTGGGCGAACACGAGCCCGATTCGCGCTCGGCTAACTACGCTGCGTCCGTTTACCTGGGCGATTTACTGGTAACCTGCTATTCCCTGCATAGCCGCAACCGCACTTTTGGAAACATGATCGGCAAAGGTTATTCGGTACAGGCCGCCACGCTGGAGTTGAACATGGTAGCAGAGGGGTATAATGCTTCGAAATGTATTTATAATATCAATAAGAAACTGCTCGCTCCAATGCCCATTGCCGAAAATATCTACCAAATACTTTGGGAAAAACTCAGCCCGGTCGGGGGATTCGAAAACATTGAAAAAGTGCTGGTATGAGCAAGGGCCATTCTGATCCTAACAGGAAAGAGCTGAAAGCCTAAGGCAGTATCCATTCCTCTTTAGGCTTTCCCTACTATTTCGTTTTACCGGATACCGGTGCAAGGTCAGGAAAAGGCTGAAGGCCTGAAGCTTGGGAGCCCCGACCTCCTTGCCCGCTAATCTTACCGAAAATCTATAAACTCGTTTTCGTAATCCGTCAACCATTTGTCTCCTTCAAAACCCCATGAGCTGTTTACGGGAACGCCCAGCCAGTAAAAAGCAATGTTGGCAATGCCCGAATTAGTAAGCAGGAAGGATCTCCTTCCCGGGTCGGTAATACCAGGGATCGTACAGGGAAAAGGATTAACGGATAACCACTTGAAAGAATTTTCGAGTATAAAGTCTTTATCCACCGCACCGGGAGCATAGTTTTTAAACCTGCCTCCCAACCCGTCATTACAAGGCCAAAACCCGGTCAGGTTATTATATTTGGGATGCTTTGTAATATCGGTTAAGCAAAGGTTTTCTGCAATTTCTTTTCCCGAAAGCGCTACATTAAAAGCTCGTACATCCGCCACATTGTATCTCACAAACGCTGTCGGAAAGTCGAATTGTCCCCAGCCTATCGTAAGAGGCGCAGTAGAAGCAAAAGATCCCCAATCTGTTACATCATGTCCGTCCTGGTAAATACCATCCGAATAAAACTTCACCCATTTTTTGCCTGCGCTATCCTGTCGAAACACAATAGAGATGGTATGCCAGCTTGCTCCATCAAATACACGCAGATCGCCGGTTTGTTTTCGCTGGTTGGGAGAGGTTCCTGAAGCGGCCTTAAACTGGATGTTAACATCGCCACTTCCGGAACTGAAGCAGGCAAATCCGGTACCCGAGGCGCCGGCAATCAAACTCGCTGCCGAGACCAATTCCTTTTTATGAAGAAAGCCGGGATAAGAACCGCTGAGGCTTCCTTTCACTTTCATCTCAAATGTCATGGGGCCGGTACCCGGATCGTATGCAGTGGGGTCGCTCATTACGGCGCGAATCGCCGCTCCCTGTGCACCTGTCATTTCTGCACCCACAAATGTCCCCTCTTTCGTAAACTCCATCTTATCAAATTTCTCGTTATAATATAAGATAAAGCCTGTCGTTTCGTTTGATGATGCTCCTCCGTAGCTATTGCCAATGCCTCCATGGGTGTTGGCTATGATCACCAGCCACTCTTCTCTTTTATTATACTCCGGCCGGGCTTTCAGGGCCGCCATTATTTCGCCAATATACCCATCGGTTTGCGTAATAGCATTTTTATAGGCTGTATTGGCCTGTGTAAATCCTCCGGTTTTACCCGCAATAGCAGGAGCGTTAAAATTAACCACCATAAACTCGGGGTTACCCGTAGTAATTCTCTTAACCGCCGAGTCTTTAACCCCCTGATCGGTAGTGGTTAAAATCGGATCAAGTACTTCTGGCACCACTCTCTCCACCAATACCGGCCACGATGAGATAAAGCTGGTTCTCATATTACTTTTATTGGCCGAAGACAGTATATAAGAGAACATGGAAGGGTAATAGGGTGGCATACCGCCGTGTGTATCTTCGCCCTGCGGAGGTGTGTAGGTAAAACTGCTGTCGGCAATTTGGTGCTTACTGTATGATATACCCGACACAAGGGTCTTCCAGGAAGCTGCATCGGTGCTAATTTCATCTGTAACAGCGTCCCACTGAAATTTGGCCTGGTTGAGCATACCTGTAATAGTTGCGGGAGCAATTGCTTTCACTTCGCTGCTTACCGCCCCATCGATGCCAATTAGCAACACCCTGCGGCTAACCGGCAAATTGGTCGTATCCAGGTCGTCTTCGAAATAAGGAGGTGGATCTGCGTACTTTTTACAGGAAGTAAAGGTGCCTGCTAACAACAACGCTAAAACAGGAATAATTGTCAGACTATATTTTGAAATGATTCTCATTATTGTTTGTTTAATTCAGTATAGCGATAATTATTTAAGGATACAATACATCAATCTCTGAGAGAGCCGCTGCAGTGCCATTGCCGTTACCCGATGGTATCGTTAACCTGAAATACCTACAGTTTATATTATTCTGCAAAATGAAATTCTGCACATCTTGTGTGTTGACCGTTGTTATAATATTGTCGTCGCTTGACGCAAAAACCACCGGTGTCCAGGCTGTACCATTTAAGCTTGTTTCAACTATAATAGTTCTGGGTACTGTTGCTACCCCCGTTCCACTCCTTCTTAAAGCGATGGAAAAGCCTCGCAAAGCACTGTTTCTTGCCATATCTATAGTAATTGTATACGGAGTTGTTGTTGGTCCGGTGCCCGTGCTCCAATTACTGTGCCAGTACGTTGTATAATTACCGTCGAGGGCAGCAGTAATTACTCCATTAGCTGCACCTTCGTTGGTGGCCCAGGAGTTAACCGTTGCCGTCCATAAATCTTTAGGCGCCAGCGCTCCATTGCCTCCCGTCTGTGTAATAGGATTATACTCCCATATTTTTTGATGAATAAAAGGATACTGATCGCTCATTCTTGCTGCCAGATTCGCACTAATCGCTATGCCCCACTGCCGGAAGAAAGGCGACCAGTCGCGCCGGGTATAATCGCAAATAGCCTCATATAAAAAATCTCTTTTTTGCTGATCATTGGTAGAAATACGAACAGCTCTTCTCACGCGTTTATACAGGTAAGGCATAAAATCCCATCCCGAGGGCTGACCAGGATAGCCCCAGTCGGCCGGTATTTTATTAAATATCTGCAAAAACGGTGTGATTCGGGCAAAGGGGTCGTTGATCGCGGCGTCTGAACCATCAAAATTCCGCGCACCTGGCGCCGAACTGGCCCAGGCTACAGCAGGAGCCATTTTACTGTTCAGGTCATCTACAGGTGTAATATGCTTGGCAGGATATTTTCCTATGCGTTTTGCATTTTGAAAGATAAATAGATTATTGGTGGTTTCGCCTAAACTGCTCCAGCTCCAGTACTGGCCCTGCTGAGCATTATGTCCGATTTCGTGAAAAGTTCCCCAGCTACTGGCATTAAATACATGCGTAGGATTGGTCCATTCAGAAACCCAATAGGGTAAAGCCCGGAATGGATATCCGGCCACCCCACCCGCACCCGGTGGGAGGGTAATATCGATGGTTGCCCGCCAGGGTATCAGTGGTGACTGATCGAGCGGATCGGCGGGGTTGGTTTCGAGTCCCATCCACTCATAATAATCATGTAATATCACATCGTTCCAGGCCGACATAATCGCATTCAAGCCCGTAACGTTATTGTCGATGCAGGATTGCCTGGATAAAGTAAAGATCATATTTTCACTACGCAGTTCCAGCCAGGGAACGCAGGATGATCGTATTGCTGTCTGCCAGGCCGCTTCGTTGGTTTCGCCCAGGATAAAATCGGGCATTTTCATCACATTGCTGAAAGTAACCGGCAACGGCGTGTCCAGGGGCTTCATGGGAATAATATACACCGGCCCGCCATACAGGTTTCTTAAATAATTACGACCCGGAGAAAGGCTGGTTCTTGAATAAATAATGGGGTCTCGCTGCGCGTTGGGGTTGCCCGATGCGTCATAGGTCCAAATACCCACCTGAGCCAATAAGGAATACACCCCGGCCGGCACATCAATAATCAATAATTCACCAGGGCCTGCATACAAGCCCGTACTTACCAATGGCCCGAGGGGGTTACCCACGCTGTTCAGAAATATAGGGGGTTGTGAAATACGAAGCTGCTCCTTATCGGCCGGAAAGTATTTCAGATTCATATTCAATGTTAAATTATTCAGACGCGGCTCAGTAGCACAAGCCAAACCCGGGAAAATGCGGGCTTTAGCATACTTGCTGGCGTCGATGTTTTTAACGCTGGTATCTACGGTAACGCCAGAGTTTACTTCCCCATCGCCCGGCACCCCATCTACATAGCCAAAATCCCGATCGCGGTTACAGGCAACGAATAAAACGCAAGCCAAAGTAAAAAACGATAGTAAAGACTTATTTTTCATCAGTATCTTTTTATTTTTTTAGATTGATCGGAATCAGTTTCCGCTCTTCGTTTTTATCGTACATCAATATATTGCGGCAGCCAGGTTTTACCATCCAGGCCCCATGAAGGAGGTGTAAGAATGCCCAGCCACTGGTATACCTGCATGGTAACATCAACCGAGTTAGGCACCGAGCGGTATACTGCCGGTACAATTTGCGGGCAAATCCGCGGAGTAACATCATTAAAAATAGCCGGATCCAGAGACTGTACCTCCAGGTGATTCCCGTGCCCGCTGGCATCCCTGATAATTTTATCTGCTCCTATATCGTTGGCAGGCCAGAACCCTTGCAGGTTAGCCTTATACTCATCATCGGGCACATCGGTTCGGCAATAATTAGCTTTTATATAATCGTCGGGCAGGGCCGTATTATATATTCTCACATCGGTAAGTAAATAATTGGTTAAGCCGGTATTATTATCGTTATCATTATTTCCAAAGGTTAGGGGGCTGGGTGAATCTAAATTACCCCTGCTGGCAATGTTTTGGGTGGCGGCGGCAGTCTTTTGCCCATCGGTAAATACGGTTACATTTCGGGTACTTGCATTTACCTGTGTGATCTGGGCAGTAAGCGTATGCCATTGGTTGTCGGAAATCCGGGTACCTCTTACCTGTATATTACCAAAACCAGACTGGCCGATATTGATTTGCCAATCTCCACCTTCCAAAAAGAATACCCAGCCCACTACGCCTCCGCTAAAGGTGGCTCTCTTTGATAAAATAGCAGGATAGTTTACATTCACCTCAGGTAACTTTACCTTACATTGTATGGTATAGCTACCCGTAGCGCCAATATTTCCAACCTCATTATTGCCGACCATACGGGCTCTCTTATTTTGCGTACGCGTTCCGCTGTAGAACGTGCTGGTGCCAATATAAGGAATCACCGTAGGCTTGGCCATATTCTGAATTCTGAAATTGGGAACAGGTGTAAAATTATAAGCCAGGAACATGGTATTGTGTCTGGCGTCCTTGAACGCTGACCATATTTCTCCTACGCCGGGTATAAACGGGGTATTACTTCCTTTATTGGACGCAACCATTATGAGCCAGTTTTCTTTTAAGTAAGTGGGTCTGGCAGCAATCGCGTCCATCATTTCCCGTACCTGTGCATCGGCCGTTAAGATCGCATTTTTATAATCTGTGTTCAACACGGAGTAACCTCCTGCTGCGCCTGCTGCATCCACATTGTGCAGTTGTACCAATACGAGGTCAGCGGCATCGGTAGAGGAAAGCTCGGTTTTTGCGGCATCTTTCACAGCTACATCGTTATTTTCGAACGATTGTTTTACCGATGCATCGGCTGCCAGGTTATCGGCCAGGGCTTTTGAAGCGGTAAATGCGGCCGTTTTCATGCCGGGTTTAGATTCTTTGATTCGGGTAAAAATGCTTGGATACTGCGAAAAGTTTCCGCCCGAAAAACTATTGCCGGTAACGCCATGCTTGGCCGCTGTGGTGCCGGTAAGCAAATTGGTCCAGGTTAAATAGTTACCACTGGCATTATCGTCATAGTCGCTCAATGCATCCCAGGAGAATATGGAATTATCGGCCATATTCACAAACGTAGGTGCCTGCGTTTTTCTTACTTCGTCGCCTACGGCACCATCAATAATAATAAACAGCACTTTGTTTTTTACAACTGCTGTGTCGGCGCTGCTTTCTGCCCCCAGGTTGTTTTGCACAGATTTATTACAGGCTGCAAACATCATCAGCAAAAAAGCCGCTACAAAACTGCCAAAAAAATTATACTTCATTTTCATTTTCTTTATTAGTGTACACTAATTGGCTACCCGAACCAATTCTTCTGTTTAATTCTGAAACCTCACTTTTACAATATTGCCCACTGTTTTACTATCGTACCTGCTAAAAGACCCTACCAATAGTACATAAGTAATAGAGGGATCGGTATCGCTGGGAAACTCGACGAAATCGTTTACCTGTCCATTAAAAAATCCAATATTGTTATAGCCCACAGCCAGGGTGCCGTTGGGGTTTAGAATCATAAAGCCGGGCCGAACAATGCCATCATACTTATTAAACGTACCCGACACCATTATTTTACCATCTTTAAGTTGAGCTGCAAAGTTGGGTATACCGCCTTCTACCGGCTTAAAGACGAAAGAATTGTCGACAGCGCCATTTTCATCTATCATTACGATACCGTTGGCAGGCTGGCCGTTATAGCTGGTAAATTCGCCTGTAAGCATGAGCCGGCGGGTAGTGCTGTTATAAGTAATTTTAGTGATTGCACCATTAGCCCCACCTGTAATAAAGGAGGCATCTCTTCTTCCTGTTGCCAGGTCTATTCGTGCAATACGGCTCGCGGGCTGGTTTTCAAACACTGTAAAGTTACCTCCAACCAGCAGCTTATTGCCGGGTACTTCCACCGCATCATAAATATAACCATTGGCCGAGGTATAACCTTCTACCGGCCTGGCACCCACATTTAAATTAAACGAAGAATCTATTTCACCATCGGTATTGAGGCGGGCGATCTGGCTGATTTTTATTTTATCGATATAGGGACTTTCGATAGTAGACCGCTCATATAAGATGCTGTTATAGTCGGTAAAGGTGCCTACTGCCACTATTCCTGCGTTTGTATTGAACAATTTGGTAACCGCGCCCGAAAAGCCGCCGTTAAAAGCAGGCCCTACCGCTACAGGCTGAGAACCCACGCCCGAAACATCATAATTAGTAGTATCAAGGCTTCCGGTGGGATTAAAACGCGTTATATTACTAATGTTACCTCTTGAGTTTACACTACTGAAGACACCACCGGCTACCACTTTATTATCATCGAGAAAAATCGCTGAATTGACGGAGCCGTTCAGTCCCATAATACCCATATTAAAGGTTGGCCTTGAACTTGCAATTAACAGAGAGGCGTTATTATCAATAAAAGCGATGCCTGTAATAGCAGCCAGGGCCGGATCGTAATTCTGATAGCTTCTGAAAGGCCCATAAATCATATAGCCACCTAAAGGCCGGGGTTCGATGCCTAATATTGCACCTGAAGAAACCGATGTGGTGGGGTTAAAAGTGGGATCAATATTCAGCTTTCCCCGGATATCGATAATGGGTCCAAAATAGAACTGGCCGTCAATCTCTACCGCACAGGTTCCGGTGCTGGCCGTGATAGGTATTTTAATACGCACTTCATCATCTGTTACCGCAACCACTTCGGCCGGGGTTTGATTAATGTAGAAGCGAAACTTTCCCTCCATACCTCCCAGGCCGCTTACTTTTATAGTAACGATGGTACTCTCTGCGGCCACAGACGGAACGGGTGGCACATCTTCAAAAGTAACCAGCCCTTTTGGCGAAGGTTCGTACAGTGGTGCCTCGCTTATTAAACTTTTTTTACAGGACACGATTGTGGCTGAAAAAATTGCCAGCAGCAAACAGTAACCGGTTATTTTATTTTTAATGTGTATCATGCTAATTAAAAACGATTATAATAAATTATTATTAACTTCCTAATCAATACCCGCAGCAATAGCGGTTTCAAGAAACTTCGTAGGATCGAACCCAAAGAAATGGGTAGGGTACATCAATACATGTACATAGCCATTCCTGGGCTGCACATTTACCGATGCCACCCAGGTGGGCGTCCAGGTTTGAAAATCCCGTGCTGAGGAGGGTGAAGGAATATAAGACAACACCAGCCGCCTGTAACCGGCATAAGGCACGCCACCTCCCGATCCGTAAATAACTCCTATATTCATAATCTGATCATCATAAGAGTTATAGATCTGACCTGGGTAGGCCGCCATGTTTTCGGGGTCTAACTGAGGAAAATCGATTAAAGACTTAGCCCCCTTAAACAGGTACCGGGATAAAGCCAGGCGCCATACCTCCGGCTTAATCTGCTGATACCGGGTAATGGAAGGCCTGCCCAGTAAGTTTAAAAACACATTGCAAACTTCATAAGTACTTCTGATACTGGAGTCGGCAGGTGCAAAAAAAGTAATCTCCTCGTTTTGAAAGACATTGCTCATTCCGGCATAATCAATAATTTTCACCAATGTGTCAAAATACTCGGGCTTGGATTTAAGATAGTCCAAAACGGTACCATTAAACTCACCCGAATGAACGCCGGTATCGGTGTAATAGTCTTTTTTACAGGCCCCCAGCAAGAGCAATAACCCCATTACCGGTAACGCCCATATTTTAATTTTCTTGTTCATAACAATAATTATCTTGTGTTCATTTTAATTATTCCCAGTAGTTATTCAGGGTCATTTCGGGATTATTTACCAGCGCCGACCGATCTATCGGCCATGTCCACGCCCCCTGCCTGAACTGGTCTACTGTAACGTGATGGCAATACCTATAACTCAGATCAATAATTTTCCTGCTGCGTACGCAATCGAACCAATAATGCCCTTCTCCAATAAACTCCCTTGCCCGCTCTAAAAATATTTGTTCTTTTAAAATATCACCAGTTTGATTGAGGGGTTGTGCCTGAGCCCGGGCCCTTACCACATTCACAGCAGCTTTTGCAGCTCCCTCGTTACCCAGTTCGGCATAAGCTTCCGCCTGCATCAGGTAAATATCGGGGAAGCGGTAAATACATTGCGACGCATCGTTACGGTCATTAAAATCGATGGAGTTGGGATCAGAAGTTACCAGAAATTTTTTCATCTGAAAAGTGCGGTTGGCATTATAAGCGGTAGCCGGGTTAAACCAAAGTTGCAAACGCTGATCGGGTTCTCCTTCGGGGTATAACGCTCTCATAAAATCGGCGGTATAGCTCATGTAAGGAATACTGGCCGTGGTTGGGTTAAGCGGATCGTATTTTACCTGGTCGAAAAAGTCGCTCCAGCCAAAGCGCTCTCCATAATTTCTGTTTTGCGGTATACCAAAGAGGTTTTCCTTGCTTCTGCCTTTAAATATTTCTATATAATCATTTATGTTTAATAACTCGTAAGCGCCCCCGTTTTCGTTAATAGCCTCGTTGCCCAATTCAATTACTTCGTTGTAATAGGCTTCCCGGTTAGAGGCATCGAAACCTGCCAGCCACATGTTCATCTCCATCATCAGCGCAATAGCACCTCCCCTCATACCCCGTATACCCACATAAAAGGGATCGTCGTAGGTCCATCTCATGCCCTTGTAAGCCGTTTTTACATCGGCGATACAGTTTTTAAGCACTTCTACCATTGGCATTCTTTTCAATGGCTTTGAGAAATAAGGCTCAGTATAATAAGCTACATCCCCGAACTGACGCACCATAAAAAAATAAGCGAGGTTACGCACAAATACGGCTTCTCCTTTGTAGTGAGCTTTTAGTTCCGATGTTAATGCGGGATCGGGTACACCATCGATCCTGTCCACAGCAATATTGGCCGCTGCAATTACCCGGTAATAACGATCCCATTGGGTAAACCTCACATGATTAAAAATATTCCGCCAGTTATTTCCGCTATAATTAAAATCAACAAACCGGCGGATATTGTTATTGGCCAAATCGGCGATATAACCGCGTCCCCAGCCTATCTCGGTATTTTCCTTCACCATACCGCCCCGCAATTCACCGGCAAAGGGCAAAAAAGGATATTCGGCGTTGCCTGCACCCGCCTGCATATTTAAACGGGTGGTGGCTTCCCTGAAGAGCTCGTAATTGCCATTGGTAAAATTTTCCACATCCTGCAATGTTTGCCAGAAGTTATTACCCGAAAGATCACTTGGCGGATCGACATTCAGGAATTTTTTACAGCCTCCGGCGGATACCATTATTAAAGCTGCAGTGAAAAAATATAAGATAGGTTTCATCATTTTATATTTTATTTTTTGCCTGATACAGAATCAATTTACTTTTTTTAGAACTGAACATTTAGCGACAGAGAATAAGTACGTGCATTAGGATACCCTTTTGAATTATCGCGCCCCAGGCCCGAAACCAATTCAGGATCGGGACCCGTGTATTTTGAAAAAGTGTACACATTAGCGGCTGTAAATGCAAGGCGGGCAGAAGTCATTCCCAATCTTCTAATCGTCTCTTTCATAAAGTTGTAAGAAAGCGTTATCTGCCCAATTTTCCAATAAGACCCGTCTTCTAAAAACAGGGATTGGTTGGTTCGGAAGGGCTGTAAAACCCCGGATCTTCTAAAATCGAAGGGATTGGGATAGACAGCGCCTACGGTACCGCTTGTACTGCCTACAGCATCGGGTTTCCAGTAATTGTAACTTTCAATAGGAGGAAGCGCGGTGCCGCCAAAGATATTATTGCTGAAATTGGCCAGGTCGCTTGCAGAAGCTTCATTTAAAACATCCCTTATGAGCGTATAGTTTACCTGGGTAATCAGCATAAAATTGTTCCACTGCACATTAGATACGATACCACCGGTAGTTCTTGGAAAAGGATTACCCAGCGGCAGCATATCCTCTTCGTCAATCACATAATCGCCATTCACATCCACCCACTTGGGGTCGCCGCCCTGGAAATAAAAACTTTGATTGCCCAGTTGCTGGCGGAGGCCAGTGGCCGGATTTACCGGCACATCATCGGTACTGGCGTAAACACCCCGGTTGTAATAAAGTAAAGGCGTGAGGTCGCGACCCACCCGGTATACCACCGGAATAACCTTTCCATCGTCATTAACATTAAACACAAATTCGCGCTTGCCCTCGGGCAGTCTCGTGATCAGTCTCCTTTTCAGGTCGCCGGTCGCCGACAGGGTCCATTGTACCGGGTTGGAGCTTCTGAACACGCGAACCGTTAAAGTTAGCTCATGCCCGTATTTTGCAATACTTACTTCGTTAGATGCAAGGTTCAAAAATCCGCTGGTATTCGGCAAAGGGATAACCCTCGGCTCATTATCTGTGGTCTCGTAGTAACCATCATAGTTAATTTCCAGCCTGTTTTCAGGAAATAAACCTAATTCGACTCCTATATTGGTTGATGTTTTTGTTTGTGGCAAGAATGCTGTATTAGGCACCCTGCTCATATCCAAGAAAACGGTAGGATTATTGTTGTACTGTTGTCCAACTACATAACGGCCATAGACGTCAAAAATATTACCTGTTGGTGTAATATTACGTCCCCACGATCCTCTTAACGCACCAAACTTTAACCACCCGAAGGTATTGCTTATAAATTTCTCCCGGCCAAAGTTCCAGCGGGCACTAACTGCGGGGTTTACGGTATAGCCGGCGTTCGCTCCATTGGTGGAAGTGGCATCCCGGCGATAGTTAAAATCAAGGATGTAGCGGGTATCCCAGTTTAAAGTGGCATAACCGCCAAAACCGTGTAGTCTTTTATCAGACAGATTGTCTAACACTCCCCCTCTTGAATTATTAATCTGAGGATTGTAACCAATAGGCCCCTGTATATCGTCGCTGGGAAAGCCGGATAATCTGTTACGGGTGGCGCGAAAACCTTCGGCACTTATTTCGGTAAAGGCACCGCTGGAAAACAGGAGCTCTTCGGTAATATTTTGCACGAAATCGAGACCCGTCCGGTTATTAATTACATATCGCCGGTCGTATTGCGTTGTACCCTGTGCCAGGTTATTATTGATGTAAGAAGGTACAAACACATCTTCCGTACCCGAATTAAAATTATAGCTAAAATTATTCCTGGCCGTAAGACCGGGTACAAATTGCCATTGAAGGTCCAAAGAGCCCAATATATTAGCCGACTTATTATTACTGCTGATAGCGCCGAAATTGAAAACCGATCCGGTACCTGAATAAATAGAAGCCGGAAGCAGTGAGGAGGAGCGAACGGCACTATTTAAAGCGTCCTGCGAAAGATTAGCGCCGCTTCCTGCCTGACGCTGACCCAATGCACCCTGCAGGTTAATCATTGCTTTGAATGTTTCGGTAGGCTGATAGGTTGCGTTCATACTTAAAGAATAACGCTTAAAGCCTGTATTTTGTATAATCCCGTCCTGCGAATAATAACTTAAGTTGGTTTTATAATTGAAAGTACGATCCCCGCCATATATCTGCACCGTATGCGTTTGGTTAAAAGTGGTGCGGTAGAAGAGATCCTGCCAGTTAGTAGAATTATTGTAGTAAGGGTTCAGGCTGTCTGACAACGGCGTATTGATATTGATAAGTGCCATTGCCGAAGCCAGCGAGCTATCGTACTGCAATATTGCATTTACCCTTCTCATACGCTCTTCGAGACCTCCCACTACAGGGCGAAGTTTCGGTGGTGTATTGAGGAATAACTGTGCGCTGTACTGTACGATAGGTGTTTTAGATAAACCTCGTTTGGTGGTAATAATAATTACCCCGTAAGCGGCCCGCGAGCCATATTGAGCCGTTGCAGACGCATCGCGTAATACATCAATTTTCTCAATATCTTCGGGTGGTATTAAAGCGATGGGGCTGATACCCGGCCCGCTGCTCTGAAAGCCATATTCGTACCCGCTGTTTACATCGATAGGCACACCATCTACCACGAATAAGGGCGACGTTGGGGTTAAGAAACCATCGCCGCTCACATTGATACTCGAAGAGCCCCGAAGGTTAATACTCCCCATGCCACCAGGAGAACCGTTATTATTTTGTA
Source organism: Paraniabella yanshanensis (assembly GCA_040393015.1). Classification (GTDB taxonomy): domain Bacteria; phylum Bacteroidota; class Bacteroidia; order Chitinophagales; family Chitinophagaceae; genus Niabella; species Niabella yanshanensis_A. The sequence continues at coordinate 129,966 of JBEBUZ010000001.1, forward strand.
CATCCAACCCCGCTACCTTACCCTGTAATAATTCGACAACGTTAGATACCGGAACGTCCTGTAATGCTTTACCGCTCACCGAGGCACTTGAGCCCGTAGCCACATCTCTTGCTTTGTTACGATACCCTTCTACCCTTACTTCCTGCATGGCACCCGTAGCACCCTGTTCGAGAAAAATTTCGATAGCCGTAGTATCCACATAAGTAACTACATAATATTGTATGGCATAGCCGGTGTGACTAAACGAAAGCGTTGTACCTAAGGGCACAGTGACGTTAAAATCGCCCTGAGCGCCTGTTATAGCAATAGCTTTAGGTGGCACACCCGAAGAAATGGTAACATTTGGCTTGCCGCTTTGCAATACCTTGTCGAACACCCTTCCCTTCACCGTTATCCTTTTGCCGTCCTGAGCAGCGGCATCGTTAAACAGGCCTGCGAATAACATGCATGTAATTACCAGATATAAGAATCTCATTTCAATCAATTTTGACTTTAATAATTTCATAGCCCGCTTTAAGTTATAGGTCATCAAAGGTTTTCGGTACATCTGTTTTGAAAGCAAATACAATCTCCCAATCGCCAGGGTCAAATATGGCAAAATTCAAACCGAACACAGAGTTAATTCTCGCACCTCCAAAACCCAGACGCGAATAAGTAAACCTCACGGCGGCTGTTGCACCATCACCCGTTGTATACTTAGTAGGAAAATTAGCTAACGGAATAGGATACGCCACGTTGTATTTCACATAAGTATCAGTCCTTTCCATACCAAACCCATGTACCAGATTTTCCCAATCAGTAGTGTTAAACAGTGCCGGATTAAGGGGTCGGAAAAGTGTATCTAAAAAACGGAATGTAAGTGTATTGCCAACTGATGGCTCTATTTTACGAATATATACATCTACATCTCCCGAACCCAGAAAGCGGCGATCATCTTTAGCGCCCACCACTCCCGCAATAACGGAGATACCGAAATTTTCTCTTACCGGCTGCCCCGTAAGCGTGTTCAAATTAGAAGGAATAGTAGGATTTTCCCGCAGGGGTTTGAGCTTAAGATTTCTGTAAAACCTTCTGCCCCCGGAATTAGACAACTCTACATCGAATAAATATCCCGAGTCGGGCTGGGGCTGAATAAAGTTCGACCTGCCGGATGACCAAAAGGTAATATTGCCAGTATGCGGGCTCATTTCAAGAATGGGGTGATACTCGGTCACTCTTTTGGCCTCAATTTCCTCGATCGATTTTTCGAGACCTGAATATGCTTTCTTCCAAACTTTAACCGGGAAGGGCTCGGTCAATTCAGGAGCCGGTTCACCGGTTACACGCCGAACATTTACAATCTTAAAGTCAGCGGGATAAGTGGTGCTGCCTTTAAAAAAGTTATTGGTAAAATAGGTTGTACGGCCCAAATAAGGTTCATATAAATCGATGGTAAACTGCGAATCGCTACCCACTGTATTTCTTTCCTGTGGTACATATTTTTTGCATGCCATAAAAGCGGCTGCAAATACAACCAGCACATAACAGGTTTGTCTGCTGAATAAACGGCTCATATTATTACTGAAATTGATCATTTTTTAATAAATTATGCTGTTGCAGGTATTGGCGGTTCTATCTTCTGTTTAAAGCATTTATAAAATCGTTACCAAAACCAAAATTATGTCCCACATCTAATGCATGTATAGTTGCATTACTCGTCTTAATGTCAACTGTATTTGTATATACCCTTATCCAGTTGATGGTAAATACTGATCCCCGCTTATCGCTGAAAATAATAGCTTTGGGGCCGCCACTCTGGTAGCCCGACGCATTAGTTACGCTGTACAGCATGTGCATGTTATACCCATATTTCAAAGCGGAATAATCTAATCCATCGGCTCTGCTCGCAAGGTCGGCAGTAGTAACTCTTCCGGGAATTATGTACTTACAAAAAAATGAATCCAACACTTCTTCATCCATAGTGCTGAAAGAAACGGGCGGCAAAGACGGAACCGAGTCCCGGCGTGCATTGTTAATGTTTTGCAGGGCAATTGAATAGGATCGGTTACTGGTGGCAAAAATGGTGTAACTACCACTACGCAGAGAGTCGGCAATACCCGGAAGCCGGTTTATAACCAGCAGCATTGAATCATAAATACCGGGCTGCGACTGCAGATATGCCAAAGCATCACCGTTGTAGGTAGCCGCATTGTTACTATAATTCTCGTAAGGGCTATCCTTTTTTTCACAAGCCGACAACAATACTGCTGCACTTAAAAAAAGGTAAGCGAGCATGTTTTTTCTTAATAGCTTACTATTTCTCATAATAATTAAAATCTTATTGTAATAGCTGTATATTTTCTATTGGTTCCAGTAATTGTTTTGCCTGATGTTCGCATTACGATTCAGAACATCCTGCGCAATTGGCCAATAAATACCTCCCTCATCAATTAATTCATTAAACGCAGGGTTTGATCTTTTCAGCTTATTATATCTTACCAGGTCGTACCATCTCCAGCCCTCGCCCAATAACTCTCTTCTTCTTTCTGCAAAGATTTCAGTAATTAAATCCAGTTGCGGAGTATAATTCAGGCCGGGAATACCCCTGTTCGAACGTATGGCATTCAGCTTTTGAATAGCTTCTTCGCCGCGTCCTACAACAGCGAGCGCTTCGGCATTCAGCAAAATCATTTCTTCAAGCCGGGTAAAAATAATGGAGGAGTTGTAACGGGCAAAAGTACCATCGCCACCGCCACCATCCACTACGCGTATTTTTTTGAAAACGGGTATGGCCGAAGAAAAGTTTTCGAAATAAGCCTCTGTAGCAAGTCCGTTTAGCGGATTAAAGCCGAAACGCTGATCGTTTCCGTTGGCACGGGGAAACAATACGGCAATACTGTCTTTATTTACATAAATATCGGGTAACTGTTTCGACATAGGAAACGCTGTGGTATTTGCCAAAGTAAGCTGCTCGATATGTCCTGAGATGCTCGACTCGCCGCGTTCATAAATAAAGTTGAATCCGATCATCTGGTTCCAGCTTACGTTGTCGGTACTGAACAGGAAAAGGCCACCGGTTAACTGCCCTGTGGTAACAGTTGTTAAACGCGCCCTTGCCGCATTGTCTAAAACGAACTGGCTATAAACCGCCACGTTAATATAATCGCCCTGCAGCGCTGCAATATGAGCCAGAATAGCATAGGCCGATAATCTTCCCAAAAGCGTATTTTTCCAGTCGGCGGCTGCTCTACCGTAATAATTAGGAGGGTAAACCAAATCAGGATCTACTGTTGAATATTGATAAGGTAAGCGGCCGGCTACATCCATCAATTCATTTTTTGCAAATCCTAACACTGCCTCCTTATTGGTACGGGCCAGGTTTTCGAAATTTCCCTCTCCGGTAGATGTTACCAACGGTACATCGCCCCATGTTCTTACCAGCATATAATAGGCAAAAGCTCTTATGGCGCGTGCCTGGGCTACGTCGAGCTTATAGTAGGAGCTGGTATACCGTGGATCGGCCAGGCAGCCCTCTACCCTTTCGATAAAAAGATTACTGGCATTTATCACTGCGTAAAACCGGCGCCAGTTGGTTACGTCGTTTAAAAGCGGAAAAGACGCATTCAGATTACCTTCAATCACCGCTTTCAGATCGGGGCGGCTAACCGCCTCAAAGTCGCCGTTACGCAACTCGCCTAAAACCCAGTAGGCATTGTTATCAGCAAGCGCAGCGCGAAACAAACCATACATCCCCAACAGCCCTGCTCTCGCGTCTTCATATTTTGTCCAATGTCCCTCCTCAGAAGCCTGGCGGGTAGAGGGTACATCTAATTGTTTGTTACAGGCACTTGTAAATACCATCGCCGTAAACGCAATCAGTGCAACCTTCCATTTGTAAAAAAATCTTTTCATATAAAAACTCTTAAATAATAATATTTAAAATGCAGCAAGAAATTAAAAGTCCATTCTGATACCGATAATTAACGATCTTGGATTTACCAGGCCATACCCGTTATAAATACCATTATAATTTATCAGCTCAGGATCATCGCCTTTAAATCCGGTAAAGGTTAAGAGATTGGTACCAGTTAAGTACAACATACATTTTTTAAACGCCGTTTTTGTTCCTCCCCGGCTTAAATCATATCCCAGTGAAACCGACCGAAGTTTGAGGTAAGAAGCATTATCGAGAAATAAATCCTGCTCTAACCTGTAAGGTACCACCGGGCTCCAGGGATTGTAAATGGGGTAAGCCGAAAGGTTTTGCTTCTCTTCCCAAAAAGTAATTTCTTTCACCGAGTTGATGGTATTGTTTACTTCTGTATTAATAAAATCGAGCCTTGAAGAGGCATACTGGTTTAATGCCATTCTTTTAAGCGCGAAGTAAAACTGGAAGTCGAGAGAAAAACTATTATAGGCCAGGTTACTGCCAAAGCCACCACTCACTTTCGGCATATAATTTCCTTCGAGTACTTTATCATTGTCATTAATGGTGTAATCTCCATTTACATCTACCCAACGGGGATCACCTGCTTTTAAAGTCACCCCTTTATAAGTCATGGGCCTTCCGGTTGAAGGATTTACCGGTACATCGGCATCAGAGCTATAAACCCCGTTGTTCTTTAGTATCCAAAATGCATCCACCGGTTTGCCGGTTTCGAGCTTCGTTGTACCCATCACCACTTCACTCAGGCCATCGGGTAAAGCCGCCAATGAGTTTTTATTATAATTGATATTACCGGTAAATAACCAGCTAAGGTTTTGCTGCATTTCTGGTAAAATTTGTGCCGCAAATGAAAAGTCCAATCCGGTATTATCTACTTCCATGCCGCTTTTATAGGAGCTTGCATAGCCCCACTCGGCAGCAATCGGCATAGGCAGCAGCATATCTTTATCGGCCTTTTTATATACATCTAATCCCAGGCGCACTCTGTTTTCCAGCAAACCAGCATGCAAGCCAATATTTACCTGATCGCTATAAGCCCAGGGTATGCCATAACCCACCCAACCAGAAGAGTATGGTCTTGAAAGCCCGCCAATACCAGAATAAGAACCCAGGGTTGGTTCGCCGGTAAATCCAAGGTCTACACGATAAGCAGGCCCCGCATTGAAGCGGTCATCACTCAGTAATTTTCCTATATGGCCATAAGAGGCATTTGCAATAAGCGAACTTATTGTACCCGACTCGCCTACCAGGTTTTTAAAATCATATTCAATACCACCCGAATAATTGGTAAACCAACGGTTATCGGCCTGCATATTAGAAGATCCCTCGCGGCTAACCACTGCACTTAGTTTCAACAGTTCCTGGTGCGTGTATGTTGCATTTCCGAAAAATGAAATCAGGCGGGATTGCATTTTGCCAGGAAAATAGCTTACCAAAAAGCCTCTGGGAATAAGATACTCCTGTGCATTCGGATCTCCATTCACTACATTTATCTTAATAAAATCGTTAGGGGTATTATTGGCATATGCGTAGTCATACTTATAAATATCTGAAATGAAATTCTGGCCGCCGCGGAGCATTAAACCACCCTCTTGTCCTACCGTCCAGTTGTAAGACAAACTATTGGTAACAGCAAGGCGCTGGTTATAACCAAAGTAATTGGAAACAAAATTATTTCCTTCTAAAAGTGCCCGGGGCCAAAAAACGTCCCTTATTCCTTCGTTATAATCAAATCCGATACGGCCGTTATAGGCAAGCCCTTCAAAAGGAGTCGCATTTATTGCCAGGTAACCCTGGATCATATTATTGACATTATCATCAATAGCTCCTGTAGCAAAATCTTTGTCAAAGTTTTTGAGGTAAGAACCGTACAGCACATTATTCGGAGTGAGCGGGTTAGTCAAATCAGGGATATAACGCTGTTCGGCCAATCGATCCCTGATATTTCGGTTACGTTCCCGTTGTTGCCTGGTGTAACCAAGCATGCTGGATATCATCATCCATTTCACGGGAGCCACGTTTATAAAGAAGTTACCATTATAACGGGTAAAAGAAGTGGCATCTGCTGTATTCGCATTCTCTGTGAGTCCGCCAAAAAAGCGAAAATTAGCTCTCTCCGATCCACCGCTAAGGCTGGCATCTACATTATAGGTAGGCGAATACTGGTAGTACAAATCCGTCCAATTAGAAGCACCATAGTAGTCTGCATTTGTAGAATCACGCAAATAGGGTGGGTAGTTCAACCGGTCGTTGATGCTACCGAACCTGTTATAAAAAGGTTGTCGGAAATTATTTTCGTAGGCCGCGTTCGTTACATAAACCGATGGTTTGGCAGCATAACCATAATAGGAATTAATAGAAATTTCGCGAAACCCCGATCTGGCATTCTTTGTGGTAATCCAGATAGCCCCATTAGCCGCCATAGATCCCAAAGAAGCCAATGCCACCGGATCTTTTATTACTTCTATAGATTCTATATTGTCCTGATTATAAGCTGCCAGCAAATTGGTAGCAGGACCTATCCTGTTAAAGTCATATTTCTGTATTTCGTAAGCAAACGGATTATCCTGAGTTAGTGGAATACCATTTACAAAAACAACGGGCTGCTGATCAAACAACTCGCGTTTGCTCAGTAATGGCGAAGAAATTCCCCGGATAAACATGTTCTGCTCTGTACCGGGTTCGCCGGTTGGTTCCTGCACATACAAACCCGCAACATTGCCCTTTAAATACTGCTGCACAGAGATATATGGCTGGCGCTCAATTAGCTTAACCGGCACTTCATTTATTAAGCTTCCGCGTATATTTTGGGCTGTTCGTAAAATGGCGACCCCATTTGTTGGCGGTGCTATGGAGGTATCACTGTCTGCTACCGGAGTTTCAGATACGTCGCTCTGTCCGCTGGCCACCGTACAACAGCTAACAAAAAACACAAAAATGAAATGTCGCATTAGAGCCAAGCTCGTTACTATTCTCATCGAGTTAAAAATTTTTAGTTTCCTCTTTGAAGATTTGTTAATTTCTTTGGAACGGGATATCTTCAATATTCAGGCAAATCATTATTTTGTCGTACATAACTCTCCGTTTCCAATGTAAATTTAGACACTAAGCCAAAGCAAAACATGCGCAACCGTATGCGCAAATTTTAACTAAAAAATAATAAGGAAATATTTCAGCGATAAAGAGATCAGGGCCTTTCTTTCAGAATACGCAGCTCTTTAGGATAATAGTTATTGATTCTCCCTGGCAATGCATTGATCCACCCAAGAGGATAACTTTTATAGGTTACGGGCTGCCAACCGCGAACAGAAGGCCCGATGGACATGATTTTTTTCTGCAGATATAAAATAGCATCGGAAAGCGATAATTCAGTACAGGCAAGGTTTTCACTCAACAGCCTGCTCATTGCCAATGCATGATCGGGTATCAGTTTCTGGTGAGCCAGCTCTCCGAGCAGGGTACCCGAATAAACAACGCGCAACTGTTGAACCAGCCAATCAAACTCATTAAACAATGTTTCCGGCCAGCAGTATATTTTATTGTTTACACTGATGAGTTCGCGGTTATCAATATTTGCCCATTGTTGCACAAAACCCCTCAACTGACGGGTTACCGGCTTTATTGCAGATCGGCTCTTATTTTTAAATACGCCACCCCCGTGTTTACGAAATGCTGCCAGGAAGAATCCTTCGCCTTTTACGCGATGGGGCCAAAAACGATAACCGTAATGTTGATCCGGTGAACGAGTTTCAACAATATTCCAGGAATCGGACATATCAATCCTTAAACTGATAAGTGAAAAATGGTCAACCAGCCAATCGGTAATTTCTTCATTTTCCTCGGCAGAATAAGAGCAGGTAGAATAAAGTAGAAGCCCATCCTCCTTTAACGCCGGCATAATATCTGTCAGAATGCGCTGCTGGCGGCGGTTACAAAGCGTCACATTGTTCTCACTCCATTCGTTTATCGCCTCGGGATCCCTGCGAAACAAACCACTTCCACTACAAGGAGCATCTACCAGGATAATATCAAAATAACCCCTTAGCTTCGAAAACTCAGCAGGATCGTTATTAGTAACCACAACGTTGTCGGTTCCCCATTGAATAATATTATCCTTTAATATCGTTGTGCGTTGCCGGATCACTTCGTTGCTCACCAGCAGGCTTTCCTTAGAAATTAAAGATTGCAAATGGGTGGACTTTCCTCCAGGCGCGGCACAGAGGTCTAATACTTTTAACGGCTTTCCCAAATCAACCGTTTGCTTAAGTGCATGCTCTATAAACATGCTGCTGGCCTCCTGCACATAGTAGCATCCCGCATGAAACAATGGATCGAAAGTAAAAGAAGGCCGGCTATCCAAATAAAAGGCCTCCTGCGCCCAGGGCAGTTCTTCGAGGCCAATGCCATTTTCCTGAAATGTATTCAACACGTTTCCCGACTTTAAGGGATTGAGCCGGATGGAAGTTAACGGAATTTGAAGTTGGTGTGTTTCTACAAAAGCCTGCTCATCGTAACCGGGTAAATTACGTAAAGAGTGTACCAGGGGTGGGGGTAATTGCATCCTGCAAAAATAAAAAGGATTGGCATTTACCGCAACATAAACGGCAATAAGTTATCCCATCCAATGCAATTAAAGGGCTTTTATTTCCGCTGAAAGATCCTGCAATACTTTTTTGGCATCCCCAAAAAGCATAGAAGTTTTGGGTTGATAAAACAGCGCATTCTCAATACCCGCATATCCCGGCTTCATACTGCGCTTATTAACAATAACGGATTTTGCCTGCTCTACTTCCAGTACCGGCATACCGTATATGGGAGAACCCGGATCGGTTTTGGCGGCTGGATTTACGACGTCGTTGGCACCCAGAACCAACACCACATCGGTGGTTGGAAACTCCTCGTTTGCCTGCTCCATCTCTAATAGCTTGTCGTACGAAACATCCGATTCGGCCAACAACACATTCATGTGGCCGGGCATTCGTCCCGCTACGGGATGAATCGCATACTTTACTTCCACTCCCCTGCTTTCTAATAATTTTTCCAGTTCGTGACAAATATGCTGGGCCTGTGCAACGGCCAATCCATAACCGGGAACAATCAAAACTTTTTTAGCATAATTCATCACCACCGCGGTATCACTCAGGGAAATTTCTTTATGCGTTCCTTTGTCCCCGGCTTCAACTGATTGCGAGATTCCGGCACCAAACGACCCCACCAGAACATTGGTAAGGGAACGGTTCATCGCCTTACACATCAAAATGGTTAACCATATCCCGGCAGCTCCTACCAAAACCCCGCCGGTCAGAATAAATTTATTGTCGTAAAGAAAACCTCCCGAGGCCGCTGCAATACCGCTGAGTGACATTAATAAAGAAATAACCACCGGCATATCGGCGCCCCCAATGGGCAGAACAAAAAATACTCCATACAGCAATGCCATTCCAAAACAAACATAAAACAGTGTGGTAATATCTATATTGGGGGTTTGCCAGTTCCCTATTATATAAGCTGCCAGGCCCAGGCAACCTGCCAGCAATGCGAGGTTGAAAAGATGCTGCCCTCTGAAAGCGATGTCTTTAAACTTTCCCATCAGCTTTAAGCAGGCCACCAGGCTACCCGAAAAGGTAAGAGCCCCTAAAATAAGCCCCATAAAAATAACCAGTAAACTTCCACTATCAGATCCTGCGGAGCCGGTCACCAGTGCTTCGGCAGGAGAAGCGATCATTTCGGGATCCTGCAACTGAAACATTTCCTTCAAATCAACACCCTTTAATAACTGGTTAAATTCCATCAGCGATATTAAGGCAGCACTGCCGCCGCCCATGCCGTTAAAAAAGCTTACCAATTCGGGCATAGAGGTCATTTTCACCTTCTTTCCGGCCAGCAATCCCAGTATTGTTCCTATTGTTAAGGCCCCGAAAATCCACGCTTTATTTTCTAAAGAATTACCGTCGGCACCTTTGTATAAAAACACTGTACCTATAATTGCCACCGCCATTCCAATACCCGCAATCTGATTGCCGGTATTGGCAGTAACCGGATTGGATGCCATTCTCAAACCTACTATCAGCGTTATTGCTGCAACAAGATATATAACCGTTAATACCATGCTATGTATTTATCAGATTCAGGACCGATCCTTTCGCTTCTTAAACATTTCCAGCATCCTTCCCGTCACCACAAAACCGCCCACCACATTTAACGTACCAAAAAGAACGGCTAAAAAACCGAGAACCAGGGCCAGATAATTATCGGGGGCAGCCCTGCCCAATACGATAATGGCACCAATTACCACCACGCCGCTTATGGCATTAGCATGGCTCATTAAAGGCGTATGCAGTACCGATGGTACCCTGCTAATGACCACTATGCCTAAAAAAATAACCAGTACCAATATGTAAATCATCTGTTCGTTGATCTGAACCCAGTTTACCAAACTTTCCATACTGTATATTTTTTATACGTTGATAGAGAAATGTCAATCACACCGCCAATATGATGTCGGGCGAATGAAGTAACTTTATAGCAGCCCCCCGGCACCAATAGTACCGTTATAAGCCACACATACCCCTTTCACTAAATCGTCCTCCCCATTAAGGTTTAGTTTATTTTCCTTATCAATAATAAGCTGCATAAAATTTACGATATTTTTCCCGTAAAGCCTGCTCGCGTCAGATGGCATGGTAGCGGCGAGATTGGAGTTACCTATAATAGTTACACCGTTGTGCACCACCTGCCCGTTGTTTTTTGTAAAAGCCGTGTTACCACCCGTGGCCGCCGCCAGATCAATAATAACCGAACCCTTACGCATCGTTAGCAGCATTTCTTCGGGAATAAGCACGGGCGCTTTTTTACCAGGTATCTGTGCGGTAGTGATAATAATATCTGCTTTAGCCACACTTTCAGCAATTCGTTGCTGTTGTTTTTGTCGATAGGCTTCTGACTGCGCTACTGCATAGCCGCCGGCCTTACTGGCATCGGCGGCGCCTTCGACTTCAATAAATTTTGCGCCCAGACTACGAACCTCCTCCTTCACCGCAGGCCTTGTGTCAAACACTTCTACCACTGCTCCCAAACGGCGGGCAGTTGCAATGGCTTGTAAGCCGGCAACACCGGCACCGAGGATCAATACTTTAGCAGGGGGCACGCTGCCTGCGGCGGTCATAAACATGGGAAAATATCGACTGTACTGCGTAGCCGCCACCAGCACTGATTTGTAGCCGGCAATATTGGCCTGCGAGCTCAAAACATCCATAGTTTGCGCACGGGTAGTGCGTGGCAACATATCCATCGAAAACACGGTCAAATGGCGGGCTGCAGCACCTTCAATCCAAGTCTTATTCCACAAGGGCTGATATACACCGATTAAAAGCTTCGAGCGAATATCTAATTCTTCATCAAAACGGAGGGGATGTATGGCCAGCAATATATCGGCCTTCGTCATTACCTCCTTGCGATCCCCGATTTGGGCTCCTGCTTTTGTATAGTCGTCATCGCTGCAAAACGCCTTTACCCCTGCTCCTTTTTCCACCCATACCGTAATGCCTCTCTTAACAAGAGAAACAATCGTTTCGGCAATTAAGGACACCCTGGCCTCGAAATCCGGTTCTTTTAAAACGCCAATGATCATAAGGGTTGGTTTTTTTGAAAAGAATAGATTCCTTTAAAGATATCCAAAAGCTCTCAAACCCTCACACTAAAACGCTGTTTTTCTTTAAATTCCTTACGGAAACTGATAATGCCGATATAAAAAAGATCTATATCGCAACCCACCGCTTCGTGCTGAACGATATTGTTCCAGGCGCTTTCCATTTCCCGGCTCCAGTGAATATCGTCGAATACCAGTAAGGTATCGTTATGTATATGCGGCAGCAATTGCCTGAAATACCGTTCTGTAGGCTCCTGGCGATGATTCCCGTCAATAAAGGCAAAATCAACCGGGGAGTGTTCCCGAAGCGTTTCCTTTAGGGTAAGATCAAAATTACCCCGCACCATTCTCACATTTTTCACCCCGATGGTTTCCAGGTTTTGCTCGGCCTTATCGGCTATATTGGCCGCCCCTTCCATCGTAATCACTTTTGCCTGCGGGTTAGCCAGGGCAAGGTAACCGGTAGTTATGCCCAGGGAAGTACCAAGCTCTATAACCGTTTGAGGCTGGTAATATTTCACCATCCGGTATAATAACTGTCCGAACTTTTTAGGCTTGGCTGCATTTTTCGCGATGGACGACAGAGAACGCCTGTTGGAAGAAGTAGTTGCCGACCCCGCCCCCATGTCTTCTACTTCTATTTCGGTAGGGTCGTTAAGCATTTGTTTTCGCAATGCTTCCACTTTCTCATAATCCTCGTATCGGGTAAAATCGTTCATCACCCGGGTAATCAACTCAAACACAAAAGGCGAATGCACCCCATGACCCTTGCTATTGGCGGCATGAATATAATATTTGAAATATTTGGCCGCAGCCTGTAAAGGAGAATATACCACTTGAATGTCGGTTATTGATTGTTAAAGTATATATTAAGGTTGGGGAAACTCTCAAAATGGGGTCAGCCCAATCATAGAAAACGGAAAGACCGGCTGCAACTCAGTTCTGGTGGTTCGTTGTCTTTCTCCCCTTTCGGTTGGTTAATTACCGTTCCCAAAGTTCATAGCTATAATCGAACGCATGTTTGTCGTCTGCCAGGTTTTTAACCGCGCTTACCAGCTTCCATTCTTTTTCATCGATAACCGGGAAACTGGTATCCCCTTCTACCACCGTATCTACACGGGTCATATAAATCTTATTGGCTTTTGGGTAGTACATCCTGTAAATTTCGCCGCCGCCAATCACCATCAGTTCCTTTACATCCATTTCTTTCACCATAAACTCCACATCTTTCATACTGTTCAGTACAATGGCCCCCTCTATTTTAAGGTCTTTCTGGTTGCTCAACACAATATTTTTCCGGCCCGGCAGGGGTCTTTTAAAACTCTCGAAAGTCTTGCGTCCCATCACCACCGGCATACCCCAGGTTACATTTTTAAAATGTTTCATATCCTCGGGCAGGTGCCACAGTAAGCGATTGTCTTTACCGATGATATTATTATTAGAGGCGGCTACTACGAGTGATATAATCATGAATATAGAATGTAAAATGTAGAAGTAAAATGTTTAATTTTAAATGAAAAATTAAAATTAAAATTAAAAAATGAAATCTGTAAAATTCACTTACGTCCTGTTTGAGCCTGGTTTCTTTTAGCCGTAGCTATGCTTACGGTAAAAATAGCAATAAGTTCATTACATTCTCTCAAAGCCACCTCAATACAATCGTGTACAGCAACAGGCTTTTCCATAATTATCCTCAAATTAACCCTCGTCTCTCTCAACTCTTTTAAAGCACATTTCATTTTATGTATAAAATCCGCCTGCGATTCTGCGGCCTGAACTTCCCCATACATCAATGCCGGGGCAGTTCCGCTTTTAGATAATTGATGCTCCAGATTGGAACCGGCTCTGCTGTTTGGAAGAACATCACAAACATTCAACGTCATTACCGCGAATCTTACCAACCTGTCCTCCAAATCGTATTTTCGCGGCGTTTCCATTTAAAATTTTAAATTTTATATTTAAAGTTTTATATTCTCAACTACACCGCAACCGGCGCTTTAATAGCCGGATGGCATTGGTAATTTTCGAGTTTGAAATCATCGTACTCAAATCCAAAAATATCTTTTACCGCCGGGTTGATCTTCATTTGCGGCAGCGGAAACGGCTCGCGGCTTAACTGTAGTTTTACCTGGTCGATATGATTATTATATATATGCACATCGCCAAAACTATGAATAAACTCTCCCGGCTCAAAATCGCATACCTGTGCTATCATCATCGTCAGCAAAGCATAAGAAGCTATATTAAAGGGTACGCCCAGGAATACATCGGCGCTCCGCTGGTATAGCTGGCAGGAGAGAGAGCCCTTTAAACCTCTTTCCATTTGGGAGGGAGTGGCGGGTGTGGTATAAAATTGAAACAGCGTATGGCAGGGCATTAAGGCCATTTGGGGCAACTCGCCTACATTCCACGCACTTACAATTAGCCGACGACTGTGGGGATTGGTATTAATCTGGCTGATGAGTTGGGATATCTGGTCGATTATCTTCCCGTCTTTCCCCTCCCAACTGCGCCATTGTTTGCCATACACCGGGCCCAGATCGCCGTTCTCATCGGCCCACTCATCCCAGATGCTGACCCCGTTTTCTTTAAGATAATCGATATTGGTGGAGCCCTTTAGAAACCATAACTGCTCATGAATAATACTTCTTAAGTGAACTTTTTTTGTAGTTACCAGCGGAAAGCCTTTCTGAAGATCAAAACGCATCTGATAACCAAAAGTGCTGATGGTACCCGTTCCGGTACGATCTGTTTTTTGAGTACCGTTGTCAAGTATATGCCGAAGAAGGTGTAAATATTGTTGCATAGCGCAAGATAGTCAATAATCGGCTTTCCCACGGCCAGAGGCTGCAAATGTGAGAAATCCATAGAATTGTGTTAACTTTTCTATTAAAAAAGCAGGCTTTATCTTTACCCGTAAAGGAAATTCTTATAAACAAATAATTTCATCGGTATGAAAGCTCAGAACTATAAAAATCATATACGATTTTATCCATTGCACCACTTTATACTTTATCCTGTTCTCGCTATTCTCACCTGCATAGCGGGCTACCAAACAATAAAAGCCCCGGGCGAACTCCAAACCATCTGGCTTTTTATAACCGTAATATTGATATTAATAGGGGGGCTGTCGTTTATATTGCGCCAGCATTATTCCCTCATACTGCAAGACCGCCTGGTTCGGCTGGAAATGCGTCATAAATATTCTATGCTTACCGGAAAGGATTTTGAACCCCTGGAAACAAAACTTTCCATTAGCCAGATTGCAGCCTTACGGTTTGCCTCGGATGAGGAACTGGTTCCCCTGGTGATGAAAGCCGTTAAAGAAAACCTTTCCTCCTCTGTCATCAAAGAAAATATAACCAGTTGGAAAGCAGACCACATGCGTGTTTAGTCTTCTTTGCGGCGTTTCAGTTCTTTTTGAATCAGGCTGAGTTCCCTTCCCGTTTGCCCCCCCACAGAAGTATTTTCCTGCGCTCTGCGCATCAGGTAGGGGATAACGTCCTCAATAGGACCAAAAGGCAGGTACTTGCTCACATTGCAACCCGCCTTAGCCAGGTTGAAAGTAATATTGTCGCTCATGCCATAAAGCTGGCTAAAACTCACGTGCGGATGATTTAAAGGAATGCCCGATTGCTGCAATTTTCTGATCGCCAACAAATTGCTATCTTCATTATGTGAAGCCACCAGCAGACTTACCTGGTCCAGGTTGTCAATACAAAGGTTTACTCCCTCGTTAAAGTCGCGGTCGCTGTTAGGTTTATCAGGCTGTATAGGCGAAGGATATCCCTTTTCTTCCGCCCGTTTTTTTTCTTTTTCCATATAAGCACCCCGCACCAGTTTCACTCCCAAAATAAAATGCCGTTCCCGGGCAGCAGCGATACAGTCTTTTAGGAACTGAAGCCGGTCGTGCCGGTAATGCTGAACCGTATTGTATATTACCGTCCGCTCCTTGTTGAAAGAGTCCATCATCAGCATGACGAGGGCATCCACGGGATCCTGTATCCAGGTTTCCTCGGCGTCCACCATCATCCCTATCTTTTTTTCAGCCGCTCTTTCACATATCCGCGACATTCTCAACCTTACTTTGTGCCACTCTTCTCTTTCCGCAGCCGTTAGTCCTTCCAGTGCACCGAGGTATTTCTTTATCAGGGAGCCTTGTTTCTGATGCATCAGATCATCGAGTTTTTCCAACAGCTCGAAACGGGTAAGCCCTGTTACCTTTACGCTCATAAAAGGAATATTGGGCTGGGTAGCCGCATAATCTATTACTTTGATAAATTCAGTAGCCGCCTGGTCATACGCCGCATCGCCCCCTTCGCCTCCCTCTACACCGTAATCGAGAATCACATCTACCTGGTAGCGGCCCAAAACCCGGGCCACATCCGCCGTTTGCTCCAGTGTTTCCCCACCGGCAAACTGATTGAATATTGTATTCCGGATAAGGCCCCTCACCGGTAACTTCGCTTTAAGGGCCCAGGGTGTAAGGCGCGTACCTATATACACAAGCCAGGAATTTCCCATCAGACTAAAAAGAGTTCTGGCTTCTTTTAATTGAGTGTCAGACTTGTACTGAAAAGCAAATTCAGTATTATCAAAAGAGATATCGGATATTTTCTCAGCGTTCATATCCAACAAAATTAGGATAAGAAAACGCTTTTTTACCCGATTGCGGCTCTTATACTCAATTATTTATTAAACGCCCGAAACGCCCTGTTTTCAGGTATCAACGGTTAACCAACCATGATCTGCTGTTATCCTTTTTATTCAAAATTGTTTACGAATACTTATAAAAAAAGACCGTTTCAGTGTGCCTTGGCAACAAGGGTACATGAAAATCCCACCCTTTTGCCTTACAGTTTAATACTTGCAAGTAAAAAGCAAAAACGATTATTTGGCAATACTATTTACCGGTATCCTTTACAAAATATTCCACCGCAAGCCTGTAACCCTCCAGGCCCAGCCCGCAAATAGTGCCCGCCGCTTTGGCGCTTACATGCGATAATTTCCGGAACTCTTCACGGGCATGAACATTGCTGATATGCACTTCTATAACCGGCGCTTTTATAGCGGCAATACAGTCCCCTATGGCCACCGAAGTATGGGTATAAGCAGCAGGATTAAGTATAATAGCATCCGAACTGGCTCCATATTCCTGAAGGGCGTTTACCAGCTCCCCTTCCACATTGCTTTGGAAATAACTGAAACTAACTCCCGGAAAGCGTTCTTTCAGATTTTCAAAAAAAGAATCAAAACTTTCCGGCCCATAAATACCCGGTTCGCGCTGCCCTAATAAATTGAGATTAGGACCATTTATAATTGTAATTTTCATCTGTTCATTTTTATTTTTTATCCGATCGCAATTTACTCTTTTTAGCACGGAAGAATAGCGGCGCGAATAAACCTGTCATATCCCAAATCTCCCTGTTCCAGTCGAATCCTTTTTCGCCGCAATCTATTTTACACACATGATAGGAGAATTTGCGTATCAGCTTACAGGAAATCATTTGTCTCAAAAACAACGAAAACCGGTAAGCGTGAACATGACCCGCAATTTCCATGGCCAGCGAGTTGGCAGAAATTTGAAGAGGCTGTCCGAAACACCATTCGTAATCGTCCCTGATCCTGTTAACCAGTTCGGGAAGCCTTCCCCTGCCAATAGTTCGCCGTAACGCGTAACCGGCATTTAAACCGATTACCTTCCTTTTCAATTCTACATTTATTAGTTCATCTCCTATTAGATATTGTTTATGCACCCGGCAATATAAGGCATCTTTGTGGCATATAAAGTGGGGGGAGATAACCCTCTCCCTGTAAAAAGGCAGAAAAGAATCAAAAAAATTATCTTTATAAAAAGCGCAGCTATGATTTTCCTGGAACAACTAAACATACAAGCAAGAAATGCAGGTACTTCTACCGGCCGGAACTGGTTTCCTACCGGCGAAAAACTAATCGATTCTATATCTCCCGTTGACGGGAAATTAATTGGCAGCGTAAGCTCCACTTCGCAGAAAGAGTACGGACTGGTGGTACAGGAAGCCCAAAAGGCTTTCCTGGAATGGCGTACATGGCCGGCGCCGAAAAGAGGTGAGATAGTGCGGCAGATAGGCCAGTTGCTGCGCGAAAACAAGGACGCGCTTGGACGGCTGGTATCTTATGAAATGGGAAAAAGTTTGCAGGAAGGATGGGGAGAAGTGCAGGAAATGATCGATATATGTGATTTTGCGGTGGGCCTCAGCCGGCAATTGCACGGACTCACCATGCACAGCGAGAGGCCGGGCCATCGTATGTATGAGCAATATCACCCATTGGGTATTACGGCCATCATTTCCGCTTTCAATTTTCCGGTGGCCGTATGGAGCTGGAACAGCATGCTCGCATGGGTATGCGGTAATGTATGTATCTGGAAACCTTCGGAAAAAACCCCCTTATGCGCCATTGCCTGCCAGCATATTGTGGAAAAAGTATTTACCGCCAACAATGTTCCGGAGGGCGTTTGCTGCCTGGTGAACGGGGATAAAACCCTCGGAAGCCAAATGGCCAGGGATACCCGCATTAGCCTGGTTTCGGCCACCGGTTCCACTAAAATGGGTAGGGCCGTTGCCGCCGATGTTGCCCAACGCCTGGGGCGCTCATTGCTGGAATTAGGCGGCAATAATGCCATCATTATAACAAAGGACGCCGATTTAAACATCGCGATAACCGCGGCTGTTTTTGGGGCAGTGGGTACCGCGGGCCAGCGTTGCACTACCACCCGGCGCCTGATCATCCAGGAGGATATTTACGATACCTTTAAAGACAAACTGGTGAAAACCTATGCTCAATTAAAAATCGGCAACCCGCTCAACCCCGATAACCATGTAGGACCTCTCATTGATCAACAGGCTGTTGAAAACTACCGGAACGCTATAGAAGAATGTATAAAAGAAGGAGGACAATTCATTGTGGAAGGCGGGGTACTCAGCGGAGAAGGCCTGGAAAGCGGGTGCTATGTAAAGCCCTGCATAGCAGAAGTAAAACATGATTTTAAGATCGTGCACCAGGAAACATTTGCCCCCATTCTTTACCTGATCCGTTACCGTACCTTAGAGGAAGCCATCAGCATTCAAAACGAAGTGCCGCAGGGCCTGTCCTCGTCGATCATGACCAATAACCTGCGGGAAGCCGAGGAGTTCCTTTCTGCTGCCGGAAGCGATTGCGGTATCGCTAACGTGAATATCGGCACCTCGGGAGCGGAAATAGGAGGAGCTTTCGGTGGTGAAAAGGAAACCGGCGGCGGCCGCGAGAGTGGTAGCGATGCCTGGAAAAACTATATGCGCCGTCAAACCAATACGATCAACTACAGCCACCATTTACCACTTGCACAGGGTATTCAATTCGATCTTACCTGAAAATACCGTTTATCATTTTATGAAATTCTTTAAAAGCCGCATCGTATTTTTGTAGTTTGACTGATTAAAATATTTTTTGCACCACATGAAGAAAATAATCCGTACAGCAGGGCTGGCCCTTGTTTTGACAGTGCTGGCGAGCAGTGGCTTTGCCCAGAAATCTACCCTGGAAGGATGGCACCTGAAAGATTTACAAAAGGATGGTTTATATGGAATAAGCCTCGACCAGGCTTACGATTTTCTAAAATCAAAAGGCCTTAAAAGCACCCCTGTGATCGTGGGCGTAATCGACTCGGGGATCGACACCACCCATGAAGACCTGAAACCAGTTCTCTGGGTGAACCCCAAAGAAATACCCGGCAATGGCATTGACGATGATAAAAACGGGTATATCGATGATATACATGGCTGGAACTTCCTGGGAAGCCGCGACGGGAAACAAAATGTCACTAAAGACTCTTACGAAGCGGCAAGGGTATACTGGCAGTTTAAAAGCCAGTTTGAAGGGAAAACAGAAAGCCAGATAGCCGCTTCCGACAAGCAGAACTATCAAATGTGGAAACGTGCCCAGGCTGATATCGATAAAAATTCGAGTTCAAAAGACTCCGACTTCATCAGGCTGATCGCCGAAGTATTCAGAGAAGGGGATTCTATTATTAAGGCCGATCTGAAAAAAGAGATCTATTCTTGTAAAGACCTTGCCAATTATACCCCGCTGGCGGCAGCTGCCAACCAGGTAAGACAAATATTGGTAGGAACCTGCCAGGCCAATGGCACTGAGGATCTCACCAATAAGATGCTGAGCGATGAAATTACCAAAGACCTGGATAAAGCCACCCTGGCATTTAAAGCCCCTGAAAATTATCGCGCCAATGTGGTGAAAGATAATTACGGGGATCTGAATGATCGCTACTACGGTAATGGCAACCTGTTGGTAGACAACGAATCGGCCATGCATGGTACTCATGTGGCCGGTATCATTGGCGCAGTAAGGAACAATGGAGTAGGTATGGACGGGGTGGCCGATAATGTAAGGATTATGAGCCTCAGAGCCGTACCCGATGGAGATGAGCACGACAAAGACATCGCATTAGCTATCCGGTACGCGGTTGACAACGGTGCCCGGGTTATTAATATGAGCTTTGGAAAAGGCTTTTCTCCCCAAAAAAAATGGGTGGATGAGGCGGTAAAATATGCAGCCGGTAAAAATGTTTTAATGATTCACGCCGCCGGAAACGACGCGGCCAATATCGATACAACCGCCAATTTTCCATCGGCAGAATTTTTAGATGGTACAAGACCAGAAAACTGGATGACCATTGGCGCCAGCAGCGAATCTGAATCAAATGGCCTTACCGCCAGTTTTTCCAATTATGGGAAAAAAGAGGTGGATGTTTTCGCCCCGGGTGTAAAAATTTATGCCACTGTTCCGGGCGGCAATACCTATGCCAGCCTGCAGGGAACCAGTATGGCAGCACCGGTTGTTTCGGGGCTTGCAGCGCTGATCATGAGCTATTACCCCCAGTTAACTGCGGTACAGGTAAAAAATATTATCGAAAAAACGGTGCTCCAGCCCCAACCCCTGGTATCCAACCCCGGCGGAGGCACGGATGTAAAAATGTCTGAACTATCGGTTAACGGTGGTATTGTAAATGCCTATAACGCTGTGAAAATGGCCGATGCAGAGAGCAAGACCGTTCCTGCTAAAAAGAAAAGATAAACTTCTGTCCGGCTGTTCAGGCAGCAGACAGATAAAACCAGAAGATATCCCAAAGATTTCCGTCTTTGGGATTTTTTTGATGGTTCTGTCTAAAAAACTATGTAACTATGTAGTAAGTTCTGCCAATTGGCCCGCCCAAAAAACATACTACTGTTTGGGGCAGGTAAGTCTGCAACGGTGCTCATCCGTTACCTGCTTGAAAAATGTGACCACTATAACTGGACACTGACCGTTGTTGACACCCATGCGGAACTGCTCCGATCCAAATTAAACGCCCATCCCAAGGGTATTGCCCTGTGTTTTGATATTTATAACCAGGAAGAACGAAATAAGGCAATCGGGGGAGCCGATATCGTTATTTCCATGCTGCCGCCCGCACTGCATTTCATGGTGGCAAAAGACTGTGTAGCATTTAAAAAGAACCTGCTTACGGCCTCTTATCTCGATGAGAATATCCGGTCATTGGAAGATCAGATCAATCATAACCAATTGCTTTTTTTAGGGGAGATGGGCCTCGATCCGGGCATTGACCACATGAGCGCCATGCAGATAATTGACAAAATCCGAAGTAAAGGCGGCGTTATTCACAGCTTCCGGTCCCATTGCGGCGGACTTATCGCTCCCGAAAGCGACAATAATCCCTGGCATTATAAAATAACCTGGAACCCGGCCAACCTCGTCCATGCGGGAAAATCGGGTGCATTATACAGAAAAGACAACAGAGAGGTAAAAATAGACTATCCCCATCTATTTGAAAAAACCGAAACCGTGGAAGTTCCGGGTCTGGGCCGACTGGCCTTCTATCCCAACCGTAACTCCCTCTCCTATCTGCCCGCCTATGGCTTAACCCAGGTACCCACTTTTATCCGCACCACCTTGCGCCACCCGCATTTTTGTACCGGCTGGAAATATATTATCAAAGCGGGGCTTAATTCTGACACTCAATTACCCGGCTCCCACTACGGCGGAACAGCCATAAAAAAATGGTTCCCCGACATGCTGAAGCAGTTTTCGGGCGAAGATAGTTTTGCTGATTTTCTGGAGAACCAGGTTCATAAAGCCGACAGGCAACTTGTAAAGGAACAGTTTGCCTTCCTTGGCCTGCTAAACGATGAGCTAATACCCGAAGGCCTAAAAACTCCGGTGCTTCAGTATCTGTTAGAGACCCGGTTAAAGCTCGGTCAATCTGACAAAGACATGATCGTAATGCTACACGAAACAGATTATGAACTTTATGGAGAAAGGCAATCGGAGAAAAGCTGCATGATTGTTAAAGGAGAGGATCCCTTTAACACCGCTATGGCCAAAACTGTCGGTCTGCCTCTCGCCATTGCAACCGAACTGATTCTTACCGGCCGCTTATCTTTGACCGGTCTGCATATTCCGGTAAAAAAAGAAATATACCAACCCGTGTTAGCCAGGCTCAAAGAAAACGGAATTGCTTTCAAAAACGAATAAATTTTGTATATTTAATTTGAAAACAACTGCTGTCGTTTCCTCAAAAAATAAAATCATTTAATTTAATTGCTTCATTATATTTGTAGCCTTGCCAAACAAGACAGGATTTTAATTATATGCAACACATTATTTATCTCGTTCCCCTCATGGCCGTTATCGGTCTCGTTTTTACGTATTTTAAATTTAAATGGGTATCCCGGCAGGAAGCCGGCACTCCCCGAATGGAGGAAATAAGTAACTATATCGGCGTAGGCGCTATGGCGTTCCTGAAAGCCGAATGGAAGATATTAGCCTATTTCGTGGTGGTAGTGGGTATTTTACTGGCCATATTGGCTCAAACCAATCCGCATTCGCATTGGCTTATTTCGGTGGCTTTCATTTTAGGCGCGGTGTTAAGTGCATTGGCCGGTTATATAGGCATGCGATCGGCTACTTTATCTAATGTACGTACCGCTCATGCAGCTCGCAGCAGCCTTAAAAAAGCGCTGAATGTTTCTTTTGGCGGTGGTTCGGTAATGGGCGTAGGCGTAGCCGGTATGGCTGTTTTGGGCCTGGGAGGACTATACATTATATTAAAATATTATTTTGCACCCGATGCAGCGTTGAATTCTGCAGAAATGATCAAAACCATCGAAGTGCTGACCGGTTTTTCTTTAGGGGCCGAGTCGATCGCTTTATTTGCCCGTGTAGGCGGCGGTATTTATACAAAGGCTGCCGATGTGGGAGCCGACCTGGTGGGAAAGGTGGAAAAAGGCATCCCCGAAGATGACCCGCGCAACCCGGCAACCATTGCCGACAATGTGGGAGATAATGTGGGTGATGTGGCTGGTATGGGAGCCGATTTATTTGGTTCTTATGTTGCTACTGTGCTGGCAACGATTGTTTTAGGCCAGCAGATAAAAATATTGGATAGCACCGATGCGCTGGAAGGTTTTTCGCCCATTATTTTACCGATGCTGATCGCCGGCGTGGGTATTATTTTCTCCATCATCGGCACCCTTTTCGTAAAAATAAGCGAAACCGCCAGCATAAATACCCAGGTGGTGCAAAAAGCTCTTAATATGGGCAACTGGGGGTCGATGATCCTAACGGCTATTGCCTCCGTAGGACTCGTGCTATGGCTGATGCCGGATCGAATGGAACTCCGGGGCTTTGAGTTCACCAAATACGGGGTACTGGCTTCCATTGGGGTGGGATTACTCGTGGGTGCGTTAATGAGCATCATAACAGAATATTATACCGCTATGGGCAAACGCCCGGTGAATATGATCATCAAAAAATCGTCGACCGGGCACGCTACCAACGTTATCGGCGGTTTAGCGGTGGGCATGGAATCGACCTTTCTTCCCATTCTTGTACTGGCAGCCGGTATCTGGGGATCTTACCAATGCGCCGGCCTGTATGGTGTTGCGATTGCGGCGGCGGCCATGATGGCCACTACGGCTATGCAGTTAGCCATTGATGCATTTGGACCTATTGCCGACAATGCCGGCGGAATAGCCGAAATGAGTGAGCTACCCAAAGAAGTACGCGAAAAAACCGATGTGCTCGATGCCGTGGGCAATACCACTGCCGCTACCGGTAAGGGATTTGCCATTGCTTCGGCCGCCTTAACCTCGCTGGCCCTTTTTGCGGCATTTGTGGGTGTTTCCGGGATCAGCGGGATTGATATTTATAAAGCGAATGTACTGGCAGCCTTGTTCGTAGGCGCCATGATTCCCTTCCTTTTTTCTTCTCTCGCCATCCGGGCCGTGGGAGAAGCTGCGATGGCTATGGTAGAGGAAGTGCGCAGGCAATTTCATACCATACCGGGCATAATGGAAGGTACCGCTACTCCGCAATATGATAAATGCGTGGAAATTTCTACGGAAGCCTCCATTAAAAAGATGATCGTACCGGGAACTATTGCTATTATTTCTCCGCTCATCGTGGGATTTCTCCCCGGTTTCGGAGCCGAAGCTTTGGGCGGATTTCTCGCAGGCGCTACTGTGAGCGGTGTGCTATTGGGTATGATGCAGAACAATTCCGGCGGAGCCTGGGATAATGCCAAAAAATCTTTTGAAAAAGGTGTGGAGATTAACGGGAAAATGTACTATAAAAAGTCGGAGCCGTATAAAGCTTCTGTTACCGGAGACACGGTAGGCGATCCGTTAAAGGACACTTCCGGCCCTTCTATGAATATTCTTATTAAGCTGATGTCGATTGTATCCTTGGTGATTGCTCCCACTCTCGCCCAATTGGCGGCCCCGGAACCCACGACAGTTACTCCGGTCACTGCACCCCTACCCTCTGATTCGCAGGTACTTATTAAAAAAGGAGCTGAGGGGGGCGTTACGGTTGAGCTGGTAGATACCATCCGCCTCTAAAAGAAGCCGCTACTATACGCCACCAAGTGGTAATAGCCGTTCCCGGAAAATGCCAGATGATCGCCTCCCGGGCTATTTATTTGCCTTTTGCCAGAAAGAAGTGTTGGACAGGTGCCCGTGGCGGGCCATGGCCTGCTCCTCTCCATCACGCGATTGCGTAGTGGTATTATCCACCAGATGCTGATTGTCTGCTATAAAAAGAATTGCCGGTAAAGAGACCAATCCTACCAGAAGAAAAATTTTCAAAGTCCGGTTCATGAAGTTTAGCTTTATACATTAATAACGCAAACTTTATTCCAAACGCAACAACCCAACAAAATTTTTACTAATATTAACCCGATTACCCGGGTAAAGCAGATGATTTTACGCTCAACCGGCCCAACCGGGCTTTTGACTTATTAAAAACATTTCTGCCCATGTCCACACCGCTACGTTGCGCTTTCTGTTGATCCTCAGGTAGATGAATAAAATCCCGGCAGTCGTAGCTACAACAATGTTCAAATTCTTTCGCACACTCTTCACATTGAATAAAGAGTAAATGGCAGGCGTCATTCACGCAGTTTACATGGGTATCGGCGGGTTTTCCACATTGATGGCATTTAGCAATAATTTCATCGGTAATGCGTTCTCCCAGTCGCTGGTCAAAAACAAAATTCTTACCATGAAATTTGTTTTCGAGCCCCTGCTCCTTTACTTTATTCACGTAATTAATGATGCCCCCTTCGAGGTGAAACACATTTTTAAATCCTTTATGCAGCATATAGGCCGAGGCTTTTTCGCAGCGGATACCACCCGTACAATACATAATAATATTTTTGTCCCGGTAGTCCTGCATCATATCCACCGCCATAGGCAATTGCTCCCTGAAGGTATCACTTGGAATTTCTATCGCCTTTTCAAAATGGCCCACTTCATACTCGTAATGGTTGCGCATATCAATAATAATCGTTTCGGGATCAAGTGAAAGCCGGTTAAAGGTTTCGGCATCGGCGTACCGGCCACGGTTAGCCATATCAAAGGCCGGGTCATCAATACCATCTGCTACAATCTTTTCCCTAACTTTTATATCCAGCACATAAAAAGATTTTCCATCATCGTCCACCGCAATGTTTAAGCGCAGCCCCTCCAAAGCAGGGTCAGCCGTATACAATGCCGTTTTAAACTCTTCATAAGCCCGGGTGGGAACACTTATTTGTGCATTGATACCCTCGGCAGCTACATAAATCCGGCCCAATACGCCCAACACCGAAAAACTGCGGTAGAGGGAATCGCGGAACTGCAAGGGATCGGCAATTTTAAAATACTGATAAAAGGAAATAGTAGTGCGTGGAGTGTTATCGCTCAGCATACGCTCTTTCAACTCCCGGCGGGAGATGCGGTTGTGAAGTGCCATATTTTTTGAAATTTGACCTCGCCCGGAGGCGGAGAATTAAACATTAATTGGGCAGTTGCAGGCTGCACCAAATTTCAGGTGCAAAAATAAGGTTTATCTTTGTAGTATGAAGCAGTTTGATGTACCGGTTTTTTACAGAAGCTCCCTGATATCCGCTATAAAAAAAAGCAGGAAGGAAAGTGATAAATTGAAAAAAGATTTTTCTCCTACCCTGCTCGATTTTGGTCCGGTGCAGATTTACCTGGCACGCCATTTCGGGTTTTGCTATGGTGTAGAAAATGCCATTGAAATTGCTTTTAAAACGGTGGAAGAAAACCCCGGAAAACGTATTTTTCTGCTGAGTGAAATGATTCACAACCCACAGGTAAATGCCGATCTTACCGAAAACGGCGTGCAGTTTTTACAGGACACTTATGGTAAGGAACTGATCCCTTTCGACACGCTCACTAATGAAGATATTGTGCTGATACCGGCTTTTGGTACTACGCTTACGATCGAAAAGAAATTGAAAGACATTGGCATTCCCACGGAAAAGTACAATACTACCTGTCCTTTTGTAGAAAAAGTGTGGAACCGGAGCGCTGCTATTGCCAAAAAAGATTATACCATTATTATACATGGCAAACCCACGCACGAAGAGACCCGGGCTACTTTTTCCCATGCGGCTTCGGGCGCGCCGGCTGTGGTAGTAAAAGATATGCAGCAGACCCAACGATTAGCGGCTTATATTAGAGAAGAACTGCCCGCCGAAGATTTTTATACCGAGTTTAAGGGACAGTATAGTGCCGGGTTTGAGGTGAAAAGAGATTTGCAGCGGATAGGGGTGGTAAATCAAACCACTATGCTGGCGAGCGATACGCAGGCCATAGCCGATTATTTAAAGCAGGCCATGATCGATAAATACGAGCTCAGCAAGGAAACCCTTCCCCAACGTTTTGCCGATACCCGGGACACGCTTTGTTATGCTACCAACGATAATCAAACGGCGGTATCGGCCATGCTGAACACGCCGGCGGACCTGGCTATTGTAGTGGGTGGCTATAATTCCTCCAACACCTCGCACCTGGTTGAGTTATGTGAGGAAAAATTGCCTACTTACTATATTAATAGTGCCGAAAAGATCCTGTCGGAGAAAGAGATCCTGCACCACCATTTTCATACCCGGCAGGACATGATTACGGCCAATTATCTGCCCGACAAAAGGCCGGCAAAAATTTTAATTACGAGCGGCGCTTCCTGTCCGGACCGGCTCGTTGAGGAGGTGATTGAGAAGATAACCGGCTTTTTCGATGAGGCCCGGCCAATGGCAGCCATAGCAGGCCAGTTTCATTAAAAGAAGCTGTCGGGTGTTTTACTCTTTAGTTTGGTTCAAAATCATTTTGCTATTACTAAATAATATCCCTAAATTTGCCCTCCCAATAAAGGCCCCGTAGCTCAATTGAATAGAGCATCTGACTACGGATCAGAAGGTTTCAGGTTTGAATCCTGACGGGGTCACTTGAAAATCAAGCAGTTACAATGATGTGGCTGCTTTTTTGTTTAGGCGGTGTAAGCTGTGTGTAAGTTAAT
>JBEBUZ010000002.1:0-125793 GCA_040393015.1 Paraniabella yanshanensis
CTCACTATCGTGATTGACCAGATTGGCCGGTGATAACACCAACCAGAGCGGCCAGGGTGCGACTAAGAACGCGATCGGAGCCATCGCCGTGGCGAAGTGTTATCACCTGCCACCGCCGAGATGGGAACTACCGACCGATGCAGTTGGTCGGTGACAACACCGACCAGGGCGGAAGGCGGAGACTACCTGTTAAACCGGTAATAGTCAGCCAAAGGATGGTGTATCCCTTTGAGACTATCCGTTATTATTTTCATTCCCTGTACAGAGAAGGTGATGCCGTTGCCTCCGAACCCCAATACAAAAAGGGCATTCCTGAACCGTGGATGTTCTCCTATATAAGGTAAGCCGTCTTTGGTAGAACCGAAAACCCCGGCCCAATTGAAGTCTTCTGTAAAAGAAACGGTGGGCAAACACTGTTTCAGCTGCCGGATAATCGCCGCCGACTTTGCGGCTTTCCTGCTTTCCATAAAGCGGGCCGCCCGGTACCGGCTATCGGCTCCTCCGGCGAGCAGCCGGCCGTCATCGGTAGTGCGCATATACAGGTAGGGCCGACGGGTATTCCAGGCTAAAAGGCTCTGTAATTTTTCAGGGAGTACAATATTAGTTTCGCTCACGCAGGCAAACGTGCTGTTAAGATCGGCAATGGGCTCGCCAATCATCTCCACCGCTTCAAATCCGGTGCAAAAAATGATTTTCTTTGATTTGACGGTATAGCCGTTTTTGAGACATACGGTGGTGCCTCTCTTACCATACAAAAAACCGGCAATTTCTACCTGGTCATATACTTGCAAGCCCCGTTGTACATTTTTATGAATCAGCTCGTGTGCCAGCTTATAGGCATCTACACTCGCGGCGGTGTCCGAGAGGATGCCGCCGTAACAGTGAAGCCCATAACTTTTTTTAATTTCTGTAGCGGTGAGCCATTGCACTCCTAATTCGAATTGCCGGCGGATATCA
The DNA here is from genome assembly GCA_040393015.1 of Paraniabella yanshanensis. GTDB lineage: Bacteria > Bacteroidota > Bacteroidia > Chitinophagales > Chitinophagaceae > Niabella > Niabella yanshanensis_A. The sequence goes on from JBEBUZ010000002.1 coordinate 958, forward strand.
AACTCCCGTTTCAGCCATTGGGATGCCCATTTACTATGTGCAAAGTATAAGGATTTTTTACTGGCAAAGCCACAATCTATTTTTTCATCCCGCATTATTTTTTCCAGAATTTTTATCGTATCGATACCGGCCCGGTAACAGGCTACAGCCGGTTCTTCGCCGATCATTTTCGCCAGGCGGTACAAAGGCTGATCGATTTCGTATTGCAGCATAGACGTAGTAGCCGAAGTACTTCCCAGGGCAATATCGCGCTTATCCAGTAATATCGTGCTGTACCCCTCCTTCACCAATGCATGGCTTATTAAAGCCCCTGTAATGCCCCCGCCCACTACAACGATATCAGCCGAGAGGTTCTTCTGCAGCGAAGGGTAGCTATACAATAAGCCATTTTTCAGTAGCCAGAAGGATTCGTAGGTTCGTACACGCATACTGTAAAGATAGTGACTTGTTGGTTGTGGAAACTGACGGGATCATCCCGCCTGCTATTTTTATCGCCGTGGCGAGGTATTATCATCCGCCACCCCCGGGATAAGAGCAAGCAGCCGATGGAGCTGGTTGGTGATAACACCAACCAGGGCGACCAGGGCGGAAATATTTCATACTCCTTTGCCTTTTCATTCATTGCCCTACTTCACTTTTTAGGTTTTTTAATCAAACTTAAGTAATATTACCATGTCGGTACAAAGGATAAGATAATGAGTTAGTGACTGCCGTGGCGAGGTGTTATCACCCGCCACCTCCGAGATGAGAATTACCGGCCGATGGTGCTGGTCGGTGATAACACCGACCAAGGCGAAGCGTTAGTTTTTTGTATCGCTTCGAAAAGCAAATCAGCGGTTTTACTCCAATCAAATAATGCTTTTCTCTTGTTGCCTTTTTGTATTAAATTTTTTCTCAGGTTTTCATTGCACGCGATTTCCTTCATTGCAGTGGCAATTTCTTCAATATTAAATGGGTCAACCAACAGCGCAGCGTCTCCGGCTACTTCCGGCATGGATGAAGTATTGCTGCAAATAACCGGCACCCCTGCCTGAAAAGCCTCCACAATGGGTAACCCAAACCCTTCAAATAAAGGAACAAAGCTGAGGCCATACGCAGCACCCAATAAGCATTTCAGCTCCTCATCGCTAACCCTGCCCGGAAAAATAATGTCGTCTTTACACGCTATTTGATTATGCACTGATTCCAGCTCGGTAGTATTCCATAAAATATTGCCGGCTAATACAAGCTTAAAATTACTGCCGGTTTCCTTTTTAAACAGATCAAAAGCCTGCATCAGGCGTTGAATATTTTTCCTTGTATGCATAGATCCAACAAAGAAAAAATATGGCGCTCCGTCCGTATATTTTTTTCTAACCCGTTCAATTTCGGCAAAGGACAAGGGTTCGAAAATCTTCCGGGCGCCCAATGTTATCACATCAATTTTAGATGCGGGAACCTTATAAAGCCTTACCACATCGGCTTTGGTATAGCCCGAAACAACGGCAATGCGATCGGCTCTTCTGGCAAAGCGTTTAAAAAAATAGCGGTAATAAACACGGTTTCTGAAGGGTAACGCCCCGGGAAAGTGTTCAAAGTTCAGATCATGTATAACAGCCAGCTGTTTCGTTGTTGTTCGCAGGCTTATCATTCCATCCATTCCAACAAAAAGATCCGGTTTGTGTTTTTTAAGAAACCGGGGCAGCAACCACTCCAAATAAAAAACATACAACACAGGATGGCGATAGGGTGGAAATATGCGGTGAATAACGACGTTTGGGAAGTTAAAATAGTCTTCAACAAAGTGCTTGTCGCATAACAATAAAAATTTTATGTGAGGGTATGCTTTGATCATAGGACGCAGGGTTTCAATAACCACATTTCCAATACCATCTACATTTTTATTGCGTAATACCCAACAATTAAAGGCAACAATCATCGTACTTTATTTAATATACTTCTTATTCGCAAGATAGTGAAGCAGCATTAACAATTTGGAAATGACGCCGGTTGTGAGCACAACACGGGGAACTCCCGACTGAAAACGAACCATCCGGTCTATAATGGCAGGCGGCACATTTTCCTTATCGTACTGCTTAAAATAAGCCGTTGTCCTGATATCAAAATTGCGGATAAAGCGCCAGAAATAATCGTATGCAAGTATGTTGCGCAATGTACCTGCGCCTCTTTTCTTTAAAAAATATAAATGCTCTTTTATTTCTACTTCGGCAACGCCTTTTACTCTGGCTGTAACCTGGCTGTCGCTCATCCCTATCTTTACCAACGGTTCGGGTATATAAACAGCGGTATGCCGTTCAAGTACCCTGATATACATTTCCACATCTACCAGCCATTTGAGGTTTTCATCATACAGGAAAGCCGCATCATTTGGGCATAAGGTGGTACTGGGATGGCCAATAATATTTTTGGAAAGAATGGAAGCAGGGTTGCGTCTCAACTGTTTCAACCTGAACTTTTCGGGAAATACGGGTTTTTCCCTCCCCGTGTTTTCAAATACATTGGTATAGGCCGAAAAGATAAACGCCCCCTCATGCTTCTGCGCACAATCGGCAAATTGCTGTAATGCCTTTGCATCAGCGAACCAGTCGTCATCGTGCATTAGCTTTATCCATTTGCCCTGTGCCAGGCCAATGGCTGCATTCCAGTTGGCCGGGGTGCCTAATGACGCTTTATTTTTATGATAGTGGAGGCGGGATATCTTCGGATATAAATCAGCTATTTTTTCAACAGTGTCATCCGGACTGTCGTCGGTAATAATTACCTCATAGTCTTTGAAGGTTTGTAAAACAACAGAGTCGAGTAGCCGCTTCAAATATTGCGGCCGCTGATAGGCAGGTATGCAAATGGAGATAAAGGGAGAAGTTGACAAGTGGAAAGGTTGATAAGTTGGAAGAGCGAAAGTTCTGTTACCAAGTTTGAGTTTGCCCGGTATCATCGTTTTCTTACCGGCGCCGAACTCTTTTATACCATTCTTTCTTTTAAAATCAAAATACCTTGCGAGATTCCTGTGTTGCTTATTTTAGCAGGTAAAACCGTATTCATACACACTTTTTATACGAAGGTAAAATAATAACAGGTTATAACAGAAAAAGCCGGCCGGCCGGGGCTGGGAAATAACAACCAATTGCAGGGAGCGCCAATCGCTATAATCGCAGGTGATATCAACGACAACTATGCCACGAATTCCAGCTTACCGCGGCGTGCGGTATAATTTTTAAATATACCTATGCCACGAATGCACGAATAGGCGCCTGTTTGTGCATTCGTGGCGTTAATTAACTGCCCTTAAATAATTTATGTGTCCGCCCTGAAGCAGGATGCTAATTCTCAATAAAATCAACCATTTTTGCGGGATGGAGAAAATATTCGGCGTGGTTATCCTGTATAATCCCCCCGCGAATACCGGGGAGAACATTGCCAGTTACCTGCCCCTGGTAGAAAAGCTGCTGGTGATAGATAACAGCGAACCCGCCTCCGCCATCGAGCTCAGTGGCGCGGGAGATAAATTGATTTTATTAGCCGATGGGGAAAACCGGGGAATTGCTGCCCGCCTTAACCAGGCCGCCCGTTATGCGATTGCCGAAAATGCCGACTGGCTGCTGACGATGGATCAGGATTCTTTTTTCGATGAAAGCCATCTTCTCTCCTATCAAAACTGTTTTCAAAATTTTGAAGGGAAGAACGGGGTAGCGATGTTTGGAGTAGAATTTGAAAAAGAATCCGAAAGAACCAATTGCAGCGTACTGGAAACCGATATGCTTATTACCTCGGGCAGCCTGGTTAATCTCGCTGTGTTTCAAAAATTAGGCGGCTTTGACGAAAATCTTTTTATAGATGAAGTGGATTTTGAATACTGCCTAAGAGCCAAGGTAAACGGCTATAAAACAATAAGGCTCAACAATATTTTTTTGCACCACTCGTTAGGAACGAACTCCCAACACCGCTCCTTAAAAAATTTTCAACGCACCAACCGCAGTTTTCACTCTCCCGTAAGGATATATTATATGGTAAGAAATTTCCTCTACGTATGGGGGAAATATAAAGAGTTATCACCCCGTTCCTTCTCCTATAAACGAACCGGATTATTAAACCGAATGAAGAACAATCTAATATATAAGGCAGACCGGCTTAAAACCGCGAAATATATAATACTGGGATTCAAACATTATAAAAAAGGCACGATGGGCAAACTGAACCCTTAGCATCGCCTTTATCGCTGTAGCAATTCCCTTATCCTGTCCAGTTGCTGATATTCGGAAACGCTTTTCACAAATTGTTTCATTTGGTTATCAAGCTCCGCTTTACGACTTGCTTGAACTATCTTATTCCCCCAAAAAGGAATACCGCCAACCAACCGTCCTACTCGTTTTTTTAAGGTTGGCTTCAGATTGTTTTGCCGGTCGATATGAGCGGCTAATTTTTGCAAACCCAGTTTCAGATGATGTTCCAGAATCTCACGATCCGCGCCGGGTATATCAGCCTGAATTTTTTCCGTGAGATAGTGAATAAATTCGTTCAGATCATTTTGAAATCGATCCTCCCTGATTATGGTATTGATATTAACAGCCGTTTTATCATCCGAATCCTCTGCATATTCTCTTACCTGGTATAAGAAGTCAAGTTCCTTGTATTTACCCTGTATAACAGGCAGAATTGATGCATTGTACTCATTCAGGTATAAATTTTTAATGCGTGTTGAAGCACCTTCGTAAGCAGCCACCAGCACCTCCGTCCTGTGAACGGCATATAGAAAAGATTTATAGTCTGCCAGCAGGTGATCCAACCGATCCAATGCTTCATCGCTCTCGTAGGAATAATGGGTATGACTATAAATCGGATAAAAGCGAACCTGCCTCTCTTCCTCTATTTCCTTCTTACGAAAACACAGGCAATGTCCCTGTACTGCGGCATAGGCAGGGTGGGCATCCAGAAAACTCACACACTGCTCCAGTGCTTCCGGAATAATAAAATCGTCGTCGGCACAAAGTACCACGTACCTGGTTGTCACCTTCTTCAACACGGTCTCTATCTTCTGCGTGTAACTAATTCCCGGCGTATAAATATGAGTCCAGTTGGGGGGCAAGACTTCGGAAGAGTGTTTACGGGAAGAGCTGTCGGCCAATATTATTGCCGCCTTGCACCCAACATAATATTCGGCAAGACGTTCGATATTCTCATGTCGGTTATGTAATATAATAACGATGGTAGCGTTCATGCGCGGACTTCATTTTTGCCTGACTGTATTCAATTTTCTGTACATCAGCAGACCCATTGCCGGGCAACCCTGTCGGAGGCACTCCGGTCATTGTTACCCAAAATCATCCATTTCTTTCCACATACAATGCAACCGAATCGCTCTCCCCTCTTTCATTCAGCCTCTTAATTTCCTGCTCAAATCTTTTTAAGTCGCCGCCGGTAAAAGAACTGCCGGCCGGATTTTCGATATAGCTCCGGCTGTCGTTTACATTACTAATGCCCTTCGAATACTGCTCGCTTCCGAGGATGGAAAATAATTCTGCGTCAAAAACGGTTTTATAAATGTTCAGGTTTGCCTGCTCCACTAAGCGGCTTATACTCTGCAGGCTATGAATAAAATAGTGACGGGGCGGGTCGAGCGACACTACATTTTTCCCATACTTTTCCATCAGCGGCTCACTTACAATGGGAATTCTTATCAGCATACGGCCTCTACTACTCAAAAGTGACGCCGCCTTTTCTATCACTTCACGCTGGCGATCCATATGCTCGAGGCTGTGGTGCATCATAATCACATCAAACTGCCCTTCCATTTCAAAAATATCTTTACGAAGCAAACGGAGGTGTTTGTTATAACTAAGGTCTTTTTCCAGGAAAGGGTCTATACCCGTGAGGTCGTTAAATCCGAGCCGGTACATGCGTTTCAATAACTGTCCGTTGCCCGAGCCTATGTCCAGCACCCGCTCGTTTCTGTCGTATAAATTCAGCTCTTTTAACCAGGTGTAAAACCCCGAAGGCTTAAATTTTAGTGCCAGCAGGCTACCCGCGAATTTTTGTTTACCGAAACAGTGGTAATCAAAATGTATGGATCGGATCAGGCTGCGCTTTACCGGCACCTCTGCCACCGTGTACGAATAATAATTAGCGGGGTAATACTTCTCCATACTCTCCGGTATGCAGGCAATCTGTATGCAGCCGCACCCGGCACACCGGAAATAATCGAATGTGTCTCTTAAACCAAACATCATCTCCTTTAATAAAAGTGGCTGGTTGTTTTCTTCGTTAGAACAAATCTTACATTTCATGGAGCGGATTCGAAGTTAACAAATTTACGGTTGTGAATTATTTCCAGGAACCGGGTCAATCCCCTTCTTTTCTCTTCGTCCAGTTCATAACTGAGATTCTGGGAATAGTATTTTTTAAGATCATAAATGCCATTATGGTGTTCGGCTACGATTTCTTCAATATGGTTTAACCCATAGGCATTGGCAGCATCAAATTCATTGATAAACGCATCTGGCAGGGGTCGTTTGCTTACCCAGGCGGCGAAGACAAAGGGCAGGCCGGTAGCATTTTTCCATTCGCCGGCCAGGTCGTAAACATATCGGGCCCGGCTTCTGTGTTTTAAAGCCCGGTCGCCGATAATGAGGGCGGCTGTACCCTCACCGATTTTATCCAGATAGGTTTCGTCCTGCGCCTCCATCAATTCGGGTGTTATTTTCCAGTGATGCGCCAAGAGCCACTTTAATAGCTGCACCGAAGACCGGCTTTGGTAATCGAGGTAAATTTTTTCAATTTTTTCCACTGGTTCCTGGCTGAACAGCGCCACCGAAGCCACTTCTCCCACAGCGCCGATACAAAAATTACCATTAATATGGTACTCACCGAGGCCGGGAATAATGGCCACCGGTACCAGTCCGAGGTCGATCTCACCCGCCATTAATTTTTCGGCCAGGGATGCGGGGTAGGCTTCTATCAGTTCTATCTTATCTTTTATGGGGAGCCTTTGCAGGCCGTAAATCAGCGGTCGGGTATTCAAATAACTTACTATCCCTACTCTTATCTTTTCTTCCAAGTTGAATGCTTATTTTTGCGAAGATAGCTGGTTTTCGGGATGCCGGATAGAAGATACCTGATGCTGGATACCTGATGGTGCTCAATTTGTATTCAACATTATGTAACCTGTATTCAAATTCTCACATAAACATTTTAAACTATGAGTTATCGCAAATTGGAAATTTGGGAAATATCCAGGGAGATGGTTATTGAAATACACAAAATGTCGCTACAATTGCCAAAATTTGAACTTTTCGAAGAAGGTCAGCAAATCAGACGTTCCAGCAAGTGCGTAAAATCCTCCATTGCGGAAGGTTACGGCAGACGCAGATATAAAAATGAATTTATAAAATTCCTGGTATATGCGCAGGCGTCCAATGACGAAACCATCGACCATCTTGAAACTTTGTTCGAAACAGGATCTTTAACCGATGAAGCAATTTTTAAATCGATTAAAGAGAAACTGGATCTCCTGGGAAGGAAGCTCAATCGGTTTTTACAAACTGTAGAACAAGAACATATTAGTGCCAAATAACGCAAATATTAAAAACGAATGACAACAAGTATCCAGTATCCCTGCCACGGCGGGCAGGCAGTATCGAGTATCCAGTATCCATCACCCAACCCCACAATATGTCTTTAACCGCTATATCGCCGATCGACGGCCGCTACAGTAAACAGGTGCAGAGCCTGCAGGAGTATTTCAGTGAATATGCTCTTATTAAATACCGTGTAATTGTAGAAATTGAATATCTGCTGCTACTGGCAGATAAGAAATTCCTGAAACTTTCCGCATCGGCCAAAAAGCATTTGCGCGGGCTGAAGGAAAACTTTTCTGTTGAAAACGCAGAAGCCATTAAAGAAATTGAGAAAACGACCAACCACGACGTTAAGGCGGTAGAATATTTCTTAAAGAGTGAAATAGACAAGACCGATTCAAAAGACGCCAAGGAATGGATCCATTTTGGTCTGACCTCGCAGGATATTAATAATACCGCTATCCCCTTGCTTTGGAAACATAGCCTGGAGTTTGAGCTTCTGCCCGCCTACCTGAACCTGCAAAACCAATTGCAGGAACTGGCGGCCGCCTGGAAGGAAATTCCGATGTTGGCCAAAACCCATGGGCAACCCGCTTCTCCCACGCGGCTGGGAAAAGAGATCATGGTATTTGTAGAACGCCTGGAAAACCAAATCCGATTATTTTCCTACATACCCGTAGCAGCCAAATTTGGCGGCGCAACGGGTAACTTTAATGCCCACCATGTTGCCTACCCTAAGACCGACTGGATCCGGTTCGGCAATCATTTTGTGGAAGAAATACTGGGATTACAAAGAATGCAGTTTACTACTCAAATTGAGCATTACGACAATCTGGCCGCCCATTTCGACTGTATTAAAAGGATCAATACTATTTTAGTGGATCTGTGTCGCGACATATGGACCTATATCAGCATGGAATATTTCAAACAAAAAACCAGGGCCGGAGAAGTGGGCTCCTCCGCCATGCCCCATAAGGTAAATCCTATCGATTTTGAAAATGCCGAAGGAAACCTCGGCGTTGCCAATTCCCTGCTGGAGCACCTTTCGGCTAAATTACCGTTGAGCCGCCTGCAACGCGATCTTACCGACAGCACGGTTTTACGCAATATTGGGGTACCGGTGGCTCATACTATCATTGCCATCAAAAGCATAGAAAAAGGCCTGGGAAAACTGGTACTGAATGAAAAGGCGCTGAAAGATGACCTGGAAAATAACTGGGCCGTGGTAGCCGAGGCCATTCAAACCATACTCCGCCGCGAAAAATATCCCAACCCTTACGAGGCTTTAAAAGACCTCACGAGGGGTAAGGACGGCATTACCAAACAATCGCTCCACCAGTTTATAGGCACATTAAAAGTTCCCGCAGCCCTTAAAGCCGAACTAAAAAAAATTACGCCGCATAATTATACGGGAATGGTAGCGAAGTATTAAATGGATCCGGTAGTCTTATCCAATTTATTTGGATTTAGGGCGTCGCTCTTGAGGCTTGATTGTTTTGGAGGGTGCTCTATTTAAAGAATCGCAACTGCAAAGGCGTCCGTTCATTGCTTTACTGAGTTCCTCCGCACTTAGTGGCTTCAGCCCTTTTAAGTCGGCAGCGGTTATAGTCACTATTGTGTCGCCCCCTTTTCGTGGGTAATGAGCAGAGTTGACTATAACTTTGGTTGAATCGGCATTCTTTTGACCGAAGGCAAGGCCGTTGATTAATAAAAAAATTCCCGATACAATAGCAGCCCTGTAGTTCATTCATTATTGTTTAAAAAAAAAAACGACCCCCTTGTAATATTATGGCAGGCAGAATAAAGATACGAAATCGGAATTTGATGTGGTTTGCAGATCAGAATCCGACATCCTGTATCTCCGATTTTGCTGTTGCGTGAAAGTCTGTGCGAAGCAGAGGTTCACGCCTTTGTTGGTGTTGCGAACGGGTTAGTGGGAGGGCAGAGACACCAACAACTGGTTGATGGAGCAAGGATATTGGTCGCTGGCTCTCCAATTTTTCTTGCCCCTACACCAAAAAACAAATAAATAATTTTGTTTAACTTTGAAAATAGCGAAAGGAATTTTTGCGGTGACACCGGAAGTAAAATTAAGAATTATGGAAGCAGCATTAAATAGTACGCAGTTGGAGATTTTGAATCTTTTTTCAGCTAATCAAAGTGAGGAAGATTTAAAAGAAATAAAATCATTATTAATTGCTTATTTAAGCGATAAAATTGTTAGGGAAGCTGATAAGGCATTTGTGGAGCGAGAGTACACTAATGAAATATTTAAAAACTGGAAAAAGGAGCATTTTCGTAAATCCGCATAAGGTGTGAAAATAGTAATTGATTGTAATGTTTTCGTAATGTGTCTTACATCCCGATCGCCTTATCATATTATTTACAAAGCGTTGATAGAGGGTAGGTATAGCTTGATACTTAGTAATGATATCCTACTTGAATACGAGGAGGTAATCCAGCAAAAATACAGTATCTCCGCTGCTATTGCTTTTGTGTCCCTTTTAAAGGAATTGCCCAATGTTCGATTTTTCACATCCTATTATAAATGGTTATTAATAAACGCCGACCCAGATGATAACAAATATTCTGATTGTGCTATTGCTGGCGGCGCCAATTTCCTGGTAACAGAAGACCGGCACTTCGACGTATTAAAAAAAACTTCTTTTCCTAAAGTAGCAGTTTGCACGATTGATGAATTTGTATTGATGCTTTCTTCGAAGAAATAAATAGTCTAAAGAATAGAGCTGAAAGGTCGGACTCTCTCACCGTTGGTGTTGCACACGGGTTAGTGGGAGGGCAGAGACACCAACAAATGGTTGATGGAGCAAGGATATTGGTCGCTCGCTCCCCAATTTTTCTTACCCCCCGTTCTACCAATCTCCCTTATGTATTTCGCTGGTAAAATGAAATTCTATATCCGGATTATTCCGTATTTCAGTGTTCAGGAACCATTCGCTCTCGGCCAGGTACACCGGGTTTCCGTCTTTATCCTCGCCGGTATGGGTTTGCTTGAATTTTGTAAACTCTTCCAGTTTGCGGTTATCAGCGCTGGTGATCCAACAGGCTTTATAAAAGGGTAATGCCCGAAATTCAACGCTGGCGCCATACTCATGCAGTAAACGATATTGAATGACCTCAAACTGGAGTTCGCCCACACAGCCTATGATTTTCCGGGTTCCGCCAAACTGGGTAAAAAGCTGCGCTACGCCCTCATCAGTAAGCTGCAACAGCCCTTTTTCCAGTTGCTTGGTCTTCATCGGATCTCTGTTAATTACTTCTTTAAATATCTCGGGAGAAAAAGAGGGTATCCCTGTAAAATAAAAATCTTCCCCTTCGGTAAGCGTATCTCCGATTTTAAAATTACCGGTATCGAACAAACCCACTACATCGCCTGCGTACGCGTCTTCTATTACACTTTTGTCGCGCGCCATAAAAGAATAGGGGTTGCTAAACCGCATGTCTTTATTCAACCTCACGTGATGAAAATATTTGTTTCGTTCAAATTTTCCGCTGCAAACCCTGAAAAAAGCAATCCGGTCCCGGTGCCTGGGATCGAGGTTGGCATGTATTTTAAATACAAATCCGCTCAATTTAGGCTCTTCCACTTCCACCTTCCGAACAGTTGTTTCGCGGCTCTGGGGCATAGGTGCAATACGGATAAACGTGTCGAGCATTTCTTTTACGCCAAAATTATTAATAGCACTCCCAAAAAACACGGGCGATACCCTGGCCGCCAGGTAGTCGCTCACATTCAGTTCTCCATTTACACCATCGACCAGCTCCACATCTTCGCGTAAAATGGCGGCATCTGCCGTTCCGAGTTTTTCATCCAGTATAGCGCTTTCAATATCATTAACGGCAATAGCTTCTTCATCTTCTGCTTTGGTGTTGGCAGCAAACAAACGCAGGTTTTTATCGTGCAAATTATAAACGCCTTTAAAATCCTTGCCGCTGTTAATGGGCCAGGTCATGGGGTGTAATTGTATATTTAACTCTTTTTCAATTTCTTCCAACAGGTCAAAACGATTTTTGCCGTCCCGGTCCATTTTATTAATGAATACGATTACAGGCGTATCGCGCATCCGGCATACTTCCATCAAACGGCGGGTTTGGTCCTCTACCCCGTTTACACTATCCACTACCAGTATAACACTGTCCACGGCGGTGAGGGTACGATAGGTATCCTCGGCGAAATCTTTGTGACCCGGTGTGTCCAGCAGGTTGATGGTTATTCCGTTGTATTCAAAGCTCATCACAGAAGTTGCTACCGATATACCCCGCTGGCGCTCAATCTCCATAAAGTCGGATGTAGCCGATTTCTTTATTTTATTGCTTTTAACGGCGCCGGCAACCTGTATGGCACCCCCAAAAAGCAGGAATTTTTCAGTAAGCGTGGTTTTACCGGCATCGGGGTGACTGATAATGGCAAAAGTGCGCCTTTTAGTGATCTGATCGTGAAACTTCATGGATTGATTTTTCTTAAAAGTGCGCAAAGATACCAACCATTTCGTTAAAGGGAGGTTTTTGTGTATTTTTCCGCCAGCTTGCTTAACTTGGCGCCTACTTTTAAATCACTAATTTTTTTCCAGATGAAAAAGCATTTTCTATTTTGTTTGCTGATAGTTCTATCGCTTCAAAATATTAGCGCCCAGAAAAAAAAGTCGGGCAACCCCGTCTTCCCCGGTTGGTACGCCGATCCGGAGGCAGTGATTTTCAATAAAACTTATTGGATTTTTCCAACTTATTCGGCTCCCTACAACAGCCAGGTCTTTCTCGATGCTTTTTCCTCCACAGACCTGGTTAACTGGAAAAAACATCCGCGGGTGGTAGACACGGCAGCGATCAAATGGGTATGGCGGGCCATGTGGGCTCCTGCCATTGTAGAAAAAGAGGGCCGCTACTATTTGTTTTTTGCAGGAAACGATATCCAGAGCGATAAGGAGAAAGGAGGTATCGGGATAGCCGTGGCCGATAAACCTGAGGGGCCTTATAAAGATTACCTGGGGAAACCGTTGATCGATCAATTCCATAATGGCGCCCAGCCTATCGATCAATTCGTTTTTAAAGACCGCGACGGTCAATATTATTTATATTATGGAGGTTGGCGGCACTGTAATGTAGCCCGTTTGAATAAAGATTTTACCGGTTTTATCCCCTTTGCCGATGGTTCGGTTTTTAAAGAAGTGACGCCCGAAAAATATGTGGAAGGCCCCTTTATGTTTATCAGAAATGGCAAATATTATTTCATGTGGTCGGAAGGAGGCTGGACGGGTCCCGACTACAGCGTGGCTTATGCCATTGCCGATTCTCCGCTGGGTCCTTTTAAAAGGGTGAATAAGATACTTCAGCAGAACCCGGCGATTGCAACAGGCGCAGGGCACCACTCTGTTTTACAGATTCCTGGTAAGGATGAGTATTATATTGTATACCACCGGCGGCCGGCAGGAGAAACCGATGGTAATTACCGTGTGGTATGTATCGATAAAATGGAGTTCGATGAACAGGGATACATCAAACCCGTCGCCATCACCACAGAAGGCGTAAAACGGGTGAAAATAAAATAATTGTACTTTATACAATTATATTGATATTTTTTTTATTTTAGCACACTTAAAAATTGCTTCCATGGTTCAGGGTACTTATGTTATTGGCGTTGATTACGGGTCCGACTCGGTTCGCTCTGTTATTTTAAACACCGCAAATGGCGAGGAGATAGCCACTTCTGTATATGAGTACCCTCGCTGGAAGAAAGGCTTGTATTGTGATGCGGCTGCCAACCGGTTCCGCCAGCACCCGCTGGATTATATCGAAGGATTGGAGCAAACCGTTAAGGAATGCGTAACCAAAGCGGGAGAAGAAGTCGCTAAAAATATAAAGGGCATATCGGTAGATACCACCGGATCGACCCCGGTGGCGGTTGATGCCAGCGGAATGCCACTGGCTTTACGCCCCGAATTTGCGGAAAATCCCAATGCCATGTTTGTGTTATGGAAGGATCACAGCTCTATCCGGGAGGCAGAAGAAATTAACAAACACGCTACCCGATTCGATGTCAATTACCTTCAATATGTAGGGGGTATTTATTCCAGTGAATGGTTTTGGGCCAAGCTGCTACACGTATTTCGCGAGGACGAACAGGTGAGAAATGCTACTGCCAGTTGGGTAGAGCATTGCGACTGGGTGCCTTTCTTACTAACAGGCGGAAGAAATGTAAATGATATGAAGCGGGGAGTATGCGCTGCAGGCCATAAGGGACTGTGGGCAAAAGAATTCAATGGTTTTCCGCCCAATGAGTTTTTTGCCACCCTCGATCCTTTGCTCGAAGGCTTTACATCCAGGCTTCCTGCAGAAACTTTTACCGCCGACCAGGCAGCCGGCACACTGTCCGCTGAATGGGCGGAAAAATGGGGACTGTCTACAGATACAGTAGTTGGTATTGGAGCTATGGATGCGCACATGGGCGCGGTAGGTGGCCAGATCGAGCCCTATTTTCTCAGTAAAGTGATGGGCACTTCTACTTGTGATATGCTGGTAGCCCCTGTGGACGAATTTGGCGACAAATTGGTAGGAGGTATTTGCGGCCAGGTACAGGGTTCGGTTATTCCTGGTATGATGGGATTGGAAGCAGGCCAGAGCGCTTTCGGCGATATCTACGCCTGGTTCAGGAATTTAATTGCATGGCCGCTGCAATTTGTAACAGATGCAGAACAAAGAAAAGAAATTGAATCAAATATTATAAAAGAGCTCTCGGCAAAGGCGGCAAAACTTCCTTTACTGGATAGCGATGAACTGGCGGTTGACTGGCTGAATGGCCGCCGCACACCCGATGCAAACCAATTGTTGAAAGGAGCCATTATGGGACTTAACCTGGCAAGCGATGCGCCGGCGGTATTTAAAGCCCTGGTGGAAGCAAGTTGTTTTGGCGCCAAAGCTATTGTAGATCGTTTCATTAGTGAGGGTGTGCCTGTGAAAGGATTGATTGGCGTAGGAGGCGTGGCCAAAAAATCGCCTTATATCATGCAGGTAATGGCGGACGTAATGAATATGCCCATTAAAATTCATCGTTCGGAACAAACCTGCGCAGCCGGTGCTGCTATGTTCGCTGCTACAGTGGCTGGTGTATATCCCAGTGTGACAGAAGCCATGAAAGCAATGGGACAAGGCTTCGATGCAGAGTATCACCCTATTCCGGAGAACGCGGCTTACTATGCCAGTCGCATGAAAAAGTACGAGGCATTCGGAAAATTTATTGAAGAAAATTTATAGTCGATAGCCCATGGTTTATTAACCGTCGGCTTCCAACAAAATAATATGAGCTATACATACATTCGCGAAGCTGCTTATGAAGCCAATATGCAATTACCGGCCCTTGGTCTGGTATTGTTCACTTTTGGGAATGTTAGCGAAGCCGACCGGAGTCAGGGTGTTTTTGCCATCAAACCAAGCGGGGTGGCTTATTCCAATCTATCGCCCGAAAAAATGGTAATTGTTGATTTCGAGGGAAAAACCGTGGAGGGCACATTGAACCCCTCATCCGACACACAGACCCACGCGGTGTTATACAAATACTGGGAAGGCATTAACGGCATTGTTCATACACATTCCACCTACGCCACTGCCTGGGCCCAATCGCAGCGGGATATTCCCATTTTTGGAACTACCCATGCAGACTATACCACCGCCGATATACCCTGTGCGCCGCCAATGAGTGATGAGATGATCAAAGGGAATTATGAGTACGAAACCGGTTTTCAGATCATGAATTGCTTCCAAAACCGGAACCTGGATTATAAAGAAGTGGAAATGGTGCTGGTTGGCAACCATGCGCCCTTCACCTGGGGGAAAAACGCTGCTAAGGCAGTGCATAACAGCGCCGTATTGGAGCAGATAGCCAAAATGGCACTGTTCACAGAGCAGATTAACCCCAGCGCACCCAGGCTTAAAGATGCATTAATCAATAAACATTTTGAACGTAAGCATGGGCCCCACAGTTACTACGGGCAGGCAGGAGAATGAGGAAATTTGCAGGGGAAGCTGATAGAATCCGCAGAATGATGTTGTTTCCGGCGACCCGCATTGCTGTCTAACATTTAATCATGACAATACAATAAATTCGATGTTCAATTTAAAAAAACTAGAGATCTGGTTTGCAACGGGCAGTCAGAACCTCTACGGAGCAGACACCCTGGTTGAAGTGGATCAGCATTCCAAAGAGATTGCGGCCTATATTAATGATCATGTAAACATTCCTGTTACCGTCGTTTATAAGGGCACGCTGAAATCAACCGAAGAGATCTACAGCTTTTGTGCGGAGGCCAATCACCATACCCATTGTATAGGCGTTATTACCTGGATGCATACTTTTTCGCCGGCCAAAATGTGGATCAACGGCTTAAAAATATTGCACAAGCCCTTACTCCATTTTCACACCCAGTATAACCAGAACATCCCCTGGAACTCAATAGACATGGATTTTATGAACACCAACCAGTCGGCCCATGGCGACCGGGAATTCGGGTTCATGGTCAGCCGCATGCGCAAACGTCGCAAAGTGGTGGTAGGGCATTGGAAAGACGACCATGCCATTGCCCGGATTGGAGTTTGGGCCAGGGCCGCTGCAGGCTGGCACGACTGGCAGGGGGCACGGTTTGCAAGGTTTGGCGACAATATGCGGTATGTGGCGGTAACTGATGGCGACAAAGTGGAAGCCGAACTTCGCTTTGGATATAGCGTAAATACTTACGGGGTAGGAGACCTGGTGAAAGCCATCAACGAAGTTACTACCGCCGAAACGGAAGCCCTGTTAGAAGAATACAACGATACCTACGTAGTGGGGAGCCAACTACGAAAAGGAGGTTCCCAATATCAATCGTTATTTGAAGCCGCTAAAATTGAGCTGGGATTGAAGGATTTCCTGGCCGATGGTAATTTCAAGGGCTATACCAACACCTTTGAAGACCTTTACGGTATGAAGCAGCTACCGGGCATCGGATCCCAACGAATGATGGCGGCAGGATACGGATTCGCCGGAGAAGGGGACTGGAAAACCGCAGCCCTGGTGCGCGCTATGAAGGTAATGGGTGGGGGCCTGCCAGGCGGCAACAGTTTCATGGAGGATTATACCTATCATTTTGATTCCAATAATTCCATGGTACTGGGTTCCCATATGCTGGAGATTTGCCCTTCTATTGCTGCGGGGAAACCCACAATAGAAGTTCATCCATTGGGCATTGGCGGCAAGGAAGATCCCGCCCGTCTCGTATTCAACACCCCTGCCGGGCCCGCATTAAATGCGTCTATCGTAGACATGGGCAACCGTTTCCGCTTATTGGTAAATGAAGTAGAAGCCTTAGAGCCCACCCATAACCTGCCGCAGTTACCCGTGGCACGGGTACTTTGGAAACCCCTCCCTGATATGAATACAGGCTGCAGTGCGTGGATACTATCGGGGGGCGCACATCATACCGGCTATTCCCAGAACCTAACCGCCGAACACCTGGAAGATTTTGCAGATATGGCCGGCATAGAATTCACCCGGATAGGAAAAGATACCACGCTTTACCAATTAAAGAATGAATTGCGCTGGAGCGATGTGTATTATCAATTGAATAAAACCTGATAAAAATTCGTTTTCGCGATTAGTTTATTAACTATATTAGCGCTCTTTTTAATTAATTTTTAATTGCTGTCATTTATGAGTAATCTGGGCACACTCGACTTTATTGTCTTCTTTGTATACTTTATTCTCGTTGCCTCTTACGGTTATTGGATCTATATGCGTAAGAAAAGAGCGACCGTTTCCGCTTCACACGACTACTTTTTGGCCGAAGGATCCTTAACCTGGTGGGCCATCGGTGCTTCTTTAATTGCGTCCAATATTTCGGCCGAGCAGTTTATTGGAATGAGTGGTGAGGGGTTTTTTGTGGGTATCGCGGTGGCAGCTTATGAATGGATTGCGGCCGTTGCGCTGATTATTATTGCTGTGTGGTTTATTCCTATATATCTCAAAAACAAGATATATACCATGCCACAATTCCTGGAAACCAGGTACAATAAATCGGTATCTCTTATCATGGCCGTGTTCTGGCTTTTCCTGTATGTAATTGTAAACCTCACTTCCATTTTATACCTGGGTGCCCTGGCTATCGACACACTATTAGGCGGCGAATACCTGCATATTATCATGGTTACCTTGCTGGTGATGGCTTTGCTGATCGGGCTGGGTGGTATGAAAGTAATTGGTTATACCGATGTAATACAGGTTGCTGTTTTGATTATTGGCGGCCTTGCCACGGTTTACATGGCGTTACAAATTGTAGACCAGCGCATTAACGGCGCCGTTACGGGCAGCGCCATCGCCGGTTTCAAGGCCTTACTCTCCGAAGCGCCGCAGCATTTCAAATTAGTACTCGACAAACCCAAAGTTACAACCACCACTTTGAGCATGCCCGAAAACCTGGATGTCCAGAAATATGTGGTACTTCCCGGACTGGCAATGTATTTTGCGGGTCAGTGGATTGTGAACCTGAACTACTGGGGCTGTAACCAATATATCACACAGCGTGCCTTGGGTGCCGATCTTAAAACTGCCCGTACCGGAATCCTTTTTGCCGGTTTCCTGAAGTTGTTCATGCCGGTAATTGTAATGCTACCCGGTATCGCCGCATACGTGCTGTATACTAAAGGTCATTTACCCGGATTCGACGGCGTAAAAGATGGTGCTTATTCCGCCATCCTGGGATTTTTACCCGTAGGTTTAAAGGGACTGGCTGTTGCTGCCCTCACGGCTGCCATCGTAGCCTCATTGGCTGGAAAGGTTAACAGTATTTCCACCATTTACACTTTAGACATTTATAAAAAATATCTGAAAAAAGACGCCACTGAAATAGAAATGGTAAGAACAGGCCGCTGGGCTATCATTATTGCCATGTTGGTGGCTTTGGCTTTTACCTGGACGGATGCCCTGGGAATCGGCGGCGAAGGCGGTTTCACCTTTATCCAAAAATATACAGGCTTTATCAGTCCGGGTGTATTTGCCATGTTCCTTTTGGGTATGTTCTGGAAACGTACTACAGGAACCGCTGCCCTGGTGGGCGTGATCCTGGGCTTTTTATTGGCCATATTCTTTAATAGCTACGCTGTTGACCTTTTCGGAAAGGAAACCTGGATGTATTCGGCGTTTACCTATGAAAAAATGGAAAAAGGGGTAGTGAACACGATTACCGAAATTCCTTTCCTCATCAATATGGGTTGGTCCTTTGTGATTACAGTGATAGTGATGATCGCCATCAGCCTTGCAGGACCTAAAGTAAACCCCAAAGCATTTGCTATTGACAAGAGTATGTTTAAGGTAGACCCCAGAACGATGATACTTATTGTCATAACCTTGTTACTGCTTACTGCCATTTATGTAAGATTCTGGTAGAAACGGACTGATTTACTTTCGTTTACCGGCCGGTTTTCCCACTGGCCGGTTTTTTTATGAATGCACGTGCAAAAGGTATAATTTTTGACTCATCGGGGGTATGTCGGATTACGAATCATTGGTTACCCGCGAGCTGAAAGAATGGCAGGCAAAAATGAGAAAGGAGCCCGGTTGGGTTAATCGCCTTTCCAAAGCCGCACAGGATAAAATAAACCATTTTATTCCCGAAAAAGTGCACCGTGCCATTACCGTGGTCATCAAACAAATGATCCGGGGGGTACTCTTCGGCGCAAAGTACACTACCGCAAAACCATTGCCCGGCCTTTCTTTAATGGAAAGAGAACTGGTGGTAAAGGAGAAAATAAAATTTTACCGGAGTACCGCTGCGGTAGAAGGAGGGGTAACAGGCGCCGGCGGCTTTTTCCTGGGTTTGGCAGACTTCCCCCTGTTGCTTACCCTGAAACTTAAATTACTTTACGATATAGCCGCAACCTACGGCTTTGATCTTAATGACTACAGAGAAAGGGTGTACCTGCTGCATGTTTTTGAACTGGCATATTCCAGCAGGCAGCATAGTAAAAAAATTTATGAGAAGATGGCAAACTGGGAGGAAACCGCTGCCCGGCTTCCCAAAGACATTAACCAGTTCGACTGGCGGAGATTTCAGCAGGAGTACCGCGATTATATTGACCTCGCAAAGATGGCACAGCTATTACCGGTTATTGGCGCACCGGTGGGTTTTATTGCCAATTATCAGTTAATCAAAAAATTGGGAACCACCGCCATGAACGCCTACCGGATGCGGCTGGCAGAAATTAAAACCACCCCTGAGGCACCCTACACCCCATAATTTCTTAACCAGGCGGCCCGCATCGTTCACCCCACAAAAAAGCTGCCCAGGGGACAGCTTCTATACTTGTTGTCTTGATTTCTTAGTAGTCCCCCAATGTTTCGGGTAACTGCTCCAGGGCCTTTGCCAACTGCTCATCGTTGGGAGCAATACCATGCCAGCCATGATCGTTTTCCATAAAATCTACACCTTTACCCATAATGGTATGCATCATAATGCCCACCGGTTTGCCTTTTCCGGCGGCTTCTTTAGCCTTAGCCAAGACGGCAATCACATCGTCCATATCATTTCCACTCATTTCCAGAACATGCCAACCGAAGGCTTCAAACTTCTGCCGCAGATCGCCCATGTCCAGGACTTTTTCGGTAGGCCCGTCGATCTGTTGGCCGTTCCAGTCTATAACCGATATCAGATTGTCTACTTTGTGGGCTGCTGCAAACATTACGGCTTCCCATATCTGTCCTTCGTTCAATTCCCCGTCGCCGTGTAAGGAGTAAACCAGCTTGTTATCGTTGTTCAGCTTTTTAGCGAGAGCTGCGCCAATGGCAACGCTCATGCCCTGACCGAGCGAACCGCTGGCCACCCTTATACCCGGCAGGTGCTCGTGCGTAGCCGGATGGCCCTGCAAACGGCTGTTTATTTGCCGGAAAGTGGCGAGTTCTTTCGGATCAAAATATCCCGATCTCGCCAAAACGGAATAAAACACGGGCGAAATATGTCCGTTAGACAAAAAGAACAGATTTTCATTTTTGCCTTCCATATTAAACCGGGGGTCATGTTCCATCACTTCAAAATATAACGCGGTCAGGAAATCCGCACATCCCAGCGAGCCCCCTGGATGCCCGCTTTTCGCTCCATGTACCATTCGTACAATATCCCTTCTTACCTGGGAGGCTATCTCCTTTAATGTTGCCATCGCAAAAAATTTTTATTGGTTGCAAAAATGCAGTTTTTTTACTAATGAGAAAATAAACTTTGTATTAAAACACAAAAACTGGCCTGAAAATTGTTTTTCACCGACTAATATTTAACTTTGCCCTGAAACCTTATTTACATGTTTGAAATTTCGATATCAGCGATAGTTTCTTTTATGGTTACTTTTTTGGCCATTCCTGTCATTATTCTGATCGCGGATAAAAAGAAGCTGTACGACATTCCAGACGAGCGAAAGATACATAAAAACACAATAGCTTCCCTGGGCGGAATAGGGATTTTCATTGCCTTAACATTTTCTTGCCTGCTAAACATCGACTTTAAAGCATCGCCCGAATTCCAATATTTTTTTGCAGCTGTATTCATCATATTTTTTATTGGTCTTAAAGATGATATAATAGCTTTATCCGCTTTTAAAAAGTTTGTAGTTCAAATCGTTGCGGCGGGAATTATCATTCATTTGGGAGGTATCAGGATTGACAACTTATATGGCATTTTTAATGTAGGCGCTCTGGAGCCTATGTACAGCCTGCCCCTCACCTACACAACGATTATTTTAATAATAAACGCCTTTAACCTGATAGATGGTGTAGACGGTTTAGCTGGCGGTTTAGGCCTGATGGTTACCTTATTGCTGGGCACCTATTTTTCGCTGGCCGGGTTACAGGCTTATGCCATTTTTTCCTTTTCATTATCGGCTGCCCTTCTCGCATTTCTCATATTCAATTTTTACCCCGCAAGGATTTTTATGGGCGACTCCGGCTCTCTGTTGATAGGCATGGTCTCCTCCATCCTGGTGCTGAAATTTATTAACGTAGCAGCGGCACCCGGTTCTCCTCTACCTATCGAATCCTCTGCCGCCATTGGCGTATCCTTATTACTGATTCCGCTGGCAGATACCATAAGGGTTTTTTCTATCCGTATTATAAAAGGCCGCTCGCCTTTTTCTCCCGACAGAAACCATATCCATCATATATTACTGGATAAAGGGCTTAATGACTCCTCGGTTACCCTGCTATGTTTGTTCTTTAATATTTCTGTTATTTCCCTGGCTTATTATTTCAGGAGCGTTGGCAACGGATTCTTGCTTACCGTTATCCTCCCGTCGACATTTATCCTTATCGGTGGACTGTATCTTACTTTACCGCGGCGGAAAATTGTTTTACAAAGACAAATCATTTCCAGCCTGCAGGCCAACCGCGCTACTTCTAAAGTAATCGATCTCAATACAAAACAACCCGTTCCCGCCGAAAAGGCGAACGGATAAAATATCCGATTAAAAGCGATGCCGCTTTCTTTATCTTACCGCATTTCATTAGATTTGCGCATCACAAAATATAATGTATGCAAGAGCAAATCGGTAAAATAATCGAATTAGCAGAAGAAAGTATGAAAAAAGCCATCAACCATCTCGAAGTAGGGCTTTCGAAAATACGCGCGGGTAAAGCAACCCCGCAGATCGTTGATGGCATCATGGTAGATTATTACGGGTCGAACGTTCCTGTTAACCAGGTGGGGAATATAACTGTACTGGATGCCCGGACCCTTAATATCCAGCCCTGGGAAAAAAATATGCTGCAACCTATTGAACGGGCCATCATAGCAGCAAACATTGGTATTAATCCTCAAAACGATGGCGTTAATATCAGGCTTTTTCTCCCTCCCTTAACAGAGGAAAGAAGAAAAGAACTGGTGAAAAAAAGCCAGGGTGAAGGAGAAAATTCCAAAGTTGGGGTGCGAAGCGGACGACGGGACGCCATTGAAGCCATCAAAAAACTACAAAAAGACGGGTTGAGCGAAGATGCGGCCAAGGACGCCGAAGCGAGCGTACAACAACTCACCGACACCTATATTGCGCTGGTTGAAAAGCACCTTGCCGCTAAAGAAAAAGAGATAATGTCTATATAAAGAAATTTAGCTAAATTGATCTGTATATGGCTCGTTACCATCTTTCTAAAATAGACACAAAAGCTCCTAAAAAAGTCTCCCGGGAAGACTGTGAGGAAAAAACCCGGCAAATCCTGGAGGAACTGGACGAACTACAGAATCTTTTATATGCGGAGGGGAAGCATTCACTGCTCGTAGTATTACAAGGCATGGACGCCAGCGGTAAGGACGGTGCTATCCGAAACGTCTTCGGGCAAATGAATCCTCAGGGTGTGCAGGTAGCGTCTTTTAAAGTGCCCACGGCTGAAGAAATCGCGCACGACTTTCTATGGCGCGTACATCAAAAAGTTCCGGCGAAGGGTCATATCCAGATCTTTAACCGCTCGCACTACGAAGATGTACTGGTAACCAGGGCTCATGCGCTGTGCAGTGACAAACTCGCCAATAAGCGCTTTTCAGCTATTAACGATTTTGAACAGTTACTGCAAAAGCATAATAATACCATCCTCCTTAAATTTTACCTGCATGTCTCGGCGGAAGAACAGGCAGAGCGACTCAGGGAAAGAATGAGCAATCCCAGGAAGATGTGGAAATACAATGAGAAGGATTTACAGGAAGCATCGAAAAGAAAGCTGTATTACAAATACTATGCGGACTGTTTCGAAAAATGCAATGATCCGGAATGGATTATTGTACCGTCCGATCAGAACTGGTACAAAGAATATATAATTGCAAAAGCCACCAGGGATACCCTGGCCGGCCTTAAGATGAAATATCCGGTGCTGCCAGAAAAAAAATAATACCTTTTTTCACGTCTAACTCACCTATTTTTAAAAATTAAAACTTTATCTCATGGGATTTGCAAAAGAATTTAAAGAGTTTGCCTTCAAAGGCAATGTAATTGATCTCGCTGTGGGTGTTATCATCGGCGCAGCATTCGGTCAAATCGTAACCTCATTGGTTGAAGACGTTATTACACCCTTGCTGTTGAACCCTGCACTAAAGGCTGTAGGAGCCGAGAATATAGCTTCGCTTACCTGGAATGGCGTAAAATACGGTAATTTCCTTTCTGCCATTATCAGCTTTCTCTGTATTGCCTTTGTGTTGTTTTTAATCATTAGAACCGCTAATAAGATGAAAACAGAAGAACCGGCTGCCCCTGCAGAGCCTTCTTCAACCGATGTATTACTGGCCGAAATCAGAGACGAATTGAGAAAAAAAGCATAAACCTATATTTCACTCCCGTGTGGAGGTATTTTATTAAATTTGCGAGTCCTGCCTGTTGGCAGGACTTTTATTATTCTTTCAGGTAAAAATCAGACATTGTCAGGCTCAACATATCAAATTAAACTCGATCAATTCGAAGGCCCGTTCGATCTGCTCTTATTTTTTATTGAGCGCGATGAACTGGATATTTACAATATCCCCATTACC
This sequence comes from Paraniabella yanshanensis, assembly GCA_040393015.1. Lineage (GTDB taxonomy): Bacteria > Bacteroidota > Bacteroidia > Chitinophagales > Chitinophagaceae > Niabella > Niabella yanshanensis_A. Next base: position 25,061 of record JBEBUZ010000002.1, read on the forward strand.
CAAATCACCAACGACTTTCTGGATTATATTCATGGCCAGGAATCGCTTAATATCGAACTCTCCAGCGAGTTCATACTTTTTGTTTCCACGCTGATGCGGATTAAGGCTAAAATGCTTATTCCGCGCAAGGAGCTGGACGAACAGGGAAAGGAAATAGACCCCCGGGAAGAGCTGGTGAACAAGATACTCGAATATAAAAAGTTTAAAGAAGCGGCCGCACAATTAGCCGAACAGGAAGCCCTCCGTATGCTGATGATCCGGCGTGGGAATATCCAGAAAGAATTGGCCCAGGTGGGCGAAGAAGCCGGCGAAGGCACCGAAATACAGGCATTATCGCTGTTTAAGCTGATGAAAGCCTTTGAGCGGGCCATGCAAAAATATAGCGACCGCATCAACAAACCCGTGCATACGGTAGTTCGCTACACCTATACAATGGAAACCAGTCGCGGCCAGGTGATCAACATGGCGCAGACTGAAAAAAACATTTCCTTTGAGAAATTATTCTCCGTTGCAGAAAACCGGGTGCAGGCTATTTTTATGTTCCTCTCGGTACTGGAACTGGTTCAGCAAAATTTTCTTAAAATAATAACCGGCGAAGGCAAAAACAATTTCATTCTTGAATATGTAGAGCCGGAAGACCGGGATCCTGATATAGAAATAAGCGAAGAATCCTCGTTCGACTAAACACGCAGCCTGTACACGCCGAAAGATTGTTTATCCAACTGTATGGTGAGTACGCCCTTGTCGTATACCGCGCTAACTTTTTGGGGCTTAAGATGATCCGGCTCCTCCAGCGAATTGACGGCGTCTAAATGATCTGATTGCAGCGCACTGCATTCGCCCACCGAAACCACGGCTTTCTTAGGCAAACCTTGCAGCCTGACCTGTATTATTTTTGGGGCGTTGCCTGTATTGGCTATTTTCAGTATGTAGGCCTTATCCGAAGCGTCATATACCGCAGAAGCATAGAGATCATTCTGCCCGGTCAACGGCTTTTTATCTGCCAGCAACGAAGCAGTATGCGTTCCCCTGTTTTTTGCGTAAAGCTGCTGAATATAATAGTTGGGCGTTTTCATGACATGCAGGTTGTCAAACCATATCATATCCGGGCGCCATTGCCACCCTTCCACATGTGCCAGAAGGGGCGCATAGGTACTCATGTGAACAATATCCGCATTTCGTTCGAGGCCCGTCATAAAAGCTCCTTCATAAAGCGCCGACATAAAATTGTTCGCCCTGCCGGGCACATGACAGGCGTATTCGCCTGCAAATACCGCCGGCCCTTTACGGTCGTATGTATCGTACCTGTCGGCATTGTTCAGAAACCACTTCGGATCTTTGTAATAATGCTCATCTACCAGGTCTACTTTCAGTTTTTTCATTTCCGGCCAGAGGTAATCAAATTCCTTTCCATCGGCCGAGGGACCGCTACTTCCTATTATTTTTATTCCCGGATGTTTTGCCCTTAACGCTTTTTCAAAAGCTGCCAGACGCGCCACGTATTGAGGGCCCCATTGTTCGTTACCTACTCCTAAAAATTTCAGGTTAAAAGAAGCCGGATGCCCCATTTCGGCCCTTAGTTTTCCCCATTTCGTCGATACACTCCCGTTAGCGAACTCGATCAGATCCAGCGCATCCTGAATGAATGGTTCTAACTCATCCATCGGAACCGAGCAATGCGCCGAATCGTTCTGATACTGGCAGGCCAGGCCTACATTCACCACCGGCAGCGGTTCTGCACCTAAATCTTCCGAGAGGAGAAAAAATTCGTAAAATCCAAGCCCGTAAGTCTGATAATAGTCGGGATAAAAGCGATGCTCAAAAGTATGCTGCCAGCGATTAGCATTGAGCGATCGGTTCTCTACCGGACCTACACTTTTTTTCCAGTCATAGCGCTCTTCAATCTCTGTACCTTCTACAATACACCCCCCCGGAAAACGGAAAACGCCCGGCTTCAGATCATAGAGGGCCTGCACCATATCCCGACGCAACCCATTCTCCCTGTTTTTCCAGGTGGCTTCCGGAAACAGGGAAACATGATCGAGGTACACGGCGCCCCGAGAGGCAAGAAATACCCGCAAGCGGCCTTTGTTCACCGTAGCATTGGCCTTCACAGTTACCTGGTATTTTTTCCAGTCCTTGCTATCTACAGGCAGATCCTGATGGCCAATAATCGCGCCGTGGGTATCTATCAGATTGATCCGGAGTTTTTGGGAGGCGCCATCCTCCGTTCTGGCCCATACCGAAAACCGGTACAAACTGTCCTTTTTGAAACCCATTCCCCGAAATCCTTCATTTTCGATACCCGTTCTTTTATGGGCATGCGAAGGCGCCGACAACTTCAAATAAGCAGGATTGTTTTTAAAAGGACCGTTCTCTTTCAAAAGCGTCACATTTCCGAAGGTATACCAGCCCAGTAGCTCCTGCGGAAAATCAAAGGAGCGGTTTTTAACCAGTTCTGCATACAGACCCCCATCGGCGCCCATATTAATATCTTCAAAAAACAATCCGTACATTGTTGATTGTATGGGCACACCCTTTGCTTTAGTGTTCAAAACCAACTCCGTTTTTTGTTGCGCCACAATACCTGAGTAGCAGGCACAAACGAGTATTAATAGTAAAATCTTTTTTCTTCTCATGACGGTAATATTAATATTGATACAAGCCGCTTACTATGGCTTGCTTTTAAATCGCAAAATAGTGAATGCGTATTTTGGAACCACTACCTGATCCATACCTCCTTCGATCCTATAGTTAAGGGCTCGTGCATTTTTATCTTCGGGAGCTCCCTGTAACAAAATTTTTTCAACGGCCGATACTTTGTCCGAATCAATCCCCGACAGGTTTACCGTTATATCTACCGGTAAGAGATTCGCCAGTTTTACAATTATATCTCCCGACCGGGTATCCCTTACTACTGATTTTGCTATGCGAAGGTTGGCATCCCGCTGGCCTGCAGGGAGCTCCATTTCCGACACGATATACTCATCTCCGCTGTTATTGCCGAACATTTTCTGTACCTCGTAATTTACGGTAGGCTTGAGTTCTGTGTTATTGAAATAGATAAGGTCGGGTCTCCACTGTGTTCGGCCTTCTTTAGCCAATAGGGGCGCATAGGAGGTCATGGTTACCATATCAGCGTTACGCTCCAGGTTGCACAAATGCAAAGCTTCGGCCAGGGCGGTTTCTATATTACTCGGCCGGCCGGGGAGGTGGGCCGCATACTCACCCAGGTATACTTTGGGTTTGGAGCGATCGTAACGATCGTAAAAATCCTGGTTATGAATCATCCAGCCTGGCGGAACATAATAATGTTCATCCACCGCATCCAGTTTTAACTCAGAGGCCAATTGCCACCCAAATTCATAATCGGACCCCTCATAAAAAGGTCCGGAAGTCCCAATTATTTGTATCTCCGGGTATTTTTTACGAACAGCGTCAACAATCATAGTAAAACGCTCTTTAAATACTTCAGAGATCAAATCTTCATTGCCTATCCCTAAATAGCGCAGGTTGAAGGGCTGTGGATGACCCGATGCTGCCCGCTTCCGCCCCCATTCGGTGGTTCTGGCATCGCCATTTGCGTACTCTATCAGATCGAGGATATCCTGGATATAAGACTCCATTTCATCCATCGGAATTCCTCCCTGCTGGCCTGCCAGTGTATGTCCGTGTGCAGCCGAATTCTGGCAGGGCACTCCTGCGGCCAGCACCGGTAGCGGAGTGGCACCAATATCCTCACAAAACAAAAAATACTCAAAAAAACCGAGCCCTTTGGTTTGATGGTAGCCCCAGATATTTCTGTCGGGTTTCCTCGATTCAAGCGGGCCGATACTATGTTTCCAGTGATAGATATTGTGCAGCCCGTTACCATGGGCTACACAGCCACCAGGGAAGCGAACAAAGCGGGGCTTGATATCAGCTATTAACTGTGCCAGGTCGCTACGCAATCCGTTCTTCCGCCCTTTGAATGTTTTTTGCGGAAAGAGCGAAATCATATCCAGCTCTACCGGAGCTGTTTCGGCAACAATCTCCAGTTTTGCATTCGCTACGGTTTTATCAGCCCGGATCACTACTTCATATTTCTTCCATTCCCGCGAATTGATATTTAGCGATGTTCCGCCAACACTATTACCCTCGCCATCTATCAGTCTTACCTTCAACTTTGCCCTGGTGCGCCCGAACAACGAAAGATTGTACCAGTCGCCGGCACTCAGCCTTATACCATCGAAACCGCTATTCACCAACCGTCCGCCTTTTTCCACGATCACATAGTTTGGATTATTGACATGAACGGGGTGGGCGGTTGACAATTGGACCTTTTCCGCAATATCCCATGCCGTGAGACTATTCCATTTTCCATTGTCTTTCGGCGAATATTCGAAATCCCTGTTCTGTACTAACTCAGCATACAGTCCGCCGTCTGCCGCATAATTGATGTCTTCAAAAAAAATACCGATAAACTCCTGGCTGATCTTTTTGGTTTGAGCAAAATCGATTTTTAAACGGGTGTTGAAAGGCTTGAGGGCAGCAAACCGAACGGCATCGTCTTTCATTTGTTCGCTGTAAAGCCCGTTCCGGTAAACCGTTAACTGCGCATGATTAATTAGCTTATTCAACACACTGCGGGGCACTTTGAAGGTATTAGCCTCCTTGCTACTCGTAAAAGATATTTTTTTTATCCGCTCCTGCATTTCACCAACGGGAAAATAGTCCTGGGGTTTCCATAAAACCAGATCGGCAGACGAAGTGATGCCTTGCACCTTTGCCTGCTCATCTACATTAAACAGGCAATACCATTGCTCATCCGTTCCATAAAAGACCTGCGGATCAAGCATGCGCTTTCCCAAACCATGGGGACCATAGTCGCTTCGCAGAAAAGAAAAATGGTCGGCTACCGGAATCCATTGTTTCCCATCTGTGCTATAAGCAAAGGATAGGCCGCTCCGATTATTATTGAGGTTAGTGGTATAGGCCCTGATAAGCAACGAATCGGTTTCAACCGCGGAGCTACTTAACGGAATAAAACCCAGAAGGGTTATTAACCCGGTTTTTAAAATTTTGCTGATGAGCATGTGAACTGTTTATTTTTTTACATCTTAATAATCTATTACCGTAATAGCCTGATCTCCGCTATTTTTCCTGTCATGGATGCATCCCTTGCTCTTATCATTACCTCTATATTAGATAAGGAGGAAATTGCGGAAGGGAGAGGAATCTTCCGTATCTGCCATCCTCTTTCACTTTTTCCATCCAGGTGAATCTGTTCGAGCTTGTCGCCGTTAACCAATACCTCAAATTGCCGGTTTTTATCCCTTTCAAAATACTTTACATAAAGCATGGTTGCAGTCTTGCCTCTCATCTGGTAGCTGAACCACCCTGATGCTTCCCGCCAGTGTATCTCTTCAGTAAAGCCCGTATGGGAATTGCTTTGCCGGATAAAATGATCAGATTCGGGCTGCTGCTCTCCGCAAACCACCTTGTCAATGGTAATGCTGTCGAGTTTAATCCGCTCCCTTTCCTCCGCCTCTATCTTCCGACGTGCTTCTTCCAGTCCCCCGGTCGTAGCCTGGGGCCAGTATATGATGTATCGGCTACCATGCACCCTGAAAAACGGTATCAGTTCCAGGCCCTCCGAATATTCTTGAGGAAACAAACTATTCAACCTGAATGTCAATGGCTTTCCGGCTACGGGTTCAGGCAATTTCTCCAGTCCGTTTTCATCACCTATCACAACGGGCATTTCTTTTAAAGGAATCTGTGTGCCACGGGCAATATGTCCGCCCCTGCTATCATCGGCGAACAATCCTGGCTGATCACCGGCAGTGGTTTTTGCCGCCAGCACGAGGGGGCCGTAGAGGAAGCTATAATAGTGAGAATGATCCGGCAACCGTTCTGTATGCAATTGCATGGGCATGTCAAGTACAACCATGTCTCCCTCTCTCCATTTACGTTTGATAGCAATATACCCTTTTTTATTTCGGGCCGGGTATTTTTTCCCGTTTACAGAAACTTTTAATTCTCCTTCCGCCACCCATTCCGGCCAGCGTAGTTGCAGCGTAAAGGTGGTTGATTTGTGGGGATGAATGGTTAACCTTGTTTTTGCTTCATCGGGAAAATGGTTATCCTGCGAAATCCTTATATTTTTCTCCTTCCAGTTTAATACCGACGGAATAAACAGGTTCACAAATAATTCGTTGCCGGAGTATGCATAAATCATTTCCCCGTATTTCGAATGGCTTTCGAGACCCGACCCCACACAGCACCACATACTGGTTTGCGGCTGCGAATACACCCGGTAATGCCCGGGTCGCATGGGCGTAAAATAAACCAAACCGCCCGTTTGGGGATGCTGGGAAGAAAGAATATGATTATACAAGGCTCTTTCGTAGTAATCTATATACTTTTTGTCGCCAGATGTTTGGTAAAGCATCTTGGTTAACCGGAGCATATTATAGGTATTGCAGGTTTCGGGTCCTTCTACGCTTGTCACCATGCGGGAAAAATCACCCGGAGAATTGAAATGTTCTGAAATGCTGTTACCGCCTATACTTACGGATCGTTGCTTTACTACTGTTTCCCAGAAAAACCGGGCTGCGTTCTCCAGCGAATCGTTGCCCCGTACTTCTGAAATGCGTTTAAAACCCAGTACCTTGGGAATTTGTGTATTGGCATGCAACCCTGTGAGATTATCTTCGCCACGTAATAGGGGCTCAAGGATACGGCTATGTGAAAAACGGTGTGCCAGCTTCAGATATTGCATATTGCCGGTGACAGCAGCTACGTCTGCAAAAACTTCGTTTAAACCGCCATGTTCCGACCGAAGCATATCCTGCATTTGTGTATCCGACAAACCTGATACCAGCTCCATCGCCCAGTCGGCCATTTTGATCAGCATTTCTTTTGCGGTAAGATTTCCTGCAAGGAGAAAAGCATCGCGTAAACCTGCATAGGTTTTATGGATATTGTACAGCGGTACCCATTTGCCATTCAGATCGAAACCACCGGCCCTGATGGTACCGGCAGCTATCGATTGCCAAAGTTCTTTCCCGCCCGGAACTCCTCCGATATAACCATTGCCATTGGCCTCCTGACACTTCTTTAATTCGCCGATCATATACCGGAGCCGGTTCAAAACGACAGTATCGCCTGTGGAAGCATACGTCAGAGATAATGCCGAAAGATAATGCCCCCCGATATGCCCGTCGAGTCCGGTATTTTCCCAGTTAGGATAACTCTCTGCCCTGGCCTGTAAACCGGCTTCCTGCAAGAACGGGGCCAGCAAACGGTCGGCATTTAACGCCAGCAGATATTGCTTGTTTAAGTCCTCAGCATGCTTAAACGGACTTTCCAACAGGGTTATATCCCCTAGATCAAAACAGGTTAAGCCCGACTCCTCTTGAGCATACACTGCAACAGAAAGCCATAGAAAAACCAAACCAGTCATTAAAAACCTGATCAACATCCTTCACTTTTTTACCAGCCCTCAAATTGTATGTGTTCCCGCGTTAATTCTGAATCAGCTGGATGTATTTTATCTCGAAATAGCTACCCGGGTTTCCGCTTCCCACCATATTACCAACAAACCCGATGGATACATATTGTGGAGTAGCCAGCGTAAAGTTAAAGCTTCTGGTTTCGGTAATATTAGGAGTGGTGGCACCAACATTGGCACCATTGAATAAAGCAACAGATCCCAGCGCATTTGACAGATTGGCAACTGACGGAATACCGCTATTACCCGCAGCGGCCACACAATACACTGATGAATTTTGCTGAATCTCTGAATAATAGTTAAACGATACCGAATAATTACCCGCAGGTAAAGGTGCGGAGGTAACCTGATAAACCCGTCCGTCTGTAACCGGTGTATTTCCCCAGGTTTCCCAGGTTATTACGCCCGCAGGTTGCCAGGCTGCATGCTGAAACCCTCCAAAAGTTCCTCCCCCTTTATTCTTTGCGCCGGCGTTGGTAACCCAGGGGGCACCGAGAGTACCAAAGCGGCCATCCGAGCCTAAAGTTCCTGTGAAGTTGGGACCATAGTTAGCCAAATAAAATTGCGTAACATCTGCAATAACATTATGCGGTGTGAAAGCGGTTGCAAAAGTGTCTATAGATGTTTCGTCGGGCCGGAAGATAGTCCGGTAAACAATAGGTGGGGGCACACTTACCCCTGCAATAACTGTTGTAGCCTCTGAGAGAGGCGTAACAATGGTTTTAGTTTGCCCTCCTTGTGTGTACCGCACTTCTGTGTATTGCGGGCCTGCGCCCATATCCATCTGATCCCAGTTAATGGTTGTACCCACAGCCGAATAGCTGACAGAGGTGATGGGCCTGTCGGACATCCGTTTCCGGAAATTGGCACCGTAGGATGTACCCACGGCATAAACATCAACCGACTTGTTACCCTGGCCGTCGTAAGTGGTAATTTTAAAACTTTTTACTCCTTCGCTTACCGGAAAAGTTCTGATAAATGTATCCACTCCCGAACCCGTCTTGGTGTATTCGTACACAACGGAATCTGATGCATTATCCCAGGAAATGGAAATCTTGGTGAGTTTGGGATCGGATTTCAGCAGACCGTACAACATCACTCTTTCTTTGCCCGAGTACACTTTTACCGAATCCATTTTACCCGTATAGAGGATTTCTCCATCGCTGATATACTTTTTAAAATCGTCCCATTTGGTACAGGAAGCAATCAGCACGGTAATGAAAGCTGTTATTAAAATTGATTGAATACTTTTCATCAGTCTGTATTTTAAGTCTGCCCGCCATTGCAGGCGATTTTTAATTATCTGTTGTCGCCAAATACACTCAGTTCATTGATACTTTGGGCAGTACCGCCGGCAAAGTTTTCGAGACATCGAATCCTGATGTATCTTACTTTCGGTGCGTTCAGATCTATTTCCCAGTTGAAACCGGCCGCGGCTGTTTCCTGATCCAGTGAATTGTCGGTACCGTAGGGTAATCCGGACGGTTTCACCACTTCATAGGACCCGAGAAGCGTCCAGCTGGCATCAAAAGCTCCGGTGAGGCTGGGGTTGGCGGAACCCCATATTTCAAATCGTTTCATTGTTGTAAGAAAATAATACCGGGTTCCTTCTGGAAACGGCCTTATCCAGATGCGGCTTAATTTGGCTACCACCCCTATATCAAAACCAATCGTGTGCGGACCCGTGCCTCCCGTGGTTTGTAATGTAAAACTTGTGTAGGGCCAACCCAGCCGGTTGTCCCAGGCGTATTCCAGCCTTGCACCATTGGTTACCTGTGGCGCATCGCCAGGCAATACAAATGCCCGGAACAGGCTTTTTGAAAACTCGGTTTCATACATGGGTTTCACCTTCTTAAACAGCGTATCGGTAGTATTACCCCACCTGTCGCGAACCACTACCGGAAAAGTATACTCAACCGTGTCCAGGGCTCTGATCTTCGACTCAACCGCACTGATATTGGTATAAATGCTTTTATTATTATCTATGGCCCATTCATTGAACTCATTTTTCTTCAATATTAAAATCGCTACATCTGCCCTCGTAGGATTCTCCGCCGTGAGGTTATATCCGCCAAAAGCGTCAGCCATCTCAACACTATGCAACACCTGCCAGATAGGCGCTTCTAATGGCTTTATGTTTACCGAAACCGGATCAGACTTTACACCGGCTCTGCTTACCGTGTAGAGGTCTACGGCATATTCCCTGGAATCTGAGAAGCCTTCTACCGTTACTACGTTGGAATAGTAAGCCGATTTAACCTCCGCCTTTTTTCCATTGCTCATCGTATAGCTTGCCAATACGTAAAGCACATTAGGGTCTTTGGGAAGGGTGTACGTAATATCAGCTTTCCCGTTCAGATTGCTCACCTGCGGACTTGATACAGGTAAAGGCTTGGTGGGGTCTTCTCCGATCGGCTCCCGCCAACCCAGATCCTCCTTACAGGACGCAAACCATACCACACCAGCCAGTACTAATATTTTGGATATCGTTTTCATATTTATTGACCATTAAGTAATTAACAATTTACCAGCCCAGGTTTTCTACCAACTGCGGATTTCTTCTGGTATCATAATCACCGATAGGCCAGAAATAATCGCGGGGTGTAATAAATTTCTGATTAAATACAAACCTTTCCTGGTAGAAGGACTCTGTTGTTTTTCCAAAAATATTCCACCCGGTAATATCTTCGTTCAATACCTCCGCTGCCAGTTTCCAGCGTTTCAGATCCCACAGCCGTTCTCCTTCAAATATCAATTCGATGGATCGTTCCCGCTGAATAATTTCTCTCAATCCTTCTTTGGAAGAAAATTTATTAGCATTGGTAGAATATGCGCTCCAGGATTCAACCACCCCATTCAAACCAGCCCTGGATCTTATTTTATCTAAGTAGGAAATCGCCTCGGAAGAACCGCCCTGTACTTCATTCAGTGTTTCGGCATAAAGCAGGTATAAGTCTGCCATCCGAATCATTGGCCAGGGATATCCCTTCCAGGTAGGATTGGTTTGTCCCCGGGTAGTACTTTCCCAGTTAGCCAGTTTTTTTACAAAATACCCGGTTTCACTATAGTTTTGAAAATGGCCGTATCCGGCATTTTCTACATTTTTTGCTTTTAAGTAATAGGTATTTTCGTCGCTGCCACTGGGGCTGTCTTTCATATACCATATACCACCATCGAAACCGATATCGGCATAAAATCTTGGTTCCCGGTCAAAATGCAGTCTTGCTGTTACAAAATTGGGTTCAATATAATACCTGTCTGCTGCGGCAGCGGTCCGAAGCTGTGCGTAATTCGTAAAATTGAGGGTCTTGTCTTCCTCAATAGGAACCCCATTGCTGGTATAAAACAGTTTTACAATTTTCATCGGTGGCGCCCATACACCCTGAAGGCTGAAACGATCGAAGTTGGATCCTCTTTCCAGCGGTGGAACACATAAAGCCTCATTGATAAAATAACTGTTGGAATGAGCCCATACAATTTCGGGGTTCCACCAGGTGGTGAATGCGTTTCGGATATTCATCTGCACTTTCAGCGTATCGCTCAAATTGTAAGTGTCGTTCTTATAGGTATAAAGCCCATGACCGTTCATTTCCGCCAGATCGATGGCTTCCTTGCAGGCATCCCGGGCCCGCTCCCATTTAGTGGCATCGTAGCTGGCGGGAAAGAGATGTGTTCCCTCTTTGTCGGTAAAATTGGCAAAATCCGGGTTTCCGTTGAACAAAGGGCTGGCCGCCATCACCAGTAATTTCGCTTTTACACCCAGGGCAATCGGCTGGGTAATACGGCCCAGTTCGTTGTTCTCATCCGTAATCTTCATTGGTAGTTTCCGGTAAGCGCTATCCAGTAATGCTGCTATATAATCTACACAATTATCCACCGGCTGCCTTTTGGTAAAAATATTCTCGGCATCTACATCGATACTTTTATCCATAATGGGTATGGGGCCGTACATACGCAGCATATAATAATGGTAATAGGCTTTTAAAAACTCGGCTTCCCCAATCCATCTTTCCCGCTCATAGGGATCTATATCTCTTACTTTATTCAGGTCTTTCACATTCTCTAAAAAAATATTGCATTGATTGATGCCTCTCCATATTTTATAGGGAACGCGCCGGGTATCGCCACTCCCCCCTTTTCGCTCCCCTGCCCATTCATCAAAGTAAGGTGCACTTCGGTTTTGCTGTCCCTGTGCTATGCGAAACGCCGCATGCCAGGTGGCCTGGTCGGTTTGCGGATACCATATTTCATCAGCGGCTGTTAGTGACGGGTTGAACCAGCCATCCCCGTTCTCGGGTAAATAAGAATACAGGGTAAATAAATATTTTTCGGCCTCTTTACGAAGTTTAAAGGCACTTTCTATTGTTGCTACATTATCGGGCACAATATCCAGGAATTTCTTACAGGAGCCGGCAATTGTTAGTAAGCCGCTAACCAACAGTAACATTATCAGAAACCTGGCATCTTTATATTGATTGATATATCTCATAATCTTTTTTTTGATATAGTATTAGGATTCGATTAATGGCTTCAGAAATTAACCTGCAGGCCCAAACTGTATACCGACTGAATGGGATAACCTAATCCGTTACCGCCCATCTCTACATCCCACATTTTGAAATTGCTCCATAAAGCCAGATTCGTAGCGGCAAAATAAAGGCGGGCTGATCCGATACCTACGCGTTTGAGGTTATTGAAGGAATAACCGGCATCTATACTTTTCAGCCGCAGAAAATTCCCCTTACGCATCCACCAGGTGGAGGTTCTGTTATTCGGACCCACACTCCAGGTACTCAGCCGGGGCCAAAAAGCATACAGATCAGGATTATCTTCCGACCAATGGCTTTCGGCGATCACACTCAGCAGTCCGTTCTCAAATCCCCCATTCCTGTAAAAGGGCTGAATGTTTTGAGGATTGATAAAAAAAGACGACCTGCCCGAACCCTGGAAATAAAAGCTGAAATCAATATTTTTGTAGCTGATAGAAGATCCGAAACCATAAATTATTTCGGGAACGGTGGGATAACCGATAGGTACCATATCATCGTCGTTAATCACGCCATCCCTGTTCACATCGCGGTACTTGATATCGCCGGCCAGTAAGCCCGCATCGCCATATTGCAAAGGCGAATTAGCTACTTCATTCAGATCAACAAACAATCTTTCCGCAATTAAACCCCACACCTGCGAAATAGAATGGCCTACCATCGATTTATAAGCTAACGTATTATCATACTGCAGCTCGTCCACCACCGTTCTCTTATTGGTGGCATAGGTGAATGTTCCCCGGGTATTGATATTGAGATTCCTGTTAACCTGCTTATTGTACGAGAGCGACAGGTCTAAGCCACGGCTTTCGGCTTTGCCATAGTTGGATATTGGAGTAGCCATAAACCCGGCCGCATTCTCCACATAGGTGCGTGCCATCAATATATTCGTACGGTATTGTTTAAAAACATCGAGCGTCAAATCCAGCGCATCGAACATTCGCAGGTCCATCCCGAGGTTAATTTGCCTGGAGCGTTCCCAGCTTATTTTAGCATTGGCATATCGGTAAACGGCTACTCCCGGTAACCCGTAGGTTGCTGTGCCTTCATTTCGGCCAAAGCTGGCTCCGTAAATATTGTCATTGAGGCTCAGGTTAGACAGGTAAAAAAAACGGTCGTTTACATTACCGATCTGATCATTACCCACAACACCGTAAGTAAAACGGAATTTCAGGTCATTGACGGTATTTAGAAGCGGCTCAAAAAACTTTTCATTGGAAATGCGGTAAGCGATACCTCCCGATGGAAAAAAGCCCCAGCGATTATTGGTTTCAAATCTTTCAGAAGCATTGTATCCGAAATTGAATTCGGCCATATATCTGTCTTCAAAGCCGTAGGTGAATCTTCCGGATACTCCTACATTCCGTTGGGGAAGTGAGGCTGTTACACTGCCGCCATTACCACTTTCGTAACTCGAAAGATAACTGATCAGCATACCGCCAACATCATGTTTTTGATTGAACCGGCGGTTATAATCCAAAGCGGCCTGCGCCCATATCATAGAATTTACCGTTTTGTCCGACTCGGCATACCCCAGTGTTTCGCTACCCACCAATCCTACCGAACCTGTAGTACCATCGTTCAATACCTGCAACCGGTAGGTTTGATCCAAAGGATTTACCACGGTTTCATAATAGAAAGGATTATAGCTTCTGTCTACTGCAAAATAGGAAGTGCGTCTTACATACGCCATTGTCCGGGCAGAAAGACCTTGCGTAACGAATTTAAGATTTTGTTTAAGCTCTAACTGGGGCATCAGATTCGATGTCTTATACACTGTATATCCTTTTACCATTTCGGCATAGGGATTTACATATAAAGTGCTGGTAGGGGATCCGTCTGAAGAAAAAGTTCTGGACGAGCCGAATAAGGGATGTTCGATATAGGGAAGCATATCCGAAGGATACACTGCCGGGAACATAACCGGGTTGCTCCAGATGGCATAGCTGTATATTTGAGCTCCGCCGCCATCGTAGTTATTGCGGTTGAAAACAGGTCCTTTATAGTCATCGAACTGGCCATAAAGCCTCACAATCAATTCTGTCGTATTCGTCAGGTTCAGGTTTACATTGGAACGCAATGAGTAGCTCTGCAATTTGATATTATTATTAAAATCATTAACAGGATCTACTTTCAGATTACCATTATTCAACTGGTACCAGCCACCCACATAGTACCGGGCTTTGCCACTACCACCTGATAAGGCCATGTTATAGCTTTGATTAACGGTATGCTTTTTAATCAACTGATCTATCCAGTTATTACTGGGGTACAAATAGGGGTCGTCCCCGGCAATGGTATGATTAATCTTGTTGACCGAGTACGGCAGAACGGCGTTCGGCGATCGCGTAGCTGTAGCTTCATTGGCCAATTGCATATAAGTAATATTATCGGCAAAACTGAAGTTTTTGGTATTGGTCGACAGCCTGGTTTCGGCTCTTACATCAAATTTAGTAACGCCTGCCTTGCCCGATTTGGTGTTAATCAATACTACGCCGTTAGCACCCCTGGCTCCGTATACAGCCGAGGCCGCCGCATCTTTCAATACCGAAAAATCGGAAATATCGTCCGGCTGTATCCGGGCCATATCGGTAGGTGTAGATTCCACACCATCTATCAATATCAAGGGATCCTGCTTACCTGTTCCGAAGGTAGATAAGCCCCTGATAAAAAACTGCGAATTGTCGGTGCCCAATCCCGGCTCTCCGCTGGTTTGGAAGGAAATCATACCTGCCACGCGACCCGCAAGTGCATTGGTAATATTACCGGTGGGCACCCTTAACTCTTCTACATTTACAGAGGTCACCGAACTCACCATGCTCTTTCTGCGCTGGGTGCCAAAACCAATGACGACCACCTCATCCATCGCTATGTTTTCGAGAGGTAATATTGCGTGTACGGTAATAGTACCTGTTGCATCGGGTTTATAATTCGCAAGGCTCAATTGCAACACCTTATACCCTACCGCAGTGAATTCGAGCACCTCGTTACTCACCACAGAAAGCTGGAATCGTCCTGTCGAATCCGAAAAAACCATTTGCCCCGATCTCATTGCACGAATGGAAGTATTGGGCAAGCTTATACCCGCGCTGTCGGTTACCGCACCTCTTACAACAACACCCTGCTGAGCCAGCAATGTAGTACCAGTTAGCAGCACAAACAGCAGCAAGGCGAACGGAATTCCCGTCTTGAGTGGTTTTTGTTTCATCAGTTTGTTTTTAAGTTTGGGAATAGCCGGATAGAATTCCCCGATAATCATACGTATGAGTATTCAGTATTCTGCGACTCATTCCCTGATATGGCTTTAAAGATTCTTTAGCAAGTTTCAAATAGCAACAACTCAGGTCGACCAATAATTGTTATTTTGACTTTTATTTTTTTAAGCCTCAGATATTTGTCCGCTCTATTTATGAAATAGCCGCGGTTCAGATCTTTCACTCTATTGCCGACATTAAAATCTCAACCAGTGAATTCAGTTCCTTTATAATCGATTTTTATACAAGCTTCGTTTCTCAAATACCAGCACTTATCGTTTCGTTTATTCAAGAATTAACAATTGTAAAAATAACAATTATTTTTACAATTCCAAATATTTCTACATTTTTTTTTAAGGTTTTACAATACCACGGTAACCGGCTTCAGAGCCGGTGCGCTGAATCGTATTTTCACACTTCCTGCTGCCTTGCTGCCTTTTTTTACATAAGCCATCAGGCGGCCTCTGAATGTCCTTTGCCTGGCATCTGTGGGGTCGCTCATATCACTGTTTTCACCTGCTTCAAGCCCCAACAAAGTTCCGTTGCCTTCAATAGTACAAGTCATTTCTGTATCGGCATTGAATACCGGTATCCCGTTTCTGTCTACGATTTGCACTGCTACCTGCGCTATCTGGTCTTTGCTATTGCTCAACCGGGCAATCAGTTTTATCGCATGCGCAACTCCTGAACTGTTTACAATGTATTCCGATTGTGGCTCGCCATTTTCATTCAGTCCTTCTGCCCTCAGTTCGCCGGGCTGATAAGGTATGTCCCAATAGATGATCCCCGTTCTGTTATCATAGGATTTGATATCGCCTACTTGTTTACCATTGAGTTTTAGTCTGGCTTTAGGCAAATTGGTATACCCCACAACCCGCACTGTTTGTCCTTCCCGATAATTCCATGACGACCAGGCATCCATAGAAAGGCGATCATTTTTTCGGCCTTCCGTTTGCGACAACACATCTTCGGATTGGTTGCTACCGATGGGATAGCTACCTATATATATCATAGGTTTTTCACTCCATAGCGATTGCCGGAAATAGCCGCGGGGTTTGATAAAGCCACCAAAATCCAGCAACCCCGAATAAAAACCACGGGAGGGCCATTTCCCCGATTCACCCAAATAATCGATACCCGTCCATAAAAACTGACCAAAAATATGCGCGTTGTCTGTAACCGCCTTCCATGCGTTCAAATCGTGCCGGTTTTCACTGCCAAAAATAACGCGCCGGGGGTATTTTTTATGGTCACTCCGGTAACGACTTTCGGTATAGTTATAACCGGCTATATCCAATGCATCGGGATAACCCGTTTCGTTCGACATAGCCACGCCGGCCAGTCCGGCTGTTACAGGTCTCGATTGATCGTAGCGGCGCACCACAGCGGCCAGCTTTTCTGCTATTACCCCCAGACGCATGGCATCTGGCGCATCGGGTTTATAACCACCAAAAGCTTTTTGGGTAAAGTCTCCGTTTCCGTCCAGCACAGGATGCGAATAGGGATCGTTGGGATAATCAACTTCATTGCCGATACTCCAGGCAAAAACAGAGATATGATTCCTGTCCCTTCGCACCATATCGGCCAGGTCTCTTTCTCCCCATTCTTCAAAAAAATCAAAGTTGCCCTGAAAACCAGGTTTACCCACATTCCAGCCTTCCAGCCATTTTCGTTTGGGAAACTCCCACTCATCAAAAGCTTCATTCATTACCAGGAACCCTAATTCATCACATAATTCGTACAACGCAGGAGCCTGAGGATTATGACTGGTTCTGATCGCATTTACACCGAGTTCCCTGAGATTGAGCAATCTCCGGCGCCAGACTTCTTTGTACATGGCGGCACCCAATGCTCCGGCATCGTGGTGCAAACAAACGCCTTTTACTTTCATCCATTCATTGTTTAAGGCAAAGCCTTTTCCGGGATCGAATGTAAATTTCCTGAAACCGGTCACTGTTGTATTGGCATCCACCGTCTTTCCCTCTTTTACTATTCTTGTTTGCAGCTTGTACAAAACAGGATCGGCAACACTCCATAGCCGTGGATGCTCTATTTCTATTTTTGTAGTGCGTCTGCCCGTTGCCGAGGGTTCCACCGTAAGCAGTCCGCTGCTTCGCCCCACCACCTTACCGGATGCATCCAGCAGTTCATTTACGATGGTCAGTTCCTGGCGTTGGCCTTCTTTATTAATGACATCATTTTCGATATGAAGTATACCGGTATTATCGCGGCATTCGGGATAAGCATACACACCCCATTGGGCAATATGAACCGGGGGCGCATATACCAGCCACACATCGCGGTAAATACCGGAACCCGTATACCAGCGCGAGTCCGCATCGCGATGATGATCTACTTTTACCGCTATTTCATTGGATTGTCCGAAGCGAATAAATGGTGTAATATCGTAGAGAAACGATAGGTACCCGTTGGGACGCTTTCCCACTAACCGGCCGTTCACGAAAACCTCACTGCGGTTATAAATGCCTTCGAAATACAGGTATACCTGTTGCTCCGATGCGGGCGCCACCAGATTCTTTTTATACCAACCTATACCGCCCGGGAAATAGCCCATGCTACTGGCGTTCCTGGGATCGGTCTTTTGTCTGACACTCCAGTCGTGGGGCAGCTCTACCCTTTGCCATTGGGCGTCGGCAGCTGGCCTGGAGGCGCTGGTATCGGTATTATTTAAGGAAAACAGCCAGCCATCGTTGTACTTCCGGGCCTTGCCAAAACCTGGCTGGGCCAGTAACCCCTTTCCATCCACAACCAGCAGGAGAGAACAAAATAAAAAAAAGCGTAAAATCATGGCGTCTTAAACTATTTTTTGCAATTTCATAAGCAGGAAGAAATTTTATTTTTTTACTTCTACAGCTACAATCCCACTATGGGTAGGTATGACCGGCTTTATACTTCCGTCTGCATTAAACTCCAACTTATCTATGCACAACTCCCGGTGGTACCCGGCAGCCCGGCCCATTTTTATACTGTGGGGATAACTGAACCGATGGTAAACAATGTACCATTCGTCCTTACCCGGTATTTGAATAACCGAATTATGACCCGTGCCGTAGATGCCTTCGGCTTCCTTTTTTTTTATCACCAGGTTATTAGCAGGAACCATTATTTTACCATCGGGTGTTTGGGAAGTACCATACCGGACCTTATAATTGGGGCTGCGGGTATCGTCCTCGCTCCACATAAAATAATAAATACCCTTCCTGTAAAACACATACGCGCCTTCCCGGAAAGTTCTGTCGGGGGTGTTTATTTTAAGCGTTTCCGGCTTTATCGATATCATGTCTTCATTCAGTTCAGCAACCGCCAGATAGCCATTTCCCCAGTAGAAATAGCTTTTGCCCGTTTGCGGATCGGTAAATACGTCGGGGTCTATTTCCTGTCCGCCCTTTATACCTTCGGGTTTCGCTGCCACCAGTGGTTTGCCCGAATCCACAAAAGGACCGGTTGGATGGTCGGCCACCGCAACCCCTATTTTTTGAGCAGCGGTGAAATAATAAAAATACTTGTACTGCCCATCGACCTTTTTTTCTATTATAGCCGGAGCCCAGGCATTTCGGTTGGCCCACTTAACCTGTACAGGCAGATCCAATATCACACCTTCGTCCTCCCAATGCACAAGATCCGGCGAAGAAAATACTTTGAAATAGTTGCCGCTCCAGCCATTAAATCCATCGCTGGTGGGATAGAGATAAAATTTTCCTGTTTTTTCCGAATATAGAATTTCCGGATCTGCATAGTAACCTGCTATTACCGGGTTGTTATTTTTTACAGCCTCCACCCCGAAGGTCCGGGCTTTCTTTGCGCCTACAGAAACGGTGTGCTTAACCGGCCCTCTGGAAAAATCTTTATTTTTTGAACGGATCCGAACACCGGGCAGGCGGGCAAACTGCGGATCAAAGGAACGGAGATGGGTTTGCGGCAATACCGGAAGCGTTAATTTTCCCGCCGCCGTATCCAGCACTATATTATTTCTTTTTACCTGTTTCGATTGTACATTCGATATTACAGCCTCCGGAGTGAGCCACTTCCCGGCCAGTCGTTCCAACTCCTGTCGGGTAACAGGCATTACCGTTCCGTGACGGGGATGAAAATTCATAGTTATTTCACTGTCTACTATTTTAAAATTTTGCAGGTTCTGTGTTTTGGTAAACTGGTATTTGCCTTTGGTATATACATCATACATCAAAATATAGCCGCTGCCATCGTTGAGTTTAAAAATACCCGCTCCTTCAACCGGATCCCTGGTTTGCTGCAAATATTCATCGCGCAATACATAACCCATAGTGAGTTTATCCGAAACCGCCACCTTGATCCCATTACCGGCACCCTCCGTTTTAAAGAAAAGGTGATACTTTCCGTCCTTATAAATAATATCTCCATCTATACAGGAAGTGCCATGCGGATTAAAAAACAACTGCTTCGGTTCGGTTTCCAATGCTGTAAAATCCTTGTTGGCATAGGCATAGTAAATAATATCCGGATCGTCTCCCGCCCGCATAGACCAGTAAACCATGTATTTCTTCTGTTCGGGATCATAGATGGTTTGAGGCGCCCAAACCCGGTTCACTTTTTCAAAGGCTTTAAAGGTTTGAGGTATATTTACAACAGCCGATGTCCAATGGATAAGATCGGTGGATTTTAATAATACCATCGCCCGGTTGGAGTTCCAGCCGTTTGCCGAAACCATGTCTGTAACCACCATGTAAAAGCCGCGGTTATCCGCCCGGCGCAGTATATGCGGATCGCGCACTCCGCCGGTGGAGCTGATTTTCCCGGATGAGATCACGGGCTTATTATCGTTCAAAGCCGTGAAATGATAACCATCCGTACTAATGGCAAAACGAATCGCTTCTTCTTCCTTGCTGTTGCCGGTAAAATAGGTAAACAGATAACCATCATAAACCGGCTCGCGGGTTGTGTTCTTTTTACTACCGGTCTGCGACCAGGCCGCACCTGCTGCCAACACTCCTATGGTTAAAAGAAAATACTTTTTCATTGAGTTTTCTGCGTTGTTTTTATGATCACGAGTTTAAAAAATGAGTGAGGGAGACCTGCTTACAGATGTATCACAAATCCGCCGTTCGTTTGCACCACGATATCCGTCAGTTCCTTCTTAGCGATGGTTCTCGTTTGGCGTACCGGGAACCCGTTATGGCCATCGGTGATAAAAACTGTAGTTTTACCTGCCAGAAAAGAGAGATCCAATTTTAAGTTTATCGCTTGCTTTTGCGCGTTTATACCGGCCACATACCACTTGCTCCCATAGCGACGCGCTAACACTACATATTTACCGGGATAACCGTCTATAAAGCGGGTTTCATCCCAGGTAGTGGGAATTGCTTTCATGAAGCCGAGGCTGACAGGACTTGCGTTGAACAAATTCTCCGGTGCGAGGGCAAAGAACTGAACGGGGTTCTGGAATAAGACAGCAACGGCCAGCTGAAAGGCATCTGTAGTCCGTCTTACTGTGCCCCCGTCGTTTGTTTGATTCAATCGCCTGTTTAAAAAGGATCCGCCAAATTCCATAGAAGCCACCGTATTGCGTATAAAGGGGTGCAAACTGGCATTAAAAGCTTCCTGGTCGCAGGCTTCCTGTGTAAACACCATGTTTTCGGATGCCAGCACAGCCTCGCTCCCTACGAAATTGGGATACATGCGTTCCCAGCCGCGGGGCAGGGTTGCGCCATGAAATATAACCATCAGGCCATGATCATCTGCATCGCTGAGAATGGATTCATAGAGCCGCATGGTTTCCTGTTTATCGCCGCCAAAAAAATCTACCTTGATTCCTTTTACGCCTTTGCTTTGCAGCCATCTCATTTCACGTTTACGCAGGATTGGATTATCCATGCGGTTGACCGGGCTTTGTTCTATATCATTCCAATAGCCGCTGGAGCTGTACCAAAGAAATACGTCCACTTTTTTGTTTCGGGCATATTTTATCAGCGATTCCATTCGCTCATAGCCAATCTTCTTGTCCCACCAGTTGTCGATCAGTACAAACTCATAGCCCATCGCCGCAGCCAGATCGATATATTTTACCTGCTCATTGAATTGGATACTATTATCCTGACCAAGTATCCAGCTCCAGGTGCCACGGCCAAAACTGTAATGGCGGGAGGGCTCATAGAGGGGCTTCACCAGATCCCAGGACACAGTAGTTTCGGCAATGGGTTGCAGGGTTTCTCCCATGGTGAGCGTGCGCCAGGGTGTGCGACCCGGCAATGCGAACGCGGGAGCCACTGTACCATGTCCATCATTCTCCTCCGCCATGGGAAACGCAATCCGGTATAGTCCGCCAGACTGATACTCGCTTAAACGCGATCCGCAATAGCGACTATCCACGCCGGTTTCACTAAGCAGCACCCAGCCAGTTGTTCCCAACCGGAACAAACCGGGAAAAGTATAACCCTTCCCATACAAGGAAGGGGCATCCATTAATGCATCGGCCTGATAGGGTTCCTCATAGCTGGGCTTGGTACGCTTCCAACCCATCATGGCATTGCTTTGAGAGGTTAAAAATGTAGTGGTTTGTAAGGGGAACCGGAAACCCGTCGCTTCTTCGGTAACCGCTACACTGGTACGGCCGTTTTGCCGGGGAAGAGCATAACAAAAAGCCAGATCGTGGTTGCCCAACCGGAATATAATATCGATGGTTTGATTTTTCGCATTGGTAAAGCTAGCAGTCAGCTCAATGGCCTCATAGTGCAGTTCCGATTGCTTGGCGCGGTTAAGTGTGTAGTCTTCCGATATTTTTATTGTTTGCTGACCCTTAAGGGCAAGTCCACGGGTAAAATCACCCATAGTGGTTTTCAGGCCCAATGGCGAAGATTCGAGAAAAGGTTTTCCGTTGTATTGTACGCTGTAAACCGGACAACTGTCTATCGTAAAAAGAATTAATTCGAGCTTCCCGTCGGGTCCTTTTATTTTAAGTTCCTGCGCATTGGCAACACAAACAATACTTAACCCCAGCAAGCCTAACAGAAATTTTCTCATACCGGAAAAAGATTTTATTCAAATTTTCTGCAACCGTATCTACAAACTTAGGAATAAAAAAATAATTGTCAAAAAAACAATTAAAGAAAAGAGAAAAAGATATTTACATTGAAAGTACAGCCCTGCCGAAAAGGGTAGCGGGCTCCCGAAGGAAATAGAAAGGAAAATGGATATTACAAAAAATCCCCGCCAACGCGAGGATTTTACTTATAGAACTATTTGATTGCCTAAATTTTGAAGCCGAGGGTGAGCAGTATCCTGGAATTAGTACTCCTGATACTTGCCGGGTAAAAATCGGCATTGGTTAAGCGGTAAGGGAAGATCACGTCTTTGCCCAGCGTGTGTACATAACCCAGGTCGATAAAAAAGCCTCTGTTTCTGTAACCCAAACCACCCGATGCCTGCGTTATGCTTCCGGTTTCACCGGCAATATTATTATAGGGATTACCGTAATAGGCTCCGCCTAAGCGAACGGCGATAGGGTTGAATTTTATTTCGGCCCCTACCCTGGCATTTACCGCTCCTTTATAAGCGCTGCCGATAGCATTGTTCAGTCCGGTAAAATAACCGTTATTGGCGCCGTTGTCGTTAGAAGTTGTTTTAAATTTCGAGGCCGCATGGTTTACATATTCCACATCGCCGGATAAAAACCCTCTCTGGGTAGTTACATCGTGTACATTTCCGAAGAGTACAGAAAAGCTTCCGATGAGTTTGTAGGGGGTTTGAAGATTATAGTCGTAAATCAGTTGATCGCTGGTAAAAGATCTGTCGCCGTTAACCCCGGCATCGAGGTTAGCTCCTGCCAGCGCTTTGTAGCTGTCGCTTAAAGAATAAAAAGTAGGGGAATGTGCGGCAAACCCCAGCCTCACATTATCGGTCGCTTTGAAAACCACACCCGCTTTCACATTAATACCCACCCCTTTTGTAATGAGGTCGTCATCAAACCAGGCAGCATCGAAGCCGTTATCGGATGTACCGGGATCCTGCTCGGTATATTGACGGGTGGCCCCGTACCTCAGTACGGGTATACCTACGGTGGCCCCCAGGAATACTCGTTCATTCAAGTTGGCAGCTCCGGCAAAAGCCAGTTCCGATATACCTCCGTTGGTAGAGATCACCTGCTTCTGTTCCAATCCGCTGGCGATTGCCAGATCTACTGCGGGCGAAGCTAATAGCACACTCCCGCTTCCATCAGTACCATCTTCCCTGATCCAGCCGGCATCCATTGCCAGAGCCGACCCATAATCATTTAATCCATTGTTCACCGCGTCTTCAATAAAATAATCGGCCATAGAACTGCGGCTTAACTGGCCTCCTTTATTGGTATAAGTGATTCGGTTGTTAAAGTCGGCCACCTTATTTACGGCAATACCGAAGGCTGAACTTTTCAGGCTTCCTCCGCCATAGCTCGGTTTTCCAAGCACAAATCCGGTAGTACCCAGAAATCCCGCGCCCTTTTTATCATTGGTAGTTACGCCCAAATAGCTGGCCTCATTATTGAAACTGTTAGACCCCGCCGAAATCACAAAATCGCCGGTTTTATAAAAGCCGAGATTCGCCGGGTTAGAAAACATAGTAGATATTTCCCCGCCAATAGCGCCATTAGCATTACCGATTGCCTGTGAACGGGCTGTACCGGATGCCTGTAACCAGGAATATCGCAAAGCGTCTTCCGGCGTTTGAGCATAAGCCAGACCACAGGCAGCTATGAAAACGGCAGCCAGTATTATTTTCTTCATTATGTACTAAATTAAAATTGAAATAAAATTGAATCAATAAAACTATTCCGGATCAGTGCTAAAAACGTCTGCCACTTCCGCCGCCTCCGCCCGAACTACCACCGGAACTACCACCGGAACTACTTCCGCCGGAGCTGCTTCCGCTGGAGTAAGAGGGGCTGCTGGGTGAAGAATAAGTAGATCTGCTTTCTGTAGACCTTGAGGAACGGTACGAGTCGTTGGAATACGACCGGCCGTAACTTTGGGTATTGGAGTAACGACCCGAAGAAGCGCGGGAACTGACACCTGAATTGGCGGTACTCGTACTTACACTGGCGTTATTGCGTACTCCATACGTACTCCGGTAAGTAGTTCCCGAACCGGCCGATGCCCTGCTACCACTGCCGGTGGTAATACTTCCACGACTATAAGTAGCCAAATTGGTAGTCCGGGGTCCATACGACGAACGGCCAACGATTGTGCCTCCACCGTACCAGCCACCACCATACCAGCCAGGTCCGTACCAGCCGGAATACCAGGGATCATACCATCCGCCCCAGCCTCCATACCAACCGGCGTATCCACCATACCAGCCACCATACCAACTATTCCATCCCCACCGGGAGTAGGGGTCCCAGCCTCCGTACCAGCCTGTGTACCAGGGATTATACCACATGTTCCAATAGCTTACAGGGCTCCAGGGATCGTTCCAGAACCAGGGATCATTCCAATAAGCCCAGTTATTGTAATAACTAAAATTATAACGGTCGCCGTAATAATACCAGTCGTCCAAAGCACTCCAACGGTTGCGGTTACGCACTTTCATGCGCAAATAACGGTCATCGTAATCTTCATACTCTTCATACTCATCATCGTAGGCACGATAACGTTTTTCGTCCGTCTTCCTGATTTTGGCGTACTCTTCCTCCGGCGGTGCAGGCGAACTGTACACATCATCCGGCGTCTGCGCCGACTGATAGGCGGTAGAACAGCTGCCAAAAGTCAGTGCTATACCTGCCAGCAACAATAGGGTGGAGAATTTTATTTTCATTCGTATCTTATTTAATAGTTGTTTTATTCGGCTTAAAATTTACATTTGCCGACCCAAAATGGCAAAATGTAAAAATACACATAGTTCTTCAATTTGTGTGACGTTATAATTTTGTAAAAGGATGCACAAAATGCGGTTAAAACATAATATTTTTTGTTAAAAATAGCAGAGACCGCATAATTTGGGAATAAAGCGGGCGAAAAATAAGGGCCCGGGAGATGATTACAGGCAAGTAAAAGGATCCTAAAGCTTAAAAGACAGACAATTATGAGTAAAGAAATAACATCGAGAGAGCAGGACTACGCGCAATGGTACAATGACCTGGTATTAAAAGGTGGATTGGCTGATTACTCTGCTGTCAGGGGTTGCATGGTTATTAAACCCTATGGCTTTACCCTTTGGGAAAATATGCGCGATGCGCTCGACAAAATGTTCAAGGACACGGGTCATGTGAACGCCTATTTTCCTCTTTTCATCCCCAAAAGTTTTTTAAGCAAAGAAGCCGCTCACGTGGAGGGGTTTGCCAAGGAATGCGCCGTAGTAACGCATTACCGCCTAAAAAACGATCCCGATGGCAAGGGAGTAGTGGTTGATCCGGAAGCCAAACTGGAAGAAGAGCTGATTGTAAGGCCTACCAGCGAAACAATCATCTGGAATACCTATAAAGACTGGATACAAAGCTATCGCGACCTGCCCATACTGGTGAACCAGTGGGCCAATGTGGTACGCTGGGAAATGCGCACCCGCCTGTTTTTACGTACCGCCGAGTTTTTATGGCAGGAAGGTCATACGGCGCATGCCACCCAACCTGAAGCAGAGGAGGAAGCCCGGAAAATGCTGGATGTATATGCCACATTTGTAGAAGAGTTTATGGCGGTACCCGTTATTAAGGGAGTTAAAACCGAAAGCGAACGATTTGCCGGAGCGGTGGATACTTATTGTATAGAAGCCCTGATGCAGGATGGCAAAGCGTTACAGGCAGGCACTTCTCATTTCCTGGGGCAAAATTTCGCCAAAGCATTTGATGTACAGTTCCTGAATAAAGAAAACCAGCAGGAATATGTATGGGCCACCAGCTGGGGTGTAAGCACCCGCCTTGTGGGCGCACTGGTAATGGCTCACAGCGATGATGACGGGCTGATATTGCCGCCCAAAATTGCTCCCCTACAGGTGGTGATCGTACCTATTTATAAAGGTGATGAGCAAAAAGCCCTGATCGATGAAAAGGCCGCCGAAATAATGGCCAACCTGAAAGAAATGGGTATCCGGGCTAAATACGACGATAACGACAATACCCGCCCGGGATGGAAATTTGCCGAATATGAGTTGAAAGGAGTGCCGGTACGGGTAACCCTGGGCGCGCGCGACCTTGCCAATAACCAGATCGAAATCGCCCGGCGCGATACTAAGGTGAAAGAATCTATTCATGCCGATGGTGTGAGCCAGTACATCGGGGGTTTGCTGCTCGATATTCAGAACAATATGTTCGAAAAAGCGAAAAAGTACCGGGACGAACACATCACCAAAGCGGATACCTGGGAGGAATTTGTACAGTTACTGGATGAAAAAGGTGGTTTTGTACTGGCGCATTGGGACGGCACCGCAGAAACCGAGAACGAGATCAAGGAGAAGACCAAAGCCACTATTCGCTGCATTCCGCTGGATGATACCGGTGTGGAAACAGGTACATGCATTTTAAGCGGTAAACCGTCGGAAAGAAGGGTGCTTTTTGCGAGGGCTTATTAAACCCTGCATAGCTGCCCGGATTATTTGGTAATTAATTTTTCTTTACCAGCGCGGTCATAGGGCTCCGGAGGTTTTCAAAACTGGTCATATCTATTCTTACCTTACCTACAATGATAGGGCTTTCAATGCGTATGGGCACGCGGTTGGCATCGTCGGTAACCCAAACCGTCATTTTATCATCGCCGGTAAAAATAGTACCCTTTATAGTGGTAGGTTTAATCTTAATCGTTTTAAAGGTGCCGTACCTGGTTTTTACCGTTTCCTTTCCCAGGTAGCGCACGTACATATCGTGATTTTCATTGTCGAGAAAAATGCTGATTCTCACCCTGTCCCCTACTTTTAACCGGTTGAAATCGATATTGCGGGCCCAGAAAACGGAACTTACTACATCATGTGTGCAGGGCGATATTTTAAATACCGCATCGCTGATAGCCGTATTGGCCGCCCGGTTAAAATTGACATTCTGGTACTTCTTATAATCGCCTTCATGGATATTTCTGACAAACTTTAATGGCAGCAGGCTGGTTACATCAACATAGCTTTCATAGGTATCCTTCGCTTTATAAAACTTTTCGTAAGAAGGCAGTGTATAGCCTTCACCTTTTATATGATACACATCTTTGCCGTTCAATTTTTCGAGTGTAGTGGTAAAAGAACCCGCTCCGGCGGTCACATTAATGAAATTAGCCGCCGTATAATATACCACAAATCCCACTTTTTCACCGGCTTTAAAAGCGGTATTGGGAAGGGTACAATTGCTTTGCACCGCGTCGTTCACCGGCGGATTTTCGGTGACCGGCGTGTTGGCAGTTGCAGCTATAACAAAAAGCGATAAGGCTGTAAGTTTTAATAGTTTCATCATTCACATTTAAATTTTCTGCGGAAGGATTAAAAATAAACGTTTAAAAAAGCACCGTTATCCGTCGCGCAAATCTTCTTTATTTTTAAAAATATTTCTAATTCCAAGAACAAACAGGCTTCCTGCCAGCGCAGGAATGACCAGGTTAATGAGCCAGATACTCAGCGATGTAAGGCTAACTCCGAAAGGATTGTTGGTAAACAATGCCATTAACCGGATACTCAGTTCATTCTTTAACCCCAGGTCTGTGAAGAGAGCGATAGTGGGTATAATAGCCATCACAACAAACATCACACTTATCCCGAGCCAGTTTTCAACTATGGTAACATCCACCCCATACAGTCGGAAAAGTAAAAAATACTGCAGGGTGAATATCATAAACCTGGTTACAGATAAAGACAAAAACCTCACCAGCAAAGTTGCATTGATCTTCTCAACCGCCTCAATTGCCCACGCAAACCTGCTGATCTGCGGCAATTTATCAATTATTTTGATCAGCCATGGTAATCTGAAGTAAAATAATGTTAATATAATAAAAACGAATACCGAAATCCAGAAAAGGGCGTTGGCGAAGGCATAAGAAACAACTCCCTCTGCCCCCAGTTGGTCTTTTAAGAAGAACAGTGCTACCGAACCCATCAGGAAGGTTACCGTCAACTGGCTCATATTGGCCACAAAGGTCAGTGAAACAGCCTTGATCCGGTTCCCTTCATCCATATAAAGTACCCGGCCCACATAATCGCCTACGCGGTTGGGCGTAATAATCGAAAAGGATATACCCGAAAAAACAGCTTTGAGAGCACGGCTAAAGCGAACAGGCTGCACCTGGCGCACCGCAATCATCCATTTATAGGCTTCTACGCCCCAGTTGAGCAGCATGAGCAGAAAAACCGCCACCAGCAAAAGAATATTGGAACTTGCCAGGGAGGCCCTGATCTGCAAAAACGATTCATTGAGATCTTCCTGCCGACTTATCTGACCATAAATGGACCATGCCAGCCAGATAAACAAAACCGGCCCTAAAAAATAGTTGAGGAATATCTTAATATTTTTGTTCACCTTCACGGTTGGTAAAAATAGTGTCTGTTTGCAACAATCTTCCAAAATAATATTAGGTATCGATCCCGGTACGATCGTTATGGGTTACGGCGTTATCGTATGCCACGAGAGAAAAATACAACTCCTCGAAATGCAGGGGCTGAAACTGCCGTCGCGCAAAAGCAATTATGAGCGGCTCAACCTGATCTATCAACGCGTAACCGAACTGATACAATTGTATAAGCCTACCGAATTTGCCATTGAAGCGCCTTTTTTTGGCAAAAACGTACAAAGTATGCTTAAATTGGGCCGGGCCCAGGGGGTAGCCATTGCAGCCGCCATGCACCACCAGCTACCCATAGCGGAATACTCACCCAAAAAAATAAAACAGTCCGTAACCGGAAACGGAAATGCGAGCAAAGAGCAGGTGTGGAAAATGTTACAGCAATTGTTAGGCCTGAACGAACTGCCGGATTATTTTGATGCTACCGATGCGCTTGCGGTGGCCATATGCCACCACTACGAACTGCTATCGCCCCTTCCCACCACCGGTAATTTGAAAGGCTGGGGCGATTTTATAAAGAAAAACCCCGACCGGCTGGTTGGCAAATAAGCAGAAAGTATAGGTTTGAGGTTGAAATGGGTAGCCTGCAAACACTTTGCCGGATGATTCGTATTGGGAAAATGTTGTCCCAGGCGAAAAAGAGTAGTACAGGAAACCGGCAGCTTATAGTAAGGATGGAGGTACGGCCTCACCTTTTCACCCGCTAATTACCGGGAAAACTTTCTTACTTTCCCATACTCCCCTTATCTTTGCGCCAAATTTCTTGGAAATGATGGGTTCTAACGGCTTAAAATCCTTTGTAGTAGCGGCTTTCAGCCTTTTTTTTGTAGTATGCGGAAATACTGTTCTTGCACAGCATGAGGAGGCGCCTGCCGGAGCCGAAGCAGCAGGGCAGGAAGCACACGCTGCGGACGGGAAATTCAACCCGGGCGAGGCCATCCTGCACCATATCGCCGATAGCCACGAGTTTCATTTTTTTAGCTTAAAAAACGACGATGGAACGGTGACACACGGAAGTTTGCCTCTGCCGGTGATCCTGTATTCGCCGGAGCGGGGATTGTCGGCTTTTATGTCTTCGAAATTCCATCACGGGGAAGAGATTTATAACGGTTATAAGCTGGATCACGATAAAATAGTAGCGGTGGACGCAGCGGGGAATAAAGACGAATCGGTAAAAGTATACGATTTTTCACTGACCAAGAATGTAGTTCAGATGTTCCTGGCGCTGATATTACTGGTTTGGCTGATGACCAGCCTGGCGAAAAAATACAAAGCCGGTCAGGGCGTTACATCGGCGCCCAGGGGTTTGCAGAACGCCGTTGAACCGGTAATTACTTTTGTGAGGGACGATATTGCCAAGCCCAACCTGGGTCCTAAATATCAAAAGTTCCTTCCTTATTTGCTCACGATCTTCTTTTTTATCCTCATCAACGCCATATTCGGTATGTTCCCCGGCGCTGCCAACGTAACGGGAAACATAGCTTTTACCGCTGTTTTAGGTATTATAGCTTTTTTTGTGATCCTGTTCAATACCAATGGTCACTACTGGCAGCATATATTCTGGTTCCCTGGTGTTCCTCTTCCGGTTAAAATATTAATGATCCCGGTGGAGCTGATGGGTGTGTTTACCAAACCCTTTGCCCTGATCGTCCGTTTATTTGCGAACATGACGGCCGGGCATATCGTGATACTGAGCTTTATCAGTCTTATTTTTATCTTTTCCGAAATGTCGAAGGTAGCAGGCGTTGCCTTTACACCCGTTTCTATTGCATTTGCTGTTTTCATTTATTTAATTGAAATATTGGTGGCCTTTATCCAGGCCTATATATTTACCAATCTGACCGCCATATTTATTGGTGAGGCAATTGGCGATCATCATTATGAAGAAGATGTGCAGGCACATCATTCCTAAACATTTTTTATTTTTAATCAATATAAAATCAGAGTCATGAGTTTAATGAACACTTTGTTGGAAGTAAGCGGAAGCTGGTCTCACTTTGGTGGTGCTGTAGGCGCAGGCCTGGCAGCCATCGGTGCGGGTATCGGTATTGGCCAGATTGGTAAAGGGGCTACCGAAGGTATTGCCCGCCAGCCGGAAGCAGCTAACGACATTCGTGGTGCTATGATCTTATCTGCAGCCTTGATTGAGGGTGTTGCCCTGTTTGCGGTAATCGCCGGACTATTGGCTGTGTTGAAGTAATAGCTTCACCAGGAAATTTACTGCATCTAAAGCAAAGGGCGGCAGATGCAGTATTTTAAATTTCCTTATGCTTCGGCTCTGGGAACAATTGAGCGTTGGCAGGAATACACAGATTTCCGGCCATTAACTAAGAACTATAAATTTTAAAAATATGGGATTACTTACTCCTGATCTGGGTTATTTTTTCTGGATATTCATTGCTTTCATTGTGGTGTTTTTAGTGCTGAAAAAATTCGCCTGGAAACCCATCATTAAATCCCTGCATGAACGGGAGCAGAATATTGCCGGCGCTATTGCTACCGCCGAAAAAGTAAAAGCCGAAATGGCGCAGCTTAAAAGTGAAAACGAGTCTTTATTGGCCAAAGCCCGCGAAGAAAGATCGCAGCTTTTAAAAGAAGCCCGCGAAACAAAAGATAAAATCATCAACGAAGCAAAAGACCAGGCCAAAACCGAAGCGGCCAGGATTATTGCCGATGCACAACAGGCTATTAACGCACAAAAGATGGCGGCACTTACCGAAGTAAAGAACGAAGTAGGTAAGCTGGTTATTGAAGTGAGCGAAATGGTGTTGAAACAGGAGCTTACAGGCTCTAACAAGCAAGAAGCGCACATTAACGGGCTGGTAGACAGCATCAAGCTGAATTAAGTCTGCGCGGTAACCTGTAAAGACGAAAATTCCTAATCAGAAATTCTAAATCAGAAATTTAAAAATGCTCAATCCCCGTTTAGCATCCCGGTACGCAAAAGCTTTACTCAACATTTCCGTTGAAAAAGAACAATTGGATAATGTGTATGCGGATATACAATGGCTGCTGGCTATTTGTAAAAGCAACCGCGATTTTGTAAGTCTTTTGAGGAGTCCGATTATTAAAGCCGATAAAAAACAAAAAATTGTTGACGCTATTACCGAAAATAAGATCAACGATGTAACAGGCAGCTTTCTGAAACTGATCATTTCCAAAGGGCGGGAAGCCAATTTACCCGAAGTGCTCCCAGCTTTCATCAGTCTTTACAAAAAACACAATAATATACATCCGGTTACTTTAACTACGGCAGTTCCTGTGAGCGATACGGTAAAAAATAATATCCTTAACCAGGTAAAACGCAGTGCGGGTGTGGAGAAAATTGAACTGGAGGAAAAAGTAGACCCCAACCTGATTGGTGGATTTGTACTGGAGATGGGCGATAAAATGGTGGACGCCAGTATCGCCTATGATTTAAGAGAAGTTGCCAAACAGTTTAAGAATAACGATTTTATTTATAAGGTTAGATAAACTTATTTGAACCACTTATTATAAGTCCGCACACAGTTGCGGACTTTTTTTGGTTTGTTTACCAGACGGATGGTAAACCTAAGCACGCCGGCACAAACCCGGTCTATTTGCGCACCCCATGCCGGAGACGGCTAAGCCAGGAGGTTATCTTTTCGCTACCCTATAACTGCCCACTTCCTGTCCGTCGTCGCGTATCATTTTCAGGTCGATTCTTTGCTCATCGGCTTTTACCTTAATAAGGGTTCTGCTTCCCTCTTTCGGACCCCCTCCGATGATGATGGGATAATTATGCTTCCCTTTTTCCGGCGCAAAAACGCCATGTTTATGGGTATGACCCGAAATGACCATATCCACTTTGTGTTTATCGAACAGGGGCGCAAATAACTCCCGGCAATGCATGGTGCCATGCCAGTCGCCCGAATAAAAATGCGGGATATGCATCATTACGACCCGGAAGGGTGCTTTTCTAAACTCGGGCGTAGCGGCAATCCGTGCAAACCACGCGGCCTGCTCCCGCCGATACCCGTCAAAATCGGTGATGCCGGCATATACGGGATGATCATCGGGTTTGTCTTCGCCGGTATCGATCACAATATTATAAACCGGTCCCCATTGGTAACTATAATAATATTTTCCCGACGGAGAGGCGAAGTAATCAGCAATATCCCGGGCAAATTTGCCACGGGTTTCATGATTACCTCTTACAAACAGAAATGGCTTTTCGTTGGCAAATCCGTCTGTACAGGGTTTTAATAAATGATCAATAAGCTGTTGTTCGTTGGTCTGATAATCGAACATATCCCCGTTCAGGAATACATAGTCGTAAGAATCTTCCCCATTAAGCTTCAGCAACTGACCAAAGGAATGGGGCCTGTCATGAATATCATTCAGCACCAACCAGTTCACCTCCTTCGCATCCGGATGAACGGTCGTAAAGGTTTTTGTATCGCTGACAATCGTTTCCCCGTAGGTAAGTTTATAGGGTTGAAAATCTGTGATCTCTTTCGATACCACCCTGTAGCGGTACCTGGTACCGGGCTTTAAACCGCTCAGCCGCACACTGTTCACCCTATTATAGGCGTTAATCAACCCCTCCTGTGTTTCATGCGCTTTCTGATCGAACTTGTCGCCTTCGCCATATTCTACCCAGCTATAACAAAGTTTATTGGTGATCCAGGCAATGGTCATACTATCGGGCCCAGGCGCCTGCAAATAAGGTTGAGCTAAAAAAATATGCCCTTTTTCGGGATAGGAAGCAAGGTCGCTTACATCATGCACCAGTTTTACTCCGCTGCCCACGCCAAGGGCGCCTAATATGCCCGCCTTGGAAACACTTCCCACAAAATCGCGCCGTTTCATTGTCATGCTAATTAATTTTTATTTCTGATCTGTTTGTAAATTCTTATAGCCAACATTAGCAACACTACGAGCAATACCGTTCCTGCCAATCCCCAAACAAGGCTAATACCCTGCTTTACTACTACCAGCATCACAATACTGATCAAAAAAATAGTGGCTATTTCGTTCCACATTCGCAGTTGCTGCGAGTTATATTTGAAAATACCTTTTATTTGTTGTTTGAAAATCCGGTGGGTTGCAAACTGGTAGAAATAAAGAAAAAGGACGAGGAGTAACTTTAATAAAAGCCACAGACCCTCCTTTTTAAACACAACCGCCAACCATCCTCCTTTTACTAATACCGTTAACCCGAGGATCAGGGTAAGAATGGCTGAAGGCCAGGTAATACCGTACCATAACCGCTTCATCATGATGGCAAACTGGCTTTGCAGTACTGCCCGCGACTCAGCCGGCTTCTCATTGGCTTCTACATTATAAATAAGCAGGCGGGGCATATAAAACAAACCCGCAAACCAGGTAACCACAAATATGATATGGAGAGCCTTAAAATAAAAATAAATCTCCGACATGTCTTTTGGGTTTGATAATGATTCTACTATTTGGGCCCCAGCTCAATCACTTCGCAATTTTTAAACTCCTTCCCCTCTATTGCGAACCGCACGAGGGTTCTCACTTTTTGCCAGCCTTGCTTCCCTGCTGCACCGGGGTTTATATGCAGGCATTGAAGATCCTTATCGTACATAATTTTTAAAATATGAGAATGCCCGCTGATAAACAAATGAGGTTTCGCCGCCGCAATCTGTTTTTTTGTTTCAGGGTTGTATTTAGGCGGGTACCCACCGATATGCTTTATCATTACTCTGGCTTCTTCTATATCAAAAACTGTCACTTCATCGAACGAATGGCGCAGTTCGGCGCCGTCGACATTGCCGTACACGCCCCGCAAAGGCCGGAAACTGCGCAGTTGCTCGGCCACCAACAGGTTCCCAAAATCACCGGCATGCCATATCTCATCACATTTATCAAAATGTTTAAATACATTTTCGTCTAAAAAACCATGTGTATCTGATATCAAACCGATCTGCGTCATCTTTGGAATTTAAAGGCCGCCACCCACTTTCTCTGCCACCCTGTTAATCCTTAGTCATCCATTTGGTAGCGATCAACAGTTTTTTCTTCATCAGTTCATTTTTTTTAAACGCCTTTCTTTCCTTTTTAAAGTTTGTGCCACTATATGTGTTGGCGAATAATTTATCCAGATCCGGTTTGCCGGCATTTACCCAGGCTGTATACCAGAAGTCAGATATGGCGTTGGACGAAGCTACCAACTGGTCGTTGATAGAGGTTTTCAGCACTTTCGAATACTGTCGGGCAAACTCCTGAGAATAAAATCTCCTGTTCTTTCCCCATCGTACTTCCCAGCGGTATTTGGTAGAATCTGTAAATTTTTTTGACACCTCCTTTTCTGCCGCAAGCATTTCGGGCAGCAGGGAAAACGTATGTTCGACAATTTTCCATATCTCATCGGAAACAGAACGGATATATTTTGCTTTATGCCTACTGCTTAAATCGTAACTGGTAATTACTGCTTCCGGCACGGTGGTTTCCCAAAGATCATGAATGCCGTTCTGCCCGGTAAGCTGACCATCGTAATTAATAGATGTGTGCAAAGGCACATGCGCATCGGCAATATAATGCGTCAGTTCTGCAGCGTAGAATACAATACTGTCCTCATTTCCCGAGCGAAACGCATTGGTGAGTTTTTCTGTATAAGATTCCACCACATAGGGCAGTGTACCATATTTATTGAGTGTGTCGAGGCTGTATTTGGCAATGGCTTTATCCAAATCGCGGGGAATTTCGCTGAAAGCATCCGGGCCGAAGGCCTCCATATCCATATAGTGTTTGCTGCCCTCTTCGGGTTGCTGTGTACGTCGTTGATCGGGTCGGGGCGATGCGCTCACAATAGAGTCCTTATGGACAAAGAAAAAGTGCTGCATGGGCTTTGGCAACTGGTATATGGCCAATTGGGCTACCGTGCGGTGCACCATGAAGCCCCAGCCCGACAGGGCAGGTACAATAACTGCCAGAACCAGCAACAGGATAATGTTTCTTTTATTCATGCCTTCAATAAATGATATGCAAAGTTGGGGGAAATGAACTGTTTTGCGAAGTAATCCTGATGTAAAAAAGAAGGAACACAATAATTGCAGTAAGGAAGGGACTATTTCCTCATAGTTTTCTCCCCATAAAGGTATTCTGCATTCTTTTATCTTTGTCTCGCATTAATTCATCATAAAGTAAAAAATACTGAATGCCGGTACTCGAAGTAAGAAATCTCAAAAAGTATTTTGCCACCCAGAAGGCAGTAGATGATATCAGCCTCTCCATTGAGCAGGGGCAAATATTTGGTTTGCTGGGTCCCAACGGCGCCGGAAAAACCACGCTTATACGAATGATAACCGGTATTTTTTATCCCGATAGCGGTGACATTATTTTCGATGGGAAGCCCTTTGATCCGCCAAACGATATAGCTAAGATAGGATATATGCCCGAAGAGCGGGGGCTTTATAAAAAGATGAAAATAGGCGAACAAACGCTTTATCTGGCCCGCTTAAAAGGTATTGGTAAAAAAGAAGCCACAGAAAAAATAAAGGAATGGTTTCAAAAATTTGAAATGGATAGCTGGTGGAACAAAAAGGTCGAAGACCTCTCTAAAGGGATGCAGCAGAAGCTCCAGTTTGTGACCACCGTTTTACACAATCCTAAATTGATTATACTCGATGAGCCTTTTAGCGGCCTGGATCCGGTAAACAGTAACCTGATAAAGGATGAAATTTTCAATCTTGCAAAGAACGGCGCAACAATTATATTCAGTACGCACCGTATGGAACAGGTGGAAGAAATATGCGATCATATTATTCTGGTCAACAAAGGACAGAAAATACTGGACGGAACCGTAAATGGGGTGAAACAGGATTTTAAAGAGAACCTCTATAAGGTATCTATGGAAAATGCCGGGGACATATCCGATAATGATGTTTTTTCCATCACGGACCGTAAAGGAAATGATCTCATTATTCACAAGCGACCGGGTAAAACCAACAATGATATTCTGCACTATCTGTTAAACAACAACATCGCCGTACAATCTTTCAATGAAATATTTCCGAGCCTCAATGATATATTCATAAAACAGGTGGAGGGCACGCCGCTGGCCCGCAGGTTTCAGCAGGTTGGCTAACTCATTACCCTTATTGTAAATTAAAATAAATGAACAAGATATTTCTCATCATACAACGCGAATTCCTGACCCGTGTTCGCAAGAAAACATTTATTATATCTACCCTGCTGTTTCCCTTGCTTTACATGGCATTAATTTTTGGAACCGGTTACCTGGGCGAGAAGTCGTCGACCAGACTTACCATTGCCGTTATAGACTCTTCCGGTAAGTTCACCGGAGAGAAAATCGCAAAAGCCAATGCCGGCGACCCTTCCAACGTACTCACCCTTGTAACGGAAGACCCCCAAACGCTGGCCAAAAATTTTGAGCAGCTTGGCTTTGACGGGTATGCCATCATACCCGCCAACACAATGGTTGCGAAAAGCGCCGAGGCTATTTCCATTAAATCCAACCGTACACTGGGCGCCATTCCGGCCGTGCAGGCCAAACTCAACAGCATCTGGAACGATATTAAATACGAAGAGTTAGGGATTGATGCGGAAAGGCGCGAAACGCTTACCGACAGCCGGCTTAATGTAAAAGCCGAAAACCTGAATGACAAAAATGCCGATGGCACCATTGCCATGATTATCGGCTACGCGGCGGGCTTCCTGGTATATTTTATATTGCTTATTTACGGCTCGCAGGTGATGATGGGTGTAATGGAAGAAAAAACCAACCGTATTGCAGAAGTAATGGTATCCTCCGTAAAACCTTTCCAGCTGATGCTGGGAAAAATTGTAGGCATCGCACTGGTTGCACTTACCCAGTTCCTGCTTTGGGTGGCCTTTGTATTTATTATTTACAACCTGAGCAAGGCGGTAGTAGCCGCCGACCCAGCCATGGCGCAAATTGTTGAAGGCGCACAACAGGTTTTCACAGGGGTAAATATGGGTATGCTGCTCGCTCTATTCGCATTTTATTTTTTGGGTGGCTTCTTTTTCTACTCATCCATTTATGCAGCGGTTGGTAGTGCGGTAAACGAGGATGTTCGCGAAGCACAATCGCTCTCCTTCCCTATTACGCTGATTATCATATTTGCTATTTTCATGCTCACCATCGCCATGAGAGACCCCACCAGCCCAATTGCGGTATGGACGAGCATTATTCCTTTTACTTCACCCATTGTAATGATGGCGCGGGTGGCCTATGGTGTGCCGGGCACCGTGCCTTACTGGCAATTGTTTTTAAGTATGGCCCTGCTGATCATCGGGTTTTTATTAATGGTTTGGTTTGCAGGTAAAATTTACCGCACCGGTATACTTATGTATGGCAAAAAACCCACCTGGAAAGAAATGATCAAATGGGCCATGCGGAAATAATAAAGGCGAGAACCTCCAGGAGGTAATATTTTTACTCCTCCTTAGTTCTTATTTTACCGCTGTTTTCACCCGCTTTACCGATGAGTATTTGTCGGCGGCCAGGGGAATATTAACTTTACATTATTATTAAAACGGCTACTATGCTGCGGTTTTTGAAAAAATATAGTGAAGTGATCCTCTGGAACGGGGCATTGATTGGCCTGGGGTTAATGAATACCAGCAGCGCCTCCTCTCTCTGTATTCGCAAAAATATTGGTGTTACCTGGTGCCCCGGCTGCGGACTGGGACATGCTATTCATTATGCGCTGCATTTCGAATTCGCTAAATCCATTCACGAACATATATTGGGTATACCCGCCACACTGATTATCTTTTATCAGAGCTGTAAAGCAATTTATCAGTTAAACAAATCAAACAATAAAACAAACCATTATGAATCAACAACAATTGTTAAGAATGTTCCCTGATATGGAATATGATGAAATGGCGAACATTATCAATCTTACGCAGGGTATGAATGAGCAGCAACAACAAACTTTTTTATCCATCTACCAGGGTAAAAGAAGGGATAAAACGCTGATGCTGGTATTGGCTCTGCTGGGTTTTATAGGCTTTGCCGGCATACACCGGTTAATTACCGGCGACATAGGGCTGGGTATCCTTTATTTTTTCACAGCCGGTTTGTGCTTTGTGGGCACTATCGCTGATTTGATCAATATTAAAAAACTGACTTCCGACTACAACCAGAAAATGGCTTACGAATCGGCCAATATGGCAACCGCGGTTTTCCATTAATCTCCTGAATGTTTTTTAAACTCTACGGCCAGGCCGATATAGTAGTTCCTGAGCGGTGCTGCGTTATAGTACCGGCCTACGGCAGCATTAATATCATTTCCCAGGCTGTAATTTTCGTTGAACAGGTTATCCGCTCCGCCATACAGGTTTAGTTTAAACCTCTTTATTCCCAGCGTATAGCCCAGCTTTGCCGACAGGATATGATAAGGTTTTGCTGCTGCAGAATTGGCATCATTCAAAAAAACCGACGATGCACTGTAATAGGATAGGACGAGATAGGTTTGATTGCTGAAATACGCGTCGCCCGATAAAAAGAAGGTACCCCTTGGCACGCCAGGCAATCTTTTTCCCGAAAAATCAGTGGCGTCCTTCACAAAATCAACGTATTTGAAATGGCTGTAAGCATAGGATCCCGACAATTTCCCGTCTTCCCAAAAGCCCGGCCTTCGGTTTACATAATTATAAGACGCACTGATTTCCATACCGTTCTGGCTCGTGCCACCGGCATTGACAAAATAGTCGGCGCCCGCCTCATCTCTTCTTTGTACCAGCGCGTCTTTCAAACTAAAATGGAAAACAGAAGCTTCTACATTCCATCTTTCCCACAAGGGGCTTAATTTCCCTAACAGCTCGTAATTCCATCCTTTTTCGGCCTGCAGTGCCGTATTGATAATGCCTGTTGATGGTAACAGTTCGGCTACGGTTGGCGGGGAAAACGACTTCGAGACCAGGGCGGATAAGCTGTACCCACCGTTCCAGCGCTTCGAAACTCCCATGCGGGGAACCAATTCATTACTGAAAGAAAAGGGTTGCCCCTGGGGCGGATCATCACTCAGTCGCTTAAATGCTACCCCCGTTTTATTATAGCTCAGGGAAGCAGTTGCATACCAACTGTCACGCAAAGAAAAACTCAGCTCCGAAAATACATTGTAGGTAGTCGTATTCACATTATCATTGGTTTGAACGGTATCAGGAACACCCGCTTTGTTGCCAAAAACTTTGATATTAAATTTCCCGGTCTGAATTTCGCTGCCGGCCAGCCAGCCCACGCGGTTACTATTTTCAAATCTCTTTTCCCACTCAAATACCGTTCGGCCGCCATAATGGGGCTCATTGCGCATTTCATAATTTCGTATGGCGCTGTTTTCGATGCGATTATAAGATCCGTACAAGGTGGTCTTATTAGAAAATCCTGGCAGGAACCGATTGGTGTAAACGATACCCGCCGTAAGATTCCTTTGAAATATGGCAGCTTTGGCATCCACCGCCGAAGGGAAAATACCTGCGGCGGGGCGCGATGCGGCAGGGTCTGCCTCGTATTCGGCCAATGTAAGGGCGCCCGGCGTTTGATAGTACATGTCGGTAAATAATATTCCGGGGGCCAGGCTTTGTTTATCGGTAAGCTTTATAAGACTTGTCCAGGAAAGATTATCACGCCTCATAGCAGATTGCTCCCGGTAGCCCTCGCTCTGATGATGTGCATATCCCAGCTTATGGCGAGTGGCGGTGTTCCCAAAACTGGCGGCAGCCATAACAGAAGCGGCCTGGTAGCTTCCACCCATCAGCTCCACAGAAACCTCGTCCCGCTGCGAAGGAGTATTGTCCATCCTCACCTGCCCGCCCGTACCCGAACCATACAATGGCGACGTGGTACTTTTTTCCACCGCCATCGAAGTAAAATTGGTAGCCGCTATCTGGTTAAAATAGGTATTCCCACCCGGATCGGTAAGAGGCAAATCATTCCAGAATATTTTTACATTCCTAACTCCAAAAGGCGAACGAAGCGAACTGCCCCGTATATTGAGTCGGTAACTGCCGGGAGACCGTTCCTCCATCCTCACACCGGGTACAGAATTTAGAAAGGGGGTGAGAGCAGTTTTATTGAATGCAGGATACCGTTCCCTTAATTTTATCACCGGAATCGCTGCTCCTTCGTATTTTTTTTGTTTTCGTGCAAAAGCGGTATCCTCCGTCACCACCTTTACCGTATCGCCCACGCTTACCTGAGCGTTTAAAGCCCCGCTAAAAGTCAATATGGCAAAGCCTGCCAGGGCTTTTATCCTGTAAATTTTCAATTTCATTAGTGTCAAAAATAAAATACAACCGGCCGCCGGATCTGCGAAAAAAATAATACTTTTAAAATTAAACCAGCCCTCAGTAATTTTGGCACAAATGTCGTAGTTATATGTAAAAGTCCAACTCTAAACAATAATGTTTGATGGCTTTCTGCAAATTCCGGCATTTTACAAGCGTAATCTTTTAAAATCATGAACTACCCAGTTTTGTCAGCTATTGCTTTAGCCCTTTTTTTTGTCAGTTGTAAAAATGCAGACAAGAATAACGATTCTGCTGAGGCAGCCATCGTAATCGAAGAAAAACAAAAGCTCACCGACCCTGTATTTTTTAAAACCCTCGAGGGAAATATCGGGACCAGGCCAGTTGTCATGCACTTATTGAAAACAGAGGACAGGATGGATGTCAATTATTATTATGTAGATCAGGGACAGACTATTTTTTTAATCCCCGACTGGGAGAAAGAGTCGGAAGACAGTATCTATCTGCTGGAAGTTACCAACCCTCTGCACGACGAATCGCCACGGCTGGTTCTTCGCATTTTGGAAGATGGTGTAGCGGGTACCTGGAGTAGCGCAGATAAAAAAATAAGTTACCCTGTGGATCTAAAGGTGAGTGCTGCGGATTCGGGATGGGATTTTACTGTTTTGAATATCACCGATTCCTCGAAGTATCTGAAATTTCAAACCGATACGCCGATGCTCAGGACTACCGTGACCACTTTGGTAGCAACAGGGCAAAATGAAAGGGTAAACTGGCTCAACGGGCAGCTCAAAAAAATTGTGGATGCGGGGAATAGCAGTTTAACCAACCTTAGCCTGCCCCAAACTGTGATGGCTATCGTGAAAAAAGACGTGGAGGATTACCAATCCGACGCAGATAGCAGCCTGGTGGGAGTAAATATACAGGGACCTCATTTTTTCCTGAACCGGGAATACGAAAAGCGGGCAAATCTTATTTATAACCGGAACGGATACACAGTGGTGAGCTTTTTCAACTATGCCTACACCGGCGGCGCCCATGGGAATTACAGCACTTCTGTTTATTGTTTTGATGCAGACAGCGAAAAGCAACTGTCATTAGGCGATATTATTACGATCGATTCCTCGCAGTTTCAGCATTTACTTGAACGTAATTATCGAAAGCAGTATGGCATACCGGAAACCACTCCTATAGAAGAACGGCTGTTTGTAAACCGTATTGTTCCTAACGACAATTTCTATTTCAGCCAGGGAGGCCTGGGTTTTATCTATAACCCCTATGAAATAGCGTCCTATGCCGATGGAGAAATTAATATATGGATCCCCTTCGCCGAACTGAAACCTTATCTCAATCCCCATTTCGCGCAAAGAATGCATCTGTAAAATTTCTTATTGCTTTAACAATTCCGGAACTGTCGCAGATGGTTTTATCAGTTATCTTTAGCGCAAATGGTAAGGCTGCTTTTGATTTGTTGCTGTTTTAGCCTCACACTGATCGCGCAGGGTCAGGTGCCCGATTTTATTTCCGTGAAAAAGAAAAACGGCATTACCGTTAAAAATTATTTTTCGGGATTGGACATCTCCTTTGTTGCTACCGACGGGCGGCGCTATGATGCACTGATTCATCAAATAGCCAACGACAGCATTTATTTAAAATATTATACGGTAGCACCCTATACCAACCTCTTCGGCGCCATCAGTTACGATACTGTAACTACCTATATCCTTGCCATGCACTACAAGGGCATCCGGCATGTTATTACCCCTAAATCCAACTATCGTAACCGTTACCTCGGAGAGTTGGGCCGCTATGCCGCTATAGGTGGTCTTGGTTATACTTTCCTCAACCTGGTTAACGGCGTCATTGAAAAAGCCAAACCGCTGCTCGACGACAGAAACGCCCGCAATGTCGCCATCGCTACGGGTATTGGCGGTACCGGGCTCTTCCTCAACAGGAAATTCAGGAACCCGAGAAAGGGTAATCGCTACAAAGTGGTATACGTGGACATGAGCGATGATAAACCCCGAAATTAGATTTCGTTTCAATTTATGTTTCTTTGCATTTAGTTTCAGGATAAAAACCTGACCCATTTATGCAGAAAACCATCCCACTCAAATTATCGCCCGAAGAAGCTTCTTCTGATGCGTCTATTGCCGCCGCTATCGCAATTTCCGAAAATCTTGATCCGGCATCGGTAACCGGTTTTACCATTCTAAAAAAATCGATCGATGCCCGTGCCCGGCAGATATGGGTGAACCTTACTGTACTTGCTTATATCCGCGAGGCATCCCGGGCGAGAGAATTACCAACGTTCCATTTTAAAGAGGTGGGCAAGGCTGAAAAAACGGTTGTCATTATTGGTGCAGGTCCGGCCGGATTGTTTGCGGCCCTTCAACTTATAGAAGACGGTATTAAGCCCGTAGTACTCGAACGCGGAAAAGACGTGAAATCGCGGCGGCGGGATTTGGCCGCAATGAATAAAAACGGCATCGTAAATCCCGAAAGCAACTACTGTTTTGGAGAGGGTGGTGCCGGAACTTACAGCGATGGAAAACTCTATACCCGCAGCAACAAACGGGGAGACATCAACCGGATACTGAATCTTTTTGTACATTTTGGCGCAGAGGAAAAAATTCTGTACGAAGCACATCCGCATATCGGCACCAACAAGCTTCCCGGCATCATCACCGCTATGCGCGAAAAAATAATGGCCTGTGGCGGACAGGTTCTGTTCGAAAAAAAACTAACCGATTTCATTATCCGGGATGGCTGTATCAGAGCGGTAAAAACGCAGGATGATGATATTATTACCGGCGACGCCTTTGTGCTGGCCACGGGTCACTCGGCCAGGGACATCTATTACCTGTTACACCATCAGCACATTCGCATAGAAGCAAAACCCTTTGCCCTCGGCGTTCGGGTCGAGCATCCTCAAACGGTTATCGATGCCGCTCAATACAAATGCGGGATAAGAGGAGAATACTTACCACCCGCAGCTTATAGCCTCGTACAGCAGGTAGGCAGTACAGGCGTATTCAGCTTTTGTATGTGCCCTGGCGGCATTATAGCGCCTGCGGCCACCGGTTATGATGAAATAGTGGTGAATGGATGGTCGCCCTCCAAAAGAAATAATCCCTATGCCAACTCGGGTATTGTAGTACAGGTACAGGCAACCGACATAGTGCGCCATACAAAAGGACAGGCTTTACACCCCCTGGCCTTACTCAATTTTCAAAAAGAGGTAGAAGCAGCAGCATACAGGGCCGGCGGCGGTTTACTGAAAGCACCGGCTCAGA
Organism: Paraniabella yanshanensis; assembly: GCA_040393015.1. Classification (GTDB taxonomy): domain Bacteria; phylum Bacteroidota; class Bacteroidia; order Chitinophagales; family Chitinophagaceae; genus Niabella; species Niabella yanshanensis_A. Next base: position 69,374 of record JBEBUZ010000002.1, read on the forward strand.
GGATGGTTGATTTTTGCACCAACAGGCTTTCCGCCGACTTTCCCAAATGCTCTTATTTACCGGGGATAACCAGCGCTGATCTATCCACTGTTTTACCGCCCTTTATAGGCAAAGCCCTGCAAAAAGCGTTTGTGGAGTTCGGCAAAAAAATAAAGGGTTATTACACGAACGAGGCAGTACTTGTTGCTACAGAATCGCGAACCTCTTCACCGGTAAGAATTCCCAGAGATGCAGAAACCCTGCAGCACCCCCAGGTTAAAAACCTGTATCCTTGTGGGGAAGGCGCCGGCTATGCAGGTGGAATCGTGAGCGCGGCGATGGATGGAGAAAGAGTAGCGAAAATGATTGCACTGAAATGATCGGCTCCGCAGTTAATTGAATATTTTGTTACAGGTTAGCAAAAAAAAGGTGTGTTCATAAAGTTATATAACTTTACAAAGATACCAGGGAACTCCCCGGATTAGAAATATTTTTCACCAAACAGTGACAAATTAACATTTTATAATGAACAAAGAAACCACTGCTCCCGCCTCCAAAAGCAAAGAAAAAGTTTATAATAAGGAAAGGACAAAACAAAAACTGATTGATGCAGTGGGAAAAATTCTTATGCGCGAGGGCTTCCAAAACATCAAGGTAAACCGGATAGAATATGTATCCAAAGTATCTAAAAAACTGATCTACCGATATTTTGGAAACCTGAACGGGCTGATAAAAGCCTATCTGCAACAAAAGGACTTCTGGAATATTGAACTTCAGAAAACAATGGGATTAGAAAGAGATCCGGCGCCTTTGGGAGCAGATGAAATTTTTGACATCCTGAAAAACAATTTTGACTTCCTGGAGCATTCGCGGGAAATGCAGAAGCTTATTTTGTGGGGTGTAAGTGAAAAAAACAAAACTCATCGGGAAATAGCCGCTAATCGCGAAAAATACGGCGAGCCGGTACTTAAAAGAGCCGATCTCGTATTTGAAAAAAGCGGCGTAGACTTCCGGGCGGTACTGGTATTGCTGGTGTCGGCCGCCTATTATATTGTACCCCATACCCAAATGTTGGGAACAACCATGTGCGGTATAGATACCACAAAAAAAGAAGAAAGGGAAAGAGTGCTTGATGCGATGCGTATGGTTATTGAGCTTTGCTACCAGCAGGCGGAGAAAGGAGCTAAAGCGAAAATTCCAAAAAAGAATGCTGGCAGACGATAGTCTATAGTCCATAATCCATAACTATCGGCTATCGTTTACCTTCCCCAGCCTGCCGATAACTGTACGCCCGGTGTTACATTTTTAAGCAAGCCGTTAAAGTACATGGAAGGCCTCAAGGTCATCGCACCATATTTAACGCCTCCGATGCTGATGTTAAATGTGTTCTTTTCAAAAAAAGTCCCCCTGTTTCTTGCCAGCCAGGCAACAGATATCGGTGCATAAAAACTTAGTTTATCAGGATCTGCATTTCCCCTCCTGTATTCATATAGCAAGCCAATAAAATCGTTACGATAAGTTTGTAACTGACCGGCGTTATTTTTCTCAAACAGGAAAACGGGCTGCCAGTATACTGCAAAGCGTAGATATTCTTTATATCTTATACCTTTTATGTAAAGATCCAGGCTCGGCGTAAAAGAAGGCGCAAAATAGCTTTTGAAATTTTGAATATCGGCACTTAAAGAAAATGAAAGGTTTTTCGTGTTAGCGTTCTCAATGCGTATCTTACCATCAAGCTTATCATTGACAGCAGCAAACTCCCCGCTGAAACGAGATGGGAATGTTCCATCTGCATAAAACCGGTAGCCCTTCCCTGCCGGTTTAAACACATTTCCTTTCCCTCCTATTTGCCTGTCGACTTCATCTATAAATTCATTGATAAAATTGGAGGTTTGATATACCCGCAGGTCTTCTATTTGCTTTACCCGGAAAGAAAATACAGCGGCTTCAAGGTTGGTATTACGTTTTCTGGGATAAATATTTATTGTATCCATAGCCGTTTGTACTACAAAAGACTTTCCGTCTACAACTGACAGCGTACGAGGCACTTTCCTGCCGGGAATAAGTGTTAAGCCATTTTTTCCGCCGGGATTATAAAAGTAATGAACCTTATTGGACGCTTCTTCATCTACGGTATCTTTAATCACATCATAGTTTTCGAAAAACGATTTCATGATCTGCCTGAAATCAGTACCACTATTAAGCATAACTGTATTGTTGGTATATACCACCAGTTTGTTCCCATTGCCAAGCTGAAGTGTGATCCCTTCAAACTTACCATTCCCGAAAAGATCGTGCGGAATTTCCCAGTAAGTTTTTTGAGCGTCGGCAAAGTGAACTACCAAAATAAATATACCCGTTATAAAATTTTTCAGATTCATTCTATCTAAGATTTATTTGTTGTAAACTAACAGGGGCAGAAGAGTACTTAGTACCTGCGTATTCCGTTTGCTCCCCTCTACTAATAAAAAAAGTCATCCATTTTTTACCATTAGTTTCTGAGTCGCCGGAGGAGAGAATCATTGAAGCAAGCTGTTCTTCGGTTATCACCTCGGGTATCTGAACTCTATTACTACTGTTTTCGCTCGTAACCGGGTGAGGTATTTGATTTATTGCCTTTTGCTCGGGAATTTTCAGATCCTGCCCCTCCGTCACGATACTCAACTCCAACGATTCCATTCCTGCATTATGCGATATATCTGTTTCGACCCGCCCGTTATTTTGTCTTTTTTGTCTTTCCTGACTCTTGTGTTTCTGCTCGCGCAAGACCCCGGGCATTTCTTTCTCTAAATCCGGAACGCTTTCCCGTACAGGCGCTTTTGCAAGTATCGATGGTGCAGATTCTTCTAAAGGGGGATCTGCCTTCGCAACCGGGACGTTCATTTTCTCCTCTACACCCCGATTCAGGCTCCAAACACCTGCAAAAATTACTACACAGGCCGCTGCTATCCAGCTACTTACTTTAACAACAGAACCGCCCTTCGCACTTTTTTTGTTTACATATTTACTCCAGCCCTTTTTATTATCGTAATTGTCAATACTGTAACCGGACAACTTTTTTTTAATATGTTCGTCAAACTCCTCCATCTTTATTAATATTTCTGATACGTTGTTGTAATAATGTCCTGGCCTTGTTTAATTGAGATTTTGAGGTTCCCTCCGATATTCCAAGCAGGCCCGAAATTTCTTTATGGCTCATATCCTCCATAACAAAAAGATTAAACACTGTCCGGTATCCATCCGGAAGCTGGGTAATCATATAAAATAACTCATCGGCCGACAGTTTATCAATTGATGTTTCCCACTGAAACGCTACATGGTCCAAAAATTCTTCTGATAAGTATCCGACTTTTTTCGAGCGAAGAAACATAAGGCACTCATTAATCATTATTCTTTTAAGGTAGGATTGTAATCCTTTCTCATCTGAATACCGAAACTCACCTATGCGCTCAAAAAATTTCTGAAAACCGCCCAGCATTAAATCTTCTGCACAGTGCCAATCCTTTACATATCTTATACAGACCGCCATCATCATCTTCGCATAATGATCAAAAATTTTTTTTTGCGCCCTTCTGCTACCTTTTTTACATTCGCTGACTATTAATTCCACATTGCATGGTTCGGTTGTATAATTATATAAATGCAATTATCACAGATTAGGTTGCCTTGCATAAAAAATTTGTAGTATTGCCATTAAAGCTAATGGGTCTTCGAGGCAGGGAGTGTTTCTTTGACGGCTTCCTTTTCATGTGCGGCGACCACTCTGTCGTTATGCAGGTTTTGTATCGAATCATCATGTTCAACCTCTACCTGCTCTACCCATACCGCATAGTTATTAGGAAAAATGTTCATGTTGTTGTTGATGCAATACACACGGGTGAAAGCGGCGCCAAAATAAAGTATTACCGCAGAATAATATACCCATAACAAAATAACTATTACCGAACCTGCTGCACCATAAGCCGAAGTCATTTGGTTGCGAGCCAGGTAATAGCTGATCACAAATTTTCCGAGCATAAATAATACCGCGGTTACAAATGCACCCGCGAGCACGGCCCGCCACCTGATGCGCGCATCGGGTAAAATTTTAAATATAAGACCAAATAAAAACGAAGTGATGATAAATGTAATGGCCAGGTTGGAAAGGTAGGCAATGGTTACCTGGGTTTGAGGTATTTTTCGGGTAAGCTGCTCGATAAAGAGGTCCATCAGTCCATTAATCAGCAGCGATACAAGCAGTAAAAAACCCAATGAGATGACCATAGAAAAAGAAAGAGAGCGATCGATAATCAACTTTAACCACCCCCTGCCCTTTTTGGGCCTGGGCTTCAACCGCCAGATCATATTGATCGAGTCCTGTATTTCGGCAAAAATGCCGGTAGCCCCAAAAATAAGAGTGCCCAAACCTATAACGGTAGAAAAGCTTTTGTTGGGGAAATTGGACGCTTTGGTAATCGTTTCTTCTATCTGCCTCGAAGCTCCGGCACCTACAAATTCAGCGATCTGGCTGTACAGGCTGATCTTTACAGACGAGTCGTGACCCGACAACACATCGGCAATCCACAATACCACAATCAGTAAACCGGGAATAGAGAAAATAGTATAGTAGGCCAGTGCCGCACTTAACTTAAAAATGCGCATATCAAAAGCTTCTTCTACTGAATGCTTCAATATACTCCAGGCTTTCTTCATCTGTCTATTTTTATTTTTTCGATTGTCAGAACCTGTCCGCCTTTGGAAGATGGAATTTCATCCTACTTTAGTTTTTCATTATTTGCATGACGGTCTGCATCGCGGATGGTTTTCTTTTCCATGCTTTTTTTCAACGCATCGGTAAGGCTGATGCCTGTTTGATTAGCAAGACAAAGCAATACCCACAATACATCGGCCATTTCTTCCGCAAGAACTTCTTTCTTTTCCTCATGCGTTGGCTCCGAGCCTTTTTTATACGATTGGTCACCGTAAATACGGGCGATATGCCTGGCCAGCTCTCCTACTTCTTCGGTAAGGATAGCCATATTGGTTAGTTCGCCGAAATATTTTACGCCGACGGTATTGATCCATACGTCTACTTGTTGCTGCGCATCTGCAATGGTCATCTTTATTCTTTATTTTTCGTGTCAATGATAATGGTCACCGGACCATCGTTTACCAGCTCTACCTTCATATCGGCGCCGAAGACCCCCGTTTTTACCGGCGCACCCAGATCGGCGCTCAATTGTTCTATCATCCTTCCGTATAGCGGAACAGCAATTTCGGGCTTGCTTGCTTTAAGGTAAGACGGCCGGTTTCCCTTCTTTGTAGAGGCATGTAAAGTAAACTGGCTTACCAACAATATATCCCCGCCCCTGTCCTTTACCGATACATTCATCACTCCGGCCTCATCATTAAAAATCCTTAATTGCACTATTTTCTGGCTCAACCAGTTTATATCGGTATCGGTATCAGCATCTTCAATACCCAGCAACACCAATAAGCCGGGCCCGATAGCAGCATGTGTCAGTCCATCAATCATGACACTTGCTCTCAATACCCTTTGGATGACCACTTTCATATTAACAATTTATATACCAGACAAAATATAAAATCTAATTTAGCGTGATAATAGAATATTATGGACGTATCTTCTGAAATAATCTTTCAAACTACACGGAGTGGGGGTAAGGGCGGACAAAACGTAAACAAGGTAGAGACCGCGGTAATCGCCTCTTTTCCTGTTCATTCCTCTGCATTGCTTACACCCGGACAAAAATCGATCCTGAAAGAAAAATTACCAACGCGTATTACCTCGGAAGGCATTTTGCAGGTAAGATCTCAAACCTACCGCACGCAGCTCGAGAACAGGAACGATGCCATTGCAAAGATAAACGAGCTGATCACAAAGGCGCTTCATAAAAAAAAGCCGCGTATTGCCACCCAGGCAACCCGGGCCTCTATAGAAAAAAGAATAGAATATAAAAAAAGAACCAGCCGGATAAAGGAGGGCAGAAGAAAATACCGCAGCGATGACTAAGAAAAATTTTTAAGAAATATTATCTATATTTATCCATTCTTTGCCGTTCGCAGATCCCGGAGGCAGGAAGAAAAAAATTGAACTTATCTAAATAAAATCTGGTGAAAAGAAGAAGCTTTATTAAAACCACTGCCGCAGGTGTGCTGGCATTACATTTTCCTTTTGGTTCTCACGCATTCAACTCCGCCAACAAGGTACGCATAGCCCAGGTTGGACTGGGTATGATGGGAGTAAACGATCTCAGGTCCCTGGCCTCGCATCCGGCAGTAGAAGTAGTAGCCCTCTGCGATGTAGACCTGAAAATGATTAACAAGGTGAAGGGTAAATATCCTAATGCCCAAATATTTCAGGACTACCGGGAAATGTTTAAGAAAGTGGGTAAGGATATAGATGCAGTGATCGTTTCCACCACCGACCATGCCCATGCGCCTGTTTCTTTAATGGCCATGGAGATGAATAAAAATGTTTATTGCCAGAAACCGCTTACCAAATACATTTCCGAATCGAGGAAAATGGATGCAGTAGCTGCCCAGAAAAAATTAGTTACCCAAATGGGTATACAGGTGCATTCTTTTTACGATTATAAACTCGCCACCATTCTTATCCAAAAGGGCATTATTGGCAAGGTGAAAAAAGTTATCGCCTGGTCGCCAAAAGTTTGGGGATACGACGGCGAAGCTCCTACGGGAAGCGATCCCGTGCCGGAAGGACTGAATTGGGATCTTTGGTTAGGCACGGCCGAAAAACGTCCATATAAGAAAGGGTTCTATCATCCCGACAACTGGCGTAAATGCCTGGATTTCGGATGCGGAACACTCGGCGATATGGGTGTTCATATATTTGATACCCCTTACAATGCTTTACAGCTTGGCGTGCCTCTTACGGTAGAAAATTCCTGCCGGCAGCCGAACGGCTTCGGGCATCCCGAAAAGAACAGCGTAAAATATATTTTCCCGGGCACCAAATTCACCGCCAAAAAACTCGAATGGGTTTGGTACGACGGTGTAGGCGCACCGAACCTGCAGGCAGAACTGGAACTGCCCGGTGGAGAAAAATTGCCCGACCAGGGAGCCATGTTCATTGGTCAAAATGGCAAGCGTTTATTATTACCCCATTTTATGCAACTGCCTAAGCTAATTGTAAACAATCAATACCAGCCTATTAATCTACAGCAATATGACCCTACAGGGGAAGCAGGCAAACCCGTTACCAGTTACGAAAGCGAGGGCAGTAAGCACTACCATGAGTTTATAGATGCTTGTTTGGGTAAAGCCAAATGCAGTGCGCCCTTCTCCTATTCGGCCAAACTAACCGAAGTGATCCTGCTGGGCGTTATTGCAGCGCAATTCCCGGGCAAAACCCTTCATTGGGACGGCAAGCGTGCCCGGTTTAAAGAAGAGGAAGCCAACCGGTTTTTAGGGGGTGTTTACCGCGATTTCTAAACATTATAATGTTATATATGCAAAAGAGCCGGTTGCGTACAGCACCGGCTCTTTTACTTTTCTTCCTCATTAGGGAAACTTTCGGAACAGGGTATAGCGCAAAAGCATTTCCAGCAGGAGCCAGCCCAGGGCAGCCAGTACGAGCGGGATAAACATCTCTGTTGTTTCCTTGTATTTTATAACATCAACCCTGGTTTTCTCTAACTGGTCTATTTGAGAATATATAGCCTGGAGGCTCACCTTATCTGTCGCCCGATAATACCTGCCGCCGGTGTGAGCGGCAATGCGTGTAAGCAATTCTTCATCTATATCATTCCGAACAATATTACCATCGGGGTCCGTGACCATCTGCTCCGATGTAAAAGTGGCCGAACCTAAGCCAATGCAGTATACCTTCACATTGTTTGCTTTAGCAATTTCCGTGGCCGTTTCGGGATCTATAATACGGGTAAGCGGCGCCTGCTCCTTGCCATCGGTGAGCAAAATAACCACCCTGCTTTTTGCGGTTCCCCGGCTCACCCGATCTACAGAAGTGGCCAGTCCCTCCCCTATCAGGGTTCCATCCGACAGGTAACCGCCGTCTTTTATCCGAAGGCTTTGCAGTTGCGACAACAAGGTATTTTTATCTGGCGTAATCGGGCATTTGGTAAAGCTCTCTCCCCCAAAAATAACCAGCCCGATCCTGTCTACCGGGCGGTTTTTTACAAACTCTGTCGCCACTTCTTTTGCTACCACAAAACGCGAGGGTTTAATATCATTCGTATTCATGCTGGCGCTCACATCCATGCATAATACTATATCAATTCCTTCTCCCTCGGAGCGGGTCTTATGAGTTTGATGCTGTGGCCGGGCCAGTGCCATTATCAGACAAATAAGCGCCAACAGCCTTAGTATAAAAGGCAGATGCCTCAATTTCGATTTAAAGGTTTGAGGCAGGCCGCTATACAAAACAGAAGTCATTACCGATCCCCGGTGCCGGCTTTCATTCCCTGCATAACGCCATATTAAAAACGGAATCAGGCCCAGGAGAATAAAATTCTCCGGCCAGATAAAAATGATATTTTTCAACCACTCGTAGATCATTTTTTTCTCAGTTCCTCTTCAATATAATCAATCGAATCGTCTACCACTTTAAACGCGATGCCTGCTTCCTTCCTGTCGGGGGTATACTTCGCAAATTTCACCAGGTTGCATTGGAACAGCACTTCCGAAAGCTCCTGGTACCGGTCTTTATCTTTTATCAGCGGTTCTATTTTTTCGACCAGCCCTCCGGCAGTTTGTTGTAGCGAGCTTATCCCCGTGCGTTCCAGTATGTATGCCCTGAAAATATCTACCAGCCCTGCGTACAGTTTTTTTTCATCCGTCTCCTTTTCTTTGAGTTGTTTCAGCGCTGTCTTTGCTCTCTGCCGGGCCGTATCCGCAGTATGTTCAACCCGTTTGGATCCTGGTTCCCGCTTACGGGTGAGCCAATAGATAAGCAAAGTGAAGAGTATTAACAGTACCGCCACCGGATACCACCAACTCTCCAGTTCAGCATCCATCTGAAACTGCACCTCCTTTATTTCCTGCACGTCGTGGTAGGGTTGGTCGGGATTGAAATTATCGGTAAATACCACATCTATCAGCAAACTGGGAGTTTTTACAAAAGGTCTGAAAGTAAACTGCGGTATTACCCATCGCCCCGAATCAAAACTGGTTAGCTGGTAATGCTGCCGATAAATACTGGTATCTCCTTTTACTATAATACTGGAACTATCCTTTTGTAAAAACTCAAAATGAGGAATACTGTCCACCTCGAAAGCTGTTGGTTGAACGCGGTTAAGCGTCCTCACTTCCAGTGTTAACCAAAACGGTTCTCCTAATAAAATCCGGTTTTTATCGGTGTATGCTTCTACGGTTACGGGCTGGGCGGCGCCCATTACGGACAACAAAAGGCCGGGTATAAATATTAATCTTCCGAAAACCTGTTTAAACCTCATATACTTCTGCTAACTTCAATCGGTTTTACTTTTTATTTAATCCTGCTTCTGAAAAAACGTTGCAGAACGAAAACATAATCTTCGCCGGTTCTTACATGCAGCAAATCACTCCCTGCCTTCCTGAAGACATTTACACAATAGGCTGTTTGTTCAAAAAACCGGTCTTCATACTTCCGCCTGACATAGGCGCTACCGGCATCCACCCATTGCGTTTGCCCTGTTTCTGCATCCATTAACTGAATCAGGCCCGATTCCGGCAATTCTTTGTCCATCCGGTCGTATATTTTGATACCGATCAAATCATGTTTTTTACCCACCACGCGCAGCGGGTCGTCATAATGCTGATCTACAAAATCGCTCAAAACAAAGGCAATACTCGATCGTTTTACTGCATTGCTAAAATATTTTAATGCCTGCCCGAGATTAGTACCCTTCCCTTCTGCTTCCACACTCAATATTTCCCGCACAATGTAAAGTGCATGCTCGCGCCCTTTTTTCGGAGCAATATATTTTTCCACCCTATCGCTGTACAAAATGGCACCTACTTTATCACCATTGGCTACGGCCGAAAAAGCAAGTACTGCCGCAATTTCAGTGGCTACATCTTTTTTCCGGCCATACTGCGTACCGAATAAAGAACTATTACTGATATCCACTACTAACATCACCGTAAGTTCTCTCTCTTCTTCAAACAACTTACTGAAGGGGTGGCCAAAGCGGGCAGAAACATTCCAGTCTATAAACCTCACATCATCACCCGGCGCATACTCCCGAACTTCTTTAAAAGACATGCCTTTGCCTTTGAAAGCGCTATGGTACCCTCCTGAAAAAAGTTCACGGGCCAGTTTCTTACTCCTTATTTCGAGTTCGCGTACTTTCTTTAATATTTCGGATGTGGAACGCATTTGTTATTCATATAAAGAGCCCCTTGCGATATTTTCAGGTATTGGCAACACTGTTATCAGTTATCACTGTCCTCTGTCAAATTTCCTACGGCACATTCACTTTACCTAAGATCTCATCTATAATTTCTTCTACATTAATATTTTCTGCCTCGGCCTCGTAGGTAAGTCCAATGCGATGACGTAATACATCATGGGCGATACTTTTTATATCCCCGGGCATGACGAAGGCTCTCTTATTTAAAAACGCTTTAGCCTTGCCCGCCAGGGCCAGGTTAATACTGCCTCTGGGCGATGCTCCGTAAGAAATAAGAGGTTCCAGTTTTTGAAGATCGTACCGCGCGGGATAGCGGGTAGCAAATACAATATCCAGGATATAGCGTTCTACTTTTTCATCGAGGTAAATATCTCTCACGAGGCTCCTGGCTTCCAATACCTGGGGAACGGTTACCACAGGATTAATAACCGGGGGTTTTACAGACTGTACATTCGACCGTAATATCAGTTGCTCTTCCTTCATCTCCGGATATCCTACAACTACTTTCAGGATAAACCGGTCAACCTGTGCCTCCGGCAGCGGATAAGTGCCCTCCTGCTCCAGCGGGTTTTGCGTGGCCAAAACCAGGAAAGGCTCTTCCAGCACATAGGTTTGATCCCCTATCGTAACCTGGCGTTCCTGCATCGCTTCCAGTAGGGCCGATTGCACTTTTGCAGGTGCCCGGTTGATTTCATCGGCCAAAATAAAATTCGCGAAAACGGGGCCTTTCCGAACAATAAAGTCGTTTTCCTGCTGGTTATAAATCAAAGTACCAATAATATCGGCAGGCAGCAGGTCGGGGGTAAATTGTATCCGGCTGAATTTGGCATGCACCGCCGTTGCCAGCGATTTAATCGTAAGCGTTTTAGCAAGCCCCGGCACCCCTTCCAGCAATACATGGCCGTTGCTTAAAAGGCCTATTAACAAGCACTCCAGCATGTGCGACTGCCCGATGATAACATGAGCCACTTCTTCCTTCAACCTGTCTGTAAAACCACCTGCGGCGGCTACCTTTTCATTTAAGATTCCAATATCGGCTGCCGTTCTGTTCATTTTCCACAATTAAAGTTTAATTAACTAATTGACCTGTTCAACTCAAATATTTTGCCACTATGGGCATTCTCCTTCCCACACCAAATGCCTTATAACTCACCCGTATAATGGGGCAAAATTGATTTCGTTTATACTCATTTACATTCACCATGCGCAAAATACGGGCCACGAGTTTTTCATCGAAGCCCTGACTCACCAATTCCTTAGGCCCCTCCCGTTCTTCAATATATTTAAACAAGATAGTGTCTAACTGATCGTATTCCGGCAGACTGTCACTATCTTTCTGGCCCGGCCTTAACTCCGCAGAGGGCGCTTTAACCAAAATATGGTGGGGAATAATCTCGCCGTTGCGGTTGATATACCTGGCCAAAGCATATACCTGCGTTTTATACACATCGCCCAGTACGCCTAAACCGCCGGCCATGTCACCGTATAAGGTTCCGTAACCCGTGGCCAGCTCACTTTTATTGGACGTATTTAAGAGTATATAACCAAACTTATTGGCAATAGCCATTAAAAGATTTCCGCGGGTGCGGCTCTGAATATTTTCTTCTGCCACGCTGAAAGGGAGGTCCTTAAACAATGGAGCCAGTTCCGCGAGAAAGGAGTCGTAAATATTTTTAACCGGGATAATATGATACGGGTTTCCCAGGTTTTTACTCAACTGTTCGGCATCTTCTACCGAATGGGAACTCGAGTATTGCGAAGGCATTAAAACAGCCAGCACATTTTCCTTTCCAAGGGCTTCTACAGCCAGCGCTACCACCACTGCGCTATCTATTCCCCCACTCGAACCAATAATGGCCCGGGTGAAGCCCATCTTGGTGAAATAATCTTTAATACCCAACAGCAAAGCCTGGTGAATCTCCGCTATATTCGTTTCATCTGTGAGGTATTCCGTAACCTTCTTTCCAAAACCCACTTCGGAAGCAGCAAAGTACACTTTCTCCTCTTGCCCCTCAACAGCTTTTTTTCCCGTCAGATCACCGAGGTCAAAAACCTTAAAATCTTCCTCAAAATATTTTAATTCGCCTGCTTTATTGCCCGCACTATCGTAAGCCAGGCTTCCTCCGTCGAATACAATCTCGGTCTGCGACCCCACGGTGTTACAATAAAGCATCGGAAGCCCGTATTTCAGGGTATGTGCTTTCACGATACCATTACGCACCCTGTCCTGTGCATAGTTATAAGGAGAGGCAGAGAGATTGATGATCAAATCCGGATTAAATTTTATCAGCTCTTCCATAGGCGTGAGCCGATATAAAGGGTTGCTACCCATGTTCCAGATATCCTCACAAATCGTTACGGCCAGTTTTTTCCCTTTAAACGACAGAATATTCCACTGATAAGCCGGTTCAAAATAACGCCCCTCGTCGAACACGTCGTAAGTGGGCAGAAGCGTTTTATGTACCTTCCCTTTTATCTCTTTCTCATATAAAAGAAACGCAGAGTTGAAAAGATCCTTACCCAATGGATCGGAATTTTCGGAGGGCGCTCCAATTAAAACACCCACCGTATCCGCATATTCTTTAATAATGTCAACCGCCTTATTACATTGGTCCAAAAAATCTTTGAACTCTAAAAAGTCCCTTGGAGGGTATCCGCATACACAAAGCTCAGAAAACACCACCAGATCGGTTCCTTCTTCCTTTGCCTGCTGAATGGCATTTATTATTTTCTTTGTATTGAATTCGAAATTTCCAATATGATAATTCTGCTGAGCTAATGCAATTTTCATTTTTCTTTTATTAATGCGCAACCCTGAAACCTCACAAATGTAACTCTATGATCATAAATAACAGGCGGTTTGGAAGGTTTTAACAAACCATAACCCCGCATCCGGGCTCTCATTAGATGGGCGAATAATGCCCATACCTCGGCTACAACTCCTTATTCTTCAAATTTTTGTTATAAAAATAAAATTTTACCTTCCTGCCACCCTTTGGCCTACTTTTGCATCTTCAGAAAGAGATGGTCGGCAGGTTTCGGCTTGCTTTTTGTATTATTTGCAGAAATAAAAAGAATTGAATGAAGAAATTATTTGTAACCGGTTTATTATTATTGGGTTGTATGGCAGTTTGGGCGCAGGGAGATATCAATGCAGAACGGCAGAGGGCCCGGAATTTTATGCAATCGGGCGACCTGGATAATGCGGTATTGGTACTGACCAAAATTTATGAATCAAACAAGGATAATGTAGATATCCAGAAAGACCTGGCTCTGGCTTATTATTACAAACAGGAATTTTCGAAAGCGCTGGAATTGGCGAAAACGGTTATAGCCAGTCCTGACTGCGATGCGGCTGCCTATCAATTGGCAGGAAACATTTATAAAGCACAGGAAAACTTTAAGGAAGCGGAAAGAAATTATAAAGACGGATTGAAAGACTTTCCCAAAAGCGGACCCCTGCACAACGATTATGGTGAACTGCTGGAAATTTTGAAAAACCCATCCGGAGCTATCGACATGTGGCAAAAGGGGATGCAGGCAGCACCTTCCTATGGCGGAAATTATTACAACGCGGCCGTATATTATTACAAACAACCTGATGACCGGATCTGGGCCATTGTTTACGGGGAGATATACGCTAATATGGAGAGTCTCAACCCTAAGGCCAATACTATTAAGAAAATGGTTTTAGACGCCTATAAGCAAAAACTATTCATCTCCAGCAATCTTAAAGGAGAGGCGGAAAAAGCCAGGAATCCGTTTGTAAAGGCCGTTATTGAAACCTTTGCCAAACAATCAGGCATATCGGCTCAGGGTATTACCCCCGAAAGCCTGGCCATGATACGGACCCGTTTTATTCTGGATTGGAATACAAGCTACGCCCAAACCTTCCCCTTTCGTTTGTTCGAGTACCACCAGCAACTGATGAAGGACGGTCTCTTCGACGCGTATAACCAATGGATGTTCGGGCCGGTAAACAACCAGGGCGAATTTGAAAAATGGGTGGGCTCTCATAAGGAGGAGTACGATAAATTTACCGCTTTCCATACATCGAGAATATTCAAGATGCCTCCCGGGCAAGCCTATTCTGCCAAATAAAAATGAGCATTATACATACCAGGAGCCACTTTCAACAAAGTGGCTCTTTTTTTCATCAGCCCTTCGCTTGGTAGCCGGGCAGAATTAGCCCTTTATTTTGTTCGCGATTTTCCTTAACTTGTCTGCATTAACCGACTTGCGTATGGAATATCCTGATTACCGGCTGTTTGACAGTGTATCACACCAGCTGAAAAATTTCGCCAAACCCGATATGCTCAATGCAAAAGAGAGCGGACAGTGGAGAGCTTATTCAACCGAGGAAGTGAGCCGGTTGGCCAACCAACTATCGGCAGGGCTAATCGCTAAGGGAGTGAGCGGCAACGACCTTAGTCCCGAAGGCAGTGACAAAATTGCCATTATCAGCAACAACCGGCCCGAGTGGGTAATTACCGACCTGGCGGTGCAGCAAACCGGTGCTATACTGGTACCTATGTATCCTACGACCAGTCCGCAGGAACTCGAATACATTCTGAAAGAGTCGGAGGCCAAATATATTTTTGTAAGCAACCTCGAGTTATTTGAAAAGATCAGTTCTCTTAAAAGTGATTTCCTGAAAGGCATTTATACCTTCGACCGAATAGAGGGTGCGGCGCATTACACCGAACTGCTGGAGCTCTCTACCGACGAACTATTGCAAAAGGTGGAGGATACCAAACAGCGTATTCCGGCCACGCATCTGTCTACTATTATTTATACCAGCGGAACAACAGGTGTGCCCAAGGGCGTTATGCTGAGCCATGCCAATATTGTGAGTAATATTTATTTATCAAAAATCAGTTTTCCTTTTCCCGATCAGCCGGAGACTAAAGTGTTAAGTTTTCTTCCACTTAATCATATTTTCGAGAAAATGATAACTTATCTGTACCTCTTCAGTGGTATCAGTATTTATTATGCCGAGAGCCTCGAGACCATTGGCGACAATCTGAAAGAGGTAAAACCTGATGGATTTACTACCGTGCCGCGACTACTGGAAAAAGTGTTTGAGAAGATAATGGCGAAAGGGAACGAACTCACCGGTATTAAACGGAAATTATTTTATTGGAGTGTGGCCATAGGAATGAAATACGATAACCGCACCCCCCCTGGTGGGCTCTATGGTCTCAAGCTCTCGATAGCGCGCAAGCTGGTCTTCAGCAAATGGCGCGAAGCCCTGGGAGGCAATATAAGTTTTGTTGTAACCGGCGGGGCGGCAGCTTCAGAAAAATTACTTCGCATATTTAACGCAGCCGGCATTCCCATCTATGAAGGCTACGGCCCAACAGAGAACAGCCCGGTTATTTGTGTAAATCGAAAACAAAATAATGAAACTTATTTTGGAACGGTCGGGCCCCCTCTTGAAGGACAGGAAGTGAAACTTGCAGACGATGGCGAAATACTGGTAAAAGGCCCCAGCATGATGCTGGGTTACTATAAACACCCCGAACTAACCGAAGAAGTAATTAAAGACGGGTGGCTGCATACGGGCGATATCGGCACAATTGTAGAAAACCGTTTCTATAAAATTACCGACCGAAAGAAAGAGCTGTTTAAAACAAGCGGCGGAAAATATGTAGCCCCCCAGCCTATTGAGAATAAGATGAAAGAAAGTAAGTTTATTGAACAAATAATTGTGCTGGGCGCCGAACGCAAGTTTGTCAGCGCTCTTGTTGTTCCCTCTTTCAATGCGGTACGTGAGTGGATGAAAGAAAACGATATGACCGAAATGGACGAGGAAGAAATTACAAAAAACAGCAAAGTACATGAGCTCTTTCGGTCAGTTATCGACCATCACAACACCCATTTCAATCATGTAGAACAAATTAAAAAATTCAAACTGCTTCCCACAGAATGGAGTGTTGACGGGGGCGAAATGACACCCAAAATGAGCCTGAAAAGAAAAGTAATAATGGAAAAATATAAAGACCTGATCGAGGAAATATACAACTAAATACCCCTGCTTTTCTGGTCTTACATTTCCTTATCGTGGCGCTTAGTAGCCTCCTCTTTGGTTTCTTTACTTTCCATTATTCTGGAACTTTTTTGAACCAGCGACGACACCGGGCCTTCCATTTTTTCCTGTGGGTCGGTCTTCCCCAATGTTTCGGGATCGGGCTTTACGGTCTCCTTCTTACTGTCTGTGTGCGGGTTGCTTTTTTTTTCGTTTTCCATAATGAATTGTTTAACAATTATTAAAGCCAACTCCTTTTATAAATACAATTATCATACCTAATGCTCTTATCTTTCGATAGTGATCGAAAGATCGCCGACAGGGCTGCCGGATGCCATATTATTTCTACTGATAACGATGCCATAATTGCCTTTTTGAGACACATTATATAAAAGTTCACGCCCAAAAGGTCCCTCTGTGTTCCCATCGGGTAAAACCAGCCGGCTTATACGAATATTAGCTTCGGGATTACTGTGGCCGATCCGGATTCTTAGTTGCCCGGCGTCTAAATCTGTAATCGTTAACCAAACCGACTGGTTATCGTCGCTGATCGTCTTATGCAAATTCACTACCGGCAGGTTTGAGGCAGCAATAGTTTGTTTTATAGTGGATTCCTTCGGTAAAATAGCTGCAGAACTATCGATAAGAAAGTAATTCTCTGCCAGAGAATCGGGGTTGGTCTCACTCTTCGGGGAAGGCATTTTCTCCGAACTGCCAAGCTTCGAGGTATTGTTGCAGGCGCAGGCAATCAAGAAAAACGCTGAAAAGAAAAATACCTTTTTCATATTTCACCGGTGTTAAGTACCCCAAAGTTAAATGAGTTTTGGCATTACCGCATCAACAGACCGATCCTCAACCCTTGTATTCCGCCTCAGCATAAAAAAAGTAGCCGTTTCCGGCTACTCAAATGATATAAGTGCTTCAGAAACTCTTACAACTTATCTACTATTTTATCTGCGATACCATAAGCAATGGCTTCCTGCGCATCCATCCAGTAGTCGCGGTCAAAGTCCTTCATGATCTGATCTACAGTTTTACCGCAATTTTCTGCCAATAATCTGGCACCGATTTCCTTTACCCGCTGGGTTTGCTTTGCCTGTATTTCCAGGTCGGAGCTAACGCCACGGATAAAACCACCCAAAGATGGCTGATGAATCATTACCTCACCATGCGGATAAATATAGCGGCTTCCTTTTTCGCCACCGCTTAACAAGATGCTGCCCATACTGGCCGCCAATCCCATACAAATGGTACTTACCGGACTGGAAATCAGTTTCATGGTATCGTAAATAACCATACCGCTTGTTACCACACCCCCGGGGCTGTTAATATAAAATTTTATTTCCTTGCCGGGTTTATCTGCTTCGAGCAATAAAAGCTTTGTGGTTACTTCCCGGGCGCTTTTATCATCTACAACGCCCCAAAGGTACACTGCCCTTTTGTCGAAAAACATTTTCTCCAGGCGCTTATTCAGCATTACCAGATCATCGCGCTTATCCTGCCCTTCTTTGGGTTCTTCGTCCTCCCCCTCATCGTCGTTCACGATAGGATCCTGCCATTTTTTATTGTATGTATTTGAAAAGTTCATTTTATTTCAATTAAGTTTTAAAGTTGGATTTTCCAGGCTCCTGGATTTGTCAGCTTTTCTTTTTATGCAACGACAATACCTCGTCGATAAGCCCATACTCTTTGGCTTCCGGCGCCGTCATCCATTTATCACGCTCAAAATCCCTTTCTATCTGATCAACAGGCTTGCCGGTGTGCGCATTCACGATTTCGTATAAATCTGTTTTAAGCTTGCGGATTTCGTTTACGGTAATTTCGATATCGCTGGCCTGACCACCAATAGCGCCACTGGGCTGGTGCATCATGATGCGCGCGTGTTTCAGAGCGGCCCGCTTTCCCTCGGTGCCGGCGCCTAACAGCACGCAGGCCATGGAAGCCGCCATGCCAATACAGATAGTGGCCACATCAGGACTCACGTATTGCATAGTATCGTAAACTCCTAATCCGGCATATACGCTGCCACCGGGGCTGTTTATATACATATTGATGTCGCGTACACGGTCGGTACTGTCTAAAAACAGCATTTGAGCGGTAACAATATTAGCCACCTCATCGGTAATAGGATAACCTAAAAAAATAATACGGTCCATCATCAACCGGCTATACACGTCCATTACGGCCACATTCATCGGCCGCTCTTCAATAATATTTGGTGTAAGCGCTGTTACCAGGTGGCTGCCGTAGCTATGCAGCGTATTACTGGAAATACCCCTGTGCTTTACGGCATATTTTTCAAATTCGGAATTAAAGCTCATATATAAAAATTGATAGGTGGTAAACGTACATAAAATATTTCAATCGGTTTACTATACCTGTGAAAAATGTATACCTCCGGAAACAATCAAATATCCGTCCATTTGTAAAAACATCTAAAATGGTGACAGGTTGGCGGTTTTCCGGGATTTTAAACGAAAAAAAGCGCCATTTTTTGAAATAGCGCCTTTTTTCCTAATTTTTTTACTGTTAATGGTGGTGATGCTGATGCTCGTTCACCATCTTCGTGAAATCCTCCGCGCTGATGGTTTCCGGCTTAGGTTTAACCTGCGTGGCGGCCCATTCAAACACTTTTTGAGACTGGATATTATTGTAAGAATCTTCCACGTACTTACGATCCTTCATCATCCGGTCGATATAATCGTTTACCCAGGGCTGATCTTCGCCGCCCGACATCATGCCACCGCCCATATAATTAAACAACTGCGCCTGTGCGAAAGCCCGCACCTCTTCCATCTTTACTTCAATATTCTGCTCTTTCACTATTTTTTCGCTGATCAAAGTCCACTTCAGTTGGTTAAGAAAGCCAGGCATTTCGGCATCAATCTGTTCTTCCGTTTTTGCAGCTTGTCCTTCCTGTGGCCGGGCGTTCTGGGTTACGAGCCATTTGCGGAGAAAGGCCTCCGGAAACTCAATAGAGGTATGATCTACCAGCTTGTGAAAGACCTGATCCTGTATCTGGTTACGGCTCTGCGTTGCCCAATAATTAAATATCTGGTCTTTGATTTTCGAACGAAATTCTTCCTCCGTTTTCACTTCTCCTTCAGGAAATAACTGGTTGAAAAATTCTTCGTTCAGCTCTCTCTTTTCCAGCTCGCTGATTTTGGTAAGAGAGAGGCGGAAAGTCTTCTTTTTATCCTCCTCATTGTCTTTGTCCAAACCCAGGTCGGATGCGATAAATTCGAGTTCTTTATCCGCAAATGCGTCGGCTAAAACCACGGTGATGTTATCACCAACTTTCTTAGCTTTCAGTTCTTCCTGAACTTTCTCAGAAAAATAGCTTAACAGAAGAGAATTGTCTTTTTTTATGCCGCCTTCTGCTTCGTTCCCCGAAGCGTCCAATTCTGCAAAGGAAAGATTCAGCACATTATTCCCACCGTCCACTTCTTCCTTATCGCTCATATTACCATAACGATTTTGAAGTCTTTCAACTTCTTCATTGATCATTTCTTCGGTAATATCGATGTTATATCCTGTGATATCGGCCTTTGCCAGATCGGTGAGCTCGAAATCGGGCTTCAGTCCTATCTCAAAATCAAATTGATAATCTCCGGGATTGTTTAGGTCCAGTTTGGCCAGATCAGCTTCCAGTGGAAGGGGCTGCGCAAATATATCAGCCTTTTCTGCCTGCAAATAGTTGATGAGTTCCTGGTCTACCGATTTCAGCACCTCATCTACAAACAAGGAGGGGCCGTACATTTTTTTAATCAGTCCGGCCGGTACTTTACCGGGCCTGAATCCCTGGATGCTCGCCTTTTTACTATATTCTTTTAAAGATTTTTCAAAGGAAGGAAGATAATCGGCGCTGTCAAGTTTTACACTTATTTTTTCGTGTAAAGGGCCTATCGGTTCTTTTGTAATTGTAGCCATGTGAAAGTTTAAAAGTTTAAAAGTTTAAGGCTTAAGTGTTAACCTCAAACGTTAAACATCAAACCTTAAACTTTAGAATAGTCCGGATGAAGGGACTCGAACCCCCACACCTTGCGGCATCAGATCCTAAGTCTGACGTGTCTACCAATTCCACCACATCCGGTAAGAACTTTATCCCGACATTTTATCGGAAGGGCTGCAAAGGTAGGGCTTTTATTTAAAAAAGCAACTTTTTCAGTTAACTTGCGCGGTCGGAAATAGCGCCGGATAGCTCGTTAAAATTAAAGTGCCCGTTACCCGGCGATTCTTTGAAAAAAAAATTATATTACATCCATAGCCCGATGTAAAGTGCATTTATTTATTGTAGTTAGAACCCGGCCGCGGGATATTGATAATGAAGACAGTTGAACAAAAACCCAAATATAATTTAACCGAGGAGGAAGAGAAGAAGCTGATTGTGCGGGAGTACAGATCATTGTTGCGGCTTTTGAAAGATAAGCTAAAGCCGGGCGATAAAAACCTGATCCGCAGAGCCTTTGAAATGGCTGCTGATGCTCATAGCAGTATGCGCCGCAAAAGTGGAGAGCCCTATATTCTCCATCCCATTGCGGTGGCTAAAATTTGCGTAGAGGAAATCGGGATGGGGGTACGGTCTACCATTGCCGCCCTTTTGCACGATACCGTGGAAGATACCAGCATCACCCTCAAGGATATCGAGAAAGAATTCGGACCCGAGATTTCGAGGATTGTAGACGGACTGACCAAGATTTCCAATGTAATGGACGCCACGGCATCGCAGCAGGCCGATAACTTCAAAAAAATACTGCTTACGCTTACCGATGACCCCCGGGTAATATTGATAAAACTGGCCGACCGCCTTAATAATATGCGTACAATGGACGCCATGAAGCGGGAAAAGCAGCTCAAAATATCCTCCGAAACAGTGTACATATTTGCCCCGCTGGCCCACCGGATGGGTTTGTACACTATTAAAACCGAGTTCGAAGATCTGGCCATGAAATACCTCGAACCGGAAATATACAGAGATATTGCCCGGCGGCTTGCCGAATCCAAAAGGGAAAGAACCCGCTATATCAACGAATTCATCAAACCAATTAAGGAAAAACTGGAGAGAAATAATTTCAGGTTTGAAATATACGGTCGGCCGAAAAACATCCATTCCATCTGGAATAAGATGAAAAAAAAGCAGGTATCGTTTGAAGAAGTGTACGATCTTTTTGCCATCCGCATTATTCTCGACAGTTTACCCGAAAAAGAAAAGGAAGATTGCTGGAAAGTATATTCGCTGATTACGGATGAATATACACCCTCAATTGAAAGGCTCCGCGACTGGGTAAGTAACCCCAAAGCCAACGGTTATGAGGCGCTGCACACCACAGTAATGGGTCCGCGTGGAAAATGGGTGGAAGTGCAGATAAGAACCCGGCGTATGAACGAAATTGCAGAAAAAGGCCTGGCTGCGCACTGGAAATATAAAGAAGGTACCGCTGCCGAAAACCGGTTCGATAGCTGGTTTCAGCAAATTAGAGAGGCATTGCAAAATGACGATCCCGATAGCGTAAACTTCCTGCAGGATTTTAAAACCAGTTTTCTCACCGAAGAAATTTATGTGTACACGCCTAAAGGCGACATAAAGATGCTTCCCACAGGCAGTACCGCACTCGATTTTGCATTTTCCATTCACACCGCCATCGGCAGTAAAACAATTGGGGCCAAAGTAAACCATAAGCTGGTACCCATCAGCCATCCCCTTACCAGCGGCGACCAGGTGGAAATTATCACCAGCAGCAAACAAAAACCTTCGGAAGACTGGCTGAAATTTGTGATTACTCCCAAGGCAAAAAACAAGGTTAAAGACGCCCTCAAGGAAGAAAAGAAAAAAGTAGCCGACGAGGGTAAATACACGCTGCAAAGAAAGCTGGAAGGGCTGGGGGTAAGTATGCACCAGGGAAATATCGACACCATCGTTCAATTTTATAAGCTACAATCCAACCTCGAACTATTTTACCAGATAGCCATCAGGAGTATTGACCTGAAGGAACTCAAAGAGTTTAAGGTTTCGGGCGACAAACTGGAAGCGCCTCCCCCGGTAAAAACAGGTGATGCTAAAATGGAGAACAAACCCGAGCATCATCCCGCCGCACAAACCCCGCCCAAAGATGCCGAGCTGATCATTTTCGGAGAAAGCAGCGACAGAATCATGTACAACCTGGCCAACTGCTGTAAACCCATCCCCGGGGATGACGTTTTTGGCTTTATTACTACGGGCAAGGGGCTCACCATTCACCGCACCAATTGCCCCAATGCAGCCAAGCTTATGGCTAATTATGGCCACCGGATCGTTAGAACAAAATGGGCCAAAAACAAGGAGATTTCCTTCCTTACCAGTATTAAAATAATAGGTATCGACGATGTAGGTATGGTAAGCAAAATAACCAATCTTATTTCGGGCGAGTTGAAAATAAATATCGCCGCACTAACGATTGAAGCAACAGAGGGCGTTTTTGAAGGTAATATTAAGGTATTTGTGCACGATAAGGAGGAACTTGACGAACTGGTAAGCCGCGTGCTGCAACTGGATGGCGTAGAAACGGTAGAAAGATTCGATACCGAAGATCTGCCCAAATAAACAGCGCTATTTTAAGGAAGAAAAGCCAACAAATTCCCGCTTTCCCTGCGGCAACATCTATATCTTCATCCTACATCGAAAAAGCCCCTATTTTTGCACTTCGTTTTAACAATCAAAAAAAACAAATAAATGGTAGACGTTATTTTAGGGCTTCAGTGGGGCGATGAGGGCAAAGGCAAGATTGTTGACTATTTTGCCAAAGATTACGATGTGATAGCCCGGTTTCAGGGTGGCCCGAACGCTGGTCATACACTATACAAGGATGGTAAAAAAATTGTACTGCACCAAATACCCTCCGGTATATTTCATGAAGGCAAAATCAATATCATTGGCAATGGCGTAGTTCTCGACCCTATTACCCTGAAAAAAGAATGCGAAAAGGTTGCAGAGTTTGGCATCGATCTGAAAAAAAATCTTTTTATTTCTGAGCGTACCAATCTTATTGTTCCCACCCATCGCGCCCTGGATAAAGCCTCCGAACAGGCCAAAGGCAAGGGTAAAATTGGTTCCACGCTAAAAGGAATAGGTCCTGCCTATATGGACAAAACCGGCCGAAATGCGCTGCGCGTAGGCGATTTGCTGACCGAAAATTTTGAAGAACAATACGAGCAGCTCAAACAAAAACATCAGTTGCTGCTGGGTACTTACCATTTTGATGAGGATATTACCAACGATGAAAAAGAGTTTTTTGAAGCGGTAGCATTTCTGAAAGAACTGAATATTGTTAACGGGGAGTATTTCATCAACCATTTACTAAAAGAAGGCAAAAACGTTTTAGCAGAAGGGGCACAAGGTAGCATGCTGGATATTGATTTCGGTACCTTTCCTTTTGTCACCTCTTCCAATACCATTTCTGCAGGGGTTTGCAGCGGCCTGGGTATAGCCCCCCAACATATTAAAGAGGTAATTGGCATTACGAAAGCCTATTGCACGCGGGTAGGTAGCGGTCCTTTTCCAACAGAACTGGAAGACGCCGATGGTCAGAAATTACGCGATATAGGTAACGAATATGGCGCTACCACCGGCAGGCCCCGCCGCTGCGGCTGGATCGACCTTGTGGCTTTAAAATTTGCCTGTATGGTTAACGGTATTACCCAGATCGTAATGACCAAGGCCGATGTGCTGGATGGTTTTGAAAACCTGCAGGTATGCACTGCTTACAGTAAAGACGGAAAAGAGTTAACCGAGATACCCTTACGATTAGATACCGGGCATTACACCCCCGTTTACAAAAGTTTTGAAGGATGGAATACCGATATCACGCAGTTGAAGTCATTTACGGAACTTCCGGAAAAAGCAAAAACCTATATCGATTTCATTAATCACTATCTTGGCGTTACGGTGGATTATATTTCCAACGGGCCCGAAAGAGACCAGTTGATTGTGGTATAATTCTTTCCAAAAAAATTTTAAATTAAAAATTTGGCGATTTGAAAAGTTCGGTTAAAATTTACACTATAATTTATTAGGTCATGGCAAAATCAAATAAATCAAAAAAAAGCGAACAGGCAAATTTTGACGAAGAAAAGCCTTTAAAAAAACCAACTGCATCCTCTAAGAAAAGCGCCGATAATTTCGACGACGAGGAAGATGATGTGGAGGACATGGACGATGAATGGGAAAAAGCAGAGGAGGAAGAAGATTGGGATAAGGATTTTGAAGAATTCGATCTGCCCAAATCGAAAGGTAAATCGGGCGGTGGGAAAAAGTCGTACGACGACGATGACGACTTTAAAATAGACGATGAATTCAAAGATCTGTTTAGTAATGACGGTGACGACTTCGATGACGATGAGGATGATTTTTAATAACATTTTACCCTAATCTGCATTGCAACATTCATTTGCAATAAACGATCCGGACATTTTAAAAAAAAGGGTGCTGAATTGGTTAAAACGGTTCAGCACTTTTTGCTTTTTGGACAGCAACGGTTACGACGGTAATAACGAATTACTCGCAGGCGCAGGAGTAGTGCGCGCCTGCCAGGGATCGTCGGCAAATGCCTTGTCTGATTTACAAAGTTTTATTAACGAAAAAAAGAGCTGGCTATTCGGCCACCTCGCATACGAACTGGTTACTGCTGAAAAAATTCACACTTCTTCCAAACCCCGGCTGATACAATTTCCCGATCTGTTCTTTTTCGAGCCCGCTATTATTGTAGCGATCAAAAATAAGGTGCTGACTATTGAGGCCCCAGATCCGAAGCAAGTCTTCGACAGTATTATGCATTGCACAATGGCAACAGATCCGGGTGATGATAATAAGCCGGTAAAGACAGAAAGCAGGATATCCAGGAGCGACTACCTCGACATCATTCATCGTCTCAAAAACCATCTGCAACGCGGCGATTGCTACGAGATCAATTTCTGCCAGGAGTTTTTTTCGGAAGAGGCTGCGATCAATCCTTTTTTTGTTTTCGAAAAGCTCTGCCAGATCTCTCCCAACCCCTTCTCGGCTCTCTACCGGTTAAACGATCAATGGCTGCTTTGTGCCAGCCCCGAACGTTTCCTGAAAAAAGAAAACCAACGCATCATCAGCCAACCCATTAAAGGAACTTTAAAACGGGAATCAGGCGAAAAAGAGGAGCAGGCAGCGCTTCTAAACAGTGAAAAAGACAAAGCCGAAAATGTAATGGTGGTAGACCTGGTACGAAATGATCTTTCGCGTATTTGCGAAGAGGGCAGTGTGAAAGTGGACGAGCTGTTCGGTATCTACACTTTCCCGCAGGTACATCAAATGATTTCTACCATAAGCGGCACTTTAAAAAAAGATACCTCCTTTTTCGACATTATTAACGCTACTTTTCCGATGGGCTCTATGACAGGCGCACCCAAGATAAGTGTGATGAAACTGATCGACCAGTACGAAAAAAGTAGGCGCGGACTGTTTTCCGGCGCCCTGGGATATATAACCCCCGGGGACGATTTCGATTTCAATGTGGTTATCAGGAGCCTGATGTATAACGAAACGGCCCGTTACCTGTCTTTTCAAACCGGTGGCGGCATTACGGTTTACAGCGATGCTGAAAAAGAATGGGAGGAAAGTATGTTAAAGGCCGGGGCAATAAAAACGGTCTTAGGCAACTGACCACGGTATCTTCCTTCTTTGGGTCTATTTTATTTCTCTGCGATATAAAACAGGTCGAGGCATTCCTCCCCTGCTGCTGCTATAAAGAAATCGCTCATTTTGATTTTGGAAACCATTTGCCGGTCGCTGTTCAGCATTTTACGCCGGTTCCAGCGGTTTAAAATATCATAGGGTATTTGCAGCAGCCAGCGGGGCAGCCGGTGCTGAAGGTTTAATAGATCAAAACGGGTGATTCGCTCCACGGCTTTCCTGTTGGCATGGTAATATTCCATCGCCGTATCATCGCCATAAACTCCGAGGGTCCTTACACCCGAAAAATCAGCTAATAAATCGGCTAAAGTTTCGGTAGTATATTCCCTGATATGCCAGGGATTTCGGGTCAGCGACATTTTTTTATTAGGGGTGGTAACGATCAGTTTGCCCCCCTTTTTCAACACCCTGTAAATTTCCTGTATAAAAAGCCGGTCGTTCTTTATATGTTCTATTACCTGGAAGGTGATGACAAAGTCAAAACTTTCGTCGGCGATGCCGGTCAGAGGGGGAATATTCATCCGCCTGAACTCCATATTATCATGTGTTTGGAGCAAGCCGGCCACATTCTCGTTCTCGAACTTATCGAGGGTGACAAACCGCCGGGTTTTGGGCGCTACCATTTCCACACCGTAACCGCTGCCGGTACCAATTTCGAGCACATCGCCCCATACCAGTTTGGTAGCTTCTTCATAAGCCAGCAACGACCTTTGGAATACATAATTATCTGATGCATCCGTCTGCGAAACCCTTTCTGCCGTTTGTATCAATCCCATTTTTTCTTACATTTTTTAAAAACGATGCGGCAAAAATAAATACAAACTACTGCACCGCGCAAAAAAGCTATATATCCGGCTTCCGGAAATGAAGATTTTTTATTTCTTTTCTGCCGTTAAATTCTTATTTTAGAAAAAACTTACACATGAACCGGGAAATTTCGGGCTGGTACAGCCCTGCACTCAGCAAAGACATGCCCATTGTTTCCTATGGCCATTTTGGGTTCGCCCTGCTGTTGGTACCCACGGCAGCAGCAGATTATTTAGAGTACGAACGGTTTCAGATGATCGACTCGCTGGCACCATTTATCAACGACGGTAAACTCCGGGTATTCTCAGTAGACAGTGTCAATAATGAGAGTTGGCTGAACAATGGTCTTTCACCCTGGGATAAGTCTAACCGACATGTACAGTGGAACCAGTATATTTACAATGAAGTTATCCCTTACATTAAAAATACCACCAGTCCCGAAACGCCTGTTATAGTGAGCGGCGCGTCTTTCGGGGCATTGCACAGCATGAATCTTTTTTTGAAACGGCCCGATATCATCAACGGAGTGATCGCGATGAGCGGAGTGTATGATTTAACCTATTACAGTAACGGCTATATGGACGACAACGTTTACTTCAACAGCCCGGCCCATTATATGCCCAACCTTACGGATCATAATATTCTCGAAACCATCCGCAAAAGCCATCACATCCACATTCTTACGGGCAGCGGCGCTTATGAAGACCCCGCCGCTGGTGGAAAATTTGCCCAGACCCTTTATAACAAGGGCATTCATTACGAATTCCAGAACTGGGGCGAAAACTACAAACACGACTGGCCCACCTGGCGTGATATGCTTCCGAATATTTTAGCCACCCGGTTTTAACCTCTAACACAAGTTCGCAAAAAAATGCCCCGCAAAAGCAGGGCATAAAATTTATAGTTGGAAAGATCTCTTAAGCTTTCGCCTCAGAGCTGTCCCCTTCTTTTCCTTCTTCCTCAGCAGGAGCAGTGGCTTCCGCTGCGGGAGTTTCTTCTACTGCCGGTGCAGCAGCTACCGCTTCTTCCGTTTTCACTTCTTCAGCTACGGCTGCTTCTTCTGCAACAGTTGTTGCTTCTGCTTCCACCGGAGCTGCCTCCGATTTCTTCTTGCCACTTCCACCACGACGACGTGTTTTCTTAGCAACTGCTTTGTCTTCGCCAATGCCTTTACCATAGATCTCGTTGTAATCCACCAATTCGATCAGTGCTTTTTCAGCAGCATCACCGGGACGAATACCTAACTTGATGATACGGGTATAACCTCCGGGGCGCCCGCCAACTTTACCTGCAATATTGTCGAATAACTCCTTTACGGCTTCTTTATCCTGTAAATAACCGAAAACAATCCGGCGCTGGTGCGTTGTATTTTCCTTGCTTTTTGTAATCAGGGGCTCTACATATACCCGCAGCGCCTTGGCTTTGGCCAAAGTTGTTACAATGCGTTTGTGTTGAATGAGCTGGGCAGAAAGATTCGCCAATAATGCCTCTCTGTGCGCTTTAGTGCGGCTTAAGTTTTTGATTTTGTCTCCGTGACGCATGACTTTTACATATTTAAGGTTTGCCGTTCGTTAAACATCAAACCGGTTATTAAATCCGACTGCACCGTAGTCAGGGAATTGCAGTCTTCTATTGACAGGCCAATTTTAAACCTATTGGCCAATTTTCTAATAATCTTCTTTTTCTATGCCCAGTTTCTGCAGATCCATGCCAAAACCAAGCCCTCTTTCATTCAGTACCTGTTCGATCTCAGAAAGTGATTTCTGTCCGAAGTTTCTGAACTTCATCAGGTCTTCCTGTTCATACTGTACCAGCTCGCTCAGGGAGTTGATTTTTGCAGCTTTTAAGCAATTGAAAGCCCGTACAGAAAGGTCCAGATCCTCCAGCGGAGTCTTCAGTACTTTGCGTAATTGCAAGGTATTTTCATCTACCAGGTCTTCTTTCTTTTCTTCCTTGTTATCGAAAGTGATGTTTTCATCGGTGATGATCATCAGGTGCTGGATCAAAATGCGACTGGCTTGTTTTACCGCTTCTTCGGGGTGAATGGTGCCATCGGTAACTACTTCCATAATCAGTTTCTCATAATCGGTACGCTGTTCTACCCGTGTATTCTCGATACTGTATTTCACGTTTTTGATAGGCGTGTAAATAGCATCGATGGAAACCAGGCCTAAGGGTGCATCTTTTACCGCATTCTCCTCTGCAGGAACATAACCGCGGCCCTTACCGATTGTTAACTCAATATCCAGTTTAGCGGATAAGTCGAGGGTGCAAATCAGCAGATCGGGATTCATAATCTGGAAGGATTGTGTGGCGTCGCCAATCATGCCGGCCGTAAATCCGCTCTGGTTTTTTACCGAAAGAGAGATCTTTTCGTTGGCCACTTCATGCTCCACAATCTTTTTAAAACGAACCTGCTTCAGGTTCAGGATGATTTCTACGAGGTCTTCGCTTACACCCTTGATGGTGGCGAACTCGTGATCTACTCCATCTATTTTAATTGCTGTAATAGCATATCCTTCCAAAGAGCTCAGCAAAACCCTGCGCAGTGCATTTCCGATAGTAACGCCATAACCCGGCTCCAGGGGAGCGAATTCAAACTGGGCTTCAAAATCGGAAGCTTTCTGCAGGATAATCTTGTCCGGCTGTTGAAAATTTAAAATTGCCATGTATATTTTGTTTTAGGTGTATGGTATAGTTGCCGTACAGGGCTTATTAACCGCTGTGCAGAAACCAACCGTCAGATTACTTATTATACAACTCTACAATCAACTGCTCCTTAATGTTTTCAGGAACATTCTCCCTTTCGGGATGAGTAATGAAAGTACCGGTAAAAGTTGTCTCGTTAAAGTCCAGCCAGCTGTACTTAGGATTTTTGGCCGACACCACACTTGTAATAGAAGTGCGTGCCTTGCTGCTTTCCTTCAGGGAAATAATATCGCCGGCTTTCAAAGAATAGCTGGGGATATTTACCACTTCGCCGTTCACCTCAATATGTTTGTGGCTTACCAACTGGCGTGCAGCCGGACGGCTTGGAGCAATACCTAAACGAAAAACGGTGTTGTCTAAACGAGATTCAAGTAATTTGATAAGGTTATCACCGGTTACACCTTTGCGACGGTTAGCTTCTTCGTAAGTTTTACGGAATTGTTTCTCCAAAACACCGTAAGTGTATTTGGCTTTCTGTTTTTCGCGCAATTGCAGAGCGTATTCACCCAATGTTTTACGCTTACGCTTTTCGCCGTGTTGACCGGGAGGGTTACTGTTTTTACCCAACCATTTACCATTACCTAAAATAGGCTCTCCGAAAATACGGGAGATTTTGGTCTTTGGACCATTGTAACGTGCCATAATTATACTTTCATTTAAGCTTTTTTAGAAACCGGTACATCAATCGTTAAAAAGCTTTGGAAAAAATTAATTGTGTACCCTTTTTTAAAATGAAACCACTTGGCTCAAAAAATATGTAAAGAACTGAAACCGGGAAAAACATACCACCAGGCAGTGAGCATCTTTTCAACTCCGGGCTCAATAATTAAACTCTTCTCTTTTTGGGAGGGCGGCATCCATTGTGCGGAAGCGGTGTAACGTCTTTAATAGTTACGATCTCAATTCCTGATTGAGACAGAGAGCGGATCGCTCCTTCTCTTCCCGAGCCGGGGCCTTTTACGAAAACATCCACTCTTTTCAGGCCTGCATCCAGGGCTACCTTAGCGGCATCCGCAGCGGCCATCTGGGCAGCGTAGGGAGTGTTTTTCTTGGAACCACGGAAGCCCATTTTACCGGCGCTGCTCCAGGAAATTACCTGACCTGTTTTATTGGTAAGGCTGATGATAATGTTGTTAAATGTTGCCGAAATATGAGCATCGCCGTAAGCATCTACTTTAACGATTCTTTTTTTAGCGGCCGCTTTCGCGCTTAATTGTGCTTTTGCCATTTTGTTTTAAAAGGTAATCTTTAAAAAATAATCATTATCCGCTGTGGCAGATAACCCAAATCAGCCCTGTTCCTGCACCGGGGACGTCCGCAACTGATCTGGTAATAACCGGGTGCATATTCCAGCGGCTCAACATGACATAAAAATGTCAGGCTGAGCCTGACGAAGCCTATTTCTTAGCGGCTTTCTTTTTACCTGCAACAGTTTTACGTTTACCCTTACGTGTGCGGCTATTGGTTTTTGTACGCTGACCACGAACGGGTAATCCTTTTCTGTGGCGAAGACCACGATAACAGGCTATATCCAGTAAACGCTTGATGTTCATCTGAACTTCGCTACGCAACTGACCTTCAACTTTCAGTTCTTCTGTAATAGTAGAACGGATCGCATTCAGATCTTCATCATCCCAGTCATTTACTTTTTTGCTACGGTCGATATTATTCTTATCCAGAATATATTTAGCCGTAGAAGGGCCGATACCGTAAATATAGGTCAACCCTATTTCGCCTCTTTTGTTTTTTGGTAAATCTACACCGGCAATACGTGCCATATCTTACTTTAGATTTTAATATTTAAACTTTAGTATTTCTACAATCGGAAACTCCAACACTCCTTTCCGGAGTAAAGAGCTTAACCCTGGCGCTGCTTAAAGCGGGGATTCTTTTTGTTGATCACATACAGCTTTCCTTTGCGGCGTACAATCTTGCAATCCGCGCTGCGTTTTTTTATGGATGCCCTTACTCTCATCTTTTTGTGTTTAAAAGTTTAATGTTTATGTTTAATGTTCCGGGTTTAAGTTCTTTGGATCAACAACATTAAACGTTGAACCTCAAACCATTGAACTTTAATTCTTATACCTGAAATTGATGCGTCCACGCGATAAATCGTAAGGAGACATCTCTAATCCCACCTTATCCCCGGGTAAAATGCGGATATAGTGCATCCTCATTTTTCCAGAAATGGTTGCCAAAATTTCATGACCATTATCCAATTTTACCCTGAACATCGCATTGGACAAGGCTTCCAGTATCACTCCGTCTTGTTTTATTAAGGGTTGTTTCGCCATAAAAATTTAGGGCTGCAAAGATAGGGAGAATCTGTTAATAAAAAAAACCCGTCCCGAGAAATTTCAGGACAGGTTTCTATTGTAAAGATAGTATAAATCGGTTAATGAGCGCTTTCCAGCGGCATTTTGGTCATTTCCAGATGGATATTCTGTAAATGGCTCACCGAAATGGGCTCCTTGAAATACCTTTTATCTTCCCGGTACCAGGTTTCGAGCTGCGAAAAGTCGGTTTCGGACGGGGTATGTACCCGAAAAGCTCCCTTCCCGTACTTTGCTCCTGTTTCGGAAGCCAATCGTTCAAATCCCAGATCAAAAAGTTGCTTTTCTGAAAGCGGAACGGGTTGAATATTCTCCGGCTCGTACCAAAATTCCTGTATTCCGTTGTTTACCAGAACCTTACGATCTTCGTTACTAATACTTATTACGGTACCTTCTCTTTCTATTCCTTCATCGTTTAAAACTACCCAGTCTCCGGGCTTCAATTCAGATAATTTCATGATTGAGAGATTTTTAGAATGAAAAATGGCTTACGACTTTATTAATAATAAATTTATGCCAAAGAAGTGGTTCAGGCAAGTTTTTTTACATTAAAACGAAACTATTACGATATTTTACTCCAGAGGGTCTTTCCCTTTTGCGATTGAAGGAAAACTTTCAGCGGTTGATTTTGGGGCTTTGTCAAATCCGGATCATCGGTCAGTATCTCCTCTGTTATTTTTTTAGCCACCTCCACCATGGCACGGTCATTTACAATATTGGCCAGTTTAAAATTCAACACGCCGCTTTGCCGCGTACCTTCAATATCGCCGGGGCCGCGGAGTTCCAGATCTTTTTCGGCAATTACAAAACCATTATTCGTACTGGTCATGATTTTCATCCGCTCACGGGCATCGTTGCCCAGCTTTCGGCCTGTCAGCAGTACACAATAGCTTTTTTCGGCGCCACGCCCTACCCTGCCACGCAATTGATGCAATTGTGAAAGCCCGAATTTTTCCGCACTTTCAATCACCATCACCGATGCATTGGGCACGTTTACTCCTACTTCTATTACAGTGGTAGAAACCATGATCTGCGTATCGTGTTCTACAAACCGCCGCATATTTTCTTCCTTTTGAGCGGCGGGTTGCTTGCCATGTACCATACTGATCCAGTACTGTGGTTCGGGAAAATAGGTTTTGATTTCCTCATAGCCCCGCATGAGGTTTTCATAGTCCAGCTTCGCGCTTTCTTCTATCAACGGAAAAATAACATACACCTGGCGTCCCAGCCGTATTTCCGCTTTCATAAATTCCATTACCTGGCTACGCTCATTGTCGAAACGGTGTACCGTTTGAATCGGTTTCCGGCCCGGTGGCAGTTCATCAATAACACTATAATCCAGGTCGCCATAGGCGGTCATAGCTAAGGTACGGGGTATGGGTGTGGCCGTCATTACCAGTACATGAGGTGGAATCTCGTTCTTTTCCCAAAGACGGGCGCGTTGAGCTACGCCAAAGCGATGTTGTTCGTCTACAATCACCAAACCCAGGTTTTTAAACTGCACTGCGTCTTCGATTACCGCATGTGTGCCTATGAGTAGTTGTATAGTGCCGTTGACAACGCCCTGCAAAATAGATTTGCGCTCTTTTCCTTTAACCGAACCGGTAAGCAAAGCCACTCCTAAATCCAACTCTTTCAACAGCTCCGATATTCCATGAAAATGTTGCCGGGCCAATATTTCTGTCGGCGCCATCAAAACCGACTGAAAATCGTTATCGGCTGCCAGCAACATACAAAGCAATGCCACGATTGTTTTACCGCTGCCTACATCTCCCTGCAGCAACCGGTTCATTTGCCGGCCCCGGGCGGTATCATTCCGGATTTCTTTTAACACCCGTTTTTGAGCGCCCGTTAATTCGAAGGGGAGATAACGGCTGTAAAAATCGTTGAAATAGCGGCCCACCTTATCAAAGACCACTCCTTTGGAAAACCGATGCCGCTGCGATCGCAGGAGGTTCATCCGCATCTGCGCCAGGAAAATCTCTTCGAATTTCAGCCGCCGCAAAGCGGCTTCATAATGCTGATTCGTGGGAGGAAAATGAATTTGCTGAAAGGCTTCGAAGCGCGGCATCAGCTTCAGGTTTTCCAACAGCCCGGAAGGAAAATTTTCGGGAATATCCTGTAAATGAATATGGGGCAGGAGAATTTTGGTGAGTTTACCCAATTGCCTGCCACCCAGGTTCTTCGCCTTCAGTTTTTCGGTGGAAGGATATACCGGCTCGAGTGAATCTTTGGCGTCCATCTTGCCCGGCGTCCAGGCCTCCATTTCGGGATGAACGATCTGGGGTTTGCCTAAGAACCACGACAGCTTGCCATACACAATATAAGGAGCCCCGGCCGGGAACATTTTCTGAATAGCCTGGATGGCGCTGAACCACACCAATTCGAGGCCGCCTGTTTTATCCCGCAATTGTGCTACCAGGCGCCGCCCGCGCTTTTCTCCCGTTAGTTCGTAATAATCCAAAACCCCTACCACCTGTACATATTCTTCTTGCGGATCTATTTCCCCGATGCGTATTACCCTGGTCTTATCTACATGGCGGAAAGGAAAATGTTGTAGCAGATCCCCAAACGTATATATCCCCAGCTCTTTCTGTAATAATTCGGCCCGTTGAGGCCCTACGGTTTTAAGGTAGGCGATAGGACTGGATAATATGGCTGATGGCTGGCTGATAGCTTTTTGAATGCGAATTTAATGTTTCTGAAAATGCAAAGACCCCACTGTTTTTAGCCAGTGAGGTCTTTAAAACCTTGTTTCACCTTGAGCGCCCCGATTAATATCGGTTGATCTGTTCCTTAAGCAATTTACGTGCAAAGTGGATGCGGCTCTTTATGGTTCCCAGGGGCTCCCGGAGATAGTCGGAAATTTCCTGGTATTTATACCCTTCAAAATATAGCCGGAAAGGCACTTTAAAGGTTTCCGGCAGACCTTCTATCGCTGCCTCAATTTCTTTCTGCCTCAGGGTACTTTCTGCCCGGTTGGCTACCGATACCTGCCGCATATTGATCAGGTAATCCTCGGGGGTATTGTCGAATACCGTTCTGCGCTTGGCATTGCGGCGGTAATCGTTGATAAAAATATTACGCATGATGGTAAACAACCATGCTTTAATATTGGTACCGGCATTATATTTTTCCTTGTTGGCCAGTGCTTTGTACAGGGTTTCCTGGTACAAATCATTGGCTGTTTCATTATTTTTGGTAAGATTAACAGCAAAAGGTTTCAAAAACCCGGCGTTGTTCACCAGTAAATCGCTAAACTCCTTTTCTTTTTCCATATTGCCCCGAATTATTGTTGTGAATGAATCTCTTCAAAATTAGACGTTAATTTGTGTCAAAACCTTGCTTGCGGGAAATATAACAAAAACTTTACCGATTGGTGACATCTGACATTCCTACAGGTAATAAAGCGCGAATTTCCCCGGTTTGTCGGAAAACACGTCAAAAAAGGTATTTGCGGGGTTATTTCGTAGAAATAAATTCTTTGGGCTGCTTAAACCATTCTTCCGGCGGCAGTGATTTGAAGTACTCATAAGTGTGTTTCAAGCCTTCGGAGCGGCTTATTTTCGGTTCCCAGTCCAAAATCGTCCTTGCCCGGCTGATATCCGGCCGCCGCTGTTTGGGGTCATCTACCGGCAAGGGGTGATAAACAATTTTCACCTGGTTTCCCGTCAGAGCCAGTACTTCCTCCGCAAAATCCTTTAAAGATATTTCATCGGGATTGCCGATGTTCACCGGCTGAACATAATCGCTCAGCAGCAACCTGTAAATACCTTCTACCAGGTCGCTCACATAACAAAAACTGCGGGTTTGCGACCCATCGCCGAAAACGGTAATATCTTCACCCCGCAGGGCCTGGCCGATAAAAGCAGGCAGGGCCCGCCCGTCGTTAAGACGCATACGGGGCCCATAGGTATTAAAAATGCGTACAATGCGGGTTTCCACCTTGTGAAATGTATGGTAGGCCATGGTGATGGATTCGAGATAGCGTTTGGCTTCGTCGTATACACCGCGTGGCCCGACCGGATTTACATTTCCCCAGTACTCCTCTGTTTGAGGGTGCACCAGAGGATCGCCATATACTTCGCTGGTAGACGCCACGAGGATTCGGGCGTTTTTTGCTTTGGCCAGGCCGAGACAATTATGCGTACCCATGGCACCAACTTTCAGGGTTTGGATCGGAATTTTGAGGTAATCGATAGGACTTGCGGGTGAGGCGAAGTGCAGAACATAGTCGAGCTTACCCGGCACATGAATATACCTGGTAACATCGTGGTGATAAAATTCAAATCCCGGTTGGGGAAAGAGATGCTCCAGGTTTTTGAGGTCGCCGGTAATAAGGTTGTCCATGGCTACCACCTGGTATCCTTCGTTCATGAATTTGTCGCAGAGATGCGATCCTAAAAATCCGGCTGCCCCGGTTATTAACACTCTTTTTGTCATCTTTTATTTTTTCCCGTGAACGATTTTCCGGCCGATGCTGTTGTAATAAAATCCCAGCTCTTCCATTTTATCAAGACTGTACACGTTTCGGCCGTCAAAAATCACCTTTGTTTTTAAAGCTTTGGTTATGCGTTCAAAGTCGGGATTTCTGAATTCGCTCCATTCGGTTACAATCAACAGCGCATCTGCTTTTTTCAGGGCAGCGTACTGATCTTTGGCATAGTTGACCCGTTTTCCGAACAGCTTTTTTACATTTTCCATGGCTTCCGGATCAAATACGGTAAGCTTAGCCCCGGCATTTAACAGTTCTTCTATGAGTTCGACCGAAGGAGCGTCTCTTATATCGTCGGTTTCGGGCTTGAAAGCCAGCCCCCATATCGCAAAATGCAAGTCGGTGAGCTTGTTTTTGTAATAGCGTTTAACCTTTCCGAAAAGTATTTTTTTCTGATCTCTGTTTACTTTCATCACTGCATCCAGCAGTTTAAAATTGTAACTGTTTTGTTTGGAAGTATGATGCAAAGCCAGCACATCTTTTGGAAAACAGCTTCCGCCATACCCGATGCCGGGAAATAAAAATCTTTTGCCGATACGGGAGTCGCTTCCTATGCCAATCCGTACCAGGTCTACGTTTGCTCCGGTAAGCTCACAAAGGTTGGCCACTTCATTCATAAAAGAGATGCGCATGGCCAGATAGGAATTCGCCACATATTTGGTCATCTCAGCGCTCCGCTCATCCATAAAATAAATAGGGTTACCCTGGCGCACAAAGGGTTGATAAAGCTCTGCCATCAGTTCTCTTGCTTTTTCGGACGATGAGCCGACTACCACCCGGTCGGGTTTCAAAAAGTCGTCTACAGCAATACCTTCCCTTAAAAATTCGGGGTTCGATACCACGTCAAACAAACCGGCGGTCAATTTTTTGCCCAGCACTTCCGCTACTTTTTCGGCAGTTCCTACGGGTACGGTACTCTTGTTTACGATAACCTTATATTCTTTTATAATATCCGACAAATCATTGGCCACCTGCAAAATATATTTCAGGTCTGCCGATCCATCCTCGCCCGGTGGGGTGGGTAAAGCCAGGAAAATAATATCCGACTTATCCACCGCTGCTTTCAGATCGGTTGTAAAAACCAGTCTTTTATCCTTTGTGTTTCTTTGTAATAAAACGTCGAGACCCGGCTCATATATAGGGCATTCCCCTCTCTTCAGAGCCTCTACTTTTTTCTTGTCTACATCCACGCAATAAACCATAT
The DNA here is from genome assembly GCA_040393015.1 of Paraniabella yanshanensis. Lineage (GTDB taxonomy): Bacteria > Bacteroidota > Bacteroidia > Chitinophagales > Chitinophagaceae > Niabella > Niabella yanshanensis_A. Next base: position 106,999 of record JBEBUZ010000002.1, read on the forward strand.
TTCCTGTTTCCGCGAAACAGGTTCCGGTAACCAATCCTACGTAGCCGGTGCCAACAACAGCTATTTTCATCTGTTTATTTTTAAAGTCTTTTCAGGTATTCGCCATACCCGCTTTTTATTAATTCATCGCCCAATATATTTAATTGCTGCCTGGTGATGAATCCATTTCGCCAGGCAATTTCCTCTATGCAGCCAATTTTCATTCCTTGTCTTTTTTCTATCACTCTCACAAATTCGGCCGCATCGGTAAGCGAATCGAAAGTACCCGTGTCGAGCCAGGCGGTTCCCCTGTCTAATACGGCTACATGCAGTTTTCCCTGCCTCAGGTACTCCTTATTTACATCGGTTATTTCATATTCGCCGCGGGGAGAAGGCTGAAGGTTCTTCGCTATATCGATCACCGAATTATCGTAAAAATAAAGTCCGGGCACTGCATAGTTTGACTTAGGATGTGCCGGCTTCTCTTCTATCGAAAGTGCTACCATGTTTTCGTCGAACTCTACCACACCGTATCTTTCGGGATCGACCACCTGGTAGGCAAATACGTAACCGCCTTCCACATCGGCTAGTTTTTTCAACTGGCTGCCCAGGCCTGTTCCGTGAAATATATTATCTCCCAATACAAGGGCTACTTTATCGCTGCCCACAAAATCGGCTCCAATAACAAAAGCCTGTGCCAGTCCGTTGGGCACTTCCTGTACTGCGTATTCAAAACTGCAGCCAATCCTGGATCCGTCGCCCAGCAAACGTTTGAACCCGGCATTGTCCTCGGGGGTGGTAATAATAAGTATTTCTTTTATTCCTGCCATCAGTAAAACAGACAGTGGGTAGTAGATCATGGGCTTATCATAAATGGGCATGAGTTGCTTACTGATCGCTTTTGTGATGGGGTAAAGTCTGGTGCCGGAACCGCCGGCGAGAATTATTCCTTTCATGAATGCGAATTAATACAAATATGACGAATTAGGCGAATGTTTTGAGTTGAGGATTCTTTTGTAGTGGAGCGATGATGCACCAAAGTTTACTAATATTCCTAATTTCTTATTAGATGCACGTAAATAATTTAATACCTGCTTTTCTTCTCTCGGAAATAATACGCTCATTGCTTTAAGTTCAACAATAATTTCATTATAACACAAAAAATCAGCTTTGAAATATTTTTTTAAAATAATCCCATCAAATATTACTTGCAATTTTTTTTCTCTTTCAAAGACAATATTGGCACGTCCAAACTCCTTTTCCAGGGCCTCCATGTAAACCGATTCCAAAAAACCCGCACCCAAAAGCGTATGCACTCGCATACATGCACCTATGATACGATAACTTTCATCCTTAAATAATATTTCATCAGGTCTATTTCGCATAATTCGCATTAATTCGCTTCATACTGCTCCTCATAATACTTCTGGTAATCGCCGCTGGTTACATTTTTCAGCCACTCCTGGTTATCGAGGAACCAATCTATCGTTTTGGAGAGCCCTTCTTCAAAGGTAACCGAGGGCGCCCAGCCCAGTTCTTTGTTGATTTTGGTGGCATCTATCGCGTAACGCAAATCGTGACCCGGCCTGTCTTTTACAAAAGTGATGAGCTTTTCGCTGGTGCCCGGCTCCCGACCTAATTTCTCGTCCATTTGCCGGCAAAGCAACCTCACCAGATCGATATTTTGCCATTCGTTAAAGCCGCCCACATTGTAATTCTCGCTTTGCCTGCCCTGGTGAAAAACCAGATCGATAGCCTGCGCATGATCAATTACATACAACCAGTCGCGGGTATATTTGCCGTCGCCGTAAATGGGTAGCGCTTTATTATTAATGATATTATGAATCATCAGCGGTATCAACTTCTCGGGAAAATGATTGGGGCCGTAATTATTGGAGCAATTGGTCAGCACCACCGGAAGCCCGTAGGTATCGGCATAAGCGTATACGAAATGGTCGGACGAAGCCTTAGAGGCGGAATAGGGCGAATGGGGGTCGTAGGGGGTTTCTTCAGTAAAAAAACCGGTATCGCCCAGGGCGCCATATACCTCGTCGGTGGAGACATGGTGAAAGCGGGCTGCTTCCCAGGTTACGCCCGAAGGAGGAGGCGTATGAAGCCATAGTTCTTTGGCCGCGTTTAAAAGATTTACGGTTCCTATTACATTGGTATAAACAAAATCCAGTGGAGAAGTGATCGACCGGTCTACATGGCTTTCCGCCGCAAGATGTATAATACCATCCGGATTATATTTTGTAAACAATTCTCTTATGCGTCCGGCATCCACAATATCGGCCTTTTCAAATATATAATTGGGTTTGTCCTCAATATCTTTAAGGTTTTCGAGGTTACCGGCATAGGTCAGCGCATCCAGGTTAATAATGGTGTAATGGGGATATTTATTGACAAATAACCTCACTACATGCGAGCCAATGAAGCCGGCACCTCCCGTAATAATGATTGTTCTCTTCCTCATTTTTTAACTACTTGTTTGATGGGTTTGCAAATATAACTGTAAAAAATTCATGTAAGTTTGCAGCGATGTACGCACTATTACGCAAGATCTACTTTTCCTTTCCGCCCGAAAAGGCACATTATATGGCCATGCGCCAGCTTGGACGGCTTACCGGCACGGCTATGGGTAAAAACCTGGTGCGTTCCTTTTTCCGGCCCAAAGACGGACTGGAAACCCGGTTTCTGAATATGGCTTTTAAGAACCCGGTGGGCTTGGGTGCAGGATTTGACAAAAATGCGTTATTCCTCGATCAGCTCGAAGCCCTTGGTTTTGGTTTTGTAGAGATAGGTACGGTTACGCCGCTGCCGCAGGAGGGTAATCCGCAGCCGAGGCTGTTCCGTCTTCCTGCCGACCAGGCATTAATCAACCGGATGGGCTTTAACAATGAAGGGGCCGATGCGATTGCGGAGAGATTGAGGCTTTGGCGCGAAAAAAAAGAGGGTGTAAAAGAGGACTATCCTTTGATTATCGGCGGCAATATCGGCAAAAACAAAATCACCCCTAATGAAAACGCCTGGAAGGATTATGCTACCTGCTTTAACAAGCTGCATAGGTATGCAGACTATTTTGTAGTGAATGTGAGCAGTCCGAATACGCCTGGTTTGAGGGCATTGCAGGAGAAAGAGTCGCTGCGAAAAATCATCTGGAACCTGGCCATGATCAATAACGGGAAGGCCGTGGCCAAGCCCATTTTGCTGAAAATAGCCCCCGATCTGACGCAGGCTCAGATCGATGACGTGATTTCTCTTGCCGCCGAGGTCAAGCTCGATGGGCTGGTGATCAGCAATACTACTATCGACCGCAGCGGGTTGAATACACCGGTGGCAGAACAGGAACAGATCGGGGAAGGTGGCTTGAGTGGCAAACCGGTACGAGCGCGAAGTACCGCTATTATTGAATATGTAAATAAGCAAACGGGCGGCGGTATACCCATTATCGGATCGGGGGGAATATTTACCGGCGTGGATGCAAGAGAAAAAATAGCGGCGGGTGCGAAACTGGTGCAGGTATGGACCGGGTTTATTTATGAAGGCCCGGGCATTGTGAAGCAAATCTGCAATAGTTTGTAGGAGCTATACCGAAAGGAGTGTGGGATAAGACTTTTGAAATTTGAATTTTCTATCTCTTTGTGTAATTTAGCAGCCGAAAAAATTCAAAGTTTTTTCACGAACAGATTTTAAACCGTTCCATTCGGGATGTAGCGCAGCCCGGTAGCGCGCTTCGTTCGGGACGAAGAGGCCGCTGGTTCGAATCCAGTCATCCCGACTAACAATCATCGACAATCGTTTGTACAACCATTCCCTCATCCCCCGAAGGGCTGAGTGAATTGTAAAAAGGGAATTATTTCCGGTACCTGAGCTGCACCTCCACAACGCCTGCCTGGATTATACCTAATTTTTTGGCAGCTTTTTTACTGAGGTCGATAATACGGCCCTCGATAAAGGGTCCGCGGTCGTTGATTTGCACTTTTATTTTTTTACCATTTGCCTTGTTGATTACTTTTACTTTGGTACCAAAAGGAAGTGTTTTATGAGCCGCCGTCATTTTATTTTGCTTAAAAATCGCACCACTGGCTGTTTTACGACCCTCAAATTTATCAGCATAATAGGAAGCTTTGCCCCCTTCGGTTATTTTGCGGCTACAGCCAGCTAACACCAGTGTGCAGAAGAATAACAGGAGGAAATACAATTTTTTCATCTGTTTCATAGACTAAAGTTAAGAGTAGATGCGTATGCTCGCGCCTAACAAATTCGGCTGTTGGGAAGATAATGCGTATGGGGAGCAGGTTGGATACGGACCTGCCTTCGTTGGCCGAACCGAAATAAAATTAAAATCATTAGTCCACCATTTTAGTGTACTAATAAAAAAAATTATATCTTCGCCTGAAATTTTAAAATATCCCGGCACAATAATTATATGAGTGAGGTTTTACCAGCAGCAAAGCAAAACGCAACCCTTATACCCAGGCCACTGCCTTTATTTTTCAAAACAGGAGAAGCCGATGTTTTGATAATCGGCGGACGTAACATAGCACCGGAGCAATTGACACGGTTGCTGCTTAACGCGCCACTCGCTACCATAAAACTAATAGTGGAAAATGCCGAAACAAAAATCAGGCAGCTGGAAACCGAATTCGGCAATGTAACCGTGGAGGAACGATTATACGAAAAAAAAGATATTGAAAATGCCGATTTGGTTATTGTTGCAGAAACCGACCAGCACTTTATCGACAAAATCTGTAACGACATAAGGCAGGCGGGCTTAACCGATACGCGCATTCTCGGGGGAGGCCTGGAAAGAATCTATCCTTTCGAAGCGGGAGAGAATCCTTCTTCTGTAGTGCCGGGGGAAAAGAAAAAGTTCTCTTATAAAAAAATGGCTTCCTATGCGCTGGGCATTTTCGCCCTTATGCTTATAGGTCATATTGTCTTTTCCTTTTGGCCCTTCGATGCCATAAAGGAACAGGCGCTCCTCCTCTATGACTCCCTGGGGGCCTCCTTCCTCATTATGCTCGCAGCCGGTTTTATCGCCCAATTGGTCGACGGCGCGTTAGGAATGGGATATGGTGTTACCAGTGCCACCATTTTACTATCGGCAGGCGTTAACCCCGCCGCCATCAGTGGCAGTATACATACCGCCGAAATGTTTGCGAGCGGCGCATCGGGCTACAGCCATTATAAGTTCGGAAACGTAAACAAAAAACTGTTTAAAACCCTTTTAATACCGGGCGTTATCGGAGCCATTGTGGGAGCCGTATTATTGGTATATCTGGGCGAAAAATATGGCGATTTGGTAAGACCGATACTGGCCTGTTATACCCTGTTTCTCGGCGTAAAAATCTTATACAATGCCTTTCGCAAGCAGATTGCCAGGAAAAAATTCCGCCATTACCGTGCGCTGGCCGGCGCAGGAGGATTTTTTGATTCCTTTGGCGGCGGCGGTTGGGGCCCCATTGTTACCACCACTCTTATTACAAAAGGCCGCAGCCCAAGGTATGTAATAGGTTCGGTTAGCCTGACTGAATTCTTTGTTACCCTCTCAAGCGCCTTTACTTTTTTTATCCTGTTGGGAGTGAGCCATTGGCAAACTATTTTAGGACTGATTGTAGGCGGCTTGATAGCAGCGCCCCTTGCTGCTAAACTTGCCGGAAAATTACCCCGGAAAACCTCTTTTATACTGGTAGGTATTCTGGTCATTGTGTGGAGCGTGCGGATATTGGTAAAGATTTTATAAAAGAAGAATACAGATTATGTCCGATCCCACTCCCCTTCATCGCGGGGTAAGATAACCCTAACGAATAATTAGTCCATAATTAGGTATCCATTTCTTTTCATTCTACATTTGCAAATCGGAAAATAAAAGAGTTATAGTTATTTGATGCCTTTAAAAGATAAAGACGATTCTGCTGGTGGGTTCAATATGTTTGAAGCCTTGTTCGACCATGCCACTATTGGTATTGTAGTAACCAATACAAAAGGCAGCATCATCAATTTCAATAAACAGGCTCAGCAGGATTTTGGTTATACTAAAGAAGAAATACTCAACCAACCACTGGAAATTCTCCTGCCCCGGGAAGCCGAGCACAAGCACCGTATTCACAGGGCATCTTATCACAAAGATCCTGCTCCCCGGTCGATGGGATCGGGCCGCGATTTGTACGCCCAAAAAAAAGATGGCAACGTCTTTCCTGTTGAAGTAAGCCTAAGCAGTTATACGGCCAATGAAGAACTCTTTGTAATCGCATTTGTCATCGACATTACGGTAAGAAAAGAGCATGAAAAAATAGTTCTTACACAGAAAGAAGAACTGGAACGCATTACCAAAGAAATCAAACAACTCAATATTACGCTCGAGAGAAAAATTGACGACCGTACCAAAATGCTTCGCGAAACCCTGTCGGCACTCGAACAGTCGAAACTCGAGCTGAGTGAGGCCTTACAAACCGAAAAGGATTTGGGCGACATGAAATCGAAATTTGTTTCGATGGCTTCTCATGAATTTAAAACGCCACTGAGCACGATACTTTCGTCTGCTTTTTTACTTGAAAAATACAACGACCAGCCCGAACCCGGAAAAAGAAGCAAACATATCAACCGGATAAAAAATGCAGTAAATGATATGAAGCTTATCCTGGACGATTTCCTCTCTCTCGACAAGCTCGATGAGGGCATTGTTTTTGCCCAACCACGGGAGATCTCGGCCGTTAAATGTTTTGCCGAGCTGAACGAAGCTATACAGGATATGAAAGTACACTGTAAGGACGGGCAGTCTGTTAACACCGAGTTCACGGGAACTCATGACATAACAATTGATGAGCGAATATTAAAAAATATTTGTATTAACCTGCTTTCCAACGCCATCAAATTTTCTCCCGAAAACAGCACTATCTTTATAAATTGCACCATTACGGAGAAACAACTTTCGCTATCCATACGGGACCAGGGCATCGGCATTTCGGAAGAAGACCAGAAACACTTGTTTGAGCGTTTTTTCAGGGCGGGTAATGCCACTAATATCCAGGGTACCGGCCTGGGTTTAAATATCGTAACGAGCTATGTAGATTTGTTGAACGGAAGCATTACTTTCGAAAGTGAGTTAGACAAAGGGTCGGTTTTCACCGTTCATATTCCACAGCAACCAATTTTGTAAGAAATGAAAAAGGTACTCATAATAGAAGACAATGACGAGGTAAGAGAAAACATTGCCGAAATTCTCGAGCTATCCGATTATACCGTTCTCACCGCAGCCAACGGGAAAATAGGAACAGAAATAGCCATCAATGAAATTCCGGATCTGATTATCTGCGATATCATGATGCCGGTACTCGATGGCTACGGGGTAGTGTACCTGCTTAACCAGCATCCCAAAACAAACAGCATCCCTTTCATTTTTCTCACCGCCAAATCGGAAAAAACAGATTTCCGAAAAGCGATGGAATTAGGAGCCGACGACTATATTACCAAACCCTTCGAAGGCATCGAACTCCTGAAAGCCGTGGAAATGCGCCTGAGCAAAGCCGAAGCGGTTAAAAGCCATTTTGAGAGCATACAAAGCCAGCCCGACGCGCTCAACAGTTTTTTAAACAACGTAAAAAATATCAGCAATATTCCTCTTCTCTCCGAAGAGCGGGAAGTTTATAATTACCGAAAAAAACAGGAGTTATACACTGAGGGACATAAGCCTAAAGCGGTCTACTACATCAAGTCCGGAAAAGTAAAAACTTACAAATGCAATGAAGACGGGAAAGAGCTGATTACCAATATCCTCGGCAAAGGCGACTTTTTGGGCTATACTTATGTACTGGAAAACATCAACTATAAAGAAAATGCGGAAGTACTCGAAGACGCTGAAATAATGACCATCCCTAAAGAGGATTTCTTATCACTTATATCCGCAGATGCACAGGTGGCCAAACAATTCATTAAATTGATAGCCAATAACGTCCTCGATAAAGAAGAAGCCTTAATCAATACCGCGTACAGTTCTTTGCGGAAAAAAGTAGCCTACCAGCTAAGTCTCATGCTTGACAAATTCAAAGCGGATGCACCCGAAACCAATGAAATACGCCTCTCGCGCGACACCCTGGCGCAGGCTACCGGTATTGCTACCGAGTCGCTGATCAGAACACTTTCAGATTTTAAAGGAGAAAAGCTAATCGATATAAAAGGCGGAAGCATCCTGATACTAAACGAAGATAAACTCAGAAATCTGCCCTATTAAGCGATCTTATACATGGTTAGTTATTTCTTCTCCCTCCTTGTTTTGCTGCTGGAGCGTCCAGTTATCAGTAAGCCTGGTTTCAATCCATACACTCCCGCATTTCCTGAAAATCTCGGTTCTTAAACCGAAACCGGCGATCCGGCTGATCAATTGCGAAACCGTGATATCATCGCTAACGTCCACAAAACCTTCTAATTCCAGCTTGCCAAATTTCTCCGTCAGGGGAAATGCCTTTCTGGAACGACCTTCTTTTAATGCTTCGGGCCGGTAAAGTTCGATCTTAAGAAAAGGATACCACTTTGAAAACATTTGTTTCACTTCCTCCGGCCGGGAGGCTTCAGATATGTACAGTTGCTTTTTCACAAAGATGCTGTAAAACTATTTTTTGTTTATAACCTGTTTTATGATGGTTGTCAAAAAATTAAATGATTTTTATCACCGGGCGCCCGTTTCGCAGTATTCGCAACGCTTTTCGCCGGCCGTTATGGGTTTAGCATGTTTTTGTTGTTATATTTGATGAAAATCATCGTTTTTCGTGAGGGTAATCAGCCTTCTGCTCCTGCAAAAAGCTATGTTTGCTGCCCATGATATATGGATGAAATGCTCGAAACATCTGCATGGTAAATGGTAAATGAAACCTCCCATATTAAAACCCGGTGCTATCATTGCGGAGACGAATGTGCCGACTCCAAACTGTTGATCGATGATAAGCGCTTCTGTTGTTCGGGTTGTAAACTGGTGTATGAACTCTTAAATGAAAACGATCTCTGTACCTATTACAACCTCAACGAACACCCGGGCAGGCAGCAATTGAACCAGAAGCGAAAAGACAAATTCGCTTACCTGGATAAGGAGGAAATTGCCGCCCAACTCATCAATTTTGCAGACGACCAGCAGGTTCATATTACTTTTTCGGTTCCCCAGATGCACTGCAGTAGCTGTTTATGGTTGCTCGAAAACCTGGAAAAACTACAGCCCGGCATACTGGTTTCGAGGGTACATTTTGTAAACAAAGAAGTTTTCGTTGTATTCGACAAAAAACAAACTACACTGCGCGAAGTAGTAGAAACCATGGCCGCCGTAGGCTACGAGCCCTACCTGAGCATGAATACAGCGAAAAAAGAACGGAAAAGCACTCATTCAAGACTGGTACCCATTGCCATTTCAGGATTTTGTTTCGCTAATATCATGATGCTCAGTCTCCCGGAGTATTTTTCCTTTACCGGCTATCTGCACGAAAAAATAGGAACCGCATTCCGGTATATTGGCCTCCTGTTGGCCTTGCCCGTCTTTTTTTATTGCGCCAGAGAGTTCTTTTCCAACGCGCTTAGTTCAATAAAAAATAAATACTTAAATATCGATAGCTCCATTGCTCTGGCCATTTTGCTTACCTTTTTAAGAAGCCTGTACAACCTGTTTATTTTAGACGGCAATACCTATTTCGACAGCATGAGCGGTATCGTTTTTTTTATGCTGATAGGACGCTGGGCGCAGGATCGTACCCAGCAGTCGCTGATCTTCGACCGGGATTATAAATCCTTCTTCCCACTGGCCGTGAATGTAAAACGCAATAATGGTGCAGAGCCGGTTTTAATAGGAAACCTCAGGGAAAAAGACATCATAGAAGTATTTGACCAGGATATTATCCCCGCAGACGCCGTGCTGGCAAAAGGCAAAGCCCTTATCGATTATAGCTTTGTAACAGGAGAAAGCCTGCCCAAACCCATTGAACCCGGCTCTCTTATATATGCCGGCGGAAGGCAAATTGGCGAAAGGATTGAATTAATGGTACTGAAAAAGTCAGACCAGGGCTACCTGACCAACCTGTGGAACAAAGAGGAAAACACTGCATCCGACAACCGTAAATTCCTGCACCGGGCCAGTAACTATTTCACCATTATCGTTTTTGCCTTAACCCTCGGCAGCGCCCTTTTCTGGTTGTCAAAAGGACAGTACAATACCATGTGGAATGCGCTCACCACTACATTAATCATCGCCTGCCCCTGTGCCCTTCTGTTAGCGGATACGTTTACAAACGGAAATATCATGCGCATACTCAGCCGATCAGGCCTGTTTTTAAAGAACTCAGCCGTGATTAATGATATGGCAAAAGTCAATCATATTGTACTCGACAAAACCGGCACCATCACACTGAATAAAAATTTTGAGATCAGCTACCGTGGAAAAACACTTACCGATCACGAAAAAATGCTGATATCATCCTTATCCAGACATTCGACACATCCTCTGAGTAAAGCCATCTACCATTATTTAAAACCAGATACAGCCATTACGGTAGACAGTTTTAACAATGTACCGGGTAAGGGTATTGAAGGATGGATCGACGACCGGCATGTAAAAATAGGAAACCGCGATTTTGTGCAAGCCGGTTCCGTCGGCGACCCGGCCCACAGCAGCAAGGTATTCGTTTGGATTGATGGCCGGGTGCCCGGTGTTTTTGAGCTGAAAAACACCTACCGAAACGGTTTAAAGGATATGTTATCCGATATCAGAAAACGCTTCTCCCTTTCCATTCTTTCCGGCGATAATCACGCCGAACAACTGCGCCTTACAAAAATGACAGAGGGGCAGGCGGAAATCCTGTTCGACCAGTCGCCCGAAGACAAATACAATTATATCAGCCATTTACAGGCCAAAGGCAATATTGTTTTGATGGCCGGAGACGGATTGAATGATGCAGGAGCCCTGAGAAAAAGCGATGTAGGCATTGCCGTGATGGAGGGGAACAATTCCTTTACGCCCGCCTCCGACGGCATTATAAGCGCCCACGCATTTACCAGGATGTATTCGTTATTGAAATTTACCAGCCGGGCGCGCAGGGTATTAATTTTTAGTTTTACTATCTCGATTATTTATAATATTATTGGTCTGTACTTCGCCTTGCAGGGATTGCTGGCACCGGTAATAGCTGCTATACTGATGCCTGCCAGCACAATAAGCATTATCCTTATTACTTTTGGCATGACCGAATGGTACGGACGAAAACTAATTAGGGTAAAAACATGATAAATATCAGGTCGGAGGCTGCTTACGATCAAGTTTAAAATATCTGCTTACGATGACCTTCGCGTGACAAATGAGTATAATAGTTATTACAGCCATTGCCAGCTTACTGATTGCCGGAATTTTTCTGGCCGCCCTCATCTGGAGTATAAAAGACGGGCAATATGATGACGACTTTGCTCCTCCCAACCGGATATTGTTTGACGATAAGACAACTAAACACAAATAACCAAAAAGTATGGAATTAGAAAAATTTAGCTACGACAACCGGATCCCCAAACTGTTTGCCATCGCTACCATTACCTGGGGAGTCGTAGGTATGCTTGCGGGAGTAATTGCTGCTTTTCAGCTCGCCTTTCCGGCCTTAAACCTCGGAATAGAATACACAACATTTGGACGGTTAAGGCCCGTGCACACCAATGCCGTAATTTTTGCTTTTGTGGGCAACGCTATCTTCACGGCGGTTTATTATTCCCTGCCAAGGTTGCTGAAAACGCCTATGTGGAACAATACCCTTAGTAAAATTCATTTCTGGGGATGGCAGCTTATTATTGTGGCCGCAGCCATTACCTTACTTGCAGGCTACACTACTTCCAAGGAATATGCCGAACTGGAGTGGCCCATCGATATTGCTATCACTGTTATTTGGGTAATATTTGGTGTAAACATGATGGGTACCATCCTCACCCGCAGGGAACGCCATCTCTATGTAGCGATATGGTTTTACCTGGCCTCCTGGGTTACCGTAGCCATGCTGCATATTGTTAACTCCTTCGAACTGCCCTACTCCGCGCTTAAAAGCTACTCCTGGTTTGCCGGCGTTCAGGATGCACTGGTTCAGTGGTGGTACGGACATAATGCCGTGGCCTTTTTTCTTACCACGCCATTTTTGGGAATGATGTACTATTTTCTTCCAAAAGCAGCCAACAGGCCCATCTATTCCTATCGGTTAAGTATTATTCACTTCTGGAGCCTGATCTTTATTTATATATGGGCCGGGCCTCACCATCTCTTATATACAGCGCTGCCCGAGTGGGCTCAGGCCTTAGGTACCACGCTATCCCTGATGCTTTTATTGCCCAGCTGGGGAGGCATGTTAAACGGACTGTTTACCCTTCGGGGCGCCTGGGATAAGGTTCGGGAAGATCCCGTTTTAAAATTCATCGTTGTTGCAGTTATTTGTTATGGTATGGCCACCTTTGAAGGCCCGATGCTGTCGCTGAAAAACGTAAATGCCATTTCGCATTACAGCGACTGGACCGTGGCCCACGTTCACATCGGAGCCCTGGGATGGAACGGATTTCTGACCTTTGGTATGCTTTACTGGCTGCTACCACGGCTGTTTAACACCAAACTATACTCCACCAAACTGGCTACCACGCATTTCCTCATCGGAACCCTGGGCATTATCCTGTATGCAGTTCCCATGTACTGGGCCGCGTTCAGAACTTATTTTATGATGTCTGCTTTTACTCCCGAAGGACAATTGCAGTATCAGTTTATTGATGTGGTTCAATCGATGGTTCCTTTTTATGCACTGCGTGGAATAGGCGGTACTATTTATCTGATAGGTGTACTTTTAATGGTATACAACCTTATAAAAACAGCCAAATCCGGAAAATTTGTGGCCAGGGAAGAAGCCAGTGCCGCACCGCTCACTAAAACATATACGGCTCCTAAAAAAGCACACTGGCACTCGCTCATCGAGCGTAAGCCCGTAATGTTGCTGGTATTAAGCTTTATCGCAGTGGCCATTGGCGGATTGGTAGAAATGGTGCCTACCTTCCTGGTAAAAGAAAACGTTCCTACTATCGCCAGCGTAAAACCCTATACCCCATTAGAATTGCACGGACGTGATATTTATATAAAAGAAGGCTGTAACAACTGCCATACGCAGATGATCAGGCCTTTCCGTTATGAAGTAGCCCGTTACGGCGACTACTCCAAAGCGGGCGAATTTGTTTACGATTTCCCTCACCTGTGGGGTAGCAAACGTACCGGACCCGATCTGGCACGAATCGGAGGAAAATATCCTGATAGCTGGCATTTCAACCACATGCTCGAACCTACTTCTATGGCGCCCGGTTCTGTTATGCCTCCTTACCCCTGGTTGTTCGAAAAAGAACTAAACATCGGCTCTACCAACTCCAAGATACACGCTATGCGCAAACTGGGAGTTCCCTACGAAAAAGGGTACGAAGCCCAGGCTGTAGCCGATCTTAAAAAACAAGCCCAGAAGATAAGCGACAATCTGGCTAAAGAAAAGATAAAGATTCCGAGCGACAGGGAAATTGTGGCGTTAATCGCTTACCTGCAAAGGTTGGGTACCGACATTAAGGCATCGAAAATCTCAGGAAAATAAAAACCAACTCCCATGAAGTTTATCAATTATCTGGAAAAAATAAATGGAATAAGCATTTATCCGATCATTTCACTGGTTTTGTTTCTGACCATATTTGTGGTGGTGGTAATTTATGCCCTGAGAGCCAGCGATAAAACAATTTCTGAAATGGAAAATTTACCTCTTGATGAGAATTAAACCGAGCTGCATGAAAAAGTTAAAATTTATCTCCAAATCTTACCTCCTGTTACTGATGGGGGCTCTATCCGTTCTGCCATTGGCCGCACAGGAAGCAGCCGCCCCGTCATCGCCAACATTTACGCTCGATGTAAATACACTGCTCATAGCCGTGGCAGCTATTCTTTTCTTCGTTATACTGGCATTAAGCTATACGCTTCAGGCATCCGTTCGATTACATAAAAAAAGAAAAGAATCAGAGAAACAAACTTCCGGAGCTACCCTTAAATCCCTGCTTATTTTCTTGATTTGTATGGGCAGTTTACAGGTATTCGGACAGGATGCAGGCGCCGCAGCGGCAGGAAATCCGTTCAGCGATGCGAAAATATTCCGTTACCTGCTTTATGGAATGATTTTCCTGGAACTGATCATCATTTTCGCAATGGTATACTGGATCCGCTTCTTTACCGGCATCGAAGATCTCGAAAAAGAAAAGGCTGCAGAAAGAAAGAAAATATTTAAAGGAATGCCTTCCTGGTGGGCCCGTGCCAATAAGCTGAAACCCATGGAGGAAGAAGAATCGCTGGACGTAGGCCATAGCTACGATGGAATACGGGAGCTGGACAATGTTACCCCGCCCTGGTTTACGATTGCCTTCATAGCAACCATTGTTTTTGGTCTCGGATACCTGTGGCGCTATCAGGTAGCCCGCTCCGCTCCCAACCAGTATGAAGAATACGAAATTGCGGTTAACAAAGCAGAATTAGCCAAACAAGCCTACCTTGCCTCCAAAGGCGATGCGGTGGATGAAAATACCGTAACTATGGTGGATGCCGCCGGGATAGAATCGGGAAAAACTTTGTATATGAATAACTGTACCGCCTGCCATGGAAATGAGGGCCAGGGGGGTGTGGGCCCTAATCTTACCGATGATTACTGGCTACATGGTGGAAGCCTCGGAGATATATTCAGGATCATTAAAATAGGAGTTGTGGAAAAAGGTATGATGAGCTGGAAAGACATTTTTTCACCCGAGCAAATTGCGGAGATTTCCAGCTACATCAAATCAATACATGGAACCAACCCCGCCGGCGCCAAAGAAAAACAGGGAGAATTGTTCGAGGAACAGGCAGCCGCAGCAGATAGCAGTTCTGCCCCTGAGGCCAACAAGGGCCCGGTGGCAAAATTATAAACCAAAGGAATAAATGAGTAGTATAGCTGATGATATCGGACCCCAAAAAGTAGGCGACAGTTTTAGAGACCGGCACAGCAATGTAACCGAAAAAGGATCAAGAAAATGGGTCTACGCCTTAAAGCCTAAGGGAAAATTATACCAATATCGCAACTATCTTTCCCTGGTTTACCTCGGACTCTTTTTTGCCATGCCCTTTATCAAGATAAACGGCTTCCCTGTTATTCAGCTTGATTTTCCCGAAGCGAAGTTTATTTTGTTTGGAAAAATCTTCTGGCCCGATGATTTTTTCTTTTTCGCAGTGGCTATGATCGCCCTTATCGTGTTCATTGCGCTGTTTACAGTAATATACGGCAGGGTTTTTTGCGGCTGGGTTTGTCCGCAGACCGTTTTCATGGAGTTTGTTTTCCGAAAAATAGAATGGTGGATCGAAGGCCCGCCAAACAAACAGCGGAAACTGAACGAAGGACCCTGGAGCAGCGAAAAAATAACCAAAAAAACCCTCAAACATATTGTTTTTATTTTTATCGCGCTGCTCATCTCGCACACTTTCCTGTCTTATATTTTGGGTGCCGACGAAGTACTCCAGTTAATTAGAAAGCCGATCTCCGAAAACGCCGGCTTATTCGTAGGACTGATCGTTTTCGCGGGATTGTTCTATTTTGTTTTCGCTTTTGTAAGAGATATTGTTTGTACCACCATCTGCCCCTACGGCCGCCTGCAGGGCGTACTCTTCGACAAAGATACCATGCAGGTTTCGTATGACTATAACCGGGGGGAACCCCGTGGAAAAATCAGGAAAAACGTAGAGCAGGACCTGGGCGACTGTATTGATTGCAGATTGTGCGTAAATGTATGTCCCACTGGTATCGATATCAGAAATGGCGTTCAAATGGAATGCGTGGGCTGTACAGCCTGCATTGACGCCTGTGATTCGGTGATGGAAAAAATAAACCGTCCGTTAGGGTTGATCCGAATGGCATCCGAAAATCAGATCTCTAAAAAAGTTCCTTTCCGCTTCAACGGGAAAATGAAATTTTACTCGGTCATACTATTGGTGCTGGTGGGCCTGATGTCTTTTCTATTGGCATCCAGAAAAAGTATTGATACCTCTGTTTCCAGGGTAACCGGGCAGCTTTATCAGGAAGTGGGAACCGACTCCCTTTCCAACCTCTTTCAGGCGAAAATCATCAATAAAACGCATTCCGATATTGAGTATGAACTGAAGACAGAAGGAGCTATTACCGGAACAGTTAAAATGATAGAGACCGGCCGCCATATCCTTAAAGCCGAAAGTATTACCAATGCCACATTCTTTGTAATTATACCTTCGTCACAAATTAAAAGCAGATCTTCCAAAATTTTGATAGGGATTTATGCGGATGGCAAAAAAATAGAAACCATAAAGTCTACCTTTCTGGGGCCTTTTCAATAAATAAATAAATTTAATTACAATGAGTTGGGGACACCGGGTTATCATCATTTTAGTCATCTTTGTAGCAGGTATAGTGACGATGGTTTACATCTCCATGCAGCAGACAAATGAAATGGTAGATTCCAACTACTACGAAAAGGAACTGGAATACCAGAAAATTATCGACGCCAAACAAAATCTGCTGAACCTTCCGGATACCGTGGCAATACATCAGCAGGACGAAAATCTGGTTATTCAGTTTCCCGAAGCATCCGCAGGAGATATTGAGTCGGGAAAAATAGAATTCATGCGTTTGTCTTCGAGCAAAAGCGATAAAAACTTCGACCTGAGCAAGCTGAATGAAGCCAGCTACCTGGTGCCGGTATCTTCTTTTGATAAAGGATGGTATAAGATCAGGATGAACTGGAGAAATGCCGGTACCGAATATTATCACGAACAAAATCTAAATATTCAGTAAATGACCCAGGCAGTACTAATGGGATTGGCCATGGGGCTTGCCGGCAGTTTCCACTGTGTGGGAATGTGCGGTCCTCTGGCTTTATCATTACCCCTTAGTAACACCAACAGCGTCAGCCGGCTTCTTTCTATTATTACTTATAACCTGGGCAGAACCCTTACCTACTTCTCGCTGGGAGCCTTGTTGGGTTGGGGCGGATCAAGGCTGGCAATGGCCGGGTATCAGCAGATTTTTTCCGTTGCTGCCGGTATTTCGGTATTGGTTCTTCTTTTTGCAGGAAAGTTTCTTCCCCGCATAAAGCTCTTCCAAATATATCAGCAGCGGCTTAAAAAATATTTAGCGCAGTTTTTAAGAAAGGATAACAACGCCTTCAGCTTGCTGATCTTCGGAATACTCAATGGCCTGCTTCCCTGCGGCTTGGTTTATATGGCTATTGCTTCGGCATTAATCATAGGCGGCCCGCTCCATTCGGGATTGTTTATGGCGGCTTTTGGCCTCGGTACACTGCCCCTAATGGCCTTGTTAATGTTAACCGGCCATCTTTTATCTTTCTCCGTACGATCCAAAATAAAGAAGGCGCTTCCCTATTTCGCGGCCTTTATCGCGGTTTTAATGATCCTGCGTGGCCTCAACCTGGGCATCCCCTATATCAGCCCCAAATTCCACAGCGAACAACAGGCTGGCGTACATTGTGAGCCGACACATTAATAAACCCGTCATCTAAAATTCTATCAATTTTCTTTCCGAAAAATCGTTGTTGAATAATACGAAACGCGCGTCGTATCCGCGCCTGATATACCCCACCCTATCGTCTTCGCCTATGGCTCTCGCTACTCCCGATGAGGCCATCTGAACGCCTTCTTGCAAAGAAACCTTTAGATGCTCTGTTGCATTTTTCACCGCATCTACCATCGAAATAGCGGCACCGCCCAGATTACCCGCTTCATCCCGGTAAAAACCTTCCACCATCTTAATACTCAGGTTCTCCCAGTCAAACCGCTGCTTTTTTCTTCCTAAAAATGCCGCATCCGAAAGCAGGATCAACTTATCCCCTTTTTGTTTGTAAGCCACCCGGGCCGCCGCGTAATGGCAATGGCCGCCGTCTAAAATAAGCGGAGCATATACCGTTTCATTATCGAATATAGCGCCAACCAGGCCCGGTTCCCGGTGCCCCATCTGGGTCATGGCATTGTATAAATGAGTGACCAGCTTTATTCCGCGGGAAAAATAATATTGAGCCTGCTCATAATTCACCGTACTATGCCCGATAGAAACATTGATCCCGCTATCGAGCAACATTTGCAACTGGCTTTCCGTGAAATTTTCAGGAGCGATCGTAATTATTTTAATCACGCCCTTACCTGCACTAATAATTTTTTGCAACTCTTCGTTAGTGGGTTTGCGGATAATATCTGCGGGGTGGGCGCCCCGTTTCTGCACATTTATAAAGGGCCCTTCCAGGTGCATTCCTAAAATGCCGGGCTGACGCTGCATATAGTGTTTTACAACTTCAATGGCTTTGAGAATACAATCGGGATCCGACGTTATCAGGGTAGGTAGAATATACCCTGTACAATGGTCTGCGCTGGCCTGGTACATATCTGCCAACGCCTCCTCCGAAATCTCCCTCGAAAAGTACAAATCATATCCTCCATTGGGCTGAATATCGATAAAAGCCGGGGAAAGATTTTTACCACCGGCATCAAATATTTTCGCATGATCCGGCGCCTTATCAGCAATATCTAAAACTTTACCGTTCTCAATAAGCAGCGTTTTGTTACTGATAATTTCCTCGCCGGTATAGATAACCGAGTTAATAATTGCGGTAGTCATAGTTACAAAAATAGTCGTAACTTTATATATAGAACGTAGCGCTTTCATGAAGCGAAGGATAAACCAGATACATTTACCCCACCCGCAGCAAAGCAGCAGCAACCATGCCGGCGGTTTCAGTTCT
>JBEBUZ010000003.1:0-112342 GCA_040393015.1 Paraniabella yanshanensis
GCCCTCTGTTCCCATCCAGCAGAATCCTTCACTGTCAAACCTAATAAACTTTACACTGTTTTGTGGCAAACCGTTTTCCGATGTATACTGCCTAACCACTTGCTTTTGAGAGAATGCAGCTATAGAATTGACAATAAAAAACAGCATTACCATCCCAACTCTTAAGATCTTCATTTTATTGGACATTATGATATTCTAACTTTTGCATTAAAACTGCAATCAAATCGAAAGACCGTAAACTAGATTTAAACTAACCTAGCTACGGTCTTTTCAACAGCTGAAACATCTCAGAAGGTAATCCTATTGTACTGTTTCATATCGCAAGAATGTTCTACTGGAAAATATTCTATTCCCTTATTACCTTTACTACTTTAGAATACGATTTTGTTCCGTCTTTATCGACCTGAGCGATACGAATATACATTGCTCCATTTTCTAAATCAATTCCACTATTGTCTTTTTTTCTACAACCGTAAGATATCCCAGCAACTACAAGCCCTACTAGGATAATACACAAAAATTTTCTACGTATATTATACATCGAACCTAAAAACATCAAAGAGAAAATGGAAATAACACCCAAAGCATGACCATAAGTAGATATATCAAATTTATATTCAATAACCGTGTCAGAATTGCCATTAACCGCCTTAGATTCAATTTCCCCTATTTTAACGAAATCCTTTCCATTAGTAGAAGCTTCTACCTCGAAATGGTCATTGTTTAACTCATGAATCGTTGACCAGTTTAACATTAAAACGCCATTTCGGATAGTTGCGCTTAGGGAGCCAAATGTCACGGGTAATATAATATCGCTAATGCCAAAATTTACCGGGTCAATAGTAGTACCTCCTGATATCGCGCTTAAGTCACCTACGTTTACTTTACCGGTTTTATTATCTATATCGACCCCTGTACTTCCTCTATTGATACCCGTATATTCAAACCCTCCTGTCGGTGAATCAGCTGTAGTAAGCGGATCCCCGGGCTGCATTCCTGTATTAGTTAAAATAATACTATAGTCTCCTGATTGGCTTAAAGAACCCGTTCCTAGCTCGAAACTATATGTACCATCTTCATCTACCTTTACTGAAGCAATTACAATTCCGTCAGGATCAATAATATTAGCCCAGAGACCATTACCAAAACCTACCTCAGTACCATCAAACACTGCATCATGATCCTCATCAATCCAAATTGTTCCAGGGATGGTTACAATGCCTCCACAATTATCTATATTCAACACCTTACTTACAGTTATGACACCGCAGCCAGGGTCTGTAACAGTATAATTAACCCTTAAGGTACCAGCACCAGTAAACGTAACCGTATTGCCAGTTAATACGGCAGTTGCAGAGCTAGTGGGATCGATACTATATGCCCCCCCCGAAGGGCTTCCCAATAAAGTAACCGTATTGCCTACGCAGTAAGGACCATTAACAGATAAACCTAAACTAGCAGTTGTTGTTGATGCTCCGCATACCTGTATCGCATTGGTATTAAAATGGAAAGTATTATCACACTCGTCTGCATTACTGTTATCTCCCATACTTCCGTTTATCCTGTGCCCGATATAGCCAAAGTTCGCTTCACATTCTCTTAGTGCCATGCTTGTATGACCACCAGTTTCAATGGCAATAATACTTGAATTACTGTACCCAGCGGTAAAGCCAATTGGTTCTCCCGGATCCAGTGCAGCCGTAGGATTGCTACATCCAGAAACTCCTCTACCCAAAAAAAACTTATCTTCTTGCCCCCAGTTATACATTTTTTTATCACTAGTTAGCACATTTATTGAACTGTAAAGATTGTCATGCTCCTGAGGTGATATCCATTTTATATTGTCCATTACGGCACCCCCCGCACTATATTTAGGCTGAACCCATGTTTGACTACTATCAACTGTCGTCCAATTTCCTAATTGCTTAAGATGGTTATCCCCAATTGAAAAAATATTTCCGTTTTCATATAAAATATAAACAGTAGACCTTCTCCATCCAGCTAGGCCTGTCATGCCAATCATTTTAATATTTCCGTTCGCGAAAGCTGGGAGAGCTACAGGTGTTGCTGCATTTCTTTGAAGCGGAGGATTGATGCCATCCCAGGTTCTATAGCCCCAAGTCCAAAGATTTCCTCCCCCGTCCAAGGCAATAAAACCTGAGTTACAGCCTCGTGCTGCCACTATTCCGGTTAAATCCCCTCCTCCAGTTTTCTGCACCTTGTTCCAAATGTTGGCGCCAGTAGTGCTTCCATTTCCTGTATTCGCCCAATATTGTGTAAGTATGTATACGCTACCGTCACAAGTTGTTAATAATAAATTCTGATAAGTGGCAAAAATCATTTTAACGTTAGCAGCGGTTACGCCTGCAGGTAAGCCAATACTTAATTGCTGAAATGCTGCCGAAGATGCCAAACTAGTGTGTACAACAGTACCGGGCTTACCCCACACCCAAAGTTTACTGTCATCTGTTAAAAGTATAAATTGAACATTTGTTATACCGGCGCTTCCTATAGCCACCTTTAACGGTTTTCCTGTTAAACCGGGATAGTTGCCTGCATTTATGGGTGTGGGAACCAACCAACTATTTACCCCATCCGCTTTTGAGTATTCACCCCAAACTTTTAATGAACCATCAGCATCTCGCACAACTGTTGAGTGGAATGCAGAAACATAATTATCATACTCAAGCGTAGCTGCCGATGTGGAGTTATAACCAAAATTACTGTAGTCAGAACAGCCCTGTAAGCCATAACATTGAGACTGACCGTTGACTAAATGAGGTTGAAAAGTTAAATACATCAAATACGGTAGTAGTATCATTGAATACCGCCAGCAGTTTTTAAATTGTTTTGTCCGTTTAATTTCCATTGTATATAAGTTAAAAAATTACACCTTCCCATAAAATATGCTTAAGAAACGGGTAGTTAGCCATATTCCTTAAAGCTATCCAATGTTAATATTAGCCTACTATATGCAGCTAACTTTAGGTGAAGAGGGTTAGTAATGGTACAAAAAAATGTTGCAAGCTTTTGCTTAGGTTAACGCAACCGAAATCATCAGACGACCACCTATATTCCCTTTACCAGACCGCTTATAGATATATCGAATAATAATTTTTGGAGATTCCCACAAGACAATGAGCTAAAAGCCATGCGAAATTAGTACGCTGACAGCCGCTTTCCATAAAATATAGTAATAGTTCAATATTGTGATGGTATATTTACTTATGATTGATGTAAAGTTTTAATTCCGAGGTTTTCGAACTTTCGACCTGGAAGCAAAGAGCATAATCTTTTTCTTGTAAGTGGGTCGCTTTCGGTTCAACCATTCTTTCTGTCTTTGAACTTTTTACAAGTACAAAAGTCCTATCCTAAAAAGTTAGGAGAATTAATATGTTCTACAAGGAGGCCTTAGAAAAAAGTTGTGGCTCTATCTTATTCACATTGTTAACAAAAGCAATTAGTGGGTGATGACACCTTGCCATCTGGTTTTTAGGATTAGACCCTTCCTGATCGCCATATTGGGAAATGACACTGCTAACAACATCTAATATGTAATTATCAAACTTTACCGCCCAAAATCCCAACTGTACAAATCAAATAAAGGATAATGGTTACGCGAGTCTAAACCTTTTGAAGAACCTGCTAAAAGTAGTAACCGAAGCTACTGGCTGCCAGTCAAATATCTGACGCAGTACCTCACCTGCAACTAACTTTAAATGGCCGTATTTTGGGGGAGCCTACAGAATCAATCAAACAAATTTCCGATAAAACTTTTGACGTAAAAACCTTCGATTATGATGGTGTTAAATACTCAAAGAAAGATTGCAAAGATTTAATTTCTAAATTAGAAAAAGAATTAGAATTATTAAATGAAAAAATTAAAACTAATGACATTAAAATTTTCAAATATTTTAGAAGTCTAGATCAGGAAGCTAATTTGCACCCTTCTTTAAAACAACTATACAACCATTTTTTTAACTTCGACAAAGAATTTGATGCTAAATATGATGTTTATGTTCAGCTAACAAACGAGCTGCATTTTGTTAATTATACTACACCTTTTGAGCAAATTAGAGCCAATTTTATTAAAATGGAAGCGCTTGAAGAACGATTAAAAAAAGGAATTTCCGAAATATTAGAAAGTCAGGTTTATCAGACAGAAATAACCAAAGAAATAAAAGAAAACTTTGAATTATACCTAACAAAGAAATGGCAGTATTTTGGTAATGAAAAATACTTTGACAATAATTTAGAAATGCTTTTTTCGGCAATGAATAACTATGCCTTTCTTTTATCAAGAGGATACTTTTTGACAAAGCAGAAATTATTAAAATACCAAGAAGAATTAATAAAAACCACACATGCAAAACGTTGAAAGAAAGCTAAATGAACGATCTACATCAAGAGGAAACACGGAAGGCTACACCAGTCCCGCTATTTACGTTTCACTTCCTTTACCGCTTTATTGATCCGGGCTTTGTTTTCGGCAGCTTTTGCAGAGGGCGATTTGGTGAGATTATAAGCCAACGACAACCGGAAATTACGCGTGCGGGTAAGATAATCGCTGGTAAGCGTAAAGTTCTTACCATAGGTATAAGTAGTGTATTCCTGCTGCTTAAAAGGATCGATGGCCATCAGTCCCACCGTCATTCTTTTTTGCAGCCATCGTGTTTGTAAAGCAAATAATTGCTTGATGGTACTTTTTGACCGGCCCTGCGGATCGGCAATCGAATTATAACGAATATTCCAATCAAAAGAAATACGGTCGGTAAGAATATAATTGCCGTTAAAATTGAGATAGGCCGTTGCACCGTTCCTGTATTTGTTCACTTCTTTATCGTAATCGCTGTAATAATTATAGTTATACCCGGCCCCGAAATTGGTCCTGATCTTCCGGTTGATCGTATAAGCCGCCCAAATGGTGGTCTCCAATTCCCGGCGGTCGGTTATGTTCTCGTAAGTGATCTGCGTTTTATCGCCCGGAACCAGGGAGCGCACAACCTGTATAATGTCCTTTACCAAATTATATCCTACCGACACATTGATATTGTATTTCGATTTGAAATAGCCAAAGTTCCAGTCGAAATTATCCGACAACTGGGGCGTGAGCCCGGTATTACCAAAGCGAATATTATACGGGTTACTGTAATCTATACTGGGGTTGAGCTGAACTAAGCTGGGCCGACGAATGGTTTTGCGATACACCAGCGAGCTGCTGTAGCCCGAATTACGCCATTCTTTTCGCAAGGTTAAATTGGGCAGCCAGTTCAGGTAATTGTCGGAAGAATTATTTCCGGCCGAACTAAAATCAAAACGGAAACCGGTATTAGCGGCCTGTACCCCGGATATAATGCGCCATAAACGAGGCAGGTCGATGGTCGTGCCCAGTCGCAGGGTATAAATATTCTGGTAAAAGCCAAAAACGGGACTGATCGAATCTACCCTCAGGTAATTCTGCTGTCCGGTTGGCAACACATCGGTGAAAAGTTCGTTATCCGCAATATTGCCACTATAAGTAATACCCCCGCTTAACAAAATCTTTTTGGAAACGGGTTTATTATAAGTGGCTCTAAGCTGAATATTAAGGCTATTATTATCCGTTTGCTGCCTTTGTGCACTGTCGATACCGGTTGGACTGCCATCGTTAAACCTGAACTGCTGATAATAGATCCGTTCGTTATTTGTACTTCCATTGGCAAAAGAGGAAAACAGATCGAGGTTTTCCCGGGTGTTATTTTTTTTCCGCCACCGATAGTGTAAATTCAGCGTTGGCGTGATCGTGCCCCCGTCTGTAGCATTGGTACGGGTGCTAAATTTGTAAACATCCCGGTTGCGGTTAAGATTCCTGTAATCCGTAGTGGTAAAATTATCGTAATCGGTCATGCTCAGCAGTACCGTAGCATTAAAGAGATTGCTTTTATTCAGCTCGTAATCGGTAGATATGCGGAGGTTGGGTCTTATATTCCGGTTGTTAAAAACCGAACGCGTTAGCAGGAAATTACTCGAATCTTTATAAAAGGTTTCCCGCTGCGAGCTGTTCTCCCCTTTTACCCTGTTGTATCCCGCCCCGGCTGTAATCTGAACCACCCATTTTTTATCCCGGTAAGAAATATTGGAAGAGAGATTGGCATCGCCCAGGGTACCAAAATAAGTTGTCAACCTGCCGGTCCAGCCTACTTTTCCTTTCTTGGTCACTATATTGATCACACCTCCGTCTTCACTGGCGTATTCCGAAGTGGGATTAGTCATCAGCTCTACCCGGTCAATCAATCCACCCGGTAAAGCTTCCAGTAAATCGTTGAGCTGCTGGGAATTGAGATTCGTTGGTTTTCCGTCGATTAATATCCGCGGCTCCCTCCCTTTTAACAACAGGTTTCCATCGGCATCGTTGGATATAAGGGGCATGGTTTTTAAAATCTCGGAAGTGCTGGAGTTGGCGCTGAGCGCCGATTCCCCGATATTATAAATGATCATACCATCCCTGCTCTCCACCAGGGGCTTTTCTGAATAGACGATAACGGTTTCCAGATCAGTTGCAGACGGATACATTTTGATATCGCCCAGGTTAAAATCAAATCTTTCCTCCCGGAAAGAGAGGCTATCGAGTTTGATGCGCGAATATCCCACGGCCGAAAATTCTATACTGTATAGCCCAAACGGAATACCCTGTACTTCAAAAGCTCCCTTTTCATCGGCTGAGGCATTGTACTTAACAGAGGTATCAGCCAGGCGCATCAACTCAATATTTACAAAAGGAAGGGCCTTGCCGGTAGTAGTGTCAATGGTATTGCCAGTAACAATTCCTCTGATATTCGACTGAGCATGGATACCCGCTGCCACGATTAATGCCAACAAAACCATTGCTGGCCGGCGGCAGAATGACCAATATTTAGGATAACCACTCAAGTGATTAAGGAAATTTTTTAAATATTATTAAACAAAAAAGAAGCAAATGTAAAGATTAGCGACAAAGGAAAAAAATGGCCGCTTTTGCGTTAGCAGTTTGGTTTCAAGAACAAACCCCGCTCTGCGCACAGAACGGGGTTTGTTTAAATAGTTATACGGTACTATATACTTAACTGTTTAAGAGGAGGCGCAAACTTGGTTAGGTTGATGCCCTCTACTGCCGCCTTATATTCTTCCATATTAGGAATCCGGCCCAGAATAGCCGATAACACAACAACCGGGGTAGACGCCAGTAGTGATTCTCCTTTTTTACGATCAGAATCTTCTACTACCCTTCCCTGGAAAAGCCGGGTTGAAGTGGCCATTACCGTATCGCCCTTAGCGGCTTTTTCCTGGTTACCCATGCAAAGATTACAGCCCGGGCGCTCGAGGTACATCATATTCTCATATTCTGTACGGGCCTTACTTTTAGGCAACAGATCGCTGAACTCGAAACCCGAATACTTCTGCAATAAATCCCAATCGCCCTCTTCTTTCAATTCGTCAATAATATTATAAGTTGGGGCGGCCACTACAAGAGGAGCGTGAAACTTCACCTCTCCCTGTTGCTGTTCGAGGTTTTTAAGCATCTGGGAAACAATTTTCAAATCGCCCTTATGAACCATACAGGAGCCCACGAATCCCAAATCCACTTTTTTCTCCCCCTCATAGTACGACAGTTCCCGGATCGTATCGTGGGTATACCGCTTGGAAACGTCTTTATTATTTACATCCGGATCAGCGATCATAGGCTCTGCGATGATATCAAGATCAATAACCACTTCCGCATAATATTTTGCATTTTCATCGGGAGCCAGTGCAGGCTTCTCGCCCGACTTGATTTCGGCGATTCTTTTGTCGGCTTTATTAATCAATCCCTGCAGAACCTGCCTGCTGTTATCCATTCCCTTGTCGATCATAATCTGGATCCTGCCTTTGGCAATTTCCAATGATTCGATCAATGTATCGTCCTGGGAAATACAGATCGATGCTTTTGCTTTCATTTCTGCGGTCCAGTCGGTAAATGTAAATGCCTGGTCGGCCGGAAGCGTTCCGATATGCACTTCAATTACCCTGCCCTGGAATACGTTCTCTCCTCCAAACTGCTGAAGCATTTGTAACTGTGTAGCATGAACCACATCCCGGAAATCCATATGGGCTTTCATTTCTCCCTTAAAAGTCACTTTTACCGATTCGGGGATGGGCATAGATGCTTCACCAGTGGCCAGTGCCAGTGCAACGGTTCCGGAGTCGGCCCCAAAAGCAACACCTTTAGACATTCTGGTATGAGAATCGCCCCCAATGATAATGGCCCAGTCATCAACGGTAATATCGTTGAGTACTTTATGAATCACATCTGTCATGGAATGGTACTGACCCTGAGGATCCCGGGCGGTGATAAGACCGAAATCGTTCATAAACTTCATGAGCCTGGGAATATTGGCCTGGGCTTTCTTATCCCATACAGAGGCTGTATGACAACCCGATTGGTACGCGCCATCTACAATAGGTGAAATTACAGTAGCGGCCATCGACTCCAGTTCCTGGGAAGTCATGAGGCCGGTAGTATCCTGCGAACCCACAATATTTACTTCTACCCGAACATCGGAGCCGGCATGTAATATTTTACCCGGAGTAGCACCCACAGCGTTCCTGTTAAAGATCTTTTCTACTGCCGTAAGTCCCTGTCCTTCGTGAGAAATTTCTTTGGACAGTGCAAATACAACCGGCGGCTCTATTTCCAGGATTCTGGCGGCCACCGTCTGGATTTTTTTCCCAAATACAATGGCATAAGACCCGCCGGCCCTGATGAATTCCATCTTCTGTGGAGTGAGCGACTTCGAAATATCGATCAGCTCCCTGGTCTCATTATATAGTTTTTTCTTTTTTGTATTGATCGTCAGAACCGTGCCGGTTGCAACAGAATATACTTCCTCCAGAACAGGTTCGCCACTTTCATCGAGAACAGGGTTGCCCTCTGCATCAACCTTTTTTACCCAGTTTTTAAGATCGATCCCAATACCTCCGGTAACATCAACCGTGGTGAGGAAAATAGGGGAAATACCATTTGTTCCTCCAACAATAGGCGCAATATTCACAAACGGAACGTAGGGGCTTGCCTGTTTACCCGTCCAAAGTGCCACGTTGTTTACTCCCGACATCCTGGATGAGCCCACCCCCATGGTACCCTTTTCGGCAATCAGCATCACACTTTTATCGGGATGCTGCGCCTGCAAGGCCCGGATTTCTTCCTGAGCAACAGGAGTAATCATACATTTACCATGCAGTTCCCGGTCAGACCGCGAGTGAGCCTGGTTTCCCGGAGAAAGCAAATCGGTTGAAATATCGCCTTCACCCGCTATATAGGTAACTACTTTGATCTCTTCAGGCACCGGGGGCAGTTCCGTAAAAAACTCAGCTCTTGCGTAGCTTTCGAGAATTTCCCTGGCAATCTTATTTTCATTTTTAAACGCCTCTTTTAAACGGTCGATATCTGCCTCATAAAGAAATACCTGCGTTTTTAGCACCGCGGCGGCTTCCTTCGCTACGGCCACATCATTACCTAAAGCCAGGTCCAGCAGCACTTCAATAGAAGGGCCCCCTTTCATATGCGACAATAACTCCAATGCAAATGCAGGTGTAATTTCTTCTACCTGACATTCTCCAAGAATAATTTCCTTTAAAAAGCGGGCTTTTGCGCCGGCAGCGCTTGTGGTACCGGGTAGGGTATTATAAATAAAAAAATGGAGGGAGGCTCCCCGGTGCTCATTACCCGGATCTTTGATTTGTTCAATGATTTCATTCAGTAACTCAGCACTGTCAATAGGCTTCGGATGAAGACCCTGACCTTTTCGTTCTTCAATTTCAGTAAGATAGTCCTTATAAATATTCATAGCAGAATTCTTTTCATTGTGAAAGGGAAAGTTCCAAAATATTCGGCGGCGCCGACTCTATTTCAGAAAGAATTGTATAGTATCCTTAATAACCGCGCGAAATTACAAAAATTAGCGCTTCTCCGTTATATATGTATGGAAAATATCAAATCATTCGATAATTTTGCAACCATAACCAACAATAGAACACATGAATCGCCTTAAAAGTTTTGTTGAATGGAACGCATTCGGAGTCTGCTCATCGATTGGCGACAGACTTAATATTTCCCCTTGCCGTATCCGGCAATACTTTATTTATTCTTCGGTGCTCACCATGGGATCTCCTATTATCTTATATATGGTGCTGGCTTTTTTTAAAAATGTCAAAAATTATATTTATTCGTCCAAACGCAACCCCTGGTACTACCTGTAGCAAATTTATTTTTCAGACCTTGTTTATTTAATTATTAGTTTAGTTATCTTCGGCAATACATAATTTATAGTTGTGCCGTACTCAAAACTAAAGTTAATCTTATCGCTCGTTCCGGGCCTGCTTTTATCATTGTTTGCGGTGGCACAAACAGCGAACCTTCAGTTCAACCCTGAGAAAACAAAATTACCCCGAACATTTTATCAAATATTTGACAAAAACTTACCCATTGCTTACGGAAGAGTTTTTACCGGCTATTCGCCGCAAATTACAGGCAGCCCTTTTTTTAATGGTCCGGGCTGGACCGATGGTAAAGTGGTTTTTGATAATGTAACCTACGAACACCTGAAGTTGCAATATGATGTATATGCGAATGAACTCATTGTTAAGCGCGATGAAAATCTGCCCTATATTTTATCCGCAGAAAAAATAGCGGGTTTCACTCTGGGCGAACTTTCTTTTATAAAGATTGCCAAAGACAATAGCTGGAAATTACCGCCAGGCTTCTATCAATTGCAGACCAACGGCCCGGTACAACAGATCGCTGCCCGAAAAAAGATCCTCAAAGAAATTATCGAAGACAGCAGAATAAAGAAAGAATTTATAACGGTGGATGAATTTTACGGCTTTGATGAGGAGCAGATGATACCGATTAAGAACAAAAAAGCACTTTTCCAACTTGTGAAAGACAAAAAAGCTTTGATACGAAAGGAGCTAAAAGGGAGAAACCTTTCGTTCAAAAACAACAGGGAAGCTTTTATAACAACTGCTATTGAAATTTATAACCAGTAAAATCCGATGCACAGACGGGCTATCTATTTTTTTATTCTGAGTTTATTCCTTATTCAGACGGGGGATATAAAAGCTCAGCAGCTACCTAAGGTCAGCGGCACGTATAATAATGCACTGATTCAGGACCTTTTTCTCGATCTGGAAAAACAAACAAACTTCTATTTTTATTATGATCCGGTTCAGATCGACTCGGTGTTCACCAGTATCGGATTTGATAATATGGAACTGGATTCCGTATTATCAAATGCACTCAGAGGCATGAGTCTGCGCTTCAGCATCGACAAAGCAGAGAAAAAGGTTTACATCACGGAACAGATCGATCTTATCACCAGCCTGCCCCGGGATTTTCTGGCTCCCCCCGGTTCGCTTGCCGATGAGCACTTACCGACATCCCGCCCCGATACCAAAAAAAGAATGGTACAGGTTGAGAATTTCGTACACGAAATAGGCAATAAGAATATCCCGACCCCCCCGCAGGCGGTTTTAAACGGGGTGGTGCGTAATGCCCGCACCGGCGAACCGATTCCTAATATCTCCATATTAGTAAACAACACAGAATCGGTCATTTCTGATGCATACGGAGGCTATATTATCAGCCTGCAGCCCGGAAAGCACGAGTTGAATATTATTGGGTTTGGCCTGAGAGAAACCACGCTTTCGGTATTTCTGTATTCGGACGGGCGGCTCGACATAGACCTGGTGGAACAAGTACCTACTTTAAAGGAAGTAATCGTGTCGTCTGAAAGAACCCGTAATATCCGGAGTCTTCAAATGGGCGTAAACCGGCTTTCCATCGAAGAAATTAAAAAAGTGCCAACCGTTTTCGGAGAAACAGATATTTTAAGAGTAATTACCACCTTGCCGGGCGTGAAAACAGTGGGGGAAGCCAGCACGGGATTCAACGTACGCGGAGGATCGGCAGATCAGAATCTCATCTTATTTAATGAAAATACCATTTATAATCCTTCTCATTTTTTTGGTATGTTCTCTGCCTTCAACCCCGAAATTGTTAAAGACATAGAACTATATAAAAGTTTTATGCCGGCTAAATACGGTAGCCGGCTTTCCTCAGTATTAGATATTAACAGCAGGGAGGGTAACAAAAGAAAAATAACAGGTTCGGCGGGCATAGGATTAATTACCAGCAGGTTGCAATTGGAAGGCCCTATCGCAAAAGACAAAACATCTTTTATCCTTGGAGGCCGTACTACTTATGCCAACTGGTTGATGGGCCTGCTGCCCGAAGCCTACAAAAAAAGCAAAGCCTCTTTTCACGATATAAACCTGGGCCTCACCCATGCTTTTGACAGCAGTAATAATATTTACCTTAACGGGTATTATAGCGGCGATAAGTTTGCACTCAACAATGATACGGCATACGCTTATTCGAACCAAAATGCTTCTGTTAAGTGGAAACGCAGCTTCTCGCGCCGGTTACAGGGAGAGCTTATTGGCGGATACGATTATTATCGGTACAATATGAGCAGTAGTGAGAACCCGGTCAATGCTTTTAATCTTTTTTTCGATATCCGGCAACTTTTCGGAAAGCTGAATTTCACCTTTTATCAGAGCTATACCCACGCATTTGATTTTGGTCTTAGCTCTATTTCTTACAAGCTCCGGCCCGGAGTATTTGAGCCATTGGGTAACGCGTCGCTGGTCAGGCATGACTCGGTTAGTACCGAAAAAGCGCTTGAAAATGCGATCTATTTAACGCACCGGTTTAATCTGAACACAAAGTTTTCCATTTCTACCGGGCTCCGCTACTCACTCTATTCCTATATAGGACCGCAGGATGTGGATTATTATGCTTCCGATGCGCCCATTTCTGACGGAACCAGGACAAATACCGTGAGCTATTCGAAAGGGAAATTTATTAATAATTACTCCGGACCCGAAATAAGGTTTTCCCTGAAATATGTTTTTGCACCCGATTTTTCGGTGAAAGCCAGCTACAATTCGCAACAACAATATATCCATTTACTATCTAATACCACTGCCATTTCGCCCGTCGACATCTGGAAGCTTAGCGATCCCAATATCCATCCCCAGCGGGGAGACCAGGTTTCGCTCGGTTTTTATAAAAATCTGAAGTCAAATACCATCGAAACCTCGGTGGAAATATATTATAAGAATATTACCGATTACCTGGACTATAAGCCGGGTGCAAAATTGCTGATGAACCATACCATTGAGACAGATGTGATCCGCACAAAAGGAAAGGCATACGGACTTGAGCTCCTCGTTAAAAAACCGGTAGGCAAACTCAACGGGTGGATTGGCTACACTTATTCCAGGATTTTACTGCGGGCTTCCGACCAGTATTTGGGGAACCTTGTTAATGATGGCGACTTTTACCCCGCCAATTATGATAAGCCGCACGATATAGTGATAGCCGGAAATTTCAGGGTAAACCACCGGTTCAGCATTTCCCTTAATTCAACGTATAGCACAGGACGGCCCATTACCTACCCCATCGGGAAATTTTACTATGAAGGAGGCGAGCGGGTACTGTACTCGGACCGGAATCAATACCGGATTCCGGACTATTACCGCACGGACCTGGCCATGAATATCGACGGAAATCATAAAGTACACCAGAAAACTCATAATTCCTGGACCATCGGTGTATACAATATGCTGGGCCGCCGAAACCCCTATTCCGTGTATTTTGTATCGGAGGGAAGTATGGTAAATGGTTACAGGTTATCGATATTTGGCAGCGCGATTCCTTTTATTAATTATAATATCCGTTTTTAATATGAGAAGGAAAATTTTTTTGCTGGCGGGACTATTGAGCACGGTTTATTATTTTTCGTGTAAAGACAGCTATTTTCCCGACCTCCAATCGCCGGGAACCGGATACCTGGTCGTAGAGGCTGTCTTAAATGCCGGTAATGAGCCTACCACCGTACGGCTTACCCGTACCTACGATATCAACGGTGATGCGGGCGATCTGAGAGGTGAAATAAATGCAGTAGTGACACTGGAGGGAACTAATAATTTCAATAAGCAATTCTCTATGTTTGGAAGCGGGAACTATATCCATCCCAACCTGGAACTGGATCCCCATGGCCAGTATCAATTAAGAATCAAAACCTCGGACGGAAAAGAGTATTTATCCGATAAGATACCAGTAAGAATTACTCCCGAAATAGACAGCCTGGGCTATAAACAGGATGAAAGAGGCGTACGCATACATGTGAATACGCATGATGCCTCTAACAATACCAGGTATTATAAATGGAATTTTGTAGAAACCTGGGAATACACCGCCAGACTGAACTCCAATTTTATATATGACGATACCATACAGCCCTATAAAATCAGAACAAGGCTGGATAGCGAAAATTTCTATACCTGCTGGAGAAGCCAGGCTTCAAACTCGCTGATCTTCGGCAATTCCGCCAAACTTACCAGCGATGTTATTTCCGAACAAGTGGTTAACACGGTTCCGCCAGGCGACGACAGACTCAGGATCAGGTACAGCATTTTGGTGAAACAATATTCCATTGATAAAACAGCCTACCAGTTTTTTGAGTTGATGAAAAGAAATACAGAATCTATCGGCACTATTTTCGATCCTCAGCCCTCCGAACTAAGGGGTAATATAAGCTGCGTCACTGATCCGTCGGAAATTGTGATCGGCTATGTGTATGCAAGCACAATCACTCAAAAAAGACTGATGATTAACCGGCCACCCAACTGGAACCCGGCGATCCGCGGTTCCTGCGATACAACTGCTGTTAAACCCGAAGAAACCGAGGACTATTTTGCGAACGAAAACCTCTTTCCCTTTGAAGAAGTGGTGAGCGAACAGGGTGAAGTGCTGGGTTATCTGGGGGCCCCCAGATTCTGTGTTGATTGCAGGTATTCGGGCGGAACAACCATCAGACCTGATTACTGGTAAACCAAATTATAAGATGCATTTGACTGTAACCATAAGATATTTTTATAAACCGCTGCTGTCGCTCCTGTTTTTCCTGTCGGCAGGCAGCCAGGTTCTTTTAGCGCAACAAGAACCTGCCCGGGATTTACCCGCCGAAAAAACCGTTTTGTTTGCAGATAAAACATTTTACCTGGCCGGTGAAATAATATGGTTTACTGCCCACTTAAGTGGTTCGCCAGCCAGTACCCGCAGTAAGGTGGCTTACGTGGAATTATTGAACAACCAGGGAAAGGCAGTGTTGCAGGCAAAAATTTTAATGAGCGATAATTGGGGAAAAGGTAGCTTTTATTTGCCACTCACCCTGCCCACAGGCGTGTATACCCTTTTGGCCTATACCGCCAGCCAGCAGATTACAGGCCCCGAAACCTTTTTTAAAAAGAGGATCGAGATCGTTAATACGCTGGTTAGACCTGTGCAAGGGAGCGACAGCGTACAGACTGATCAGGGAACAACAGCGGCGGAAACCGGTGAGGTTGCGGATGCTGCTGCCCTGCTAAGAATTGAAACCAACAAAGAAACTTATTCCGCGAGGGAGAAGATCGAAATCAACATCAGTCCTTCCACAGGTTTGGATAAAAACCAGCTTATCAAAGGAACCCTGTCTGTTCATTACCGCCCGCACGAAGAAGTAAACAGAAACGGCTTTACAGACTTCGTAGTAAATGCTTCGTCAGAGTCGGTGAGGGCGGGAATTACACCCGAATACGATGGTCATGTGGTTACGGCTAAAGTTATCAGCAACTGGAATCAACAACCCGCTTCCGGAGTAAACTGTGTACTATCGGTCCCTTCGGCTATTCCGTTCGGGTTTTATACGGGCGTAAGTGATTCCGAAGGAATAGTAAAATTTAATATCAAAGGTTATTTTGGAAATGGCCAGGTACTCCTGAAAGCATTTCCAGACAAAAATCCCTCCAGCTATACATTTGAGATAGTGAGTCCATTCGCCGACAGCGCACACAAGCCCTATTTTACAGGAAAAATCCGGTTGAATGATATCGACAGTGCGGAACTAATCAGGAGAAGCATAGCGATGCAGGCGGGCAATATCTACTTTCAAAAAGAACTAAACAATTTTTCAGCGCCTCCGGTAAAAGACAGTTTTCCGTTTTTCGGAAAAGCGGAGTACTCCTACTATCTCGACGATTACAAGCGGTTTTCAACCATGGAAGAAGTACTGCGGGAGTATGTGAGAAATATAACTGTAAGCCTCAGGAACGGAAAACTTCGTATGTCCATAGTAGATGAAAAAAATCTTCGCACTTACGATGATGGAATTCTCGTGATGATTGACGGCGTTCCTATTACCGACTACAATAATATATTCAATTACGATCCGCATAAAGTAAAAAAACTACAGGTCGTTCCCTTATTATTTCTTGCCGGCCAGCATGCGTTCCCCGGGGTAGTTAGCTTAGAAACCTACAATGCCACATTCGACGCATTCGATATTGACAATTCGGTTTCGGTATTTGAATATGATGGATTTCAGTTGCAGCGGGATTTCTTTTCACCCTCCCCCAAAGAAAGAGATAATTTGCGAATTCCGGATTACCGGACAACTTTATTATGGACCCAGGGTGTGGATATTACAGCCAACCGTAAATATTCTGCAGAAGCGTTTGCATCTGATTTTTCCGGAACCTATCTCGTTCAATTCCAGGGCATTTTAGCGAACGGCGAGCCGGTTCGGGTAGAAAAGACCATTGAAATAAAAGGGAAGTAACCGCTATTCCGACCTTTTCCGGAGTACCCCGTCTATAAATAATCCGCCGACGTGTAACATTTACGTCAATTTTGCGATTACTTATAAAACACAGTACTAATATTGAATCTTACTGCAGAGATAATGGCAGACGAGCAGGTGGAACTTTGCCGCAAAGGCAACAGACAGGCTTTTTTTGAGATTTACAATCGCTATTCGAAGCCAATGCTGAATAGCAGTATGCGGGTATTGAATAACCTGGCAGATGCAGAAGATATTGTGCAGGAATCGTTTATTGACGCTTTTAATTCGCTCGAAAAATTCACCTATAAAGGCTCGTTTGAGGCATGGTTGAGGAGAATAGTGATTAATAAATCGATTAGCCTGCTCCGAAAAAGAAAAGTTCAATGGGTGGATATGGATTTGTCGACACTTAATGCCGGCGATCATTCGGAGTACATAGAGGATGAATTCGCTTTTGAGATCGGAAAAATAAAAGAGGCAATCGACACCCTTCCGGATAATTACCGGGTAATTTTTAACCTGTTTGTAATTGATGAAATGAAGCAGGAAGAAATTGCTACTATGCTCAATATCTCTCATAGCAACGTAAGAACAATTTATTTCCGGGCCAGGAAAAAAGTATTGGATACCTTAAAAGAAGTGCCATGAATAAAAGATTAGAAGATTTTATACAAAAAAACAAGGAGGCCTTCGACAATTATGAACCTTCGGATGCACTATGGCAACGCATAGAGCGGGAATTAGGCAACAAAAATCGGTCGCAGAAAGGCCAATCTGTTTCGATGAAAACATGGATAAAGGTA
The DNA here is from genome assembly GCA_040393015.1 of Paraniabella yanshanensis. Classification (GTDB taxonomy): domain Bacteria; phylum Bacteroidota; class Bacteroidia; order Chitinophagales; family Chitinophagaceae; genus Niabella; species Niabella yanshanensis_A. Next base: position 17,525 of record JBEBUZ010000003.1, read on the forward strand.
GCTGCGGCGGTTATTTTTTTGGTTATGGGAGCTGCTTCCTGGTATAGCTGGAATAGGGTCGGCAAATCAAATGATGCAATAGTGGCATCCGTGGCAAATAGTGCAGAAACTGCCCCTGTCCCGTTAACCCCGGAACAACCGGAAGAAGCCCCTTTAAACAATCCGCACTCCAATACCGCACCGGTAGCATTAAATGAAAAAGAAAAAAAGAGTGCTCCGGCTCCGCGCAAAAAGGAAAATGAACTTTACCATTATAGCCGCTTAATTGAACTAAGGCAGGATCAAATGGAAATTTTAAAGACCAGCGAGCCCGAACTTTACCAGGAATTTTCGAAGGATATGGATATGCTGGCCACCTCTTATGATGCCCTTAAAGCCCAGCTCGAAAGAGGAGTAAACCGCGAAAAGCTGATGGAAGCCATGATCGGCAACCTCAAAATGCAATCAGAACTACTCAGTCGCCAGTTGGATATCCTGAAACAGGTGCAGTCAAAAAAAGAAAAAGATGAAACAAATTACAAAAATTTATAGCGGGCTTTTTTGTTTCCTGTTCCTTACCGGGATTGCCGGGGCGCAAAACACCATTATTTCCCGCAATGGCAGCTCTGCAAGGGTAACATCGGGAGCGGGCAACGCAAAAGTATTTCAGGGCACCAAAAAAGAAAAACGGTTTACCCAAACCTACCCCCTTCGCAAAGGCCAGCGGGTTGAGATTGATAATAAATACGGTGACGTGATCATCAGTAGCTGGAACCGCAGGGAAGTAAAGGCAGACGTTATTATTTCCGTATATGCAGGCAGCGAACGCCATGCGGACGAAATCCTTGAGCGAATAAATATCGAAAGCAATGAAGGCGAACCTGTAAGTTTCCGCACCAAACTATCGGGAAATATTTCTAACGGAAAACAAGTGGTAATGGAAATTGCTTACAAGGTATACCTGCCTGCCGAAAATCCTCTATCCCTGAAAAACCAATTCGGGAGCACGCATATTCCCGACTGGTCGGGCGCCTTACATATCGACCAATCGTACGGCAATCTTGCCACAGGTAATATTTCAAATGCTTCCGATCTGAAAGTAAGTTTTGGTAGTCTTTCGGCAAAAGCGATCAGCAACGGCAATATCAATATTTCTTATTCCAATCTTATCATCGACCAATTGAAAGGGAATATCAATGCCAGGATCGACTTTTGCGGTAAGTCCAAAATAACCCTTCAAAAAGGAATAGAAAAGCTGGATTTAAAATCCTCTTATTCGGAACTCACTTTACAACTCACCGATGCGTTAAGCGCTGTGTTAAATATTCATACCAATTATGGGGATCTGCGCAATAAAAGCGGTGTTCTTATTAACAACGAAACCAAAGAAAAAAAATACGGACCCACTTTCAACAAGGTATTCAGCGGAAAAGCAGGATCGGGCAACTCTGAGATCAATATCAGCAGCAGTTTTGGAGAAGTGATCTTATTGTAACAATCTATTTGAATTTCAAGGGTAGCATCACCACACTTCAAAATACAAGTATTACCCACCGGAACGGTAGAACATTTTTTGGATGATCAGCGAAATTCCGTATACCATCATGGCCCCGATCATATTTAACCATAAAAATCCGAGGCTTATTTTACCATATTCATTAAGAACAAACAAAGCGATAATAACAATTTCTGTTATAACCGCAGCCCAGAAAACGGCAGTCCCTTTTACCGGTTTGGCATAGAACGCCACCAGAAAAACACCGAGGATGGTTCCGTAAAAAAGCGATCCCAGTATATTCACTACTTCTATCAAACTGCTGCTCCAGTTGGCCACAAACATAGCTACCAGGATACAAAACAAACCCCAGGCTATCGTATAAATTTTTGAAACGGAATAGTCGCTTCGGGAGGAGCCTGGAAAATATTTTTTATGGATATCCACTACCGTTGCAGAGGCAAGTGAATTCACCGCTGCGGCTATACTCCCCCAACTGGCGAGGAATATAACTGCGATAATCAGCCCTACTAATCCCTGCGGCAGATAGTCGATTACGAAACGCAGAAAAATATAGTTGGTATCGTTATCGCTTCCACCGTTTGCCTTTACCAGTCCTTTAATATCCTGCCTTATCGAGTACACACTATCCTGCAATTGCCCGAGCCTGGAAAATACCGCCTCATTATCTTCATTTCTGTTATATCCTGCCAATACCTCATTCTTTTTTTGATCGATATCGGATAAAGATCGTTGCAAAGCCTCCAGTTTCTGTTTGTGTTCCGAATTTTCGAGCCGGGTTATTTCGTATTGGTTAAAAAAAGCCGGTGCCTTATGAAATTGATAGAAAGCAAAAACCAATACGCCCAGCATCAGTATCAAAAACTGCATGGGCACTTTTACGATACCATTCATCAGCAGCCCCATCCTGCTCTCTGAAAGATTTTTTGCGGTTAAATAGCGTCCTACCTGCGATTGGTCGGTACCAAAATAAGAAAGGGCGAGGAAAAATCCGCCAATAATACCACTGAAAATATTATACCGATCGCCCCAATCGAAACTTCCTTTTTCAAAGCCAGTGGTTATTACATTAAATTTACCCAGCTTCCCTCCTACCGTTAAAGCATCTGTAAATCCTATACCCGGGGGTAATTTGCTTACCATATAATATCCGGCCAGACCCATGGCTATCATAATAATGAAAAATTGTAATTGCTGCGTATAAGCCACAGCCCGGGCGCCACCGGTTACAGTATAAATGATTAGCAAACCACCCATCAGTAAATTAGTGATATAAATGTTCCATCCAAATAAAACAGAGAGGATTAAGGAAGGAGCAAAAATGCTGATGCCGGTGGACAATCCCCTTTGCAGTAAAAACAACAAAGAGGTAAAGGTTCTCGTTTTTCCATCAAATCGGTTCTCCAGGTATTCATAGGCAGTATAAACCTTTAGCCGGCTGAATACAGGGGCAAAGGAAATACAGATGACAATAGCAGCCAGGGGCAACCCAAAATAATACTGCACAAAACGCATCCCATCGGTATAAGCTTGTCCCGGTGCCGCCAGAAAAGTTACAGCACTGGCCTGGGTTCCCATAATGCTCAGGAGTATGATGTACCAGGGCATGCTGCGATTGGACAGGAAATAACCCTCGAGGTCTTTCGTACTCCGGCTTTTGTAAACTCCGTATAAAATAATTACCAGGAGTGTAACAATCAACACTATCCAGTCGGGTAGCCTCATGAAAATTTTTTGGTCAGATAATAAAATAGTACAATCAACGCCACCAGAATGACCAGTACAAGCAGGTACCAGGTATTCCAACTGCGGAATAAGGGCGGTTTATCGTTGCGGTCGTACACGTTATTTTTTTCCTCTGAAATTATTTAAAAATACGATTCCAAGGCCAATAATCAGCCCTAACATCAAACCTAATCGCACTCTTTTTATTAAAGTACCTATAACCAGCCCAATCACAATAGCTGCAAGAAAGGCTGCTTCTCCTCTTCGTATATCAATAAACGGCTTTTTATTATCACTCATTTTTTACTTTCATTTTGGAGAAGGTTACGATTAGGGATATCGGCACTAAATTGCACACCCGTATAATACCCCGCTAAATCGCAGGTTACTCACTTAATATCCGGCATCATCATTCCCGCTCCGCATTCAAAGCTATCAGGTTCGCCAACAAACGCATGGCGCCGGGTACGGCCGCCGGAAGCTGACGAAAAAACACCAGACCGGTATAAGTAAAATGGCCCTTCCCATACCTGGCGGTGATCAGACTGCCCTCATCAGGTTTCTCTCCGGGGTCGGCCATCGACAGCAATGGTGTGAATGCCTTGTTCCAGCTACCGGCATGGTAAATACTCCGCTCCTGCACCCAATGCCCGAAATCTTTTTCACTGATTTTATTTGGAAAATTAAACACAGGATGAGCGGGATCTAGCAGCGTCACTTTTGCATTTTCATCGGTGATCCTGTTGCGGGTAATATTAAAATGATAAGGGCCGATGGCAGAAGTAAGCCGGCCAAGATTGTTATTGGTATTATATTGTACAATAAGATTGCCACCCTCTTTCACATAACTCATCAGTCGGTCGTGCTGCTCAACCAACCAGTCGTTGGTATTATAGGCGCGTACACCGGTGAGAATGGCATCGAAACGGCTGAGATCAGTGGAAGTCAATGTGGCTTTATCGAGTATTACCACCTGGTAACCCATTCTTTCCAGCACTGTTGCCACCTTATCCCCTGCCCCCGGAATATATCCTATATTTTTACCTACCGTTTTTAAATTGATATTTAAGGCAGTCACAAAATCGGGATAAAAATAACGGATAGCGGGTATGTGGTCGTAACTAATGGTTTTTAATGCGAGGGAATAGGCTGCGGTATCCTCTTTCCCGTCCTTCCCGGCATGCGCAGAAACAGTATACACTTCGTCAGGCTGGTGGGTATCGGTTACTTTAAAATCAAATGTAATCGTATGCCCGGCCTTCCCACCCGATGCCGCGGTTTGTACCGGCGAATAATCTATTCCGGTAAGTCCCGCCTTTATATTTCCGGGAATTTCGGTATAGGCCAGCAAATGTGTTTGAAGATCCTGCGTACGATTCTCCGCCTTATTAAATACCAGCAGGTTGGGCGAAGCGGTAATGGTTGCCGGTGGAATAACCGGCAAGGGTTGATATACTTCTCCCTTCACCGGGTCGGTAAAACGGTAACGCAGGGGTTTCTCAAATGTAAGATCCTGGCCCTGAACGGTTACCACTACTTCCACTTTATAGGCAGGCTGCACATCAGGCATACCGATGAGAAGTTGATCCGGCACTTCGTACAATCCCTCTTCCATCCTCTCCTTTAACCAGTAAGGTTGGGTGATTTCTTTTGAGACCGGAACGGCTATTCGTTTATCAAATGAGAAATTTTTGTTGGTCTCCAGGCGTTTGTTGATGGATTCGGAAATACCATCGACCGACACCGATTTTATAACTGCATCTGCGCCCAGCCGGTTGTTCGCTACAACCTGTATCCTAAGGTCGCCCGTTTGTACAGCAAAAGCCTGGTTGGTGTAAACATCTATAAACAAACCGCTGCAGTCGGCAATCAGCTGTTGCACCTCCTCTTTCTTCTTATTTATCCAGTAATCGCTGCCGGCTTTATCCAGCAATTGGTAAAGGGCGGTTAGCGCAGGAACCGATCGTTGTGGTGAACTGGCATCGTAGCGGGCGACAATATCTGCAATGGCCTGCTGGTAAACCGCTCCTCTTTTTCCTACCCGGTTCCAGGTAATATCTACCCCATCCAGCAAATCTTCCCGTGGAGCATCGCCGCCGGTGGTTCGGAAATACTCATAGCTATCGCCCCGGGTAGCGGCGGCTCCAAAACCCTGGGATTTATGCTGACTGCGGCTCTGTGCGGCTATTTCTCCATAACTCCGCCCCATCAGCGCATTGTATCCTCCAACATTTACATTAAACTGAGAAGGGTCGGTAGTATTATTTCCTCCAAAATTAAAGGTGTTCCATACTATTCTTCTCGCCTGCCAGGGTTGCACATATTTCAACTGGTCTTTAAACCTGGCGGGATCTGCCGCCGCCTTAAAGGCTTCGTTAGCCAAAATGGCGCTGGCCGTATGGTGTCCGTGCCCTCCCTCGCCGGTTGTTGGGAAACGGGTCACGATAATATCCGGACGAAACTTCCTGATTACCCATACAACATCGGCTAATACCTTATCTTTCCCCCATTTTGTGAAAGTTTCTTCCGGACTTTTGGAATAGCCAAAATCGTAAGCCCGGGTAAAAAATTGCTCGCCACCATCAATCCTCCGGGCGGCCAAAAGTTCCTGGGTTCTTATCAGGCCCAACTCAATTCCCTGCTCATCACCAATCAGGTTTTGCCCGCCATCGCCACGGGTTAAGGACAGGTAGCCAGTACGGTACAATTTCTCATTGGCCAGGTAGGTAATCAGTCGGGTATTCTCATCGTCGGGGTGAGCGGCGATATAAAGTACGGAACCCAGCACGTTCAGCTTTTTAATATTTTGCAGGAGCTGCGAGGCGGGAACGGGTTGTGTGTTCGCTGCAACAGAGTACAGTAAGCCAACATAAAGAAGGAATCGAAACTTCATCTCACGAAAATAAAAGAAACGGGATGAAAAACGAGGTTTTAGCTATAAATTTCGCACTACCACTTTTTTTTGATAGGGTTGCAGTTTTTGCAGACGGGCAGATATCACTTTATCCCATTCCTTCTGTGCTTCAAAATCTTCCCCGTTTCGGGTTTCAGCATCGTATCTGCGCTGATAAGCCTCGGCAGCCTGAAACTTTTCCTGTACAAATCGCCTTATCTCTTCCTGGTATTTGCCCGATAGCTTTAAATTCCGCAATTGTTGTGTGGCTTCCCTTGCATATATTTCCGAAATATCGAAATGCTTTTGCTCATGATTGAGTAAGCGTTGCTGGCGGTCGGCCGGCATCCTGAACACCCGCTGCCTCACGAAACTGTGGTTCTTATGAACCGTAGCCTGTACGGTTATACGGATACTGACCGGCCGGTTGCCATTTTTTTCGGTGGTGAGGTAATAAATAATCCCGGTTCTGGTTAAGGCCGCTACATTAGAAGCCAGGTGCGCAGCCGTGTCGCTCGCCACCTTAAAATCGCTCAGTTTTAGTTTCCTGCCAGGGGTCCAAACAATAACATCGGGCGACTGAGCCATCAAAGTAATGGTCCAAAACGGGAGCGCTACAGCTAACAATAACGATAAAACGGCAGGATACTTCAAAACTAAAAATAAAAGTCTCTGCGCCCAATATTCCATCTCAGGCCCAGGTTTAATATAGTGCTGCTTTTGGTAGCAGCCGCAGGTGGTGAAGCATACCGTTGTTTGCGGATCATTCCCATGAATTCGAGAAAAAGATTCTCTTTTACCTCATAGGACAAGAGCAAACTGGCAATGGCGGTATTTGTTGTCCATCCATTACCTACCTGGTGTCCATATTCGCCGGTGCGGGTAATATTGGGAAGAAACAGGTTGCTTCCGAAATTAACACCGGCCGTGCTATCCAGGCCCTGTGTGTAGTACATTGCCCGCCCTTCGATGGTCCATTTAGGCGCAGGACGATACCGCATTACACCTATCCATTCGTTGAAATTAGCCATTAAGGGATGTGCCAAAGGCTGATTGTAATGCGAATAGTTGGCTACCGAATCGTAATGCGAATAGGTATAGGGGCGCACCCGGTTCAACTCTAACTGCAGGTCTAAATTCTTTACTTTAAAAGCATCGATATATTTGGCCCCCAACTGGTACCCAAATTTATTGGCCCACCAGCCATTACCGGCCTTCAATTCCGAAATTTTAAACTCATCAAACAGCAACTGGCCGTAGAGTTGGGCGGTATGAGCGATATTGGCCTTAAAATCCATTCCCACCACCGCATTATCCGGGCTTCCCTGGTCGCGCTCTACAGAGCGGTAAAAAATAACAGGAACGAGGTAACCAAATTCAAACCGGTCAGGTCGTCCGAAAACCACTCCCTCAAACAATCCCACATTCAGCCACTGTGTAAGGTTGATATCGAGATGGTGCATGGCGGCATATTTCTTTCCCAACAAATTGTCGCCGGGGTTACTTTGGTAGGCATTGGTCAGTTCCATAAAAAGGTTCTGATAATTGAACTTCCAGATCCGGGTATTTAACCGGAGAAAAAGGTTATTATTACCCACATCGCTTAAAAATAAGCTGCGCTGGCCATTGCCTATAAAATTTTTATCGTAGCCAAAACTCACATCCACATAAGGAGTAGCGCCAAAGGTGATATAGCCCCGCGCGTCAAAATAATCGCGCTTACCATTTTCCAAACTGTGGTAAAACCCCGCACCGGGTACGGCAGTGCGTTCATTCATCCATTCCTGAACATACCCCGGGTATCTTTCCTGATTTTCTGTGAGTGTGGTAGAAAACCCTATCTTCCCTGCAATACGCCCACGCAGCGTTACTCCGCGGGTATTGTAAAAAAGAGTGTTCTCGTTGTCCTTCTCCTTCATCAGCCCCAGATTCAGGACGGGATTCACGCTAAGATCAAAATCCTTGCTATGGGTTTCAAAAAGACCGGCCGGATAATTATAAAAGGTATTGGCAATCGATCTGTTACTCTCATAAAGTTCCCTCTCTGCGGGCGATATCCATTCGAGGTTATTAGCCAACAAACTTTTTATATAGTATTTATCCACAGCGGTTAAACTGGCATCGAGGGCCGAATCTACCTGTAAATAATTTCTAACCGCCGGTACATAAAATTCGCGGCTGTAGGGCTTCGTTTTGCTAAGGTTCAAAGAGGGATCGCGCTGCGCTTTTATTTCCAGCCTGTCCAGCAAAATTTCCTGCTTATCGCCCCGGGGCAGGTAGGTTGTTTGTGAAAAAACGAACAAGGGGCATAAAACAACCACGAGTGTAGGCAGGTATTTCTTAAATTGCGTCATTCAATAATGAAGTTTATGAACAGTTCACAGATGGCGATTTATTAATGACACCCGAAAGCATCGCTGCCGGACAACAGAAATCGCCATCAATAAAAACAAAGACCGTGCAAATATATCTTTTAAAAAACATTCAGGTTGTAAACGAGGCCAAAACAGTAGTAAAAGATGTTTTACTAAAAAATGGCAGAATTGAAAAAATAGATAGCCGGATTAATACAGCGGAAGCAGTTATTGAAATCGACGGCGAAGGAAAGTTTCTCCTACCCGGTGTTATCGACGACCAGGTGCATTTTCGCGAGCCGGGTCTAACCCACAAGGCCACTATTTATACAGAAAGCAGGGCCGCCGTTGCCGGAGGAGTTACCAGCTTTATGGAGATGCCCAATACCATTCCACCCGCTTTCACCCTCGACCTGTTGGAGAATAAATACGATATCGCCGCGCAAAGCTCACTGGCCAATTATTCTTTTTATATGGGCACCAGCAACGCCAATGCCGACGATGCCCTCGCGGCCAACGCTTTCAAAGAACGTATTTGCGGAATTAAGATATTTATGGGAAGCAGTACCGGCAATTTGCTGGTAGACAGTCCGCTGATATTAGATAAAATTTTCAGCGAAAGCGAAATGCTTATCGCTACCCATTGCGAAGACGAAAGAATTATTAAAAATAACTTACAGAAAGCTATCGACAGCGGACGCGAGCTAACCGCGGCCGACCACCCGCTTATTCGCAATGAGGAAGCCTGCTTCGAATCCTCGTTCTACGCCATTCAGTTAGCCAAAAAGCACGATGCCCGGCTGCATATCCTGCATATCAGCACCGAAAAAGAACTGCAGCTGTTTACTAATATGATTCCGCTGAAAGACAAAAGGATTACCGCCGAAGTATGTGTACACCATTTGCATTTCACTGCCGACGATTATCCTGTTCAGGGCAACTTCATCAAATGTAACCCGGCTATTAAAGCGCCCGCGAACAGAGACGCTTTATGGAAGGCATTGCTCGATGACCGGCTGGATCTTATTGCCACCGATCATGCGCCTCATACCTTTGCCGAAAAAGACGAACCCTACCTGAAAGCCCATGCCGGCCTGCCCCTGGTGCAGCATTCCCTGGCCCTGATGCTTTATTATCACTCCCTGGGAAGGATATCGCTGGAAAAAATCGTGGAGAAAATGAGCCATGCCGTAGCGGATTGCTTTAGTATAAAAAACCGCGGTTATATTCGCGAGGGATACGCTGCCGACCTGGTAATTGCCGATCTGAATAAGCCTTTCACCATCGGAAAAGAGAATATTTTATACAAATGTGGTTGGAGTCCCTTTGAAAAAGCCGGGGAGAATGCCAGTCCCTTCAGGTTCCCGGCAAGTATTACCCATACCTTCGTAAACGGACACCTGGTTTATGGAAACGGGCAATGGAATGAGTCTTATAAGGGAGAAAGGTTATTGTTTGAGCGGAACTGAGAAAAGTTGAAAGTTAACAGATTGAGGCCTTAACCTATCGAATATCGGCTATTCTACATTTAATATTCTACATTAAAGACTACCATGCAAATAGACGAAATTTCTTTCCGTGATATTTCCATATTTCATGCAGAAGAAGGATATTCTATCTTTCACCAATTGAATTTTACCCGTACCGAGGGCGGAAAAGAATGGTTAAGACATTTTTTTTCTTCTCCGTTCAGCGATATAAAAAAAATAACCGGCACCCAAAACATCTTAAAGGAACTGACCGCACATATAGACGATTGGCCGCAGGAAATTTCAAACGGAACCGTATTAGTGATGGTAAAATTCATGGATTATGCACTGGATACCATCAGGAACAAACCTACGGAAATGGATGGTTTGCTATACCAACTGCTGCATAGCGTGGATTATTCGATGGTAAAATTTTCTATTAAACATTTTGTCGACTTTTTCAGGGGTTTGAAAAAAATAGAAATCATCCTGCGCAATGCCGATCTCCCTGCTCATTTTAAGGGCTATATAAACCGGATCGGACATTTGTTAAAAACAGTTGAAGCTTTCCGGCAGATGTCGGAAACAGACGAAAATCAGCTTATTTCCAGACAGAAATACCTCTACTTTGCCGTTAATATGCGCATCAACCATAAAATAGAGGTGCAGGAACTTATCGACATATATGGCAGACTGGATGCCTGGTATTCGATGGCTTTTGCGGTTCGGAAATACAACTTACATTTTCCCCGGTTTGAACAGGGTGAGCAACCCTATATCGAGGCAAAGGGATTATACCATCTTTTACTACACCGGCCTGTGCCTTATGATTTGCAAATGAGTCCGGAGCAAAATTTTATTTTCCTTACGGGAGCAAATATGGCGGGGAAGAGCACCCTGATCAAATCGGTAGGAGCGGCCGTTTTTCTGGCACATATTGGCATGGGCGTTCCCGCAGCAGAAATGCGCCTCAGTTTGTTCGATGGCCTGATCAGCAATATTAATGTAGTAGATAATATTGCAAAAGGCGAAAGTTTTTTCTTCAACGAAGTACAAAGAATCAAGAATACCGTTCAAAAAATAAGCGACGGCAGAAAATGGCTGGTGCTGATAGATGAGTTGTTTAAGGGCACCAACGTGCAGGACGCTATGCGGTGCTCGCTGACGGTAATCAAAGGATTAAGCAAAGTAAAAACATCGCTCTTCATTTTGTCTACCCATCTCTACGAAATCGGCGAAGAACTAAAAGGCCAGCCCACTATTGCCTTCCGCCATTTTGAAACCACCGTTACCGATGAAGCCCTGTCTTTCAGCTACCAGTTAAAAGAAGGAATCAGCAATGACAGGTTGGGTTACCTGATCCTGAAAAAGGAAAAAGTGGTGGATATGCTGGAAAAACTATAGTTCAAAAGCCGAGGCAATGATCTCCCTGGCTTCGTTTATCTGTACATAAGAAGCGTCCTGAACCAGACTATAAAAATTGGAATTCAGAATACTTCTCAACAACCAATAATCGGCACCTGTTAACGGGCTTTGCTGCCCGCCATACTTTAAAGCCCATACCAGTCCATAAGCCTGTGAAAGATAATGAAGTTTTGTCCCTAGGTTTCCGGCGGCCTTTACATTATCCAATGCATCTATTGTGGCGCCCGCAATCGTCTTTTCTATATACAGGGTCAAAATAGTCACCGATGGAGCGGCTGCATTGCCATTGCCCGCCAGGGCCGATGTTTTTCCCCGCCGGAACTCTTCGTATATTTTTGCATCTTCCCGAAAGGCCCTGGCCCCGGAAAATAACGCCGCTATGGCAAGAGGTCGGTCGGCTTTCAAAGGGGCAGTCGTATAGTCGGCAGAAGGCTCGTAATTCAAAGGAAATCCTACATAGCGGTAAGCCATGTCCCAGGCGGTTTCCGAGTTGGTCCCAGGTGTAAGAGGAAAATTAACCAGCGCATTATTCATACACATAGCGCCCAGCATGGCTTTTGCCCAAACCTCCTTCATCTCCACTCCGTTTTCGTCGAATAAATATTTCGATCCGCCAGCACTCAGCACACCCGCAACACCGTTGGTTGCCGTCTGTCCGCTGTATTGGCTCAGGTACACCACCGAATCCGCCAGCATTTTCATAGAGTCGGCGTTATTTGTCGCACCCGCCAGCCTTACGGTCACCATCCCGTTTAAAATATCTGCATCATACAAAAAGTTGGGAACCATTGACGAGGTAAAGCTGCTGTCTCTATTATCCCAGAGAGAATCCAGGATCGCTGCGCTCAACTGCCCGTTTACTGAACCCGCCAGGTAATTTTCTATTCCATGCATCATAATAACACGCGCCAAAGCCGAAGGGTCTTTGGAACCGTAATTATAAACAGAAGGCACTGAGTACGACTGCACAAAAGGTTCGTTTTTTACGCAGGAGCACAGTAGAGAGGAAATAAGCGCTATATATAAAAACTTCATTCTATTTTGTTTTCTGAACCGGATTAATCCGGTCAAAATTAGCAGGTTTCGGTCTAATTGCAATTCCTTTGCACCACAGGGCTATTTGCCTCCCTTCCTGGGTGCTCACTCGCCCTGCAGCGCGGCAAATTCCTGGTTGAGATCGTTAATATAATCCAATAGTTCCTCCCTCCCATCGCCACGGGTAGCAGAGCTGATAAAATAAGACGGTATATCAGACCAGTTTTCCCGTAATGTATTGATGAATTTTTCCACGTTTTTCTGAGTGCCTCCTGGCTTGTTCTTATCGGCCTTGGTAAACACGATCGAAAAAGGCACCTGCCAGGTCCCCAACTGATCGATAAACTCCAGATCAATCTTTTGCGGTTCATGACGGCTGTCTATCAGAACAAAAAGGTTTCCGAGGTTGGGTCTTTTTAATATATAATCTTCTATCATGGTTGTCCAGCTCTTCCGTTGCTTTTGGGACACCTTCGCATAGCCGTACCCGGGCAGATCTACCAGGTACCATGCCTGTTTGGCTTTGGCCTTTGAGGTACCTGCTCCCGGGTCATTAATGATAAAATGATTAATAAGCTGCGTTTTACCAGGAGCCGCCGATGTTTTCGCCAATGCTTTCTTATTACAGAGCATATTAATGAGCGACGATTTACCCACATTACTCCGGCCGATAAAGGCGTATTCTGGCTTATCCGCCGGAGGGCACTGCGTGTAATTGGCGCTACTTTTTATATAAGAGGCAGAAATAATTTTCATGGGAATTATTACGGTTACTTGTTGTTTATAATTTTAAGCCTGTTGCTCCGTCAATCAAAGCGAAGGCCTTAGCCGGCAATGAAAAGGTATTTCCACCTGCTTTTTTGTTGCGTCCAGTATAAGCTGTGCCGCTTGCCGGCCCATTTCTTCAAAATCGGTAGAAAAAGTGGTAATCCCCTGCAACAGAAGCTTTTTTAAGGGCGTTTCATTATAGCTGATCACCCCTACATCTTCGCCAATTTTCAAATCGGTACTTCTTATTTTCTCAATCAGCGACACCAGGTCATCTTCCATCAGGCTGATGTAAACCGTACCCGCTTCTACCTTTTCCTTACAAATATCATGGACAACGGCGGCCGTAAACGCATATTCGTGACAAAACCGCTTCAAACCATTGGTTATCTCTGCCGGGAAATAGGTATAGGAGGGAACTATAATCTTAACCGTTTCATATTTTTGTAATTTTTCCAGCGCTTTTTCGAGTGCTCTGTAAATATCTTCTTCAAAATTTTCATACACCGCACTGAATTCTCCGCTTACACCCGGAACCAGCTTATCCAGCAATATCAGTTTGTCCTTAGGAATGGTATTCAGGATTTCATAGGCGTTTTCTCCGCTCTCCAGAAAATGGGCAATGATCACAAAATGTGAATAGTGATCACCTGCATTGGATAAAAGCCGTTTAAAAAAGTTAAAATCATTGTTATAAATATAAAAATCTATAACAGCGGTTTCGCCCAGGGTTTTCACAAAAGAATCATAGATAATTTTTTTATGTGCGCTTAATTTATTGAACATTAAAAAAACACGGGTATCGCTTTTTCTATCGGCAGTCTTTACAAAATAACCCTTGCCCGGCACCGATCCTAATACGCCCAGCTTTTTGAGATACTTATAGGATTTTTCCGCCGTATCCCGCGATATATCAAACTGAAAGCTCATTTCATTAATAGAAGGAATAACATCTCCCTGTTTGATCTTACCCAGGGTAATAGCCTGGATCACCGCGTTTGCCAGTTGCAGGTACTTGGGTGTCGACGACAATTCATCTAATTCAATATTTTCGAAAAAATCCCTCATATCCGGTTGATATTATCACAAATATAAGACGCAAATGCCATCGTCGGAATCAGGGGAGTATTTCAATTTCCCGGCGATCGGCCGACCGACTAAAGAACCGGCAGCGCCCAAAGACGCGGTATTTGTGGGTATTGCCAATCCATACTTCGCAGGTTTCGGATTTTTCAAACGCCAATAATTCCTGAAATTTGCTTTGTTATGCATCCGGTTAAAGAATCCCAATCCGTCATAGATTATCAGCGTATTGCCCAGGCAATAGCATTTATCAGGCAACATTTCAGGCAACAACCCTCGCTGAATGAAATTGCTGCGGCCGTGCACCTGAGCCCCCTGCATTTCCAGCGGTTATTCACCGATTGGGCGGGAGCCAGTCCTAAAAAATTTCTACAATATATCAGTATCGGCCATGCAAAAAAAATGCTGGAGCAAAAACAGGCAACACTGTTCGATACAGCGCTGGATACCGGATTATCGGGTACAAGCCGCCTGCACGACCTCTTTATTAATATAGAAGGCATGACCCCCGCAGAATACAGAGACGGAGGACGGAACCTTTCCATTCACTATGATATAAGCGAGAGCCCCTTTGGAAACATTATCGTAGCGTCCACTTCAAAGGGAATTTGCCATCTGGCCTTTATTGAAGAAGAAACCCTCGCCATCGGGAATTTGAAAAGTAAATTTCCTAACGCCGCGATTCAAAGAAAAACCGATGAGTTACAACAACAGGCGCTATCGATTTTTCGCAGTGACTGGACTAATCTTCCCGAAATTAAACTTCACCTGAAAGGAACGGAGTTCCAGCTAAAAGTATGGGAATGTCTGTTAACCATCCCGGTGGGAAAACTATCCACCTACCAGAACATTGCCCAAAAAATAGAAAAGCCAAAGGCTTCAAGGGCCGTTGGAACCGCTATCGGCAGCAACCCCGTAGCCTTTCTCATTCCCTGCCACCGGGTTATACAGGCAACCGGTCAGACAGGCGGGTATAGGTGGGGACCCGATCGAAAAACCGCCATTATTGGCTGGGAAGCAGCAAAAACCGATTTACCCGGATAAAAAGCAACCTCTCAAAATGAATTTATTAATGAAGGGTGCCGCACAAAGGCACTGGTTGCATTCCCTTCCACCTGCTAAAAAATAAGAACGCCAGAAGTTAACCTGACGTTCCGTACCATTATAAACTGATGTCCCCGCCTATTTCGGCCCGATACGATATTCCTTAGGATGTTCGGCTCCCAGGAGATGTTTCACAAAATAATCCCAGCGCAGGCGCATCATATAATAACTATACTCACCAAAGCCATGCCGCGCAGACGGAAATATCACCAGGTCAAAGTCCTTATTAGCTTTTTGCAAAGCTTCCACTACCAGAAAAGTATTGTAAGGCGGTACATTATCGTCCATCATCCCGTGGGCCAGCATCAGTTTGCCTTTGAGATTTTTTGCATAAGCCTGGTTGGCCTGTGCTGCATAGTCGCTATTCTCCACTAAACCATTATAACGCTCTCCCCAATCGTCTTCATAATTACGATTGTCGTGGTTGCCCGATTCGGCTATGCCTACTTTGAAAAAATCGGGGTATTTAAACATTGCGGCTGCCGTTGCAAAACCGCCACCACTGTGGCCCCATATTCCTACCCGGGTTGTATCCATGGGATATCGCTGCGATAATTGCCTGATAGCCGCTATCTGGTCGGGCAGGGTATTGATGGCCATATTCCCATAGCTGGCATCGTGAAAACTTTTAGATCGGTAGGGATTTCCTGTTCCTTCCATCAACACAACGATAAATCCCAATTCTGCCAGGGCCTGATGGTCGCTCCTCGAAGCTGAGAAACTCCAGCTACCTACGCTTCCGCTCTGTGGACCAGGATAAATATAATCTATCACGGGGTACTTTTTCGCAGGATCCATCCGGGTGGGTGTAAATACAAGTCCGTAGATATCAGATACGCCATCAGCGGCCTTCGTACTTACCACCGTCGGCGGCTTCCAACCTCTGGCCACCAGGCGAGATACATCGGCACGCGCCAGATTGGTGATCAGCTTTCCGTTTATATCCCGTAGTTCGGCCACCGGCGGCACATCGGGCTGCGAATAAACGTCTGTAAAATAATTCCCCGAAGGCGAGAAACTGATAGTGTGGTTACCGGGCCCGGGCGTTAATAAGGTGAGCCCTTTTCCATCAAACCCTATCTTATAAAGATACGAAAAATAGGGATTCCCTTTTTCGCGGCCATAACCGGTGAAATAAAGAACCCGATTTTTTTCATCTACCTTTTTTAACTGCCCAACCACCCATTCTCCTTTGGTGATCTGATGTTTGAGCTTTCCCGTTTTACTGTCGTATAAATACAAATGTCCCCAGTTGTCCCGCTCGGAATACCAGATTATTTCGTTGGTTTTGGAGAGATAGCGCCAGTTAATAGCGTTTCTGCCCGATTCATATTGAGTAGCAACTTTTTCTTCAAAAACCTCTCTCACTGAGCCCGTAGCTGTATTAGCGATTCGCAGGCGGGCAATTTTATGATCCCTCGATGAAGAAATAAATGCCATTTCCGACACATCGGCCGACCAATCGATATCGTCGAAACTGCCGCTGCTGGCAATATCGTCGCTCAGGGTTGCACGGTGCGGATCGGGTGGTATACTTAGTGAAATTACTTCCCGCTTTTCCACATCTATAATCACCCGCCTGATGGTAGGTATATACTCATCGCCCGGAAGGGGGTATTTCCATTGTTCTAAGCGAGGGGCTCCCACATTGGTGGTTACCAGGTACATATCGTTTACCTTTCGCTGATCCTGTTGAAAAGTCGCCAGTTTTTTGGAATCGGGAGACCAGGATACGATGGCCGCATCGCTGTGTTTCCAGCCGGCGTTGTCAGTGGCATAACCATAATCCTTAACACCATCGAAGGTCAACCGGGTTTCTTTTTTAGTAGCCAGGTCTTTTACCCATAAATTGTAATCGCGGATAAAAACCGCCTTCTTTCCATCGGGCGACACCACTTCCTTCGTTGGCCGCATACGTCCGGAAGGAGCTGCTGTCGGGGTTTGATTTCCATACTCCCTGGTTTCTGCTTTTATTTTTTTAGCGGGATCTACCAGGAATACCTTATTTCCCTGCCTGTACCAAAACCTGTCTCCACTGAGCCATTGAGGGTTGGGCTGGGTCCAATCCACGAGCTTCGCCGTGTTAAAACCCAGGAATTGCTCCGCTCTTTTATAATCATCGGCAGTCAGTTTTAATGCCTGAGCAAAGATTGCATTCGATAACAAAAAAAGAACCGAAGGGAAAAAGAACCGTTTCATATCAGCATTTTATTTTTGCTAAAATAACTTGTTCCAGCAAACGGAGGGAATATTTTACAGGATCGATAGTTTTAGCCCTATGAAAGGTAAGAGCCATATCACTTTTTTTTCGTATCTTTACCCGAATGCATTATCACAGGCATATACCTATTCATTTTCCCGGTTACGCAACAAGTTGGAGCCCAATGGTTCCTTTTGCCGGTCGTCGCCTCTATGCCTTTTCAAATCCCAAAGATTTTAACAAGTAGACCCCGGTAACCAAGGGTTCCCGGGGATTCGTTCTGCACTTCACAGCAACAGTGAAGTGATATCGCTATTCTTGGCAAGTATCATCTATATTTTCAATACGCTTAAATTTTATACAGACATGAAAGAAAAACATGGCCCTATTTTTTTAGACGAAGATCATAAGTTACTAACGAAGGCGCTGGAAAGCGATAACCGGTTCGCCTCGCTGAGCAGCTCCGAAAAAAACAGAATCAAAAACCGGCTAAACGCTGCGCAGGCTGTAACGGCAGAGGACTTCCCGAACGATGTGTCGCGCCTTTACGATCGCATCACACTAAGAAATATTCAATCCCGGCAGAACCTGGAGTTTAAGATTGTACCGCCGTCAGAAAGCAATGACTGGCTGGGCAGAATATCAGCCATTTCGCCTCTCGGCGTGCAACTGATGGGCGTTAAAGAAGGCCAGAGTGTTGAATGGCAAACAGATAAAAAGAAAAAAATGTTTGTAGTGATGGAAGTTCGTAACGCTATGTATATCTAAACTTACTGTGAACAAGAGGTTGTTTTTCAATAACCTCTTTTTTTATGCCAACCCTGCCCTGCGCAGCAATGCGTCCGGATTAGGTTTGCGTCCCCTGAACGCTATATAAAGATCCATCGGATCCTCGGTTCCACCTTTGCTTAACAGTGTTTTGAACCGGGCAGCAGTGGCTTCGTCAAAAATACCGCTTTCTTTAAATGCTTCAAAAGCATCCGCATCAAGCACTTCCGACCACTTATAGCTATAATAACCTGCCGCGTACCCACCCGCAAAAATATGAGAGAAAGAGGGGCTCATGGCAGTACCGGCAATATCGGGATATAGCATCGTGTCTTTGATGACTGCCTTTTCGAACTGCTCTATTTCGTCCGAATCCCTAAATTGATGGGTATGATAAGCCATATCCAATATCCCGAAGGAAATTTGCCTTAAAGTCTGGTACCCTTCCATAAAATTAGCCGAAGCAACAATTTGATCGATCTTCTGCTCAGGCAAAGCTTTTCCCGTTTTGTAATGCCGGGCAAAAGTGGAAAGAAAAGATTTCTGATAACAATAATTTTCCATGAACTGGGAGGGCAGCTCTACAAAATCGCGGTAAACACTGGTTCCGCTAAGGCTTTCATACACTGTATCAGCAAGAATACCGTGCAGGGCATGTCCGAATTCGTGAAACAAAGTGGTCACCTCTCTAAAAGTGAGTAAGGACGGTGTATCGCCATCGGGCCGGGAGAAATTGCCTACCATGCTTATATGCGGACGATGATTAATACCGTTGAGTATAAACTGATCCCTGAAAGAGGTCATCCATGCTCCCGCTGTTTTGCCCTTGCGGGGAAACCAGTCGGTGTACAACAGGGCTTTGTGCCCGCCACCTTCTACTACTTCGTACACTTCCACCTCCGGATGGTAAACATCAATATCCTCTCGCCTGATAAAGCTTAACCCGTATAATTGGCCGGCGGCATCAAACGCTGCCTGTTGCACTGAGGGCAGCGAAAAATAAGGTCTGATTTCTTCTTCAGAATAACTGTATTTCGCTTCTCTTAATTTTTCGGAGTAATAGGCATGGTCATAAGGCATTAATTCTTCTATTCCATCGGCGGCAGCCCATTTTTTCAGTTCCTCCACATCTTTTAAAGCAAAAGGTTTGGCTCTTTGCAGCAGATCCTTTAGAAAATCGTTCACTATCCCGGGCGACGAAGCCATACGCTCCTGCAATACAAAGTCGGCATGATTATCAAACCCCAGCAAAACAGCCCGTTGCTGCCTCAACGCTGCTATCTTTTTTACTATCGATCCGTTATTGTATTCATTCGGCCCAAAGGCTTTTCGTGCATTAGCCAGGTAAAGTTCCTTGCGTCTGTCGCGGTGGGAAGCATAGGTCATAAAAGGCATAAAGCTGGGATTATGTAAAGTAAAAACCCAGCCTTCCAGATCGCGGGTGCGGGCATCTGAAGCAGCCATCGATATAACCGAGGCAGGTAATCCCTTAAGCTCCGCCTCATCTGCGATATGCAAAAAATAATCGTTGGTTTCATTTAACAGGTTCTGTGAAAACTTAACGGTTGCATGGGCCAGCTCCTGGTCGATTGATCTTAATTTTTCCTTTCCTTCTGCCGATAAAACTGCGCCATTGCGGATAAACCGTTTATAGGTCTTTTCTAACAGACGATTTTCTTCAGCCGAAAGATTCAATGTCCCGGCCTGGTCGTAAACCAGTTTTATTCGTTGAAAAAGCTTTTCGTTCAGAATGATATCATTGCCAAAGGCAGCCAGCAAAGGTGAAACTACCTGCTTGGTTTTTTCGAGTATATCATTGGTTTCGGCCGAGGTGAGATTAAAAAAAACAGAACTGGCGAGGCCAAGTGTTTTCCCCGATCGCTCCAGGGCCTCTATAACATTGCTAAAATCTGGTGCGGCCGTGTTATTGGCAATAGCCTCTACTTCCTCTCTCGCCATAATTATCGCCTGCTCTATTTCACCCTGGTATACATCGGCAGGAATGGTGGAAAAAGGGATCGATTCAAACGGCGTATTAAAAATTGCAGAAAAGATAGTGCTCATACTTGAAATTTGGCGCAAATATAATGCAGGGAGGGTTGACATATTTTATCCTTTACTATCTAATATTATATTTGCCTGATCAAAGACAAGCATGAGCATTACGAATACAAAAACCTATTTATTATTTCAGCCCGATAATTTTTTTTCGAAAAATCCGGTAGTATCTATCCGGCAGCTTATTAAAACGCCGGAGGGTATGGCTACGGGCGAACAGCCCCTCTCCCGCCCGCAATTACGCACCTGGTTCAAATCGTTCAATGACGACAGCGTAAAATCTTTGCTGGGCATGAATCCGCCCGAACTTCAAAAAGTAAAGGCAATGCTATCGGAGCAGGCCAGATTTATCAGGGATGAGAAATTAAAAAAACAAACGGTCAAAAACGCTTATCGCAAACATATTTATATGCTGGCCGCCACCATTCGGCGGCAACCAATTTCAGATTGGCATCATACTATAGTTACTGAGAATAAAAGAATGCAAACCGTCAGATGCAGTTTTCATCCCTATCCCGTGGAACTGATCTGCCATATAGAGAGAAAAAACGGAAGCGACCATATTGGCTTATATATAGAAATGGGTCAGACCCGCTTTCCGTTAAACCGTTTTCAGCATTACCATTTCTTTCTCGAATACGAAAACTGCTATTACCAGCTCTCTCCCAAAAGTTATCAGGCCCTGGACTGGCTGAACCAACAGCAATTGGAAAATATCGGCGATGCAATTACTATTCAAAATATTGTAAAGAAACTGGCGGAATGGCAAATAAAAGTTGAGCAGGAACACCTCTCCGATGCAGAACTGCTTGTCACTATTCCACAATCGCAGGTATTATTGAGCGAGATCAGTGGCGCTTTCTTAAAACTGGAACCGCAATTTGTTTACGAGGGCATCATCGTTGAAGGGCCCTTCAAACCCATTTACAAAACAACCATCGGCGATAAAACGATACATATACAACGCCATAAAGAAAAAGAAGAGGAACTCACGCTTTTCCTTCAATCACTTCATAAAAAATTTTCCGAACAGCGGAACGGATTTTTTTACTTAAGTTTTTCGGATGCCCAAAAAAAATCCTGGTTTTTAAAAACCTATCATCTCTTACTCGAAAAGAATATAGACCTGAAAGGCATCGACCTGCTCAAACATTTCCGTTATTCGCCGCATACTGCCGAAACCACGGTGGTTAAGCAAAGTACGGAAACCGATTTTATATTCCTGGAGCTATTGGTAAAATTCGGCAAGGAGCAGGTACCTCTCTCCAATTTGCAAAAAGCCCTGTTAAACGGGCAAAAAGCGGTAATGCTGAAAGACGGAAGTTTAGGGGTGCTGGGCGATAACTGGCTACAGCAATATGGCCTGATGCTCAAACATGGAAGGATTGAAAAAAATGTGCTGAGAGTAGCCCGCTGGTTGGAATTGGGCGAGGCGACAGAGGAGAGTACCGATGGAATTATAAAAACCGGTATACAGTCGGCCTGGTTTTCAAAATGGAAACAGTGGGAAAAGCAGGAAAAAGAACTCTACCCCCTACCATCGGGCTTACAAGTAAAAGAGCTACGGCCTTACCAACGCAGGGGCTACGAATGGTTACGACTATTGGCGGAAGTAGGTGCGAGCGCTTGCCTGGCAGATGATATGGGATTGGGGAAAACCCTGCAAACCATCGCCTTTTTGTTATATAAAATTGAGGCCAACCCGCAGGACAGGCACCTGGTGGTAGCTCCAGCCAGTTTATTGTACAACTGGTTAAAAGAGTTGGAAAAATTTGCACCGGGTGTAAAAGCCACAGTGCTTCACGGTACGCAAAGAGATACCGAATCGCTGAAGGGAACGGATATACAGGTATTTATTACCAGCTATGGCGTTATGCGCCAGGATATACACCTTTTGGAAGCCATCGTGTGGGACACGATCGTATTGGATGAGAGCCATCATATCAAAAATTCCCAGGCTCAAACAACGCGGGCAGCCTGGCAGTTGACTGCAAAAACGAAAATCGCATTAAGTGGCACACCTATTATGAACAGTACGGCCGACCTGCACAGCCAGATGCATTTTTTAATGCCAGGTTTGTTAGGCTCATCCGAATTTTTCAAAAAAGAATATACCCTTCCTATCGAACAGCAGGCCAACGAAGAAAAGGCGGCCGTTTTGCAGAAGCTAATCCGTCCGTTTTTATTGCGAAGAACCAAAACACAGGTAGCCAAAGACCTGCCCGAACGCACAGAATCCGTCTTATGGTGCGAAATGGGTGCCGATCAGCGTTCTGCCTACGAAACTATTAAAGAGAGTATCCGTAGCAATATTTTTACCGAAATTCAGGCGAAAGGATTGAATAAGGGGAAGTTGAGCGTGCTGGCAGGTTTAACCAAATTGCGACAGTTGTGTAACAGCGCCGAGCTGGTGAAGGATGAAGACGTTTTTTGTTACGACAGCGTTAAAACAAAAGTGTTGATCAACGAACTAAACTGCATCATTCCCCAGCACCGGGCCCTTGTATTCAGCCAGTTTACTTCTATGCTCGATTTGCTGGAACGCGATTTGGGAAAAGCCGGTATCAGGTTTCTTCGCCTCGATGGACAAACAGCGATAAAAGAAAGACAGGAGCTGGTTAATACCTTTCAATCGGAAGACACAGACGTTTCCGTTTTCCTGATCAGCCTGAAAGCGGGCAATACCGGTTTAACACTCACCAAAGCCGACTATGTATTTTTATTTGATCCCTGGTGGAATACTTCCGTCGAAAACCAGGCTATCGACCGAACTCACCGGATCGGTCAGCAGCACCAGGTTTTTGCTTACCGGTTAATATGCCGCAATAGTATTGAGGAAAAAATCATCCGGCTGGCGGGGCGCAAAAAACAGCTTTCTGATGACCTGATCACCGCGGATGAAAGTCTTGTAAAAGGTTTGACCCTGGAAGACCTGGCCTACTTGTTAGAGTAGTGGAGCGAGAGGGTTATTCGATTTGTAGTTACCTACAGTCCCGGTCTTTGCGATACGGTGGGGAAAATCCGGCGCCTACCCTAAAGTAGGCAGGAAGGGATTATTTGTTAATTTTATCGCAGGGCATTCATTCAAAATTGTTGTTCGCGATGAACAAAATGAAAGGTAAAATAGATAGAGAGATACGACGAACGATAAAAGGGGTTTTAAAGTTTAAAGACTGATTTAGTTCGGATGATATTCTCTATATGTACTTAAATATTGACGATTATTAATATCCTGCTAGTGGTTTCTTCCTTATAGCGGCCAAAGAACGTATCAACCTCGCCTATTTAAGGGATTGACACGCATTGCTTACTCCCCTAATTTTATGGCGAATATGAGAGCAAAAAACAGCTTGCTAAGACGATTGCTGGCGCAATTGAACAAAGAAATTGTTCAACACCACCCGCCACAACCTCTCCGCAAATACAGCAGAAAAAAATTCGTCAAAATGGCTTCGATGGGAGCCCTGGGGGCAGGACTGGCCATGGGTACGCCTCCCACACTCCTTTCCTGTAATACCGGCAATCAGAAAAAGAAATCGCCCGGAGTGCTGGATATTGCCATTCTTGGAGCGGGCATGGCGGGATTGAATTGTGCGAATCACTTGCTGGATTCGGGGTTGAATTTTAAAATCTTTGAAGCCAGTAACCGGGCCGGCGGACGTATTCTTACCCACTATAACGATTCGATGGGATTAGGTATTTTTCCCGAGTTTGGGGGCGACTTTATCGATTCGGATCATGAAGACATGCTGGCGCTGGCCAAAGAGTTTAAGCTTGAGCTCCTCGACCTGATTGATGAACAGGAAAAAAACGGGTGGATAAAAGACATTTATTTCTTCGACGGCCGAAAGATAAGCGAAGAGGAAATTATCAAAGAATTTAGAAAAATAACCGCCAAAATTGCCGCGGATAAGGATAGCCTGGGGGAAAATTATGCGACAGAAGCGGCCATCTCCTTAGACAATACACCCCTTTCTGATTATCTCGATTCCCTGGATTGTGCTGCCTGGCTGAAAGAACTATTCACTGCGGCTTTTATTGCCGAGTATGGTTTGGATTGCAGCGAGCAATCGACCCTGAATATGCTGGATATGATAGAAACTTCCACGGATAAAGGGTTTTACGTATTTGGCACCAGCGACGAAAGGTTTAGGGTTAAGGGCGGAAATTCCCAAATCATCTCGAAGCTGGTAGATAAAATTGGAGCTGAAAAAATTGAAAAAGGTTCGGAAGTAATAGAAATAACAGAAGGCGATGATAACCTGTATATAATAAAATTTAAGAACGGGAAGCAGGTGGAAGCCCGATCGGTGGTATGCACCATACCCTTCAGCATTCTCCGAAGCCTGCCCCTACATTTAAAAAACCTGTCGCCCGAAAAAAGAAGATGTATCGATGAATTGGGTTATGGTAAAAACACCAAGCTGGTTTTGGGTTACGAAGGGCAACCCTGGCGCAGCGACAAAAACAAAGCGATGGGCTATGTTTTTACCACGGATATGACGAACGGCTGGGATAATAGCATGAACAAAACCGACAACAATGAAAATGGAGCCTATGTTGCTTATTTCGGCGGTGCTTTTTCTCAGCAGCTATGCGATAAATCGTTCAAAAGTCCCATGGCACCTCCCACTCACTTGTGGAGAACAGCCCTGCCCGAGGAAACCGTGAACCGTTTTGTAAATGACATCGACAGAATTTTTGTTCAATCCAAAGAAAAGTTTAAACAAAAACATGTTTTCGTCAACTGGATCGATTACCCATTTGTAAAGGCCAGTTACAGTTGCTATACACCGGGGCAGTGGACCAGTATCGCTGGCCTGGAAATAGAGCCAGTGGGGCGATTCTTTTTTGCCGGAGAGCATTGCAGTGAAATGTTCCAGGGATTTATGAATGGAGCCGCGGAAACAGGAAGGCGGGTGGCCGGGGAAGTGAAAAAGGAGATAAACATCTAAACCATAAGCTCCACCTTGGCCTGCGTACCGCCATAGCTGCTTCTCGAAATTTTAAAATTACCACCTATTGATTTTAAACGTTGGGTAATACTGTACAGTCCCTGGTTTTCTTTATGAGTTGTATCATCGTAGCCTATACCATCGTCCGTAATTTCAATCAGCAAGCCGTTTTTTGATTTACTAAACACGAGTTCGGCATTTTTCGCCTGGGAGTGTTTGATAATATTGTTTACAAGTTCCTGAATAACTCTAAAAAGCATCAGTTGCAATTGCCGCGAAAGCTCATCGGCATTGCTATTTTCATTTCTTACCGTAATACTCACCAGTTTTGTTTCATTTATACCGGAAACAAACTGTACGGTAGCCTCTATCAATCCTTCTTTTTCCAATACTGTCGGCAGCAGGTTATGGGCAATATGGCGGATATCCGAATGGGAATGTTCCAATATTCCCCGAACTTTGGAAAGCTGCTCCATTCTTTTTTCCTGTCGGAGATGTGGTATTGCCTCCAGGCTCATTTTTGCTGCCCCTATCATGGCGGCAACTCCATCGTGCAACTCGTGGGAAATACGGTTTCGTTCCCGCTCTTCTCCCAGGATAAAAGAGTTTAGAATGGCATTCTCCTTCTCCTGCTGCAATTGATGTAGTTTCAGTTTTTGTGTTTTCCGGTTATACAAAAAAATACCGCCCAAAACCGAAACCGACAGAGCGCCACCCAAAACGGCATACAGCAAACCCGATTGCTGTTTCTGTATTTTCAGTTCCTGTTCGGCAATTTGCTTTTCCTTTCTTTCGGTTTGGTACTGTACCAGCAACCCGTTCAGAATATGAGCATCGTTGGCTACAAATTCTTCCCGGAAATACCCGTCCGCTTCCTTTAAATGCTGCAAAGACAGGCTTTCGTTGCCTGCGTGCTGATAAGCTTGAGATACGCGGCGATGTAGTGCGTACAGCACATCCTTATACCCGTATTTTTTAGCGTAATCAATAGCTATTTTACCTTCTGCTATTGCCAGGTCGTAATTTTCATTTTCAAGATATGCTTTTGTGAGGGAGGTATATGCCGCTGCCGCTACCGTTACCTGCTGTAGCTGTAGTGCAAGGGGTATTGCCTTCCGAAACCGGCTTATTGCCGCCTCATACTGCTTGTCGTGAAGGGCAATCTCGGCCAAAGCATAATTCGACATTGCTAATCCCAAAGGATTTTTATACCGTTCGCTAACTTCTTCGGCTTGTTTTGCCGCTGCTTTCGCTTCGTCTTTCTTACCTAACATAATGGCGGAAACGGCATTTACTGCCAGGGCACTGGCGTAATAAAGCGTATCGTTTGCCGCCCCAAAGCCCCGCACTGCTTCGACACTATATTGATACGCCATCGGGTAATTGATCCGGCTTAGAAAAAT
The DNA here is from genome assembly GCA_040393015.1 of Paraniabella yanshanensis. Classification (GTDB taxonomy): domain Bacteria; phylum Bacteroidota; class Bacteroidia; order Chitinophagales; family Chitinophagaceae; genus Niabella; species Niabella yanshanensis_A. The sequence goes on from JBEBUZ010000003.1 coordinate 44,260, forward strand.
GTTGGCGATATTAAAATTTACAGCGGCAGCACTTTTAAAATCTTTGTGCTTTTCGAACACTTCAATTGCCTTTTTATAATAACCGATTGCACCCTGTTGATTTTGTTGATAGCCCTCTATGGCTGCTTTCAGATTGGCATATCTTGCATTGGCGAGACTTGTGGTATCAAACCCTGCCCGCGAAGTGGCGGTACTTATCAATGTGTCCGCCTTATCCAATTTACCTGTCATTACCAGTGCTTTCGCGTAGTTGAGATTTAAGAAATCCAGCATAACTTCGCTCTTACCTACACTGGTTTTAAAAGAGGTGTAAATGCTGTCGGCATTGTTAAATGGCGGAACAAATGCCGTGGCTATCCGAATACTGTCTTTGCCGTCCATCGCATTACCTGCCGATGATTTTGTATCTGCGGGGCTGCAAAACTGTAACAGCAATAAAGTGCCCGCAAATAACGGATGTATCTTCCTCATAGCTTTAATCATTTACCAGGCCATGCATAATGGCTTTTTTTACCATTCCGGCAATATTCCGCACTTCTAATTTCAGCATAATATTTCCCCGGTGTGTTTCTACCGTCTTTTCAGAAAGGCATAATTGTTCTGCTATCTCCCGGGTAGTTTTTTCCCCGACAATTAACCGCAAAATTTCCTTTTCCCTTTCGGTGAGTTCCGCTTTTTTTTGAATCGTGTGTCGTTCAAAGAAACCCTGCTGTGTTTTGGGGCTGAAATATTTTTCGTTGTTCATCACCGTTTTCAGTGCGTTCCCGATATCTTCTCTGCTATCGATCTTCAAAAGGTAGCCGTCGAAACCTGCATTTGCCGATGATTTTATGGTTACAGAATCGGCATGGCTGGTTAAGGCGATAATTTTCATATCCGGTACCATCGTCTTTATTTCCCGAATAATCTCCCTGCCATCGTGTATTCCAAAATGAATATCAAGCAGTAAAACATCATACTTTTCTTTCTTCAGAACTTCTATCAACTCCCTATAATTTAATACGCTTTGTGTGCTTTCCACAAATTCAAAAGTCGATAGAAGCAGTTCCAGTCCGTCTAAAACTAAAAAGTGGTCATCTGCCAGTAAAATTTTCATTTAACAAATTTTAGATATCAAAAGGTTCTAAAATTAGTCAATTTTCTCTGTCGGATTTTTGATTATGTTCTGTTTAGTCAATGAAATATTCTGTTTGCGAAATATATTTAAAATTATACCGAACGGAACCGCCGGGGAATACGCTATTTTCGCTTAGCACCATAAAGCTTCCCGGAATTTCTTTTGGAAAACGAATGGGTAGTTTCGCATCAATATTCAAATTATTAAAATAATTAAGGGGCGTAAAATCGGCTTTTGAAGCCGCAAGATAAAAAACAGATTTATCCTCCGTTTTTTCGTACTCCACTTTATACTCATTTCCTTTAATTTCAGGGAAGCCGAGATCCGGATGGCCAAAATATTTTGTAGCGTTTTGTCTTTTCCACTGCGGCGGAATATTTGCAGTTTTTCGCATATCCAACCGGTGGCGGACTATTTTCTTATTGCCCTGTTTTTCTCCGTCCTGATATGCCTGTATTACTTCTCCGTTGGGCTTCAGCAAAAACCACAAAGTCATTTCATCGGTGTCGCGGAAGCCTGCATCATCTGCCGTGAGCAGCCAATAGTTTGATTTCGGCTCACGATATATTGCCATTTCACTTCTTTTGCCATTGCTGTTCTGATACTCCCAAACCCACATCTCGGTAAACCGGATGGTTGTTGTTTCTTTTGTTTGTGCCTGTGTGTAGTAGCTAATAAATGGCAATACCCATATGAGCAATAGCTGTTTCATCTTTTCTATTTTAATAAACGAACTCATCTTTACTACTTTGCAATGCCTGAAATACCGGATGGTTTAAAATGATGGTTCCTTCATAAGGTTTCCACTTTTCGGGATTTTCGGCATCCAAAGAACTACCTGTTTTGCCTTTTACTTTAATCACTACTTTGTCTTTTTGCAGAGAAACGATTTCGCCTTCGGCTTCAAAAGACATTTGCACTTCCATACCCTTATCGGTTACTCTGGATTTTGAAAAAACAAACCCGTCGTTTTCTCCCTTAACCATTTTCCCTCTAATGGGGCGTTCGGCTATGAGGTCCTTTCCGGTAAAGCCTATAATGATATTATCCTGCCCCTTCTCTCCACCGGCAACAGTGATAGCAATGGTTTCTTTAGAAGCAGTAATACTGCCAAAGCCTTTTTTAAAAAGGTCTTCGAGATTTTCATCACCAAACTGAACATCCACTACTGCATAGTTATCCCCGATATGATCAATATCCAATACATCTATTTTTTGCCCGCTTACGGCTTCCAGTGATTTCTCTACCAGCGAAGTGGCAATTTCGCTTTTCTTTTCTTTGATTTGGGTGCAGGCAGATAAAAGAAGTATGCATCCGGAAAGAATTACTATTATTTTGCTCATACTATTTTGTTCTTTTTAATCTTATTTATTTTCCATAAATATCTTTATCGTCCGATGCTTCTATATCCCGCGGGATTAAAGTTGTAAAAACCGATCGAAATTCAAGTCAGTTTCATTGGAAACTCCCTGCCCAAAATTTCCGATGCCAGGCATATTATTCCATCTGCTAACATACAACCTAAGGCATGAAACCTAAGCATCGGATTTCCTTTACAGGTATACATCCGGGAGCATCATTATCCGGAGGCCGTTATTTTTTCGCCCGCGTCCTTAGTGCCTTACTTATTTACATTTTTGCAAAATCCTTTTTGCCAGCTCTACGGCCACGGATTTGTTTTTTTCGTTATCATCGTCCACATCGCACCCGATTAAAAATTGGACGCCATTTTGTAAAACATACAATTCATTTGTGACGATATTCCAACGGGCGGCATCGCCCATATTCTCCACCATCCGGTAGCCTTTCGAAACTTCTTTAATTATATCCGCTATGTCGCTGCCGATATCCTTTACCTGTTCTTTACTTACATTTTGCTCTTCTGCTCTTTTTATTGCTGCATCCGCTTCGGCATTACCCGACTTCCCATCAGCCGCATCATTAAATGCATCCTTTGCCGCCTGCGTCTCTTCAGTAGAAATGGCCCTGTACGTATTTTCAAATTCTTTGAGAGAAATAGCCTTGATATTTTTTACCACAACCACGTCAGGCATTTTCATCTTTCGGTCTAACATAGGTACAGATCGCATTCTGCCATTTTTGAACTTGTATTGAAAATCATGATACTCAGGGTTCTTTAATACTTTATTGGTTTTTGTTTCCATCACATCCTTCGAAAATCCTGTAGAAGCAATAACCTCCTCCTCAGAAAGAAGTTGGTCATATTTTGTCTGGTAATCCAACAGGCATTTATTGTCGCCCGATGCATCGGGGTCGACCCGTGTGTTGCCCCCGGCATTTTCTGTGATACTTTCGATATCCCTATTATCCGAATTGTTTTCTTTGCCCTTGATTTCCGAACAGGATGCCAATACCAGAAGCAGGCCCGCTACAAATAAATATTTCGCTTTCATGTTTTTTTTATTTAAAATTTATAATTGATCAGATATTTGAGAACCAATTATTGTAATAACTTCCGAGCATGGGAATAGGTCGTTCTTTACCGTTTACAGCATTCAGTAAACCCATAATCCAAAGTGCGATCATTGCAAAAGTTCCCAGAATGGATAGAATCCAGCCTAAAAATGGAATAAGCCCCACAACAAATAATGCCAACCCGGTACACATCAGCCCCAGACTTTGGCGAATGTGGTAAGTAGCGAAAGTATTTTTCTTTTCGGCATTCTGAACAAAGGCTACAATAAGTCCTATTAAAGTGATATAGGCAATGATAGCCGTGCTTTTGCCTTCTTGTGTGTGCTGATTTGCATTCGTTTCCATAATTCTTATTTTTTACGTTTAATTTTTCAATTTCGATACGGCTGGTTTAAATTTATCTTTTACTCCCACCGTTCCATTTATCCGGTCCAGATCATTATCGATGATTCGCCGGTTTTATTTTCCTATTCTTTAATACCATAAATTAAGAAAACAAAGTTGGTTAAAATGGAGCGGACCTTTATCGGGGTAATCATTGAAGTTTTTTATAAGGGTTTTCCCTGAATACCAATTTCCGAATAGGATGTAAAAATTCTTATTGTGCCCGATAGCGTAAGTGGGGCAGTTCCGGAAATCACGCCCTTGAGTTCCCCAATATAAATAGGACTGGTTTCATTTTTGCGGAAATGGCTTTGAAAATATTCTTGAAGCGTATCTCTTCCTTATTCCTCATCCAATTCAATATGGTTATGGTATCCCCCTCCATAGTTTGTAGTTTTGCAGTATTTATAATTTTGAAACTGGAATTTTATGGAGTGGTTTAGTTACTTAGAGCAACAGACAGATTTATTGATAACAAATTTAGGTATTTCGACAGAGTGGGCTGTTTATTGCCGCGTGCTATTATTTACTGTCTTTCTTGTAATCTTATCATCGTTTGCATTTTTTGTTACTAAAAGAATAGTAATACACTACCTCTATAAAATATTCCGAAAGACTTCTTTTACCTGGGACGATTTACTTATTGAAAAGAAAGTTTTCGATAACCTTGCCCATATAGTTCCTGCTCTTTTTGTAAATATTGATCCCCGTTATTTTCAGGGATTTTGAACAACTACTTCCCTTCATCGTCAAATTAACAGATGCTTACCTGATAATAGTTGGCATGACCGTGCTTTTTGCATTGTTAAAAGTGTGCGAATTAGTATTGAGCCAACACCCTGCATTTAAAGACAAGCCTCTAACGAGCTATTTTCAGCTCATCAGGATACTATTGTACATTGTTGCCGTTATCCTGGTGCTTTCCGTAATATTAGGCAAATCTCCCGCGTATTTCCTAAGTGCATTTGGCGCAATGACGGCCATTCTGTTACTCGTTTTTAAAGATACTATTTTAGGGTTGGTGGCAAGTGTGCAAATGTCATCCAATGATATGGTGCGTGTAGGCGACTGGGTGGAAATGCCCAAATTTAATGCCGACGGAGATGTAACAGATATTAATCTCAACACTGTTAAAGTGCAAAATTTCGATAAAACCATTACCACTATTCCAACTTATTATTTTATTACAGACAGTTTTAAAAACTGGCGGGGACTGCAACAAAGCGGGGGACGACGAATAAAAAGAGCTATTTTTATTGACGTAAATTCTGTAAAACTTGTGGATCCGGAAATGAGAGAAAAGTTCAAAAGGTATCAGCTCATCACCGACTATATAGAAAACAGGCAGAAAGAGATAGAAGCTTATAATATTAATGAGCAGATTGACACTTCCTTTTTAATCAATGGACGGAGGATGACCAATCTTGGTGTGTACAGGAGATACATCGGGAGTTACCTAAAGAATCATCCGAGTGTTAAACAGGATATGACGATCATGGTAAGGCAACTTGCAAACGAGTACAAAGGCGTCCCCTTAGAAATTTATTGTTTTACCAATACTACCAACTGGGGGGAGTATGAAGCTATTCAGGCGGACACGAAAGCCAATGCAGAAAGCTTCCCTGTTAATTATAAACCGGGCTTCCGATTATTGTGAACCATTCTTTTAAACAACCTGGCTTTAGTTAGTTTTTTACGCAAAAAAGGTAGCAAGATAGCTGAATGTACAGCTTATATTGCTACCTGTTCCGTAAACCCGCTCAAAATAATCTAAAAGTGGAGGCGACCGGGATCGAACCGGTGTCCAAACATATTCTCCAAAAGCTTTCTACATGTTTATTCTTTTATTGCTTGTCGGCTTTGAACCGGGAAAAGACAAACCAATTCAAAACTTAGCTGTATTCCCGGCGGTACCGGGTCTTTTGTTGTACGCACAGCCTTGTACAGCAGCATTCTGCACTTGTTTGTTTGAGTCGGCAGCGGAGCGTGGCAGCAGAACAACCGGCTCAACGCGGCCCTAATGACTAACTAATCACTGATTAGGCAGCCATGGCATATTGATTATTGCCATTTATAGTTTGAGTATTCAGATTTACGGGCTAATTACACAACGCCCGACATGCTTACACTTTCAAAGACCTACGCTGTCAAAACCAAACGCCCCCTGTTGGGGTAGATAATCCGGGTGGATTACCGGTCAACATCAACTACAAATATACGAAATTTTCCAGAGGACAGGAAATAGCACCAGGAAGGCTATTTTCCCCAGCCGAACCAGTCGTTACCATTGGCGTACAGCATTAAACCCAGTAATAAGACCATGCCTACCATCTGTGCGTATTCGAGAAATTTCTCGCTGGGTTTACGACCGCTTACCATCTCGTAAAGGGTAAACATCACGTGCCCGCCATCGAGAGCCGGTATAGGCAGGAGGTTCATAAAAGCTAATATAATGGATAAAAATGCCGTGATATTCCAAAAGGCCTCCCAGCTCCAGTAAGTCGGAAAAATAGATCCCATTGCCTTAAAGCCTCCCACCCCTTTATAGGCTTCGGTTTTAGGATTGAGGATCATTTTAAACTGGTCAACATAAGATTTTAATTTTTTTCCTGCCATCATCACTCCCGCCGGGAAGGCTTCCAAAAAACCATATTCCTTAGACTCTATGCGGTAGGCGCCCAGCTTTTCATATTCTTCTTCGGAGAGAAAAGGAATCCCTATCTTTCCTTCATCGGTTACCTGGGCCTGAAGCGTAAGTGGCTGGCCGTTTCTCAAAACCGACAGAGCAACGGTTTCACTTTTGCGGTTTTGTAATACCAGAGCCATTTCATCATAAAAATGAACGGGAGTACTGTCGATAGCCGTGATAAGGTCCATTTTTCTTAAACCCGCTTTGTATCCGTTCAGAGTGTCCATCTCAAATTTGGTATTGTACTCTCCCACGTAGGGAGGCACCCGCTGCATAAACATCAATGCCCTTTTTCTCCTGCTTTCTACTAATTTTCCAATAAGATTTACGGGGACATTAATAGTCATTTTCTGCCCGTTCCTTTCGATATCTATCTTTTCACTTCCAATCAGAATCCGTGCCGCCAGGTCTTCAAAATATTGTACGGGCTCGCCATTTACCGCAAGAATTTTATCGCCGGTTCTCAACCCTATTTCACTCATCAGGCTGTCGGTTACCGCCACACCGTTTTTCAGCGAACTCAGGGGTGTTTTCTTTTCGCCCCATACGAACAGTATCATGGCATATACAATAAATGCCACCAGCACATTCATTAAAACACCGCCCAGCATAATAATGAGTCGCTGCCAGGCTGGTTTGCTTCGAAACTCGTAAGACTTTGGCGGCTGTTTCATCTGTTCCTTATCCATACTCTCATCGATCATGCCACTGATTTTTACATAACCGCCCAGAGGCAGCCAGCCAATGCCGTATTCGGTATCGCCCACTTTCTTTTTAAAAAGGGAAAACCAGGGGTCGAAAAAAAGATAAAATTTCTCCACCCTGCATCCGAACCACCTTGCGGTGATATAGTGGCCAAATTCATGCAGTAAAACCAATAAGGACAGCGAAAGCAAAAGTTGCGCCGCCTGCACGCCCGCACCAGACCAGTTAATAGCTAAAGTATGAAGCATTCTAAAACAATAAATCTTAAAAAATCATGCAAAGATAAAGCGATTGCTCTTACAGAATAGTAAAACCCCTCGCCTTTTATCAAATAAACCTTCGATCAGAGTAATGCAATCCACGGCAAATTGTTCGGATAATGGCGAAATTTTGCATATAATTAATTTGCCAACAATTTTGCATTTTTCTCAAAAACATATTTATATTTGTTAGCTACTAACTTTTTATAAGTAAATATTTAGAACGTGGAGAACGGAAACGACAAAAAAATGGAAGCCATTTACAGTAAAAGGCTTCGTGCAGGCAAAAGAAGAACTTACTTTTTTGATGTGAGGTCTACGAAAGGTAATGATTACTACTTAACCATTACCGAAAGTCGCAAAAAGTTTGATGACAATGGTTACGACAGGCATAAAGTTTTCCTTTATAAAGAAGATTTTAATAAGTTTTTGAAAGCGTTGAACGAAGCGGTGGATTTTGTAAAAACTGATTTAATGCCTGACTTTGATTTCGACGCGTTCAACCATGAGTACGATGAGGAAGGATCTCCCATACCTGCTACGGGCGGATATGTGGCTCCTATCCCTACGATAGTAGAAGAGAAACCATTGGAAGAGCCCGATAATGATGAGAAACTGGTAGAAAATACAGAACCTAAAGCCTCCGAAGGCGACTCGGCTGCCACCAGTCATGAAGAGGTAGACAAATGGTAAATAAAAATCCTTAATACATTAAAAGCCACCTGAGGGTGGTTTTTTTCGTATAGGGAAGCCTGTTATGGTAAATTAGTTTTGTTCAGAGGCGATCGTCGTTCCATATCTCCCAGCTCAGCTCGGCCTGTCCTACCAGCATTTCATACCCGTTCTGAATATCGGCGCCCCGTTCCTCTCCTTTCTGCAGAAACAGTGTTTTAGCCGGATTGTAAACAAGATCGTATAAATAATGGTGCCTCGTGAGATATTCATAAGGCAGGTCGGGAGCCGCATCTACTTTCGGGAAGCTTCCCAGGGGTGTGGTATTCACGATTAAAAGATGATCGTCGAGCAACTCCTTTGTCAGGTGGGCGTAGGTCAAACCCTTATCGGGACTGCGCGAGACGAAAGCACAAGCTATACCCAGGCTCTGCAGCACATAATGTACCGCACTGGCGGCTCCGCCGGTTCCCAGAATCAGTGCTTTTTGGTGATGTGGCTTAAGCCCGGGCAATAACGATTTTCTGAAAGCCGGGGCATCGGTATTAAACCCTTTTAAAGTATTGTCTTTTATTTTGATGCAGTTAACGGCGCCAATATCGCCTGCTTCTTTGCTTAGCTCATTCAGGAACGGCAATACCTGTTCCTTATAAGGAATGGTCACATTCAAACCTCTTAAATTGGGATGAGCTTTCAGAAGCGGGCTTAATAATGAGATATTTTCCAGAGGAAACAGCTCATAAGCCACGCCGCTTATCCCTTCCTTTTCAAATTTCCCGGAGAAATATTTTTTTGAAAAAGACTGGGTCAGGGGCATGCCAATAAGACCGTAAAGATCCATTATGCAGAAGTTTCTTTGTTGAGGTACAATTCGAAACTGTCGCCACGCAGGCCTATGCGCATGGCCTCGAGGGCAATTACTTCGTTGGGAGGTATATTGCCGAGGTTCACATTACATCCGATCAGCTCGAGGAAATATAATTGCTGTGCTTTTTGAGGAGCTTCCCAAATTATTCTTTCAGAGGGTATTTGCGTCAGGATTTCCTGCACCAACCCTTCTCTTACTTCGCCGCTCCCACGGTAAATTCCCACATTTCCTGCTTCCCGTGCTTCTGCAATTACATAGCTCGAACCTGCTTCCAGTTCGGCCCGCATCAGCTCAATCCACCGGTAAGGGGGCATAATATGGGTCGCATCTTTGCTTCCTACCTCGCTTAAAACCGTACCGTGTTTTGTCAATCTTTCTATATAACCACATTTCTCCGCATGCGGAATAGCGATAGAACCATCGCTCACCTCCATGTAATCAACCTGAAAAAACCGGCACATGTCTATATAATCCTGTACCTGATTGCGTACCAGATAGGCTTCAAACAAGGTTCCGCCAAAATACACCGCCATTCCTTTTGACTTATAGAAGTCTATTTTCTTTTCAACATTCGGTGTTACAACAGCGGTACCAAACCCCAGTTTGACCAGATCCACATGGGGCTGTGCTACGTCCATAAAATTTTGTGCCTCCCCCAGGCCAAGGCCTTTATCCATCACCATCGTAAGACCAAATGTACGTGGATGTCTGTTTCTCTCTGGTAATTGCGTTAGATTAAAATTCATTTTACGAATTGGATTGAAGCCGCAAATGTATTATTTATTGTTCAATAATCAGACAGGTATTGTGTCCGTAGAACACTCCGCCAATCCTATATCCGGTTACCATAGCTTCAATTTTACCGGTTATTTCGTTTTTTTTTATAATTCTGTTCCAGGTCTGCCCCCAGGTGATTGGGTTACGGGGAGGGGGGGGTTTGGCGTATTTTCCGTAATCTTGCAGGAGATTCGGAGAGCGCATCCTCCAGATAAATAAGAGCTTGTTTAATCTTTCCCATCGCGAAGTTGACGAGGGCCTTATAGTAGATAAATACGGGTTTCCCTTCTATAAAAGATTCGGCCCTTTCTATTTGCTTTAATGCCTCGTCGTAATATTCCGAAAGAAACAGGCATCTTATCAATGCTTCCCAACCCGTTATTGACCTGGGTTTCAGTTGCACCACGCCGGAGAAATATTGTATCGCTTCTTTCGTAAGGCCTAACTGCATTTTACTTTCGCCCATTAATATATTATACTCGGGTTTATTAGGTTTCAGCTTCAGAGCGTTTTCCAATTGCCTGCAGCATAGTTCGTATTTGTTTTCCCGGTAATAGGTATGTGCTATCTTATAAAAAAGATAGCTTACTTCGGAATTGAGATGGGAAGCTTTGCGGTAGTAAAACCTTGCCTGCGCAAAATTCTTCATCTTTTCATAGCAGTGCCCGATGGCTTCATAAATAACATCTTCGGGCTTCGACAGTTCGAGTACCTTTTCCAGGTTCTCTACTGCATCCTTGTATTTGCGCAGCCGGATATAGGCATCGCCAATATTACGATAGGCATAATCCATTTTTTCATCAATAACCAGCGCATATTGATAGGCGTCTATCGCTTTTTCGTACAATTTAAGGCCCTGAAAAGCCGCTCCCAGGTTGAACCAGGCAAGCTCATTATACGGGAACTCATCAATAATCTTCTGATGCAATTCTATGCTTTCAGCGTTTCTGCCGGTATAATCGGTCCAGAAACAAATTTTATATAGGGCTTCGTCATTTTCCGGTTCCTGTATAAGAATCTCTTTCAGACAATCGAAAACTTTATCAAAATCCTCATAGTCATCATACACATCGGCCAGTTCAAACAATAATTCAATCCTTTCTTCCCCATCAAATAATGCCAGCGCCTCATTTAATAAAGCTACTGCTTCCTCCTGCTGGTCGAGAGCCAGAAAAGCCTCTGTTTTTAAGATATAAATATCGATGTTTCCTTTATCGAATATAGACGCATGCTCTAAAAGAGCCAATGCTTCTTCATATTCCCGCCGGTTTAGCTGTAAATCGGCCTTTTTAATGAGTAAAGAGGCTGAATAGGGGAACTGTTCAGTGGCCATTTCCACCGCCTGGTAAGCTTTAATATACTGTTCCTGATCCTCAAAATACTCGATTATTTTTTCAAAATTCTCTTCTTCGATATAATTGCGGCCCCTTCCCTTTCTCAGATTTTCGTAACGCTGCAATAACTCTTCCAGTTCGCGTCCCCTGTCTTCATCATATTGGGAATACTCTTTCATAGTGCCTCCTTTTTAAAAAATTACCGCCTGTCAAACGCATATCTTTTACTAATGTATGCTTTTTTAACAATCGGCAGCGCACTAAGTTTTCCTCCGATGTGAAAAACTATTTTTGGAGAATATCATTGTTAATTTAACTATTGTTAATAAAATTTTAAAATTAAGTGTATAATATACTAAATTTTCGTATCTTTGTTTTGTCTTTTAATCTATTAACTATAATGTTATGGGAAAGGCTATATTTTTTAACATATTATTTATCTTCTCTTTATCAGCCATGGCATGGGCGGAAGGGGAAGTTGTTGCCAATGATTTGGGCAAGGAAAAGCCTAAAAGCAGCTATATTCTGGATAGTAAATCCGGTAAAGATGTTCGCTCCTTCTCCTTGCGATCGGGTATCAATTTTAAAGGTGAGAATCTTATCAATACGGCTCCTTCAACCAATAGTAGTTATCTTCAGTTTTTAAATAATGATAACTATATGAAAGAGCAAAATTATTTGCAACCTTCGAAAAGAAAAGCCATTTTAAGCAAACTTACTTTTAACCCCAACGAGCTTTTAAGAAACTACTCCGGCAAGTAGGCGAAAATATTTTTAATAAAAAACCGGCGAAATGCCGGTTTTTTTTATTTCTTTCGCTGTCAAACAAACGCCCGATATTCGGTCTGTAAAGTCCAGTTAGAGAATACGGGCTTGTCGCAACTAATTTTTCGTTCGCCCGAATCCTCTACCCAGGTAGTTGCTTCTTCTTTTCTCTATTCAGCCACCGAAAAGCACGCAAACCAATGGTTCCTGCCATTGGGAACGGGCGCTACTTCGCACCCTGGGGAGAAGGATCCGGCTGCTGAGCCAGGTCCGGATCGGTATCACTAACCCCCAGGATTTCCACCTCGAAATACAAGGGTTCATACGGTTTAAAACGGTCATTTCCTTGTTTTCCATAAGCGAGATATCCGGGGATATAAATGGTTCCCTTACCACCCTGATTAAATTGCTTCACTCCATCTTCAAATCCGGGGATTAATGACTGTTCCCCCAGCTTCACCGTAAATTGGCTCGATTCAAAAGTACTGTCGGTATTAACTTTTTTACCGGTGTACTTAACCGTAACATATTTACCATCGGCTGCCGTTGGCCCGCTTCCCCGCTCATCCACTTTAACAAAGGTTCCCTCGGGAGTCTGTTTGGCTTCTACTTTTTTCCCGGCCAGGAAGGATTCTATTTCCTCTATTTGCTTTGCCTTCTCACCCGATTTTTCCAGGGCTTTGATCTCTTCTTTCCTGGCTATTTCCTGCTCTTTCCTGGCTTTTTCTGCCATTTCTTTTTGTTCCTGTTCACGCCTCGGCTCATCTTTAGCTACTTCCAGTTCATAGTCGGCTCTCGCCAGGCTATCTACTTTAAATACCTCCAGCACTTTATAGGTGTAGACAATTTTATCGCCTTTTTTCATGAAAGCGGGTAACCTGTCTGCCGGTACCAAACCTTTTTGAATGGCTGAATCTATGTAAATAATCGCCACCATGCTATCGCCTTTTCTCAACTGTTTGAACAGTTCCGAAGGGTCGTATAAAGGCTGGCCGCCGGGCGGAGATTGTATCGCCGCAAAAAAAGGCATTTTGCCGTAAGTATCGGCCAACAATGTATCCTTGCTGCCCATTAAGCGGGCCGTCATATTCATTTTTAAAGTGTGCCCTTCCTCCGTGCTATCTTTAGCGCCCGCGTCGAAAATGACATATTTTAACCCATTGGGACTTGTCTGATAATCCGCGTTCTTACATGCTATGAATATTCCCGAAAAAAGCAAAGTTGCTCCTGCAATGCAAAATAGTCTCATTCCTCTTTAAGTTTTAATAGCCTGTCCTTTTTCCAGGCCCATCCTGGGACCACTCCTGAAAGTACAGGCATTACTGTTATAAAAGTCAGCGCAAATTTATTATAAGCGGGCATATAAAACAAAGAAGCCATCAGTTATTCGCTGCTGGCTTCTTTATTATTTTAAATAACCCCTGATTAATGCCCGTGACCATCGTCAGCGCTATGCTCTTGTGGCATCTGAATATTGGGCGCAGGTTCTGTATCGCTTACTTTTTGAATCTCTACCTCGAAATACAAAGGCTCGAAAGGTTTGAAAGGAGAACCCGGAGGCGGTGTACTGGCGTAGGCCAGGTATCCGGGGATATAGATCGTTCCCTTGCCGCCTTCTTTAAACTGTTTCAGTCCGTCTTCAAATCCTTTAATACTTCCCATAGGGCCGGCAATCTGGGTAGTAAACGAACTGGCCTGGAAAGAACTGTCATTAGCCAGGTGCTTGCCATTGTATTTAACGGTAACGTACTTGGAATCGGCTACCTGTGCCCCTGTTCCCGGATTAGTAACAACCACATAAGCTCCCAAAGGTGTGGTTATATAATTGGTCAGGCCTTTTTTAGCCAGGTAATCGGTTACTTCCTTATTTTGTTTGTCAATACCGCCGGATTTTTTCAGAGAATCCGTTTCGGCTTTTTGCCTGGTCTCCATCTCTACTTTCAGACGCTCCTGCTCTTTGGTTTGCTCTTTTTCCATATCTGCCCGTCCCAGACTGTCAGATGAGAAAATTTCCAACACCTTATAAGTAAAGGTCAATTTGTCTCCTCTTTTGAAGAACGGAGGCAGAGTTGCTTCCTGAGCAAGGCCCTTTGCAATAACAGAATCTATATAAAGAACAGCGATCATGCTATCCCCTTTTTTCAACTGTCTGAACAGTTCGGACGGATCGTAATGGGGCTGACCAGGCTGTATCACTCTTACCTGATCATACATAGGCATTTTACCATAAGTATCGGTCAGTACAGTATCTTTACTACCGCTAACTTTCAGGGTCATATTCATTTTTATTATATCCCCTTCTTTGGTACTGTCTTTACTACCTCCATCGAAGATTTTATACTGAACTCCGTTGGGGCTGGTTTGAAGATCGGGACTATTTGTACAGGCCGTGAAAGCCATAGCCGCAAAAATGGCTACTCCCAGAATTTTTGAACGTTTCATTTTGTATTTGTTGTTTGTTATTTACTATTTATTACCAGTTCATCAGGCTAACTGCTCTTCGTTCTCCCTTATTGCTTGTTTAAACTTCTCTACTGTTTGTGACAGCCCGTCTTTGGAACTTCCACCCGATGCATTATAATGGCCTCCTCCGTTAAAGTATTTCCGGGCAAAACTGTTACAATCAAACTCACCCTTGCTCCTGAAACTCCATTTTCTCTCTTCATCCCGGTCGATCACCAAAGCTACCATTTTTATTCCCTGAACGGTTAGCGGATAATTGACCAACCCTTCCGTATCACCCGTTTTTATTTCATATTTGAGCAGATCCTGTTTGGTTACCACCAGCAGTGCCGTGTTCAGCTCATAGAAAAATTCCATTCGGTTGGATAACACATGCCCCAGAAACCGCAGCCTGTTTTCCAGGAAATTATCGTACAGTTCGTTATGAACACGCGTATGATTAAAACCCGTGGCCATCAAATCCGCCACCATCAGGTGAGTAGAAGCATGGGTGGAGGAAAAACGGAAGGAACCTGTGTCGCCAATCACACCGGCATATAAGCAGGCCGCAATTGATGCGTCCATCAAATTCTGTTTCCCGCTTTCCCGAATAAAATCAAACACCATTTCGCTGGTAGAACTTTTATTAACATTGCTCACACCGTAGTCGAAATTCTGTTCATCGGGCTGTTCGTGATGGTCTATCAGAACTTTGGTACAAACTGCAGCCGACAGGGTAGAAGCAAGGTTTTTAGTGCGGTGAAAGATATTAAAATCCAGACAAAACAAAATATCGGCATTAGCCAGTACCTCTTCCGCCAACTCCTTCTGCTTATCGTAATTCAATACCTGGTCACAACCCGGCATCCAGCCCAGAAACAATGCCCAATTGGTAGGAGAAATCACCGTAACCGAATGACCCCAACCCGTCAAAAAATTGTACAGTCCCAATGCAGAGCCCATTGCATCCGCATCAGGCTTTTGGTGCATGGTCACCACTATTTTTTTCGGACTTTCCAAAACAGGATATATCTCTGATATCGGCTTCATTTTATACGAGGCGCAAAAATAGGCAAATTAAACACATTTTAAATATTTAGTTTGTACCTTTGCCGCCCAAAAAAGTATATAATGAGTAACCGAACATTTACGATGATCAAGCCCGATGCTATGGAGAACGGGCATGCAGGCGCTATTTTAGATCGTATAACAAAAGCCGGGTTCAAACTGGTAGCATTAAAATTGACAAAACTGAGTGCTGAAAAGGCCGGTGAGTTTTATGCCGTTCATAAAGAAAGGCCTTTTTATGGAGAACTGGTAGAATTTATGAGCCGCGGTCCAATCATAGCCGCCATTCTTGAAAAAGAAAATGCGGTGGCCGATTTCCGGGAGCTGATCGGTGCGACCAATCCTGCAAACGCCGCTGAAGGCACCATCCGCAAGGATTTTGCCAGTTCTGTGGGGGAAAACGCAGTACACGGGAGCGACAGCGATGAAAATGCCGCCATCGAAGGCAATTTCTTCTTCAATTATTTTGAAAGAGTGTAAAAGCGGAGTAGCCAACTAATCGTAAACCGGCCAGGAGCCGGTTTTTCTTTTTACCGGGCATCGGGTGTCCTGTCAGGCCCGGATTTTCCTTATTTCGTGATGGAGATCAGGCCAGAAGTCTCAAAAAATGATTTTCGAGATGGTTTCGCATCCCGTTTCTAAACTCCTCGGGCGTACCTTTTTCGAGGATTCTGACAAGCTGCTTGTGAGATGTAAACTTTTTGGGATTCAACACGGGCTTATAGATAGAGCTCTTTTCCACGTAATCGAATATCGGTAATAATAACTGCTGGAATTTGATCAGTGTTTCATTGCCTGATATCTGGTAAAGTTTTCCATGGAACATTATTTCATAGGAGGCTTCAAACATATGGTTTTTTACCGATGCGGGTTCATTTTTTACGATCTCCTTCAATTCTTTAATATCCGCTGCCGTTACATTACGAAAGAGCAAATCGGCCATCCCGATCTCCAGAACCAGTCTTATCTCAAATATTTCCTTGAGGGTATCCTCGCTTAAAATATATGGATTCATACTCTTGGCAAGGTTACCGAAAATATCAGGGTTGGTTATAACCGCACCTTTTTTCTTTTTCGTATCAATTAATCCCATCATTCGCAGCCGCATCAGCGCCTCTCGTATAACGGTGCGGCTCACACCCAGCACTTCCGCAAGCTCGAGCTCCTTTGGAATACTGTCGCCTACTTTCAATTTACGCTGGTGCAAAAGTTCAATAAGCTTCGACTCAACTTTGTCCACCAGACTCTTTTTGTCTATTGATTTAAATACATTATTCATAACTCCTGGAAAAAAACAAATTAAATAAAAGAATTTCTATTTTGTGAATCAGATTAAGTTAAAACTGTAATAATATTATGTAAGACATCATATAAGGCCTGATCAGTATTATTCTTAACGACCTATCTGTTTTAGCTGAAAAACTCTGACATAATCTATTTCGAGTATAAAAGGCAGATCGCTATCGGTGATATTGCCGGGCCATCCGGCTCCGCCCGACTGGTTCAGGATAATATAAAAAGGCTTATCAAAAGGCCATTGATAGCTGTTGCCGTTTCCCTCTCTATGATAGGTGTACTGTATTTCTCCGTTCAAAAAAAACCGGATATAATCAGGCGTCCATTCCATGCCATATGTATTGAAGTCATCTGCTTTGTAAACAGACTGGTGCGTGGCCTTGCTGCCTCCTTCGGCATCGGTTACTGAAGCATTATGAATGGTTTGATGTACGACATTCTCTTCATTCACGTGTTCCATGATATCAATTTCACCGCTCCCGGGCCAGTCGCCATAAGCGACGGGATCTTCGGGCATCATCCATATCGCCGGCCAGGAGCCTTTACCCTTATTGAATTTAGCTTTTACCTCTACCTTTCCGTATTGGAAGCTAAATTTTCCTGCACTTTCAATGCCCACCGACTGGTAAGTGGAAGAATCCGGCGAAAACATCTTCCTGTCCATTTTTAATTTCAGCAGCCCGTTTTCCTTTTGGGCAAAGGCAGTATCGGCTGCCAGAAAACGCTTCCAGGCAGGATTTCCCCTTTTCGAAAACGACCACTTTGTACTATCTATATAGCCGGAATCGTCAAAATCGTCCCACCATACAAGCTGGTAAATCTTGTCTTTTCCGCAATGAGGAACCGTATCGGCGGGAGCAGGAACAGGGTTATTTTTCCTCATTCCTGCTTCTGCATTTAAATTATTTATCCACATAAATATAACCAGAAGAAACACTGATTGAGAGTATTGTAATCCTTTCTTTTTCTGCTGCATAATTTTATTTTTATTTAGTAATCAATTTATTACACGAAGAATAGCTCCGCACACCTTTCTTTTTTAAGACCTCGCTGCTTCCTTTCTTTATTGAATTGCATGGATAGTTTTTATCCGGTCATCAAAAAATATTTGGTCATATAAAAATAGTACTTTAATTTTATTATGTCATACTTAATACATAAAATAAAAAAATTTTAAATTATGCTGCGATACTGCTTGCAACCCGGCCTGGCTTTTTTGCTGGTTTTGTTCTCGCTTACCGGTTTCTCCCAGGGGAAGACTGTAACGGGATCGGTACTGGACGAAGTAACAGGATCTATACTTCCGGGTGCTACCATTTCTATTAAAGACAAGACCACTACTGTAGTTGCCAATTCTGAGGGAGCTTTCTCTATAAGTACGGCCCAGGGTGATATACTGGTCATTTCTTATGCCGGTTACCTTTCGAAAGAAGTAACGGTAGGAACTCAAAATAACCTGATCGTTACGCTCGCTCCATCCGAAGCAAGTAAACTGGATGAAGTAGTGGTAATTGGTTATGGTACACAGAAACGATCTACTCTTACCGGATCTGTTTCCAAACTCGACTCCAGAGTGTTGGAAACCGGTGTGCGTTCCAGTCCGGCTCAGGCTCTGGCTGGAACCATTCCCGGCGTAAGAGTATCCACAGGTAGCGGGCGTCCGGGATCCCTGCCCACTATCATCCTGAGAGGTGGTACCAATTTCGACGGTACGGGTAGTCCGCTTATTTTAATGGACGGACAGGTGCGGGGCTCACTGAGCGATATAAATCCGGAAGACATCGCCAGTATAGAGGTATTAAAAGACGCATCCGCAACGGCCATATTCGGAGCCAGAGCCAGTAACGGCGTAATATTAATTACATCGAAAAGAGGCAAGGCAGGGTCTTCGTCCATCAGCCTGAAAGCACAAGTTGGAAACAGCTACCTGAACATGCCCTATAACTTCCTTGATGCAGGAGATTATATCAAATGGTCGCGGATGGGGGTAGAACAGGCGATTTTAAACGGAACTCAAAATCCCGGTACACTCGCCGCAGTAGGTCCCAGGGCTACCGGTAACCTTTACAAGGATCCTGTAACCGGAGCCATACTGGATGGAAACTACGATTCCAGAGCAGTTTGGAGCACGATGCGCTTAACAGACGCCAATCGGGAACTGCTGGATCAACCGGGATGGAAAACCATGAAAGATGCCGTTCCTACCAACGCCGCGGGTCAATATGATCCTAACGGAACTTACGCCGACCTTATATACAGGGATTTTAACTATGGTGATTATGGTTTATATAAAAAAGCAACCATACAGGACTATAATATTAGTATGATTGGCGGCAACGATAAGGGCGCTTATTATGCCAACATCGGTCTCTATGATGAGGGTGGTTTGGCACTCAAGACCTTTTATCGCCGCTTCAATTTCCTGATCAACGGCGATTACCAGATCAAGCCCTGGTTAAAATCTGAAAGCGGCCTGCAGTTTAACCGGGCCAATTGGAGAGATCAGTCTTTATTCAACGGCGAGGTGAATTACTGGGGTCGGATGCTTTCGGCACCTCCTACCATGCGCGGGTATAATACCAATGGGGAATTAATATTAGGAAGAGATGCCAGCGACGGGAACCCGATTATGAATATCGATAAATACCAGCGGGAAAATCAATCCGATAAGTTTACCATGAACCAGGCGCTTAAAATAGACCTGTTCAAGGATTTTTATGTAAGACTGAGCGGTACTTTAATGTATGATGAAGCCTTTTATGAGTCATTCAATAAGGATTTCCGGACTGGTATTATGAGCTATACCAATCCCAATACAGGTTGGAACAGGGACAGAAGTTCGTCTGCCTCGTTCGACCGCACAATCCGCCAGACCTATAATGCCGTAGCCAACTACTCTGTCGATTTCCTTCAGAAAAGTCATATCGATGCGATGGCCGGTTTTGAGTATTTCGATGCCTACAGCAAAGGTGTATTTGCAGGAGGAAGCCTGGCACCCACCGATGATTTTTTAGACCTCGCCTTAACCACCAATAACGCTACCACCCAAACGCGAAGTACCGACTCTTATCATAACCGCGACCGTATTATGTCGGGTTTCGGACGCCTGAATTACGATTGGGACGATAAGTACCTTGCCTCTTTTACAATTAGAAGAGACGGCGTATCACGGTTGATAGGCGATAACCAATACGGCTCCTTCCCCGCCGCATCCTTAGGATGGCTGGTACACCGGGAAAGCTTTATGGACGCCACTTCCAACTGGTTATCTTATCTGAAACTAAGAGCAAGCTGGGGTAAGAATGGTAATATTGGTATAGGCACCAGCAACGCAATAGGATTATACGAAGTGCAGGGCTCCTATGGTTCCCAACCGGCATATAATGGTGTTATCGGGTTCCTTCAAACAGGAATCGCTACACCCAACCTAAGATGGGAGAAAACCAATACAGTGGAAACAGGGTTAGAATTTGGTTTATTTCGGAACAGGCTTACAGGAACCATTGCGTATTACAACCGGGTAACCGACGATAAGCTGGCTTTTGTACAACTTCCCACTTCCTCGGGCATCTCCAGCATACGTACCAACAACGGAAGCATGCGCAATAAAGGGGTAGAACTTGAGTTGAATGCGCGGATTGTGCAATCGGGAGATTTCTCCTGGCAAGTGGGAGCCAATGCTTCCTGGAATAAAAACATCGTATTGAAACTGCCCTACAACGGCAATGAGCGCAACCGACAAGGCGGACAGCAGATCTTCGATCCCGCCAGCGGTAAAGTAATCTGGGTAGGTGGCCTGCAGGAAGGACAGGAATGGGGAGAGCTTTTCGGATTTGTGAGCGAGGGCATCATACGTACCGCCGATGACCTGGCAGCTTATAATAAAATTGATTTAGCAGCCGGACAAGTTTGGTACAATGGCGCCGCCGGCCGTAGGGTAGCCAGCCAGAAACTAATCACCGAGAAGGGTTTAACCAATTTTCTTTCTACCCAACTTGGCGATATGAAATGGAAAGATATTGATAAGAATGATACTATCGACTACAGAGATATGGTATCGTTGGGAAGGCAGATTCCCCGTATCACCGGAGGGTTCAACACCACGGTAGCGTGGAAAGGACTTAGCCTCTTCGTACGGATGGACTTTGCATTGGGACATGTTCAACAGGACTTTATGCACATGTGGGCACTGGCGAGTGCGCAGGGCGAGTTCAACGCAACAGATATTGTGAAGAACACCTGGACCCCGGAGAATCCGAATGCTCCTTATCCCCGTTACACCTGGGCAGATCAGCTTAATACCAAGAACTTCGACCGGCCCAGCAGTATGTTTTGGGTGAACTCATCGTACCTCGCTTTCAGAGAAGTATCACTGAGCTACTCGCTTCCTAAATCGTTGCTGGAAAAAGCGAAGATCAGCGGGCTCACTCTGACTGCTACCGGGCAGAACCTGGGTTATATTACCAACAAAATGTTGAACCTGCCAGAACGGACCGGTTCGCAAAACAGTGCTTACACCATCCCTACCCAGGTGATTTTTGGCGCAAATCTTACTTTTTAAACAACAGGCTTTCTGACAATAACATAAACGACAACGATTATGAAACAATTAAAATATACTCTTGGGGTTGCACTGATAGCGTTAGTAGCGCTATCCTGTCGCAAAACATTAGAATTAGCACCTGAAGACTATTTTGGGGACGGAAATTTCTGGAAAACGGAATCGCAGGTTACCAATTTCATGGTGGGTTTGCATAACCAATTCCGAAATAACAGCTTTCAGTTCATTCGCCTCGGCGAAATGCGCGGTGGTAGTTTCAGCAATATAGACCGGCAGAACACTTCCTTAAATGAGCTCCCTATTATTGAACAACGGATTGATGAGAACTCGGCAGGTGTGGGTAGCTGGGCAGGATTTTATGGTCCGATCTTACAATTGAATCTCTTCATTCAAAAGGTAGAAGGCATCAGCTTCCTGGCCGAAGACAAAAAAAGTTACCTGCTGGGTCAGGCTTACGCCATGCGTGCCTATTATTATTTTCATCTGCTAAGAACCTATGGTGGTGTACCGCTTCGCCTGGAGCCAGAAGTGTTGAATGGCATTACCGACCCCGTTGCCCTGCGCAAAGCCCGCTCCTCAGAATCCGAGGTGCTGGAGACGGTGAAAAACGACGTGAATAAGGCGATCGGCTTGTTTGGCTCAGCAACCACCCCTGCCGACAAAAGCCAGTGGAACCTGCAGGCCGCTTTGATGCTGAAAGGCGAAGTTTATCTTTGGTCGGCTAAAGTGTATAACATAACCGCCGATCTTACCGAGGCAAAAAATGCCTTAAACGCCATTTCCGGACCAGCATTGCAGGCCAATTTTGCGAATGTGTTCAACTATAGCAGTAAAAACAACAACGAAATCATACTCGCAATAAGAAACCGCGTCGGAGAATCGGAACTGGGTAATTACGGTGCATTTCTTTATTCGACCTTTAATTTCGACGGCCAGCATTACAAAGATTCTTTGGGTACAGGCTCCTTACTGGTAGACGCCTTGCAAATTGCCAAATCTGCCAGTCAGCAAATTATACAACGTTATGCTTATACATTCGAACTGTATCAGACCTACGATTTAGCCGACAAAAGACGAGATGCTACTTTTTACGACTATTATAAAGTAAACACCGGTGTTACTCCCCATGTAGTAACTGTTCGTAATACCGCGCTGGTAAAATTCCTGGGCACCATCGATTCCGATAAAAGATATTTCTCGGACGACTGGCCCGTTTATCGGGAAGCAGACAGGCTGTTAATGCTCGCGGAAATAGTGAATGCAGAGGGAGGCAACCCGGGTTCATACATCAAACTCATCCGGGATCGTGCATTTGCCGGGGCAGATCCCACGCCATTTGTCAACGGTTCGAAAGATGCCAATGAACTGGCTATATTTGCTGAACGTAGCAAGGAGTTTGTATTTGAAGGCAAGAGATGGTATGATATCCGGCGAATGAAATTCGGCAACGAACCATTGGTTTATAAAAGCCCCAATCACCCTTATGGTGTTTTAGATAAGGCTTCGCAGGGATATAAAATACTCTGGCCTATCGAACCCGCGATCTGGATCAATGATCCGCTGGTAGATCAGACGCCTGGTTACCCAACGGCGAAGCCTTAATAAGCACTTAAATAGAATGCTTGTAAACAACGATAATCACTATTTTTAGAAACATAATATTTTACGCATGAAATTTGACCGCCTGACCGGCCTTATAGCCGCTCCCTTTACCCCAATGCAGGAAAACGGAAGTTTGAATACAGCACTGGTTCCGAAGTACTATCGTTTCCTCAAGCAAAATGGGGTAATTGGCGCCTTTATAAACGGTTCCACCGGCGAAGGAGTATCTCTTTCCCGGGAGGAGAAAAAAGAAGTAGCTGAAGCCTGGGCAGACGCTACCAAAGAGGATAAAGATTTTAAAGTCATAAACCTGGTAGGAGGAACTTCCTTGTCAGAATGCAAGAGGATGGCTGCCTACACCGAGCAATTGGGCTTATATGCCGTTTCATTTACCGCCCCGTTTTATTTTAAACCAGGCACCGCCGCGGCCCTGGCCGAATGCTGTAAACAGGTAGCAGAAGCAGCACCGAACACGGCTTTCTACTATTATCACATACCGGTTCTTACCGGGTGTGACGTTAGTATGTACGACCTGTTGAATGCCGTGGACGGTTCAATACCCAACTTTGCCGGTATTAAATACACGCACGAAGATTTTATGGATTTTCTCTCCTGCATGTATATTGACAAAGGCCGGTACGATATG
This sequence comes from Paraniabella yanshanensis, assembly GCA_040393015.1. GTDB lineage: Bacteria > Bacteroidota > Bacteroidia > Chitinophagales > Chitinophagaceae > Niabella > Niabella yanshanensis_A. The sequence continues at coordinate 67,882 of JBEBUZ010000003.1, forward strand.
CTTTGGGGAAGAGACGAAAATATGTTGTCGGCATTAGTACTGGGAAGCTTCGGTGCCGTGGGCAGCACCTACAATTATGCGGCGCCATTGTATCATAATTTGATCAGCGCTTTCAAAGAAAATGATCTGGTAAAAGCAAGAGATCTGCAGCATCAGTCGATAGAAATGATCCGGTTGCTGGGGAAATACGGCGGAATAGCTACGGGAAAAGCTTATATGAAACTGGTAGGCATGGATTGTGGCGGATTTCGCTCTCCGATACAAAATATGAGCGAGGAGGCATTTGAGGCTTTTAAGAAAGATACAGAAACTATTGGCTTTGAAACCTTCTCCTCCCACAAAGAAATGATTTCGGTGTGAGGGGCCACAGAAAAATAAATTTCCTCCTACTCCTAACCACGATTCTGGGAATCGGATGTACAACTATGCAAAAAAACAAACCTGTTATAGGCTGGGATACATACGGCGCTCTGCCTGCTTTGAACGGAGAAGCCTCTCTGGGATATGCGGGTCCCGTTACCGGCATAACCAATGATATTTTGGTTGTAGGCGGAGGCGCCAATTTTCCCGCTGGCATGCCCTGGAACGGCGGTGCCAAAAAGTATTACGACATCGTCTTTCTTTCAGCAATCAATCAGCAACCCGCTGCTTTTCAAACAGCAAAACTGCCCTACCCCGTGGCTTACAGCGCTAATTGCAGTGTACCGGGGGCGATTGTGAGCGCTGGCGGGGAAAATGAAGAGGGTCCTACTGATAAGGTTTTGCTTTTAGAATGGATCAACCATGCGTTGGAGATCAGCTCATTGCCCGATCTGCCGCTACCCATTACGAATGCGGTGGCAACAGCCGTTGGTCAAAAAGTGTACCTCGCAGGAGGAGAAACAGTAACCGGAACCTCAGACGGTTATTACTCCCTGGACCTGGCGGACACTTCCCTGGGCTGGCGGCCTTTGGCCAGTATTCCCCATGCTGTATCACACGCTGTTTTAGCTGCTTCGGTGGACGGAAAATATATTTTTCTTTCGGGCGGTCGTAAAAAAAATGCCAGCGGCATCAGCGATCTTTACAATAAAGTATACGCTTACGATGTTTTCAATAACAGTTGGGTCGAAAAAGCATCTCTCCCGTATGCGCTCAGCGCCGGCACTGGCATCGCTGTTAACGATCGCTATATTGCCTTATTCGGAGGTGACAGGGGGAGCAGTTTTCACGAAACAGAAGTATTGATCAGCCGGATAAATAACGAAACAGACAGTATAAAAAAACAGTATCTTATCGATCAAAAGGCGAAATTACAATCAGAGCACCCTGGGTTTAGCAGCGCCCTGCTATTGTACGATATAGAGAAGGATGAATGGGGTATCGATGGATCCATTCCATTTATAACCCCTGTTACAACTACCGCTGTCCGTCAGGGAACTACGGTTCTTATACCCTCCGGAGAAATAAAGGCGGGAGTAAGAACGCCGCAAATTTTACGGGGAAAAATAGATCATTAGGACTTATGCCAACTAAAACGATGAAAGAGACAATTAACAATAAAAGTTATCCCTGGCTGTTAGTGGCCTTGCTTTGGGTGGTAGCACTGTTAAACTATATGGACAGGCAGATGCTCAGCACGATGAAAGACGCCATGCAGGTGGATATAGGCGAACTCCGGTCTGCTGAAAGTTTTGGCTTCCTGATGGCGATCTTTTTATACATCTATGGCTTTATGAGTCCGGTTGCTGGTTCTATTGCCGACAGGATAAACCGCAAATGGCTTATTGTAGGAAGCCTTTTTGTATGGTCGGGGGTGACCTATGGAATGGGTATGGCTACAACCTTCAATCAATTACTGTGGTTAAGAGGATTGATGGGAGTGAGTGAAGCATTGTATCTCCCTGCCGGGCTGGCCATGATTGCCGACTATCATACGGGTAAAACAAGATCACTGGCCATTGGCATCCACATGACAGGACTGTACACAGGCCAGGCCCTCGGAGGTTTTGGCGCTACCGTAGCCGCGGCATATAGCTGGCATACCGCATTTCATTGGTTTGGCATTGCAGGCATCATCTACTCTTTTGTATTGGTTCTATTCTTGAAAGATAAAAAGACTTCTACCCCAACCGCCGGGGCAACCGAAGGTAGAATACCCCTGGGCAAAGGACTGGCTACCCTGTTTTCCAATATCGCATTCTGGGTAATCCTGTTTTATTTCGCTGCACCCAGTTTACCGGGATGGGCTACCAAAAACTGGTTGCCTACTCTTTTCTCCGAAAGCCTGCAAATTCCTATGTCCCAGGCCGGACCTATTTCTACTATTACCATTGCTGTGTCTTCCTTTTTGGGGGTAATTATCGGCGGGGTGCTCTCAGATCGCTGGGTACAAAGAAATATTCGGGGCCGTGTTTTTACCAGCGCCATTGGACTGGGGCTCACCATACCCTCTCTCATTATGTTGGGTATGGGCGATAATTTTATAACCGTCATCGGTGCCGGGATTTGCTTCGGTATAGGGTTTGGTATTTTCGACGCCAACAATATGCCCATCCTTTGTCAGTTTGTGCCCGCCCGGCTCAGAGCCACCGCTTACGGATTTATGAATATGGTGGGAGTTTTTGCAGGAGCCGCAGTGACACAGGTGTTAGGAACATTTACTGACAATGGCAACCTGGGCTTCGGATTTGCCATATTGGCCGGTATCGTATTAGTAGCCGTTTTGCTGCAATTATTCACGCTGAGGCCTACCGTACAAAACATGGAATAAAAATATTTTATCATAAACATGAAGTTCTTTATGAAATCAGTTATCAAAAAAACAGCAACTGTTTCGCGCGGGTTTTGGATCGTATTATTGCTGAACGCCCTTGCGCTTCCAATACTGGCACAAAAAGACATTCCTGTATTTACTTCAGGACAGGAAGGACATAAGAGCTATCGGATACCTGCCATAATAAGTTTACCCGATGGTAAATTACTGGCCTTCGCTGAAGGCCGGGTGCATAATGCAGGCGACTTCGGCGACATCAACATTGTATTGAAAACCAGTGCCGATAAAGGACATACCTGGAGTCCTATCCAAACGGTAGTGGATGAAGGCGTGCTACAGGCCGGCAACCCCGCTCCTGTTGTGGATTTACAAGATCCCGCTTACCCGAAGGGCCGAATTTTTTTGTTTTATAATACGGGCAATAACCATGAAGGTGAAGTGCGGAAGGGAAAGGGACTGCGCGAAGTATGGTATAAAACCTCAACCGATGGCGGCGCCACCTGGAGCGAAGCTGTGAACATTACCACACAAACCCACCGGCCCAAACAGCCGGATACAAACCCGGCTTATAACTTTAAAGAAGACTGGCGCAGCTACGCCAATACGCCGGGCCATGCGATGCAGTTTATGAAAGGGAAGTATAAAGGAAGAATTTATATAGCCGCCAATCACTCGGAAGGAAATCCTCAACCTGCCTTTAAAGACTACAAAGCACATGGCTTTTATTCGGATGACCATGGTAAAACTTTCCATATAAGCACCAATGTAGACCTCGAAGGAGGAAACGAAAATATGGCCGCTGAAATAAGTAAGGGCCGACTAATGCTGAATCTCCGGAATCAACAGGGCCATGTACGGGCGAGATATACCGCTTTGAGCAATGACGGGGGTGTAAACTGGTACAACCAACAGTTCGACAATAACCTGCCCGATCCGGTTTGCCAGGGCTCTTTGTTGACCATTGGAAAGAATTGGGGCAAGCATGTATTGGCATTTTGTAACGCGGCCGACACAAAGCAACGCAATAATCTCACACTGCGCATCAGTAAGGATGACGGCAAAACCTGGACGAAAAATATTGTTGTGTATAAAAGCGATAACCAAAGGGATGCCTCGGCTTATTCCGATATTGTTAAAATAAGCAGGAACAAAATCGGTGTATTTTACGAAAAAGACGGGTATTCCAAAATCGTCTTTACTGCGGTAAAATGGAAATGAGAAATCTGCTGATATTATTTTTCCTTACCCTAACCTCCTTTTGTTACGGACAGAACAAACAAATAAGGGTAGCCTGTATTGGTAACTCTGTAACCTGGGGTTGGGGTTTAAAAGACCCCGCCAACAACTCCTACCCTTCACTGCTCGGAAAGAAAATGGGAGCTGGCTTTGAGGTGAAAAATTTTGGTCACAGTGGCGCCACCTTATTAAAAAAAGGGCACAACCCTTACTATAAGACGAAAGTTTTTCGGGATATGTTGCAGTTTGCGCCGGATATTGCCATTATACACCTGGGCCTGAATGATACCGATCCCCGGAATTTTCCCCATTACCGTGACGAGTTTATTCCGGATTATAACTGGCTGCTCGATACTATACGAAAAACAAATCCCCAGATTAAAATTTATGTTTGTAAACTAACGCCAATTTTCACCGGTCATAGCCGATTTTTATCGAGCACATTGACCTGGTATAACGATCTCCAGCAAAGAATAGAAACCGTAGCCCGGCAAAACACACTTCCTGTTATCGATCTGAATGAAGCCTTACACAACCGGCCCGATCTTTTTCCAGATCCGGCTACCCTGCATCCCAATGAGGAAGGGGTGGCGATTATCGCCCACACCGTCTACCAGCACCTTACCGGTAATTTTGGCGGCCTGTGGCTGCCCCCTGTCTTTGCCGACAATATGGTATTGCAGCGCCGACAACCTCTTAAAATATGGGGACGGGCCAATGCGGGTAGTTCCGTCACGGTAAAATTCATGCAGTTTAGCCAAACAGTTAGAGCAGATTACAATGGCAAGTGGCAGCTTAACTTACCATCCTCAGAGGCGGTCGCCGAACCACAGGTGCTGGAAATCAGCAACGGATCCAACAAACGCATCCTGAGAAATATTCTCATCGGCGACGTATGGCTTTGCAGCGGTCAGTCGAATATGTATTTCCCTCTCTCTCAGTCTGCCGGCGGCGATAGCCTTATCAGAAAGGCCGATCCCGACCAACCCCTTCGTCTTTTAAAGTACCGCCCCTTTGCCGAAACAGACAACCGCGAATGGAGCCAACAAGCGCTCAAACGCGCCAACGAACTGGATTTCTTTTCGGGTAACTGGCAACTCAACAGCAAGGAAGCCGCTGCCGGGTTCTCCGCGGTAGGTTATATTTTCGGAGCCCGCATTCTAAAGGAGGAAAAGGTTCCGGTGGGATTAATTGAAATATCAGTAGGAGGATCACCGCTTATTTCCTGGGTAAGCCGCCATACCCTTGAATCGAATCCGTTATTTACACCTGCTTTTAAGAACTGGCGACAATCGGATTATATTATGCAATGGTGCAGAGATCGGGCAGATCTAAACCTTAAAAATGCAGCCTCTCCCTCGCAACGACACAGTTACGAACCTTCCTACAATTTTGAGGCAGCATTGGAAAAACTGATCCCTTTTTCATTAACCGGCGTTGCCTGGTACCAGGGCGAAAGCGATGCGGAAAACGCCGAACTTTTTCAACAATTGTTTCCTCTTTTCGTAAAGGACTGGCGACAACAATGGGGGAAAGAGCTTCCCTTTTATTATGTACAGCTTTCGAGTATTGAAAGGCCCTCCTGGAATTATTTCAGAGATGTGCAACGACGATTACTGGAAACAGTTCCTCGTAGCGGTATGGCTGTTACCAGCGATTTAGGCGATCCTTCCGATGTTCATTACAAAAATAAAATTCCGGTAGGCGAACGATTGGCCAGATTGGCGCTCCATCATACCTATCGCAAAAATATTCTACCCTCCGGACCACTGTTTCTATCGGCAACACGTTCCGGCAATACTATCCAGGTTAATTTCCGGTATAGTAAGGGATTGCAAACCTCCGGAGATCAACCATTAACAGGATTCGAAATAGAAACACAAAAAGGTGAATTTATTCCGGCAAAAGCTACGATCAAAAATAACCGTGTCATCGTAGAACTGCCTCCGGGTGTATCAGCATATAAAATCGCTTATGCCTGGCGGCCATATACGCGGGCCAACCTCGTAAATAAAGACCAGCTTCCGGCCAGTACATTTATCGCATCTGTAAAATAAATACCATGGATCAGCAACGACTTTCCGAACTACAACAATTCTATCATCACCAGCTTTTAAACGATACGGTTCCTTTTTGGTTTCCACGGAGTGTGGACAAAGAGTTCGGCGGATACCTCCTCATGCGCGACAAAGATGGCTCGCTCATCGACGATGACAAAGCAGTATGGATACAGGGTCGGGCGGCGTGGTTGTTAGCCACTTTATATAACACAATTGAACAAAGGGAAGAATGGCTGGACGGAGCAAAATCGGGGATCGATTTTTTAAACAATCATTGCTTTGATACTGATGGACAAATGTTTTTTCACGTAACAAGAGAAGGAAAGCCTATACGGAAAAGAAGATATTTTTTTTCGGAAACTTTTGCGGTTATTGCCAACGCTGCATATGCCAAAGCCAGTGGTGATGAGCAGGCGGCTCAAAAAGCCAGAGACCTGTTCACCCGGTGCGTTCAATATGCTAATAGCGAAATAAAACTAAGTCCAAAATTTTCAGATACCCGGCCCTCGAGGGGCATTGGCGTACCGATGATTATGATCAACACAGCGCAACAATTGCGCGAAACCATCGGCGATCCCCGCTGCGATGATCTGATCAGCCAATGGATAAAAGAAATAGAAACCCATTTTGTAAAAGATGATATCCGTTGTGTAATGGAACAGGTGGCGCCTGATGGCAGCATCATCGACCATATCGACGGGCGCACATTAAATCCGGGACATGCCATAGAAGGCGCCTGGTTTATCCTGCATGAAGCGGTATATCGGAACAACGACCCCCGGCTGGTGAACCTCGGTTGCCGGATGCTGGACTATATGTGGGAACGGGGATGGGACAAGGAATATGGCGGTATTCTCTATTTCAGGGACGTATATAATAAGCCTGTTCAGGAATACTGGCAGGATATGAAATTCTGGTGGCCTCAGAACGAAGCGATTATTGCCACCCTGCTGGCCTACCTGGTAACCGGCAATGACAAATACGCACGCTGGCATGAGCAGGTTCACAACTATGCCTATGCCCGTTTCCACGATAAGGAATACGGGGAATGGTATGGTTATCTCCATCGTGACGGGCGCCTGGCACAAAGCGCCAAAGGCAACCTCTTCAAAGGGCCTTTTCACCTGCCCCGGCAGGAATGGTATTGTGCAGGAATTCTTTCCAAATATGGCGCCTTATAAGTATTCCGACGATCTAAGCGCAATACCTGGCTAAAGCTATTCTCTTTGTTCGTTGTGCCGGACATTTAGAAGCATTTTGCTCAGGTGAATTTATTATAAAGCGACCAATTTTTAGAAAAGCATCCAACACAATTTCTTTGCTAAGTTTTACCAGATCATCACACCAATCAGCGATAAAAACAGAAAGAACACCAAAAGATGGTCATATATAACCGTGAATAGATTCTAAATTATCTGCACCTTGTTTAATCAAATTCATCAGGTTAAATGACAACAGACGAAATAAAAAGATTAAATCTTTCTTTTGGTGAAAATCTTCGAAAAATAAGGAATGCAAAAAAAATGTCCTTGCTTCAGTTATCCTACCACTGTTCGGTGGATGAAAGCAAGATTTCGAAGATTGAACACGGCCGGTTTAATATTAAATTATCTACTATCTACGAACTGGCAAAAGGCCTCCATATCAATCCCAAAAAATTATTAGACTTCGATTGGGAAGAAAGAGAAGAATAAGTTTTCTGCTTTACGATAATAAATAGGTGGAGAAAAGATTCCGCCCGTCTTTCCTTCAGTTCCGGCATCCGTGATCCGCTCTTTCAAGGCTGAAAAAAAAGTTTTATATTTACGTAAGAAGAAGAATTATGTTTATTAAAACCCATCAAAATGCGAGGCTTCAGCGATAATATTGAAAAACTCACTTTAGAAAACAATCATTTCCGCAAAGTATTATACAGTTCCCAACATTTTCAACTGGTATTAATGAGTTTATTGCCCGGAGAGGAGATCGGGTCGGAAGTACATGGAGAGAATGATCAGTTCTTCCGGTTTGAACAAGGCACGGGGATATGTATGATCGATGACAATACATACGAGGTAAGCGATGGTTCGGCTATCATCATTCCCAGTGGCGCCCGGCATAATGTAATCAACACGGGAAAGGACGCCTTGAAAATGTATACTATATATGCACCGCCACATCATAAAGATGGTATTATTCGCACTACAAAGAAGGAAGCAGAAGAAAACGAAGAAGATTTTGATGGCCACACAACCGAATAATCGCGTTTCGGGCCGGATGAAAAAAATCTGTATGGCCGGATTGCTCCTGTTTACTATGGCAGGCATTACCGCAGGCCAGGTACAAACAGAGCCGCGTGTATATGTAGAGCGCTCCTATAAAAATTACCGTAAAAAGATGGATACCAACCCGGATCATCGGCTGGCTGAGCTGAAGCTATTAGCGCCGAACCTGGTGTATGACCTGCGTTATGCTACCCGCAACAATTTCATGCAAAGATTGATGTATCCCAAAAACACCCGCACTGCTTTTCTCCGTCAACCGGCGGCGGAAGCGCTGGCCCGGGTGCAGCAGGAATTGAATAAAGAAGGGCTGGGCATTAAAATATTTGATGCCTACCGCCCCTATTCGGTATCCGAAAAATTCTGGAAGCTGGTAAAGGACGAGCGCTATGTAGCCAACCCGGCGAAGGGCAGCAATCATAATCGAGGTACTGCGGTTGATCTGACATTAGTGGACCTCGAAACAGGCAAAGAGTTGAACATGGGTACCGATTTTGATCATTTTACCGATACGGCGCATCATGCTTTTCGCCATTTGCCAACGACCGTACTTGAAAACCGGCAAAAACTAAAATCGATCATGAATCGTTTCGGATTTACCGCACTCGGCACCGAATGGTGGCATTATACTTACCAAAGCCCGCAAGAGTATGATGTATTAGATATACCCTTTCGTAAACTCGAGAGTTGAACCAACATTGCTTACGGCAATGAGAGCTTCGCCCGATACCAACACGCAGAAGCCAACCTTGCAAAAGATCCGCAATAGCCAACGCCCCGAGTCCACCCGCCACCCATCAGACAATTCAATATCAGCTAAAACAACAGCATAGTTCGACATGGAGACTTCTTCCAGTATTATAGCTATATTTGCCGCCAGCGAGTTCTTTACTTAATTTCTCATCAAGCAGAAAAGGTTTTACTTAACGTAGATTAATAGGGAATTGTGTGCAAATCACAAACTGTCCCGCAACTGTAAGTAACGCAAAGGTTTTTGCCCATCGGTGTCCACTGCCAAAAGCGGGAAGGACGGCAAAAATGTTACAAGTCAGGAGACCTGCCTTTACTGTATTGACAATGCTTTCGTGGAATGAAGCAGACAGTCAGTTGATGTACACGTAATCCTACAGGACAATTCTATCCGGTTATATCCCATTGTGTACATACGCTTACTTTTCATTTTATTTCTCATTGCATTTTGAAGTTTGGTTGAGGGCTTTTAACTGATTTTATCATTTTAAAAGCAACAAAATGCAAACACAAAACTTAGGCTACCCGAGGATAGGCAGCCAACGTGAGCTCAAAAAAGCCAGTGAACAATACTGGCAAGGCAAAAGCACTGCACAGCAATTGCTGCAAGTAGGCAAAACCATTCGCCAACAAAACTGGCAACTCCAAAAAGAGACAGGCATCGACCTGATTCCCTGCAACGATTTTTCGTTTTACGACCAGGTATTGGACACAACCCTTATGGTAGGGGCAATTCCCGAAAGGTATCATTCACTGATGGAAGCAAAGCAACTTTCCGACATTGATTTGCTTTTCGCCATGGCAAGAGGTTATCAAAAAGACGGCTTTGACGTAACCGCTATGGAAATGACCAAATGGTTCGATACCAATTACCACTACATTGTTCCCGAGTTCACTGTCAATCAAAAATTCACTTTATACAATACTAAAGTGCTGAACGAATTTTTGGAAGCAAAAGAAAACGACATCAATGCCAAACCTGTTTTACTTGGTCCGGTTTCGTATCTTCTGTTGGGCAAGGAAAAAGAAGAAGGTTTCCACAGGCTGGAACTGATAAAAAATTTATTGCCAGTTTATTTGGAGATATTGAAAAAGTTGGATGATGCAAATGCACATTATATCCAGTTTGACGAGCCTTGCCTTGCATTAAATTTAACCGATGCTGAAAGAAAGGTTTTTGGAAAAACATATCAGGAAATAAAAAGCGAATTTCCTCATCTGCATATTGTTTTAGCAAGTTACTTTGAATGTTATGGCGACAACCTGCAAACTGCATTGAGTCTGCCTGTACAAACCATTCATTTGGATTTGGTACGTTGTCCATCACAATTGGACGATATACTTGCAACCGATTTTGTGAAAACAAAAAACAACCTCTCATTGGGTGTTGTTGACGGAAGAAACATTTGGAAAAACGATTTTGAGACTTCACTTTCTTTCATTGATAAGGCAGTTGAAAAATTAGGAGCAGACAGAGTTTGGGTAGCACCGTCTTGCTCATTAATCCATTCGCCCTGCGATTTGGATTTGGAAACAAACGATAAAACCTTAACCTCCGAAATAAAACAATGGCTTGCCTTCGCCAAACAAAAAATTGACGAAGTAGTAACCCTGAAAAAGCTGGCTGCAAAAGAAGACACAGCAGCCACCTACATCAAATGGCAGGAAAATAAAGCCGCCAACGAAAGCCGTAAAACATCTGCATTGATTCACAATGAAAAAGTGAAACAACGCGTGGCAGCCATTACGGCCAAAGACGACCAGCGCTTGAACGGCTTTTCTGTACGAAAGGAAAAACAACACGAAGCCCTAAAACTGCCTTTATTCCCAACTACAACAATCGGTTCGTTTCCGCAAACAACCGAAGTAAGAAGCTGGAGGGCTAAATTTAAAAAGGGTGAGCTAACACAACAACAGTATGATAATTTGATTGCCAAAGAAACCGAAGAAGCTATTCGCTGGCAGGAAACCACAGGCATTGATGTATTGGTACATGGCGAGTTTGAGCGTAACGATATGGTAGAATATTTTGGCGAGCAATTAGACGGCTTTACGTTTTCTAAAAACGGCTGGGTGCAGAGTTATGGCAGTCGTTATGTAAAACCACCCATCATTTACGGTGATGTAAGCCGCCCGACACCCATGACTTTACGTTGGACATCCTTTGCCCAATCCCTTACCAAACAATGGGTGAAGGGAATGCTGACCGGACCCGTTACCATTTTGCAATGGAGCTTTGTACGCAACGACCAGCCACGAAGCGAAACCTGTACACAGATTGCATTGGCTATTCGTGACGAAGTAATTGATTTGGAAAAAGCAGGAATCAAAATTATCCAAATAGATGAACCAGCCATTCGCGAAGGCTTACCCTTGCGTAAAGAAAACTGGCAGGAATATTTGCAATGGGCAGTTAAAGCATTTAGGATTTCAGCAAGTGGTGTGCAGGATGAAACGCAGATACATACCCACATGTGCTATTCAGAATTTAACGACATCATTCAAAATATTGCCGACATGGATGCCGATGTCATCACCATCGAGTGCAGCCGTTCGCAAATGGAGTTGCTGGATGCTTTTGTCGATTTTAAATACCCCAACGAAATTGGTCCGGGTGTGTACGACATTCACTCACCAAGAGTGCCGTCAAAAAAGGAAATGGTCTCGTTGATGGAGAAAGCAAAAGCAGTAGTACCAGCCGAACAACTTTGGGTAAACCCCGATTGCGGTTTAAAAACCCGCCATTGGGACGAAACCAAAAAAGCATTGGTAGAAATGGTGAATGCTGCTAAAGAATTGAGAGCGTTGGTACACCATACATAAAATAGATCACCCCAAAACAGGCAATTGCTTATTGCAATTGCCTGTTTTCTTTATACAATAAATATTAGCCCAAATGCAAAAAATAAACATTCGCTTCCGCCTGTTAATAGCAATGATTTTGCTGGCATCTTTCAGCCGTATTATACCGCACATGCCAAACTTTTCCCCGTTGGGGGCAATAGGCTTGTTTGGTGCCGCACATTTTCAAAAGAAATGGCAGGCATTTCTAATTCCCATTGTAGCTACTTGGTTGTGCGACCTATTTATCAACAATGTAATCTATGCACAGTATTACCCCAAGTTTACATGGTTCTATCAGGGCTTTTACTGGCAGTACGGGAGTTACCTGCTTATAACGCTTGCAGGTTTGTTCATACTAAAAAAAGTGAGCACACAAATAGTACTTACGGCAGCATTGGCATCAACTGCCATTTTCTTTTTGGTGTCAAACTTTGGCTGCTGGATAGGCTCAACATTTTATCCGCAAACCTTTAACGGCTTGGTAACCTGCTACACAGCAGGCATTCCATTCCTAAAAGGCACTTTTTTAGGCGACCTTTTTTATAGCGGTGTTTTATTCGGCTCTTTTGCATTGGCACAAAAGCAATTTCCTGTTTTACGGTTGGCACATGGATGAGCACGAACAAAAATATTGCCCTAAATATGGATTTGAAAAAATAGAAATCATGAACGAACAACGAATAGAGAAATCAATAACAAGAATACTCCAAGCGGTATTCCCTGACAGCACTAATCACTACGCAAACATTACCTGGTTGAAATTACTACGGCGCCGGCCTTTGCTTTTTCGCCGTAAAATGCTATTGCATTAGCACCCTTTAGTACATTGATAGACTTAATTGCACCGGGTTTAAGTTTTTCGATGGCCTTCCTTTTTACTTTCTCGCCATTTAAAACATAGTATGTATTTTCAGGAAGACCGGAAATCATTTTCGTTTTATTGGAAGGATAGCCTGTTACCACTACCTCTTCGTTTGCCGGGCGAATGGCCACCCCAACAGTCCTCCCTTTCAGGGGAATTTTATCCCTCGCTTCCGCATTCTCCATCCGATAGCCGGTAACCACAATTTCATCCGAAGCGATTTTGGAAGCTGGCTTAACTCTTGTATCGTTGGTTCCGGATTGCACATTATTTTCCCTCGGCAAAATAGTAGGGTTGTCTGTTACAATCACTACCTCTCCTGTCCCTGACATCGTTGCGCTGGTCTCAACCTGTTTTCCCTCCAGGACGATCCGGGAGTTTTTACCCTCCGGTTTCTTATAATCCGTTGCCGAAGTTTTGGTAGTGATAATAAGAACACCGTTCCTGGCCTTTTCCCCATATAAGGAACCGGCATTTTCGCCTCTTAATACACTGATACTTTCGATGGTATTGGGATTGATTGCGTTTAACTCAGCCTCTCCTTCCATCTCTACCCCGTCTAATACAATTAAAGGTGGCGGATCGGATTTAAAATTGCCGCGGATAGATACCAATATATTCTCAGCTTTCACCGGAACCGTATCTTTTTTAACAATGGTTACTGCGGTGGGCTCTGCTGTTTTAACCTTGGGGAGAATGGGCTTCTCTTCGGCTGTTACCGGGCTTTGCTGCTGAGTAGTTATAACCCGCTCTGCCAACTGTTGCTTTATTACTTCTTTTCTGAAACTCAGCAAAAGAACCGCTACCACCGGCAGGAAAAACATAAATTTCACCAGGTGTATCCGGGCAGTTTTCAAGGTGTTCATCATAATGATTCGTTTTTTTAAAGAAGATAAATTAAAATGATTGGTAAACGCAAACTGGGGGTTACCCATCACTTTCAGCAACAGGTATTGGTATTCTTTTTTGTCGATGCCGTTTTGCAGCACCTGGTGATCGGCAATAAACTCGAGGTTTTGTTTCACATTATGACGCAATGCCCATACAAAAGGATTAAACCAGTTGAGGATGCAAATCAACTCGCACCACAAAATATCAATCGTATGTTGTTGTTTTACGTGAACAAATTCGTGCCGGATAATTTCCTCCAATTCCTCGCCCAGGTGCATTTCTGTATTAATAAAAATGGCGTTGCCAAAAGAAAAAGGGCGGATGTCTTCATCTAACTGGTATATATTCGTAGTTCCGGCAGAAATGAGCCGCGCCTTAGCCTTCATTCTCTTAAAAGAAATAAGGCGTATCAAAAAGCGGATTAACATCAGCGAAGCACCCAATGTTACAATAATCATACTCCAGTCCCAATAAGTCCAGGCGGCGAAAAACCTTTGTTGCTCCGGCTGTGCAAGCGAAATAACAGGTATCCATTGCAAAACACTTACCGAATCGGGCGCCCTCTTTTGCAGGGAAGGCATTATGTCAACCAACGGAATTAAAAAACTCAGGAGGGTATAACCCAGCAAGTACAAACGGTTCCAGTTGTAGAACGTAAGTCTTCTCAAAAACAACTGGTAAAAAAGATAAACCATTGCGAAGCAAATATTTACCTTTAGTATATAATCTATAATAACAGGCATATAGTTCCTAATTGTAAATGATTATTTCTTAATTTTCAATCAACGTTTTCCGCCCTCTATCATCTTTACAATCTCCTTCAACTCATCGGCCGAAAGTTTTTTCTGATCCACAAAAAAATTCACCAGCTCTTTGTAGGAATTACTGAAATAATCTTTCACTACATGCCCCATAAACTTTTTTTTGTACTCGTTTTCGGAAATAGCCGGTTTGTACACATAAGTATTTCCAAAAAGTCGGGATGAAACATAGCCCTTCTTTTCCAGGTTTTTAATAGTGGAAGCAACCGTAGTATAAGGTCCGGGGTTTACCATTTCATCCATATAAGCCTTTACATGACCTTCTCCTACCTTCCAAACTGCCAGCATCAATTGCTCTTCCTGCGATGTAAGCTTTTGCATATTTTACGATTTTGATGCTAATTTACGACTTATTCGTAATAAAACAAATTTTTCTTTTGCATCCAATTGGTACTAAGCCTCGTCAAACCTTTATCTTTATGCATCTATTTGTAAACGAAAAGAAGTTTTTCAATTAAAAGGGTCTGAAAATGAGATTTTTATTAGGATTTGCGCTGACAATAGTATTATCGGCAACTTTACACGCACAGGAAACGCCGCTTTATCTGAAACAAAAAACGCCGCCGCCCTCGGTACTATTGCTTACCGATAGCGTTACTAAATGGCCTTTAAAAGCCCGGCTCGAAAAAAACAAACCCCTGTTGCTGATGTTTTTTAGTCCGGATTGCGATCATTGCCAGCACGAAACCGAAGCTTTAATTAAAAATATCGGGAAATTTAAAGGTATACAAATTGTAATGGCTACTACCCAGCCCTTTGGTGATATGAAAAAATTCGCTGCTAAATATAAGCTTAGGGAAAACGGTATTACCGTTGGCCGCGATATCGCCTACGTTATGCCGCCTTATTTTGAAATGAAGAACCTGCCCTACCTGGCCTTTTATGACAAAAATCAAAGGCTTATTTCCACTTTTGAAGGTTCTTTGGGAATCCCAGGTATTCTGAAAGCTTTTGGACGGTAATAAACGGGCGTCAAAGGTTTTTCTTCGGCGGTGAGAAAAACTCACACCTGAATAGAAAATTCCTGTGCCCTCCTGCCGGGAGGTTGCGCGTAAAACTATACTTTACTGAGCCTGGAAAGTTTTATCCGCCTGAACATAGCCATTAAACAACCGATGAACAGGAATACGACCCCGGCCCAAACCAGGTTGATATAAGGAAATTTATAAGCTTTTAAAGTAAGGTACTCCAATACATCATTCGATTCTTTTACACCGATAGTCACGTTATCAGCACCCGCATCATCCAGTCGCAATACCAATCCCTGAGACATAACGGTGTCCTGGCTTTGGTACAACATTTTACCCTGGTTCCGGATCATCAGCAGATCGGAGGTATAGGAGGGCCCGTTTAGTTCCTGCACTTTTACAGATGCCGTATACCCGGTATCGCTCGGGGAAAAATTGGCCACCGGGAGATTGTCTTTGGCCGCAAGCTTTTCCACCGTAATATAACCTTTGCTATAGAAGATCGTATCCTGCAGATTAATCGTTTTGGGTTTAAAACTTACGGTATCATCCTTGCCATCGGGCTTATAAAAAGAAGAAACATAGGTAAATACATCGTGGTTCCAATAATGCCTGCTGGAAGGGTTGGCCATCAGGCCTTCATTACCTTTATAATTTACGAAGGCATTAGGCAAAAGCGTAAATTCCTCGTTATTTTTTCTCCCCTTGAAATGTATTTTAAAATAGGTCTGTTCCTTTTTAGGATGTGCCGAATCGCCCACATAGGTAACCATGTAATCGTTCATTTGCATGGCCACCCCTTTCACGAGGGTAAGATTTTCACCTGTTTTTTCCTCACTGTCCTCCCCAAAAGGAACCGCAATACCACTGGTATTCCAGGATAAAATTTCCTTTTTCGCAGAGGAAAGAATCATTCCCACCAGCATCATGGCAAACCCAAAATGCGCTACCGATCCGCCGGCATTTTTCAACTGGCCTTTCAGTCCTACCCAAATATATGCAGCATTAGCCACCACCGCATAAACAGTAGCCACCAGTGCGAGCCAGATATTGATCAAGAAGCCCATCCCATACACATCATAATTGATTTTTATCACCACTAAAATAAAAGTGGCAATAAGGGCGCTTATAATTGTTGGGATCAATATTTTTTTCCGAAAGAAAGATGGGGTGGTCGTTTTGTATTTCAGGTATTGGGTTACCGCCGTAAGAATACCGATAACGAAAGCGATTAATATCTGAATTTTATTGTATTGAAACTCATCGTGCTCGCCCGGCGCCTTATTGGCATCGAATAATTTATTGAACACGGGAAGGGAGGTTTGGAAAATAATGATCATGGCCGACAGGAAAAACACCAGCGAACCAATAAACATCCAAAATTCCCTGGATGAAATATGCTCTTCTTTTTTAATAGTAGGCACTCCCTTATTCAGGAGCACAAGAAAGGTGATGATGCCACTCAGGATAACATATAAGGGAAAGCCTGGTATTTTTTCAGCAAGAAAATAGGTTCCCAATGAAAGTGCGGCGGTAACGCCGGTGATGATGAGACGGGCTTTGTTGGTTTGTGCCGCAAAAAAGGGCGCCAGCCATACAAATACAATGAGAAACAGGAACAATTGTCCGTTCATGCCTATATCGGCAAAAGCGTGTACCGAGGAGTCGCCCAATACGCCGCTCTTGGTAAGAAAAGTAGAATAAACAATAAAAACAAACGACAGGGCAAGAAACAGGAACGAGGATCTTAACGAATAGCCCGTATGCTTGTAAATAAGCAGGGTATGCAAACCCGAAACCATAATCATCCAGGGCACCAGGGAGGCGTTCTCCACGGGATCCCAGGCCCAGTAGCCGCCAAAATTAAGCGACTCGTAAGCCCATTTGGCTCCCATCATTATGCCCATTCCTAAAATGGCTACCGAAAAAATAGTCCAGGGTAGAGCCCGGTTCACCCAGCTTTTCAAATCCCGCGTCCACAGCGCGCCCATGGCAAATGCGAAAGGAATTAACGTAGACGCAAAGCCCAGGAAAAGGAAGGGCGGATGAATAACCATCCAATAGTTCTGAAGAAGGGGATTGAGATCATTTCCATCTGTAATCAGCGAGAGATAATCGGGCCGGATAGGCTGGGTTACATCAAAATTGACGTGCATACCCGCTGCCTCGTCTAATACGCCAGACTCCCTCAGGAGTATAAACGGGTTAGAGCCGATCTTCACCCCAAATACATAAATGCCTACAATCATGGTGGTAAGGAAAAACTGGGCAAAGCTCACGATCGACATCACCGGCGCCTCCCATTGTTTTTCCCGCCTGATCACAATCAGCCCCAAAACACTTTGCCAGAAGGCCCACAATAAGGTGCTGCCCTCCTGCCCTTCCCAAAAAGCACTCATTATATATTTAAACTCGAGCGAAAGACTGGTATGCTGCCAGGCATATTTATATTCAAAAAGATGGTGATAAAGTATATGAAAGAGTGCGGCAAAAATAATCAGTACCGAAAGAGCCTGGGCGTAAAAGGAAATACGGGCCAATTTTATCCACCCTCCCCTTTGGTCGGGTGTAGACTGAACTGCTTTAAAATAAGCAAAGGCCGCCGTAAGCGAAGCAACCAACGAAACCAAAATAAAAAAATGTCCTATCTGACCGGGCAAAAGATGCTCGCCTGCGTACTCCATAAAAAAGTATTACTATTGTTTGGCTACTGTACCCTCTGCAGTACCTGAATAAGAAGTCGTTCGTTCTTCCTGGGGTATATGTTTGGAAGGATCTTCATCCTTGTATTTGCTGGGGCATTTTGTTTGTATACTCTGACAAATAAATTTGCCGTCTTCATATTTCCCTTTCATTACCAGGCGCTCGCTCAATTCAAAATTTTCGGGTTTGGGACTGTGGTAAATAACCTCTACTTTGTCGCCCAGGGTATCAATGGCGGTAAAAGCCAGGTAATTCGGGTTTTTGATCGCATCATATTCCATCGGCGCGCTTTTATCCCATTTAGCCATCAGGTGCACATATTTCCCGGGTTTCGACCTGGCAATGGCCACTGTATCGTAAGTTGTAGTGGTTTGTAAAAAGCTAACCAGAACCGCGATAGCCCCGGCAGTCAGAACCAAAAGAATGATGTGTATTTTTTTCATCTTTACCCCGAATTTTTGGCAAAATTAAGACAATTAGCCGCTGATACAGTACACTAACAACCCTTTATATTTTTTGTTGCGGAAAATGAAAATAAATTGCATGGATTTTGCACCCGTCATTTCACTTGCCCGTCTGCAACGTAATCTCTCAAACCGACCGGACAAACCCTTTAATTGTTTCAAACCACGAGGCAAAGCAGGTACCTGCCTTTGGAAAATTTTAATTATTATACTAACAATTGTTAGTATTTAATAAATAATCATTTATTTCGTATAAATTAAAGCCTTAAAAAATCATTTCAATTGTATAGAATTCACTCTGATATCGACCCTCAGTCACCTGATTTTCTTTCAAATAAGGACCGTTACGAAAACCTGATGGAAGGATGGCGCAAAAAGATGGCGGAGGTAATCCACCCGGCACGCAATGCAGCCATTGACAAACACCTTCAACGGGGCAAATTATTGGCCAGGGACCGGATCAACCAACTGGTGGATGCCAATACTGCCTTCCTGGAACTTTCGCCGCTCGCAGCTTATAATATAAACGATAACCAGTTTCCCGGAGCCGGTATCGTAACGGGCATTGGCGTAGTTCACGGGCGGGAAGTAATGGTTATTGCCAATGATGCAACCGTAAAAGGCGGCACTTATATGCAATATACCATCAAAAAACACGTACGGGCCCAGGAAATTGCGATGGAAAACCATCTGCCCTGCATTTACATGGTAGATTCGGGCGGCGCCTTTTTGCCCGAACAGGATACCGTTTTCCCCGACCGATTCGATTTTGGCCGCTTTTTTTTCAACCAGGCCCGTATGTCGGCACTAAAAATACCCCAAATTGCCATTGTGATGGGTTCCTGTACTGCCGGGGGCGCTTATGTTCCGGCGATGTGCGACGAAACCATCATTGTACGCAATCAGGGAACCATTTTCATTGGCGGCCCCCCTCTCGTAAAAGCCGCTACCGGCGAAGAAGTAACCGCCGAGGAGCTGGGAGGCGCTGTGGTGCATACTTCCATTTCGGGTGTGGCCGATCATATTGCTGAAAACGATGCCCATGCCCTCGCGATCTGCCGAAACCTGGTTACCACTTTTAAACCCGCCCAGCGGCAGGAACTGGCTACACAAGCTATAGAAGAGCCTTTTTACGACCCCCGTGAAATTTATGGCATACTTCAAACGGACCTGAAAAAAGCAGTCAATATAAAGGAGGTTATCGCGCGCTTAACAGATGGAAGCCGGTTTCATGAATTTAAAGAAAAATATGCCCCCACCCTGGTAACCGGTTTTGCACATATAATGGGGTTTCCGGTAGGTATCATTGCCAACAATGGAGTACTATTTGGAGAATCGGCCTTAAAAGGCGCTCATTTTGTTGAGTTATGCGTTGCCAGAAATACGCCTTTGTTGTTTCTACAAAATATCACCGGTTTTATCGTTGGAAAAGAGTATGAACATAAAGGAATTGCCCGCGATGGAGCTAAAATGGTACATGCGGTAGCCAACGCCAACGTACCAAAATTCACTGTTATCATCGGCGGATCCTTCGGGGCAGGGAACTATGCCATGTGCGGTCGCGCTTACGACCCCCGGCTCCTGTTCATGTGGCCTCATTCAAAAATATCGGTGATGGGGGGCGAGCAGGCAGCAGATGTACTGGTTTCTGTAAAAGAAGATCAATTAAAAGCCAAAGACCAGTTATTTCCCGATGCCGACCGGGAACGGTTAAAGAAATCGATCCTGGAGAAATATGAAACAGAAGGATCCGCCTATTACAGCACGGCACGACTTTGGGATGATGGGATTATCGATCCCTTAGATACCCGAAGGGTAATAGCCCTGGGTATTGCTATGTCGCTCAATAAAAAATGGGAACAGACAAAGTACGGCGTGTTTAGGATGTAGTTCAATAGATAAGGAGATTGAAGAGGTTGAAAAATTGTTTAATAGCCGTATAATAATTCTTAAATCATACAGCAAAAATCATAAATCACACATCGGGAATGAACTACCATACAATTGAAATTGAAAGAAGTTACCATATCAGCACTATCTGGCTGAACCGGCCGGACGTACGTAACGCTTTTGACGATATAATGATCGGAGAATTACTGACAGCATTCCGGGAAGAAGAAGCGAGAGAGGATGTAAGGGCTATTATTTTAAGAGGCAAGGGTAAAGTTTTTTGTGCCGGCGCCGACCTGAACTGGATGCGCCGTTCGGCCGGATTGAGTTACGAAGAAAACTACCGGGAAAGTCTTCGGCTCGCCGAATGCTTTCGGCAAATTTATAGCTGCGGCAAACCCACTTTAGCCATTGTACACGGAGCGGCAATGGGCGGTGCTATTGGTCTGATGGCCGCCTGCGACTTTGCTTTCTGCAATACGGATACTTTGTTTACTCTTTCAGAAATAAAACTGGGTATTGCGCCGGCCACCATCTCGCCCTATGTTATAAAAAGAATGGGCGAATACAATGCCAGAGAATTAATGCTCACGGGGCGGCCCATCAATGGCATAGAAGCCGAGCAATACCAATTGGTTAACAAATGCTTTGCCGAGATCCATGATACCGAAGCCCATTTACAGGCCACCCTGCAGCTCCTGATGACAAGCGGCCCCAGGGCTATTACTGCTTGCAAAAAATTAATAGATACAGTCGTTAACCAACTTAACCCCTCCGAAACTCCGGCTTATACAGCCAGGCTGATTGCAGAACTGAGGGCTTCCGAAGAAGGACAGGAAGGTATGGCAGCGTTTTTGGAAAAAAGAAAACCGGCTTGGATAAAATAAAACAGCAAAACAATTTTGAAACATACAACTACACAGGAACAAAAAGCTATAAAAAAAATACTCATCGCCAACCGCGGTGAAATCGCCCTTCGTATACAGCGAACCGCGCATAAAATGAATATAGCCACCGTGGCTGTTTACGCTACCGGTGACAGTATGGCCGCCTTTGTAAATAAGGCCGGGGAATCGGTTTTGTTGGAGGGCAGCGAACTTGCAGATACTTACCTGAACATTGATAAAATAATCGCTGCGGCCCGGCAAACCCAGGCAGACGCCATTCACCCGGGATACGGATTTTTATCGGAGAACCCGGAGCTGGCGGAAGCCTGTGAGCGGGAAGGCATCCTCTTTATCGGTCCCGACCCCAACGCCATGCGGGCGATGGGACATAAAATTGCGGCTCGCCAAACGGCACTGCAAGCAGGCGTACCCGTAGTACCCGGTATTACAGGTTCGGTGGATGAACTCTTGAGTGAATATCAGACGATCGGCTTGCCCTTACTCATCAAAGCAGCAGCCGGCGGCGGCGGAAAAGGAATGCGGGTGGTATACCACGACCGGGATATAAAATCAGCACTGGAAGCTACAGCAAGAGAAGCAAAAAGCTATTTTGGAAACGACACAGTATATCTTGAAAAATATGTGGAAAAACCCCGTCATATAGAAGTGCAAATATTGGGCGACCGGCAAGGGAATGTCTTGCATTTATATGAACGCGAATGCTCCCTCCAACGAAGGCATCAGAAGATTATTGAAGAAGCTCCCTGTCCCACTCTTTCGGAACCTCTGAGGGAAAGTATTTGCAGTGCAGCCCTCAAACTGGCAAAATCCATTGGCTATTACAATGCAGGCACTATCGAATTTTTGGTAGACGAAAATGATCATTTTTATTTTCTTGAAATGAACACGCGCATACAGGTAGAGCACCCGGTAACGGAATTAATAACCGGTGTAGATATTGTAGCGCAGCAAATTGGGGTAGCAGAGGGAAAGCCACTTTCTTTAACTCAAACCGATATCCGGCGCTCGGGCCATGCTATCGAGTGCCGCATTTACGCCGAAGACCCTCTACAAAATTTTTTACCGTCTCCGGGATTAATTAAATACTACGAAGAACCTCCCCTGCCTGCTGCGGAAATCTCTGCCTCATCCTCCCATCCGCTCGTCCGGATAGACGGCATGAAACTGAAATCGGGAGATACTGTCTCCGATGATTTTGATCCTATGATCAGCAAACTGATCGTATGGGCGCCATCCCGCGAAGAAGCGCGACTGGCAATGATTGCAGCTCTTTCTCAATATCATATCAAGGGAATTCATACCAATATTGCTTTCCTGGCCGGTTTGTTGAAACACAAGGATTTTATAGAAAATAATATATCCACAAAGTATATAGATCATCATCGTGCCCGGATCTCCGAATTTATCCGGTCGAAAAAAAAGAATATTAATTCCCACATTCTGCTGGCGGCCGGCCTGGCCAAAAGCTTAGAAAATAAACCACCGGAAAAGGGAAGCCTCTGGCAAGCCGGCTATTGGAGGCAATTAAAAAAGATAGATTTTACGATCGATGAACAGGAAGATAGCCTTCAATTGATCGCCACAGTCGGCAACCTGATTGAATACAGTTTCCATGGCCATCGATATAGCCTTCGCCTGCAATACAAGACGGGCATTCGTTATACCCTTTCGGTAAATGAAGCGGTCTATGATCTTTTCATTTATGAGTACCTGCCAGGTCATTATGAAATAGGTTACAGCGAAGCAACTTTTACGGTTATCAGGAAGGATATTTCCTATGTTAATACTCTTGTATTTACGGCAGAATCGGCATCCTCTGGCGACCCTGGCAACATCGTATCTCCTATGCCCGGGAAGATCATTAAAATAAACGTGAAAGCCGGAGACATGGTAAAAAAAGGAGACAGCTTATTAATTGTAGAAGCCATGAAAATGGAAAACAATATCACCAGCCCGGTGGATGGCCGGGTGGAAGAAATTTGTGTAACAGAGGGAAGTAAAGTGGATACCAGTACAAGGCTGGTCCAAGTTGAAAAGTAATGGATAGCCGCAGTTGTTAATATTTTAAAACGATAAAAGCTGAATATGGATTTTAATTTAAGTGAAGAGCATGAACAGCTTCGGAGTATGGTAAGAGCCTTTGCCGAAAGCGAAATAAAGCCCGTCGCACAGCAATTGGATGAGGAACAAAAATTTTCTTACGAACTTACCCGCCGTATGGGAGAGCTCGGACTGTTAGGTATTTACCTGCCGGAGGAATACGGCGGTGCGGGACTTGACTACCTGGCTTATATCATTGCCGTGGAAGAAATAGCGCGCATCGATGGATCGCAGGCTGCAACCCTGGCTGCCCATAATTCCCTGGGTATAGGGCCGCTTTACAATTACGGTAGTAAGGAACAAAAAGAGAAATACCTGCCCCAACTGTGTACCGGCAGCGGCTTATGGAGTTTTGGCCTTACCGAGCCGGATGCAGGCAGCGATTCCCGCGCATCCAAAACCACAGCCCGGCTCGAAAATAATGAATGGGTTATCAACGGAAGTAAGACTTTTATCACCAACGGCTCCGTGGATATCAATCTGGGTACAACCGTGCAAACGGTAACCGGAGAAACCGACGGCAGAAAGGAATTTACTACCATTATTGTGGAAAAAGGCAGCAAAGGCTTTTCACAACAACCTATGCACGGAAAAATGATGTGGCGGGCGAGTGATACGGCCCAATTATTCTTTGACGATTGCCGCGTGCCTGCTGGCAATATCCTCGGAGAAAAAGGCCAGGGATCTAAGATCATGCTTCAAACATTAGATGCCGGCAGACTTAGCATTGCGGCGATGGGTTTGGGCTGTGCACAGGGCGCTTACGAACTCGCTCTCGCCTACGCAAAAGAGAGAAAACAGTTCGGTAAAACCATCTCCCAGTTTCAGGCTATTTCTTTCAGGCTGGCAGATATGGCTATGAAAATAGAACTGGCCCGAACCTATCTGTATAAAGCCTGCTGGTTAAAAGACACCGGCAAACCTTTTACCAAAGAAGCCGCTATTGCCAAACTCTATTGTTCTGAAATGGCGAAAGAAGTAGCAGACGCCGCTGTACAGATACACGGCGGTTATGGCCTGATGAAAGAATACAATGTTGAGCGGTTCTATCGGGATCAGCGGTTACTTCAAATCGGTGAAGGCACATCCGAGATACAAAGAATGGTTATCGCCAAACAGATAGGAATTTAGTAAAGGAAAAAACATTATTTCACCGGCACAATTGTTCCTCTCCCATGAATACAGAATCGCTGATAAGAAAAGAATACAGTCCACTGACCGAGGGAAGCGAGCCTCTGCGCGAAGCCATTCATATAACCGAGTGCCCCCGCGACGGGCAGCAGGGATTGCCCTATACCATCCCGCCCGAAAAAAGGGCTTTCTATATCAACAGCTTGATGAAGGCCGGATTCGATATCATCGACTTCGGGAGCTTTGTGTCGCCGAAAGCAGTTCCTCAAATGGCCGAATCGGCAAGGGTCTTATCCCTGATCGACAAATCGGGCAGCTCAACAAAACTATTGGCCATCGTGGGTAATCTTCGGGGGGCGGAAGAAGCGGCCGCAGAAGAGAAACTGGATATCATCGGTTTCCCCTACTCCATCTCCGACACCTTCCTGCAAAAAAACATCCACTCTTCCATCAATGCCGTTTTTCAAACCACGCTCGAAATTAAAAAAGCAGCGGATGCCGGCGAAAAAGCACTGCGGGTATATATCAGTATGGCGTTCGGCAACCCGTATGGCGATCCCTGGTCGGAACAGATATTGAATGATCATATTCAACAACTGGTGAGTAATGGTATCCGGATTATTACCCTTTCCGATACCATTGGATTGGGAACCGCCTCCCTTATTTCCCGCTTATTTGAGAAATTTCTCCCGCTTTATCCCGGGATTGAATTAGGAATACACCTGCATACCCAACCAGAGCAGGCTTACGGCAAAATAGAAGCCGCCTGGAACGCCGGTTGCCGGCATTTTGATGGGGTATTAAATGGTATTGGTGGGTGCCCGTTAACCGGGTACGAGCTGCTGGGCAACGTGAACACGCTGGAAATACTGAGATTCTGTAAAGAAAAAGGAATCCCTACCGCCCTGCAGGAAGAATGGGCTCTTGATACCGCAACCAGCTATTCCGATTTCCGTCATTTGTTATCGGGAAACGATGATAAATAAATTATAGCCAACTCACCTGTTCAAATATTCCTGCAACATAATAGTTGCCGCTATTTCATCGACCAGGGCTTTATTGCGGCGTTGCATTTTTTTCAAACCCATTTCCAGCATGGCCTCCTTCGCCATTTTCGATGTGAAGCGCTCATCCACCGTTTCAATGGGCAACAACGGAAAATGTTTCTTCAGTTCCCTGATCGCTTTTTCTACCAGCGGAGTAGCATGGGTATCGCTATCGTCCCAATTTTTTGGCATCCCAATGATGATTTTCTCAACCAGTTCCTTACCGAAATAGTCTTTTAAAAAAGGAATCAGTTTGGTTGATTCAATCGTTGCTAATCCGGTGGCAATGATCTGAAGGGGGTCAGTCACCGCAATCCCGGTTCGCTTTAGTCCGTAGTCTATGGAAAGAATGCGGGGCAATTTATTTAATGAAATGAGTGAATGAATAAATCGGACACGACGAAAACAGCGAAAACCACCGAAGCGATGCCGTTTGCGGTCATAAAAGCAAGATTCACACGGCGCAAATCATCGGGTGTTACGATACTGTGCTGGTAAATGAGCATTCCTGCAAAAACAACTATTCCTATCCAATACAGCCATCCGAACTGACCTGCAACACCGGCTGCTACCACACAGGCAGTACTTAAAAAATGTAAAATTCTGGAAACGGACAGCGCTTTCTTTTTGCCTAATACCGAGGGTATAGAATACAGTTCGTTATTTTTATCAAAATCTTCATCCTGCAAAGCATAAATAATATCAAAACCACTTACCCAAAAAATAACTGCCAGCGAGAAAAGTATAGGTAACCAATTGAACTGACCCGTTACAGCAAGGTAGGCGCCGATGGGTGCCAGCGACAATCCTAACCCCAAAACCAGGTGACAAAGTGGGGTGAACCGTTTGGTATAACTATAACCCAGCACAACCGCCAAAGCTACCGGCGATAAGAAAAAGCAAATGCGGTTGATAAAATAAGTACATACAATAAACAAAATGGAGTTGCCAAGAGTAAACCACAATACATGATCCGCCTTCAAAATTCCGGCGGGAATCTCTCTCACTGCGGTACGTGGATTTCTGGCATCAAATTTCCGGTCGAGATAACGGTTAAAAGCCATTGCCGCACTGCGTGCGAAAATCATACACAGAATAACCAAACCCAGCAAATGCCATTTTTCAATAAAAAAATTTTTTAACGAAACTCCCCCCGGTAAAATATTTTGCAATACATCATTGCCCGAATGCTGATACCACACTACCCCCAGAACGAAACCGATAATCGCAAAAGGCATTGCGAAAATGGTATGTGAAAACTTAATGAGGCTTAAATATTTTTTTGCAACAGACACTAATTTCAACATTTATATTTACAAAATCATCCTAATTTTCTTCTTACCAATTCCCATAATACCACGCCGGCCGCCGTGGCTATATTCAGCGAATGCTTCATGCCCAACTGAGGTATTTCGATGGTGCCATCGCATAAAGCAATTGTTGACTGCTCTACTCCCGACACTTCATTGCCAAAAATAACGGCAATTCTTTCCTCCTTATCCCACCCGAGATGTTGAAGATGAACACTGTTTTCCACCTGTTCAATAGCGTAAACCTTATACCCTTCCTTTCTTAACCCGGCTACTGCCTCACCCGCGTTGGAAAAATGCTTCCAGTTTACCGACTCCTCAGCTCCTAATGCCGTTTTCTTTATTTCCTTATGCGGAGGCCGGGCCGAATAACCCGTAATATATATAGCTTCTATCAGGAAGGCGTCGCTGGTACGAAATACACTGCCCACATTATACGCACTCCTTATATTTTCGAGCACTACAATAATGGGCATTTTTTCGGAGGCTTTTACTTCCTCCACCGATTTGCGGCCCAGCTCCTCCATGCTCAACTTTCGCATCCCGCAAAGGTAAGTTGATAAGTTAATAAGTTCGAAGGTTTATCAATCAATCTGCATAAAAAATCCGGCCGTATGCACGAGCCGGATTCGAAAAAATCAACTTTGAATGCGTAATGGAAATTATTATCTGCCAACACCCAGACCAATATTATAGGCAAAACCTACCCCTAACACACCGGTACTGTATTTTTGAGATTCGCTTCCAAGGTTTACTGTTCCCTCGTCGCCGGTGAACACCCTCGAGTAATGAGCAAAAACATTCCAGTTCCTGTTATGATATCCAATTTCGGGTTTTAAATAAAAGCCCCCGTTGGGTCGTATTGCATTAAAAGTTCCGCTTTCCACCACCTCTTTATCCCCGGTAATTACGCCATAGCCCAAATCGGTACCAATATATATTCCTTCTGCCCGCGGGTAGTACCGAACCAACCCCGCTACCGGCACTACTCCAAAACTATTATTTACCAGCCGGGTTCCGTTAACATCATTTTCTCTTCCGAAATGATGTTGGTAACCACTGGCTATACCCAAGCCAAAATGAGGCGTTACCAGGTTTTGATAGGCAATATCCAACCCTGCAGAGGCCGCAGAATTTCGGGCAGGAACAGACGCGCCTGCCAAAGCCCCGATCTTTATCATATTCTTCATACTTTGCGCCTTTGCTGTCGTAGCCGAAAATAATAGTATCACACCCGCTACCATTGTCTTTACTGTTTTCATGATTATACGTTTTTAATGATCGCCAAACACCTTATCCCGAAAGGTATTTGTGCGAAAAATAGTTGCGTTGTTGGTGAGACAAACCCCGTGCCAGGAACACGACTCTGATTGTAAAAATTAAACACTCAATGTTTTAGAACTGCGTTTCCGACAGAACATTGAAGGCATCTCTTACGATCGCAATATTGTGTTTTCAACTCTGTAAGCGCCTGGGAATCCCAGGCCGATTTGTTCGCAATGTGTAAGGATTCAAAACCTGATGTTATTAGATTGCGTTCGGCTTTGATTTCATCTAACCATGCAAGCGATCTTCTTTTTAACGTTTCATTTTGTTGTGCAATACCGTAAGCAAAAAGCAGCGGCACCACCGTGTTGATCATAATATTGTTGATCATATCTCTGCCAACCGACTTTTTTCTCTCAACCGGCTCATCCTTCAAGGTGTAGTGATAACTCCAATAGTCATTAGGCTCAGCTTCAAACCAGCTTTCTACCCGTTTTAAGGAGGGCTCCTCGATTATTTTTGAGAACAAATGAGCCGACCCATGAATCAATGCCGCCAGTTGAGCCAGCCTGAGGGTTGGAAAATTAGCGGGCCGCATTCTTAAAAAATACACGGGGTATACAATCGCTTTCAGTTGATATTTGTTTTTTAAGAAGCGGTATTCCCGTTGAAGTAAGACGCAGTATTTCTCCTCAAAAGACTCATATTCTAATAGTCCCGCCACACCCAGTAACAGGGCCTCCAACTGGATCAGTTGATTCTTATGTTTGGCCAGTATGCGAACGGGCAAATGTTGGGCAATATTCTCGAAAGCCTCGGCATTGGTTTTACCACCAAAATTCCGGGCCAACAGGCGCCAGAAAGCCTCCTCCCAATGCCGGCCGGTTTGCTTCAGATACATTTCTATGTGTGCTACTTTTCTTTGCAGTCTTTCGATCACCATTCTTTCCTTGCAAGCAACCATCGTAAGCCTGGGCACATCGGCTATCAGCTTCTCACAGGCGATGAATTGCTGCGACTGCATCAGGGTCCGGTAGCGGTGTAATAAGCTGGTTGCGATCCTGCTTTTAAGCTCCAGCACCGGTAGGGAAAACGAAGCCATGTCGTTCTCGTACACCACATGCAGGATTACATTTTTATAATTGCTGTCCGTGCCGTGATCGTGACTAAACCAGTCGGATGTTCTTATATGCAATTCTACCGAACCGGCCCAAACTGCGGAACCTATCCTTATTCTTGCTCCGCTGAAATCGGGTCCCTGCTGGGTATTCAGACTGCCTGGCGTAATTATGCGAATGGGATCTCCCCCGGTAGTGGCTAACTCAGATTTATTAAAATACTGGAATTGCCAGATAAACTGCAACAGGTGTTCGTTCATGGGTGCTTGTTTTCAAAAGTTAGCAATAGGTTGTGTTGGCCGCGCTTCCTGCCCTTCTAAATTAGATCAAAAGGCTCATACCCTAAAGTTACAAAAAATTTTGCAATTCCCGTACCACCCTGCTCACCGGCAAGCCCATTACATTATAAAAATCACCGTTTATATGCTTTATTCCGGTTACTCCGATCCACTCCTGAATGGCATAAGCGCCCGCCTTGTCGTAGGGCTGATATTTGTCTACATAGAACCCGATCTGGTCAGTCGTAAGAGGATGAAAACTCACTTCGGTGGTATCGGCAAATACCGACTGCTTTTCGCCTTTTATTATAGCTACCCCCGTAATTACCCGGTGCATACGGCCCTGTAATCGTTGTAAGATCATAACAGCATCCTCCCGGTTTTTGGGTTTACCAATTATTTCTTCGTTTAATACAACGATGGTGTCGGCTGCGGCAATGATCCGCTCCCCGTTCAGTTCCTTTTTAACAGCGAGTGCCTTCTGCAATGCAATATACATAGCCGCTTCATTGCAGGCCAAACCAGCAGGAAAACTTTCATCCGTTTGCCGCACCATTACTTCAAACGGAATTTCAGCCCATTCGAGCAATTGTTTTCTTCGGGGTGATGCTGATGCAAGGATAATGGGTTCAAACATACTCTACAGATAAATATAGAACAACAACATAGACAAAATACCGGTTAGCATAATGCCTTTCGCGAGGCTGCTCAACTGGTGGTAATCCTGAACGCTTTGAGCAGTAAGTAATTTACTGAACATTCTGATAAGAGGCATGATGATAAAAATAATACAATAAATTACTGCCCACCACCATTTAAATTGCAGAACATAAAACTGAATGATCAATAAAACAGCAATCAATATTGTCAGCCAGATGATAATATAGATCCGGGTAGCGTTTAGTCCCCAGGCAATCGGAATGGTTTTGCAACCGAATTTTTCATCACCCTGCATATCCTCCACATCTTTCACCGCCTCGCGAATCAGTGATATGATAAAAGCAAAACCGGCATAAAGTATCGTAAACCGAAACAGGCGAACCTGCCCCTCATCGATGTTTCCGAAGGCATTTCCCAGGGAATATTTCGATAAAAAAATGATCATAATGGTCCAGGCC
The DNA here is from genome assembly GCA_040393015.1 of Paraniabella yanshanensis. Taxonomy (GTDB): domain Bacteria; phylum Bacteroidota; class Bacteroidia; order Chitinophagales; family Chitinophagaceae; genus Niabella; species Niabella yanshanensis_A. Next base: position 98,662 of record JBEBUZ010000003.1, read on the forward strand.
GTAAGCAGCGACACAATGATGTTTCCCACCAGCGGGTCTTTTTTAAATCTGGCAGAGTAGAACCATAGTAATGCCACACAAACGATATTGGCGATCACCAGATACCATCTCGAAAAGAAATTAACTGCGATAGCGGTGCAAACAATACCAGCCACGCTTAATGCGAGATGCCAGACTATTGCCCAGCGCCTACCAATTTTCCTGGCTAAAATCATCTTTTCGGGTTTATTTACCAGGTCGATATTGATATCAAAATAATCGTTGATAATATAGCCTGCGGCAGCTATGAGTACCGATGCGGCCACCAGCATTACAAACTGGAAAGTATTGTGATCCGGAACATTGTGGGCATATATCTGCCGGTAAATGCAGTACTCGAACAGCACCTGTGTTAAAATAATAAACAAGAGATTGGGCCATCGAATTAACCGTAAGAATGGCATTACAAGCGCCATATATTCATTTTGATTTTTACACAATTCAGGTTGATGCGACAGCGCCCGACACTTCCCAATCTCCCCTTATTTTCAGTACCCTCTCGATAACCTCTCTTACGCATCCTTCTCCTCCTTTCTTAAGCGATATATAACCGGCCGCCTGTTTTATCTCCGAAATTGCATCGGCGGGGCAGCAACTTACCCCCACCATATCCAGAACAGGTAAATCGGGCATATCGTCTCCCATGAATAATACTTCAAGGGGATTCAGACCGTTTTGCCTGATGAGCGTTGCGATGAACTCCCTTTTATCGTGTACCCTGAAAAAGATTTCGGTAATACCCAGGTTGTTGAGCCTTTTTTCTACCGCACTGGGCGAAGAGCCGCTAACAATAAAAAGCCGGTACCCTTTTTTAACTGCTAACTGAAGAGCGTAGCCGTCTTTTACATTCATTCTCCGCGCCATTTCCCCGTTTTCGAGCACCAATATGCTCCCGTCTGTGAGCACCCCATCCACATCCAGAATAAACGTCTTAATATGCCCCAAACTGGTTAATATACTCATTCCGTATTATTTGCTGCAAATGTAACTGAATGGCAGATGCCATACATCAAACCACACGGTTTATCGGTTGTCCTAAAATACTTTCCGTCAAAAAACGGTACAAATTCAACAGTTGAGGGTGACTTTCCAGCAGATCCAGATGTTGATAAATGGTATCCATATCGCGCCGAACTGCCGGACCGGTTTGCAACGTGGACGGCGATGCTTCATGCAATCGGTAAAATGTATTATCGATAAGAGGCAGCAACTCGTTAAAATCTATCCCCTCTCTTTTGCAGTAGGTTTCGGCTAAAGAAAATATATGATTGGAAAAATTGTTTACCAGTACGGCAGCTATGTGAAGCTTGGTTCTTTTATCAAAATCGGCCGTAAGTCCGGCATCCTTGTAAACCGACAAAGCCAGTTTGTAAAGCGTTTTTTTTGCCTTTTCTGTGGCTGCTTCAATATAAACCGGCACGTCGGGAATGGTATCCTGCTCCTTTCGAAGGCTTTGCAACGGGTAAAAAACGCCGTAATCGTCGGTAACATTTTTCAACACGTCCATTTTTACCGATGCAGCTGTATGTGCCACTACTTTACCTTTCAAATCGAGATTGCCCGCAACTGCGGGAATGGCATCATCGGCCACCGCAATAATATACACATCTGCCTCCCTGTTAATCAAACTGAAATAGTTGGCGGACTCAGTATCCCATTCATAGGCCAGTTCGGAGGCATCGCGGGCATTACGGCTTAAAATCTGTAAAATATGATGACCCGCCGCAACAAACTTTCTTCCCAAAACCGCCGCAACATTTCCGGAACCAATGATTACAATCTCCATAAAGCAAAATTAATGATATATTGATGCGAAAATAAAAAGTCAACCGAACGGGGCTGACTGTACCATTATTTATCGGCAATTTTAAATATTCGCTGAAATATCCTTTTCTGTAAAATTACCGGAATTTTCTGAAACCTCCTCATATGGCACAGCATATATATCCATCGTTCCAGATCCGTTCGAATATCCTTTTCCTGCATTTTAAAATTCGGTAATTCAAGCAAAATCCCATCAATCCTATAAAATAAACCCCGTTCCATTCATAGTCCCAGGTACTTCTTCCTTTCTCCCCTTGTTCGTACAATTTGCTTTATATACCCCTACCTTCGCAAACATGGGCCGGCAACAACTTTTCTTTTGGTTTCTTCGCATGAAACTCCGCCTGCTTTCCCTTTTCTCAAAAAAGAAAGCCGGCAACGAAGCGTTCCGGTTATTCTGCACCCCTTTTTCGAGGGTGGCTTATGCGGATACAATAATGGATGGGGCTGAAAAAATTTCTTTCCAATTTGGAAATTTTACAACCAGGGGATACCGATGGAACAATGGAGGAAGCAAAAAAATATTAATAGCGCATGGCTTCCGGTCGGCAGCACCCAATTTCCGGCATTTCAGCACCCTTCTCGCCGCAAAAGATTACGAGGTGGTGGCTTTTGACGCTCCTGCACACGGACTCAGTGAAGGGAATACCTTAAATGCTGTGGAATATAAGAATTTTGTTAAAGCCCTTCACGATACTTTCGGCCCTTTTGATGCGTTTCTGGGGCATTCCTTTGGCGCCCTGGCCATTGGTCTTACCGTATCGGAGATGAAATCGAACAAGATGCTTAAAATGGCATTTATTGCACCGGCAGCAAACGCAAGCCAGCTTACAGAGTCTTTCCTGCGCGATATGAAAATAAAGGACCGTGAAGTAAAAGCTTATTTTTATGCGAATATTGAACGGCTAAGCGGGTATTCGATCGATTGGTTTTCTATTAACCGCTGCGCGGCAACTATTAAAGGCAGCATTTTGTGGGTACACGACAGAGAGGATAAAATAACACCCGTGGAGGATGCTATAATTGTTGAAAAATATCAACTCCCCAATTTTCGATTTCTTTTTACCGACGGCTTGGGTCACCGGCGTATTTACCGGGATGAAAAGGTGGTAAACGAGGTGCTTCATTTTTTTTAAAACCGACTTTTATAGCTGCATTCCGGCATAAAAAAATCTACATTTATAAAAAATGTACTAATCTTGTTCCCAAAAATGGCGGCAGAACCTTGCATTTTTGCAGCAAATCGTATCAAAAACTTACGATATAAATCATCTGCCGGCCATATATATAATAATAGTATAAAACAAAAATGGCGAAGAATTTATTGATAGTGGAGAGCCCTGCAAAGGCCAAAACAATTGAAAAATTCCTGGGGAAGGATTTCCAGGTAAAGAGTTGTTTCGGCCATATCCGTGATCTGGAAAAAGCGGGGATGGGTATAGATATTGAAAAAAAATACGAGCCCCGGTATGTGGTGAGCGACGGTAAAGAGAAAGTGGTAAAAGATTTAAAAAACCTGGCGTCGAAAAGTGAAGAAGTTTGGCTGGCAACGGATGAGGACCGGGAAGGGGAAGCTATTAGCTGGCACTTGTGCGAAGTATTGGGTTTAGATCCGGAAAAAACCAAACGGATTGTTTTTCATGAAATTACCAAACCAGCTATTAAGGCGGCCGTAGAAAACCCACGTCGGCTGGACATGAACCTGGTGAATGCGCAACAGGCCCGAAGGGTGCTGGATCGAATTGTAGGCTTTGAGTTGAGTCCCGTTTTGTGGCGCAAAATCAGCGTTAAAAACAACCTGAGTGCGGGACGTGTACAAAGTGTGGCCGTACGACTTATTGCAGAACGGGAAAGAGAAATAAATGCATTCCTGCCTCAAAGTAATTTTAAAACGGAGGCAATATTTACAGCAACAGATACGGCTGGTAAAGACATTCAGTTTAAAGCCGAAGGAAAACGCTATGACAATAGTGACGGAGCTGAAGCATTTTTACAATCCTGCCTGAATGCGGAATACAGGGTAAGTGATATCCAGGTAAAGCCCGGAAAACGTACGCCGGCAGCCCCTTTCACTACCTCCACCCTGCAACAGGAAGCCAGCCGAAAGCTGGGATACAGCGTGGGTAAAACCATGCTCATCGCACAGCAACTATACGAGAACGGGCATATTACCTATATGCGTACCGATAGTGTGAACCTGAGCGATACCGCCTTAGGCGATATTACCAACACCGTTAAAAGCATGTATGGCGATGACTACCACCAGTTTCGCCGTTATAAAAACAAGAACCAGAGCGCGCAGGAAGCGCACGAAGCCATTCGTCCTACTTACATGAGCCATAGCACAATTGAAAACGGAGAATGGAAACGGCTTTACGAACTAATATGGAAGCGTGCCATGGCCAGCCAGATGGCCGATGCTCAACTGGAAAAAACCGTCGCCACTATTGACATTTCCAACAACAAAGAACAGCTTATAGCAAGCGGAGAAGTTATTAAATTTGAAGGTTTTCTTAAAGTATACAGGGAGAGCAGCGATGAGGAAGATGATGGCGATGAGGAAACAACAGAGGGTATGTTACCGGCTCTTCAGACAGGTCAAAACCTGCCGCTGGTTCAGATGACCGCCACTGAGAAATTCTCGCGTCCTTCACCGAGATACACTGAAGCATCCCTGGTTAAAAAACTGGAAGAACTGGGTATCGGGCGGCCTTCTACCTATGCCCCTACCATTTCTACCATTATAAAAAGAGAATATGTAGAAAAGCGGGACAAAGAAGGTTTTCAAAGAGATTTCAGGATACTCACGCTTAAAAATAATCAGATTGCCAAAGCAACCCGGCAGGAAACCACGGGAACCGAGAAAGCCAAGTTATTCCCTACCGATTTGGGTCTGGTAGTAACAGATTTCCTGAAAATGTATTTCGATGACATCATGGATTACGGCTTCACCGCCCGCATAGAGAATGAATTTGATGATGTAGCCGAAGGCAAATTGCAATGGAATAAGATGATCGATGACTTTTACAACCCTTTTAAAGAAGATGTTGAAAAGACAATTGAAACGGCCGAAAGAATAAAAGGCGAGCGGGAGCTGGGTACCGATCCCCAAAGTGGAAAACAGGTAGTAGCCCGCATGGGACGTTATGGACCGATGGTACAGATTGGTGCAGCCGAGGATGAGGAAACACCCCGCTTTGCTTCGCTTCAAAAGGGCCAGAGCATTGAAACAATTACGCTGGAAGAAGCCTTAGACCTGTTTAAACTACCTGCGGTACTGGGTGATTACGAAGGCCAGGAAGTGTCAGTCAATATCGGTCGCTTCGGGCCTTATGTTAAGCTGGGCGAGGATTTCATTTCCATACCACGTGGGGAAGATCCGTTTACCGTGGATCTCGAAAGGGCAATACAACTGATCAGAGAAAAACAGCAGGCCGATGCTCCTATTTCGACCTATGAAGGAAAGCCGGTAACCAAAGGAAAAGGGCGGTTCGGTCCCTTTATCAAGTGGAACGATATGTTCATCAACGTGCCCCGCCGTTATGACTTTGATCATCTTTCTGCCAGCGATATCAAAGAACTTATCGAAGCTAAAATAGAAAAAGAGGCCAACCGGTATATCCGGCAATGGCCCGAGGAAAAGATTTCTATCGAAAATGGGCGCTGGGGACCGTTTATCCGCTTCGGTAAGAAAATGGTAAAAATTGGCCGGAAAACGGATGGTGAAAAATACACAGCCGAAGAATTAACCAAAGCCTCGCTGGAAGAAGTAAAGAAACTGATAGAAACCGAGTTACCCGGCGCTTTCGACAAACCCGCTAAAAAAACGGCTGCCCGGAAAAAAGCCGCGCCCAAAAAAGCTGCGGCAAAGAAAAAATAAGGAACAGAATCTCGGCTGGGAACCGGCTATCCACCGATAAGCCTCGTACCGCTATTGAGCACTCCGGTTGTTTGAAATCCTTAAGCCGGCAGAGGGAACCGCTATTTGATCCATTGATACAAAGAAAAGTCAAAAGCTACATCGTTGGTGGCCCCTGTAGCCTCAACCGCTATTCGGTTATTCCCTTTTTTCAACAGATGGATATAATGGGAAAGATTGATATCATCGTAGTGTCTTTTGATCCGAACCTGGTCTTCAGTCCAGGCCAGGGTACCATTAATGTAAATTTTTACGTCGCCGGAAGCATAGAGTTTTAAACCCAGTCCATCCGGAATTTTCGAAAGCTCCCAATCCTGCCAGGCATAGATATTACCGGTTTTTTTAACGGCGATGGGATTCCGGCTATTATAGGGGGCAACCGAATTCCTTAGCCAGTCCGTCGGTGGCGTTTGCAATGAATAATTCAGAACCGGCCGATCCGATTCCGTCTTTTGATTAATAAAAGAAATATGGCCATCTGGCTGTTCGTACAGGGGTTGGTGTAGCTTACGGAGCAACGCTGCCGGAATTTTTATAACCTTCCTGTCGTAGGTCATAAGCCCGTTCACCTCTTCTTCCACATCGGTAGTTTGTGTATAAATAGCTGCAGAAAGGCCTCTTTTCACCATCAGAGAAAGATTATGCACCAGTTCGGTATACTCTTTTATTAGCACTTCCTCCCTGGTATAAGTCTTATATCCCCAGTTTCGTTTATGAGCGTCCCAGATATGATCTTTTACAACTAGTCCCAGCCCTCCGAATTCCCCCAGCACCATAGAACGGCCCTTGTTTAATTCGGCAACACCCATTCCGGGACCGGGATATTGGTGTACGTCGAGCACATCCCCTACTCCCCGATCTGTCCACCCACTGGGTGAATTTACCAAACGGGAGGAATCGTATTTTTGGGTCCAGTCGGTAATTCTTTTGGTATCGTATTGTCCCCAACCTTCATTAAAGGGCACCCACATCACAATAGAAGGAAAAAATCGAAGATGGTCGATGATGGCTTTCCATTCCGCTTCATACTGAATCGCCGAGGCCCGGGGCCTTACCCAGTCCTCTTTATCCTCGTGTTTCACATGCGAAGGATGATTCGTTTTAAATCCGGAAGGCATGTCCTGCCAGAGCAATACCCCAATCGAATCTGCCATATAATAATAGCGCGCAGGTTCCACTTTGATATGCTTGCGAATGGTATTAAAGCCCATTTCTTTCAATTTCAGAATGTCATACATCATGGCCTCTTCAGAAGGAGGGGTGAGTAAACCATCCGGCCACCAGCCCTGATCCAATGTTCCCCAATGAAAAAGGGGCTTATTATTCAGACCCAGCCTTACATAGCCATTTTTGTCTGTTAAAAGGCCTATTTTTCTCTGGGCAAAATACGTGTCAAAGCCATCTACAATCTTCCTGTTTCTTCTTATTTCTACCCTCAGTTCATATAAAAAAGGATGATCGGGGCTCCAGAGTTGCTGACCGGGAATGGTTAGCCTTATTTTGTTTGTGTAATGGAAACTGGTGTCCTTGATAACCTGGCCACTCTCCCTGATCACAAACCGGCATATATCGGTAGAACGCATATTCTCGCCATTGAGGAAAAAGTCGGTTGCCGCATGGTCAATATCCGCAACGGAATAAAACTGTGTAATATGCGTGCGGGAAACCGGCTCCAGCCAAACCGTCTGCCAGATACCCGATACCGGCGTATACCAGATGCCACGGGGATTGAGAGCTTGCTTTCCGCGTGCCTGAAAATCAGTGTCGGTGGGATCCCATACTGCTACTTTCAACTCTTGTTTACCTTTTTTCAAAAATTTTGTAATATTAAAACTAAAAGGGTCCGAGCCGCCCTCATGCACCCCCACATATTGCCCGTTTATCCAAACCCGCGTGCGCCAATCCACTGCTTCAAAATGCAGCAGCACCTCCTTGTTTTTCCAGGAGGAAGGAAGTTCAAACTCGCGGTTATACCATATTTCATCTTCCGGTAAAACCTCTCTGGCAACGCCCGACAGCGATGACTCTACCCCAAAGGGTACCAAAATTTTTCCGTCGTAACGCACCGGAGCCTTTGCATCCTTCCTGGTAATTGCATAATTCCACATTCCATTCAGATTCAACCATTCCGCTCTTTTTAACTGAGGACGTGGATATCCGCTCCAGACATTGGCTGGATTCACCTCTGCTGTCCATCGTGTATCCAACACGACTTTCGCTGGTTTGTAGGTTTGCGCTGAAACCCAGAAGCCTAGAAAGAAAAGAGGTGCAAAAACGATTTTTTTCATAACTTACTGTTAATGTGAGGGTACATTTCAGATACGAGTAAGAACCAACCATAAAAATAGACGCAGAACTGCCTCGTCGCTGTCATTTTTGTGCCGTTTCATATAAAAATTGTACATTCCTGCGGGATAGCTTATTGGCGGCCGTTAAAAAAATCGGAACGGATGAGGTGCTTATACAACGTAGTCGGCCAGGTATTGAAAATAACTTCCCAGTTTCCCGTTGGTGGCGATGGTAGCTCTTTGTATTATCTCGTTCGCCGGCCTTAGCAAATCGTCCAGTACGTATTTAATTAATTGTTCTCCAAAATATCGACTGGCATCCCTGGGCAGTTCGTTCGGCAGGTTTCCAACGGCCATAATATCAATGGAACCGGGTAAATAAGGATTGGTTTTTTGCAGGCTATTTCTGTCTATACCATACACCGGATTCGCTATATCTCCGCTGGCAATATTTATGGGTACCGATCCTTTTTTATCGTCTGAAACGTCAGCGATGGTCTGTACAATAAAATCATTGCGGGCGATATCGGCTCCTTTAAACAAGGCTGGAATATTTTCGTCCCAATACACCCCATTCAGAAGTATATCGGTTTGAGAAGCATAAGGCAAAAACCGACATAAATAATGTTGAGGGTTAAGGTGAAAATCTTCTCTGGTATAAACGCCGGTTATTTCATGTTCGTACAGGTCTCGCCCCTTTAACTGGGTATACACAGGATAAGCGTATCTTTTTTTCAGATAATCCTCCGGTTCCACTTCGTGTAGCCCCATCAGGTTCATGATTTCTATAAGGCCCTGGGCCACCCGTCCGCTGCCCGTAACGGCAACTTTTAAATTGGGCAATTTCAAACCAAAATAACTATGTATAAGTTCTTTGAAATTTTTTTGTCGGTACACCCTTTCCAATTGGTAAAGCCCCGTGCGCTTCCCATAGGCCATCATACCGTTATGCGCTCCTACGATGCCTGCAAAAAAGCCAAAACCTATTATTCGCTGCCCGTCGTCGTGTTCCAGGCATTCATAATCGATCAGGGTAATGCGTTTTTCCAGAATACTTTTCAGTAGGTTCCGGTTCGCCGGCTGCTTCTTCCGGGTATGAGAAAAGAAAAGATAGGTTTTATCGGGTATGAGGCTGTTAATAGCGGCTTCTTTAATACCCAATAGCAGATCGCACTCCGAAAGATCTTCTTTAAGAATCGTTCCGGCAAGTTCATATTCTTCGTCTCTGAAACATCTTAATTCCGATGGTTGAACATGGATGGCAAGAGAAGGGATTTCAGATAATAACCATCTGCACTGCTCAGGAGTCAGTGGTGCCCGGTTATCGGCGGGTATTTTTTCTTCTTTTACAATACCAATTTTTATCATTTATCTTTGCAGATGAATTCGGGCATTTTAAATATAATCCTATGTCCTCATTAACTAAGATACTAAAAGCCATTTTAAAAGCCATTCTACCCAAAAAAGAATGTTGCAAGCAATAGAATAAATAATAGTGTAAACATTATTTATTTTCCGTAATATTGCACCCCGTTTTATATCAAAGCCCAGATGGCGGAATTGGTAGACGCGCTAGACTCAAAATCTGGTTTCGGCAACGGAGTGCAGGTTCGATTCCTGTTCTGGGCACATAACCGACTTTTTTTAGTCGGTTTTTTTGTGCCCGAAAGTGCTGTAAGTAGGGCGTTTCAGCCAATTCACTCAGATTTTGGTTTCCTTTGAAGTTAACGTTTATTTCTCACTTTAATCAGCTCTGGTCCCCTCAACTATAAATCGAAATTATGGTAGGTTCAAAAAAAGGGGTAGCCGATTATATCTCCCACCCCCGTTGTTACTATTTTTCAGGTACCGCGCCAGGAATCGCATAATTCAGGAACCATTAACGGCGTCCATTTTTCTTCTCCTTATTATCAACGATGATACCAACGCCAGCGCCCGTAGCGGCACCAACAACCGCACCTACAGCGCCTCCGCCAACCCGGTTCTTCTTATTGGCTACCGCGCCAATTACTGCACCCGAAGCGGCCCCAACGATAGCGCCTTTGGCCGTATGACTCATTCCCTTTTTGCGGGTTGTTGTAGTTGTACCAGCCGAAGAGGATCCGGCAGATCCTCCGTCATAAGCAGTACCACTGTTGCTGGTTCTTGTCCCTGAAGAACTTCTTCTTGCGGCAGCTTTCGTACCAACCGCTGCTGCGGCCATCGAAGCCGCTTTCGCCTCCTGCTCCTCAACCAATTCCTGTTCTGCTTGTAGCTCAGCTCTTATTTCATTCTCCATTTTCCAACGCTGAAATTCGGCTAAGCCCAGGGTATCCGCTGCAGGAACAGCATTTGTATCCTGCTTTTTACCACTACAGGCAGCGATAAAAACCATGACCAATAACAAAAGAACCGGGCCAATCAATATCTTTTTCATAATGTAAATTTTTATCTGTTACTAATAGACAAAAAACTGTGCCATAGAGGTTGTCTTAAAAACCTAATAAAAACCTAATTCTCTGAGGCACTACTATAAAACGACCTGTATCAATGTATTATCAATAAAAAAACCACTTCCGGGGAAGTGGCTGAAATAAAAAATGTCAATTTTCTATTAAATAATTTTCTCTACCTGCATATAACTGAGCTCTACCGGAGTTGATCGCCCAAATATCTTTACGATAACTTTCAGTTTTTTCTTCTCATCATTAACCTCTTCAATAATTCCGTTAAAATCATTGAAAGGTCCTTCTACAATTTTAATTGTTTCCCCAACGATATAAGGCTCTATCATGCTAACGCCGCCCGCTTCATTCATCTCATCCATCCGGCCTAACATCTTATTTACTTCAGCCTTACGCAAAGAAATAGGATTTTCTTTTCCGAGAAAATGGATGACACTATTGGTTCCCACTACCAGATCCCTAAGGTCATCGCTCATTTTCCCATCCAACACTTCGATCATTACATAACCGGGATAGTAGTTCCTTTCGCGCATCACTTTTTTGCCATTCTGCACTTTATACACCTTCTCAACCGGTAAGAAAACCTGCTTTACCACGCTCTCAAACGGACTACGGGAAATTTCCTTATCCAGATACTCTTTAACCTTTCTCTCCTTGCCGCTTACCACTCGCAAAACATACCATTTGGTATCCTGCTGGGGCGCATCGGCAACCGTATTTTCAACAGTATTCTCAGACATTACTTAGTTGTATAATATTTTGTACAAGAAATTAAGGCCTCCACCCGCCAGAAAATCCATGAACCAAACAATGAGGGTGATGATGATAGTAGCCACCAGCACAATCATCGTAGATTGTTGCAACTGTGCCCAATCGGGCCAGGTTACCTTATCAGCTAACTCCTTATAACTGTCTTTTAAATAATTGACGTATTTACTCATTATTAGAAATTGAGACGTTCAAAAACCTGAAGATCGACAAAACTGCAATTTTTTGAGTAATTACTGTATAATCACCTCTTCTACAGAGGCAGGCTGTCAACCTATTTCAGAGCACGGGCACAAGGATTCGAACCCTGATCAACGGTTTTGGAGACCGCTATTCTACCATTGAACTATGCCCGTAAGAAAGACAATAGTCATTAGTCAATAGTCTATAGAAACACAGACCGTTGACCAATGACTCTTGACTATTTTCAATTTATAGCCATGGACCATTGACCATGAGCTATAGACTTACTTTATGATTTCTGTAACCTGACCGGCACCCACTGTACGACCACCTTCACGAATCGCAAACTTCAAACCTTTTTCCATCGCGATCGGAGTGATCAGTTTTACAGTAAGGCTGGTATTGTCACCAGGCATCACCATTTCAGTACCTTCAGGAAGCGTACACTCACCCGTTACGTCTGTAGTACGGAAATAGAACTGAGGACGGTATTTGTTAAAGAAAGGAGTATGACGACCACCTTCGTCTTTACTTAACACGTATACTTCAGCTTTAAATTCGGTGTGCGGAGTGATAGAACCTGGCTTACAGATTACCATACCGCGGCGGATCTGTGTTTTTTCAATACCACGCAATAACAGACCAGCGTTATCTCCAGCTTCACCTTCATCCAATATTTTACGGAACATTTCCACACCAGTTACAGTAGAAGTAAGTGGTTTTTCCATTAAACCAACGATTTCTACAGGCTCACCGGTTTTGATTTTACCTCTTTCGATACGACCAGTAGCCACTGTTCCACGACCAGTAATAGAGAATACATCTTCTACAGACATCAGGAACGGAAGATCGATCGGACGGGGAGGTAAAGGAATCCAGCTATCAACTGCATCCATTAATTCAGTAATAGCGGTAACCCACTGCTCTTCGCCAGCTAATGCACCGGTTGCAGATCCTTTAATGATGGGAGTATTATCACCATCAAAGCCGCGTTTGCTTAACTCGTCACGAACTTCCATTTCTACTAAGTCCAGAAGTTCAGGATCGTCTACAAGGTCAACCTTGTTTAAGAAAACCACCATTTTAGGTACACCCACCTGAGCAGCCAAAAGAATATGCTCTTTTGTCTGAGGCATAGGACCATCGGTAGCAGCAACCACCAGGATAGCTCCATCCATCTGAGCGGCACCTGTAATCATATTTTTTACGTAGTCAGCGTGACCGGGACAATCCACGTGCGCATAGTGACGACTATCGGTTTGGTATTCTACGTGTGCGGTATTAATAGTAATACCTCTTTCTTTTTCTTCAGGAGCACCGTCGATATCATCATATTTCTTCGCTGTAGCCAGACCTTTTTTCGCCAGGGTCTCTGTAATAGCTGCAGTCAAAGTTGTCTTACCATGGTCAACGTGACCAATAGTACCAATGTTTACGTGGGGTTTCTCCCTCTTAAAGGTCTCTTTTGACATTGTTATCTGTTTTTAAAATTGTTTTAAATTATTATGTGCCGTACAATGCTGTGTTTTTTATAGCAAAAATACATCACATTCTTTAGCTGCCGTGCAATTAAATTTAACAAGTTACTCATTGAAAGGTTGATCCATCCTTATACAACCATTCTGTAACCTGCCGGACAAACAGCAGAGCCGTTGATGAGAATTGAACTCACGACCTCTTCCTTACCAAGGAAGTGCTCTACCACTGAGCTACAACGGCTTGTCAGTTGACAGTTGACCGTTGTCTGTTAACAGCATCACTGTTAACCGCATTCATCTCTGTCATCTTCACAACGTGGACGTTCCCATAGCTGGTGAAACCATATTCCTTTCATCCAAATGAACAGTCCTGCTTTCAAATCTTATAAGAACTCTCCGATGAATACTCTTCATCGTTTTTCAAGAGCGGGAGACCGGGCTCGAACCGGCCACCTGAAGCTTGGATCCGCCGCGGCGGACTACCAAATGAGCTTACAGAAGGCTGATTAACCAGCTCCTGCTTTATGTAAAGAACTTTTGATGAACGTTTCATCATTTGCACTAAGAGCGGGAGACCGGGCTCGAACCGGCCACCTGAAGCTTGGAAGGCTACCGCTCTACCAAATGAGCTACTCCCGCTAGTCACTGTGTAAATTTCTTTTAGAAATTTACACAGTGACTGGTTATCCTGTGGGCAGGGAAGGATTCGAACCTCCGTACTCCGAAGAGAACAGATTT
>JBEBUZ010000004.1:0-103429 GCA_040393015.1 Paraniabella yanshanensis
CATGAGCGTTAAAAAAATGGACGTAGTGAAGCGTTAAAAAATGCCCACTGTTTGACCTTCTTATCATCCTGGTCGCCACAGGCACCTATCTGCGAACTCTGCGGCTAACTTATCTTTTGAAGGACAGAATTCAAAAATGGCGGGTGAAAATAGTTTATGCATTCGCCCTGAAACCGCCCTGCCCAGCATCCTGCCGGATGGTTATATTATGTATCTTTGTATAATTAAATAATATATACATGTTCGACTCTATAGAAACTGCGATTGAAGATATAAGGAACGGGAAAATGGTGATTGTGGTGGATGATGAGGACAGGGAGAACGAGGGCGACTTTATTGCCCCTGCAGCAGGCATCACTCCCCAAATGGTCAATTTCATGGCCACCCATGGCCGCGGCCTTATTTGCGCGCCACTGCCCGAAGAACGCTGCGATGAACTGGGTTTGGACCTGATGGTGAGCAATAATACCGCTTTACATGAGACCGCTTTTACGGTATCGGTGGATTTGCTGGGTAACGGTTGTACTACCGGTATTTCTGCAGCGGACAGGGCCCGAACAATTGAAGCACTCAATAATCCCTTCACCAATCCCGCCGACCTGGGCCGCCCGGGACATGTATTTCCGCTGCGATCGAGAAAAGGCGGGGTGCTGCGCCGGGTAGGACATACAGAGGCAGCAACCGATCTCACCCGTCTTGCCGGGCACGCCTATCCGTACGGGAGCGTATTGGTGGAAATCATGAACGAAGACGGTTCGATGGCGCGCTTACCCGACCTGGAGAAAGTAGCCCAGAAATTTGGATTAAAGCTGATCTGCATCAAAGATCTGATCGAGTACCGGCTCAAACGCGACTCCCTGATCGAAGAAATTGTGCGCGTAAATATGCCCACTAAATACGGCGATTTTACCCTTGTGGCCTTTAAAGATAAAAACAGCAATAACGAGCACCTGGCCCTGATAAAAGGAGAATGGGAAAAAGATGAACCGGTACTTACCCGCGTTCACTCCTCCTGCTTTACCGGTGATATTTTGGGCAGCCTGCGCTGCGATTGTGGCGACCAGCTCCACACCGCCATGCAAATGGTAGAACGGGAAGGAAAGGGCATTATACTTTATATGAACCAGGAAGGCCGCGGCATTGGACTGATGAATAAACTGAAAGCTTATAAACTACAGGAGGACGGAATGGACACCGTGGAAGCCAACCTGCACCTGGGTTTTAAAATGGACGAGCGCGATTATGGCGTGGGCGCACAAATTCTTCGCCACCTGAACGTAACCCGACTGCGCCTGATGAGCAATAATCCACGTAAACGGGTGGGGTTGATCGGGTACGGACTGGAAATAGTGGACAATGTTCCCATCGTTATACCGCCGAATGAACACAACGAAAAATACCTGAGCACCAAGCGCGAAAAGCTGGGACATGATTTTTAAGAGCAGGGGTGATAGTACAAAGTCAATTGACCATAGCCTCTCCCGCAACTACTGTTCGTTGGTTCTTGAAGCTCAATATACATTCAATGTTTACTTAGCTTTACAGAAAATCTTCAATGAATATTAAACACTATTAGAAGTCGTTCCCGGTTTCAGGTTTATTATTAATTATTAATCATCAATTCTTAATTAATCTCCTTCTCCATGAGCAAACCCACTACCATAGCTGAATATTTGGCCAGTCTTTCACCTGAAGTGCTGGAAGCAGTAAATAAGATCCGGGCTATTATTCAAAAGGCTGCTCCCAAAGCAGAAGAAGGCCTCAGCTACGGCATCGGCGGTTTTAAGCAAAACGGCAAATACTTTATTTATTACTCGGGCTATAAAAGCCACACCAGCCTTTACCCCGCGCCACGTGAAAATGAAGCCTTCGAAGAAGAACTGAGAAATTATAAAGGCGGAAAGGGAACCGTTCAGTTTCCGCCTGATAAAAAATTGCCGGCAGACTTAATTAAGCGAATCGTAAAATTTCGTTTAAAGGAAAACGAAGCCAAAGCTGCCTTGTCCGGAAAGAAAAACAAGCTCTCAGATCCAAAACAATAAATATTCCAGCTATGTTTTTAAACCTCTTTTTGAAAAGAAATCTCTTATTGGCAATATTACTAACAATGGCAATGGTTTTGCAGGCTCAAAGCTATACCGTTGCCTCCTTCAATCTCCGTTTTGATAACAAGTCGGATACAGGCAATCTTTGGCAGAACCGGATGCCCTATGTAGCCAGCCTGATCCGTTATCACGATTTTGATGTAATGGGCACCCAGGAGGGACAACCACACCAGCTCAATGATCTTACCACGAAACTTCCTCACTATGGCCGCTACGGCAAAGGACGCGACGATGGAAGCGATAAGGGCGAACACTCAGCTATTTTTTATAAGAAGGATAAGTTCACGTTGCTGTCATCCGGCGATTTCTGGCTTTCCGAAACGCCCGACAAACCGGGGTTGGGCTGGGATGCCACCTGTTGCAACCGGATCTGTTCCTGGATCTATCTCCAGGATAAAAAGTCGAAAAAAAGATTTTACTTTTTTAATGTACATTTTGATCACCAGGGCAAAATAGCACGTCTCGAAAGCAGCAAACTCATACTGCAGAAAATAAAAGAAATAGCAAAGGGAGCTCCCGTTATTTTAACCGGCGATTTCAATGCCGACCGGCAAGCGGAGCCCTACAAGATCATTAATCAGTCGGGTTTGCTTCACGACAGTTATCAGGATGTAGCCTACCCTTACGAAAACAATGGCTCCTTCAACGGGTTTAAACCTAAGCCTAAGGGAACAAATGTAATCGATCATGTTTTTATCAGCCAGCAATGGAAACCGTTGAAATGGGGTATATTAACAGATACTTATTTTGGCAAATTCCCCTCAGACCATTTTCCCATTGAAGTTTTGGTAGAATTAAAATAAAAACAAATCCTGCTACTCGATTTTTTCGGGTACCGTCTTTGGAATTAAAGGATCGCTGCCGGGATCGGCGGTTACCGGTTCTATCCGCCGGGTGGTATCGGGCGGGGCAGGCGCAATGATTCGCCGGGCTTCGCGCTCCGAACGTTTCTTAACATTGGTGAACAATTCCCGTAAATTATTAAACTCCCTGCGGAAAGACAGGCCGCCCCCTGTCCTTTTTAGTTTGGCAGCACCCGAACTACTGCTCACCAGGTAATCCAGGTTCTCCCGGTAAAACAGAGTAGCCCTGATGGAACCGCTGGCATTGATCAACCACTCCAGGGTTACATCGGGCAGGAACTGTACCGTTTGCTCGAAGGTAGATTGCAGAGGCACTTCTAATGAACTGCCCAACGACACTACAAACCGATCCTTGAACAGCGGCACCAGTAAGGCGCCGCTTACATTGGCCTGATTGATATTGAAATTGGCATTATTGGCGCCTAACATATTGCGGTTATATACCGAACCGCTGAAGTTCAATTTCACGTTCTGACCCAGGAGCGATGACAGGGCACTGTTTAGCTTTTTATTAATCTCGTTAAAAAATAAGCCCGACAAGCTGGAAATCGTATTGTAAGAAAACTCGCTCAGCGCATTATTGATACCGATATTAGAAACACCTGTCTGGGGAGGAGCAAAGCTGTTAAACACGATCAGGTAGGTAACCTGCCTTGTTACTTCCGACTGGCTTCTTTCTATTTGTTGCAAAGCGTTTGTTACGTTGAAGTCGCTGTTAAAGCGGCTATTGGGATCGAGTTGCAGCTCAAACCTGAAATCCGGCTTGAACAACTGGCCGGTAAGATTGGCATAAATAAATACGTTTTCCCTGGTACTGGCATAGCTTTGGCCGGGATCGATAATGCTGGCCAGCGGCGCAAAACTAACCCTTTCGGCTTTATACCGGGCCTGGATATTCATATTGGCCTTCATCGGATCGCCCGTCCAGGAAATATAATTCTCCGTACCTTTTATAATTTCAAAAGGCTTGGGAAAAAAAGATTTGAAGGTATAATTATAGGTTCCTTCCTCTATATCCAGCCGTCCCCTTATCTCCAGCGGGTCGGTAGTACCTGATTTGATATTGAGCGTACCATAACCACGGCCTGCAATTTCATCGCCGGTAAGATCGTCCATCACAAATTTCATTAGTATCTTAGGATTAGCCGTTACATCCAGTTCATACTTCAAACCTGACGCATTATCCGCCAGATTAAAAGAGCTGTCGATTTCTTCGCCGTATTTTCTTTCTACCATCCACTCGGGCATTTTGCCGGCATGACTGCTGGCCGAAGCAATCGTAAAGGTACCATTGTCTTCATCGGATGCAATGGCATCTACCTTCATAAACGTATCGTCCTCTGTTCCCACCAACACAAATGAACCCGTAGCTTTTACCTGTCCGTAGAACAGTTTATTATCCAACGAAGTGGTGTTCAATACCTGAACCGGTCGGTTGTTTCTCGCATCCCGTGTACCGGGTTTACGGGTAGACACCGTAATGTCGAAAAACATATCATCGAAGGCATTGTGCAAAATTCCTCCTTTGAGGTAAATGGGGTTATTGGTAATGGTATCTCTTAAAACAATACCATCGAGGTTGATTTCATTTTCACTCAGTTCTATTTCCCGGTCTTCTACTTTATAATAGCATTGGGTAAACTTAACTTTAAGTCCGGCATTATGCAATCTTCCACGCCCCACCACTGCTAATTGATCCAGCGGACCTTTGATATCAAAATTACCTGTTACATCCCCTTTAATATCGGCAAATAAGGTATTTAAAAAACGATCGATATACTTCAGATCGAACTGGTTGGCCTTGAGGGAAATAATATTGTTTGCCTGGCTTTCCCGGTCTTTCAGGAACAAATGCACATTATAGGCCAGGCTTTTTTCCTCCCCTCCCAGGGTACTGCCATTTACGACCAGTTCTTTTGTGAGCATATCAAATACAAGACGGGCCCCTATATTACCGATGGAATCGTTGTCCAGCCTTATATTTCTTCCTACAAAATCATCGGAAAGGATCTTCATGCTTTTTCCCGGATTTTCGATCAGTACCCGCGCATCCACCAATCCTTCGAGGCGGTTGCGGGGCATCAGGTACGGACCTATATCTCCCAGGTTAATATTTTTGAGCGACACCAACGCATCGCTCCAGGTTCCTTGCTTCGAGGGTAGCGTTTCTACCCTGATCTCCTGCAGGCTCTCCTTCAATACTACCAGCCCGTGTGTAAGCGAGTTGGTACGAAACTCCAGTTCTCCCTTGTCTTCTATATTCCAGGTTTTTCCGTTGATGGCAAAACTGGAGGGATTAAACCGGATACCCACTCCATTACTGTAGGTGTTTACGACAGCGTCCAGCTTCGCCCGGTCGATCGCCTGGCTGCCCCTGCCGGTAGTGATGATTACGGTGGATACATCGTTATGCGCCGTAAGATCGAGTTGTATCTGTTGTAACTGCAGACTGTCGGTTACACCAATATTTAAAATATTGCCCGTGAGCTTCAGACTGTCGTAAGTTCCGGTAGCGTCAATATCCACGTCGGAAAAGGCAAACTGCCGGAAGCCAAAGGACGGGATACTTACATCCAGCTTTAATTCATTCCTTGCCGAATGAATACTTCCCGATATCAGACTATGGTCAAAACCCGTAAGAGAACTGTCGATAATGGTAGCAAAGGGCGAAAATTCTCCCGTTCTGATTTCAAAATGAAAGGACTGCCCGGCCACCGTTCGGGCCGGTTGTTTGATGAATGAAGGAAAATACCGGCTCAGAAAAGCTGTAGCAGAAGCAGGCAGATCGCGGAGATTGAAGACCCCGTTCACATTTACAGTAAATTCGTTGGAGACCAGGCTCAGGTGTTTTTGATCACCCTCCTTTGTTGAATACAGCGCCAGCGAGTCGAAAGACAATGGATTGCCATTCCGGATAAGAGAAGCGTTCACAATATTGGCACTGCCCAGAAAATCATCGATACTGTTGCCGGTAAACTCTGCATTTACACCACCCCGAAAAGAAATATCATCTCTTACCCAATGCAATTTATGCAGGTGAAGCGTATCGATATGGGCAAAAAAATTGAACTCCGGTGCCTTTTGGCTAAAGTCGACCAAGCCGTTCAGGTTAAGAGTGGCGTTAGGGTCATTGATAATAAGCGATCCGTCGAATATTTTTTTATTCAGCTCACCATCCACCGTAATATTCTGATAACGGTAGCCCCGGTAGTCTACATACCCAATGCGGGCATCGAGGGCTATATTGCCGCTATTGGGCTGAAAGCCCACGCCTTTTAAAGTAGCGTTGAAACTCACATCTCCCACATTCGGGTCTTTAATAAGCGGACCGAGATTAAAACCGGCAGTTGAAACCGTGCCGGAGTATACCGGGTAGCTGGCATTTTTTAATTTCAGATTTACATCGGCTTTCACTGTTCCCAATACCGTGCGAATGGTTCCATAGGTAACAAAATCATTAATAAACCCTGCAAAATTCCCGGTAAAATCTACAAACCTTAATTGGCTTAAATCGGGATTGGTTACTTTCTTCAGCGGGGGTATAAAGGCAACCGCATCGCTGTAAATGGTGCGAAATTCATTGGCTTTGATGTCAAGATAAGTGCTGTTAATCTCGGGCAGTCCCGTGAGGCTGGCATCGCCCCGGAAAAAGGTGTTGGCGCCGGCTTTTATATCCAGGTCCTTTCCTATCAACGAAGACACAGGGCCCTTTACCAACCCGCTGATGGTAATGCGCTTTTTCCAGGTTTTGAGGTCGGGGGCAAAATAAGCAATATCGTCGCTGTTGATTTCGGTATTGATAAAGTTTCCCTCCATCCGCACTTTCTCTTCAAAGTCGCTCATATCATCGAACTTGTCGAAGCGCATACTGAAATAATTTTGCAGATGGCTGTCGTTGGTGCGGATATCGAGATTGCTGAAAGTCATTTCTGTGGGCGTGAACTTGGCATCGGCTACCAGTTGCTTTACTTCAAAGCCGCTACGTTCCTTTGTACTTAAACGGATGGACGCAGTGATCGTGTCCATCTCCCATTTCAGGTTTTTAAAATCGCCGTTTATTTTGGAAAAGAGAATATGCTTGCCATCGAAAGCCACGGGATCAAGCGGGCGGGAAGCATGATCGCTGCGAAAGGTTCCATTTTTGAGCGAAACGGTGTTAACCAGTATTTTCCATTTATCGTCATTAATATCTACTGTGGAGGTATCGGTAACGATGGGACGGGTAACCGTATTTTTTTTATAACCCGCCGGCCGGTTGCCATTATAATCATAAAGGGAGAAATAGGGTTGGTTAATATTAAGGGAAGCTATTTCTATACGTTTTCGCCTGAAATCCACATTACGGGAAACGGTGTTCAGGGAAGCGAGAGAAAGAGTCATATCCTGGCCCACCCAGCCATCCTGCTGTTTCAAAAAAATATTCTGCAAATCTATTTCCCGCAGCGCCAGGTTAATGGTGCCGGCTGATTTTTTTTCCGGCTGATCGGGCCCTGCAAAATAATCCACCAGGAACTGGTGCCGCCATGTTGAATCGCTTCTTTGAAGGTGAATATAGGCGTCTTTCAGGCCAATGTATTTTAATTCAATATTTTTCTTAAAAAAAAACCAATCCGTAATATTCACCCGCAGTTCGCCCGCACTGAAAATGGTGTCCTGCTGCCTGTCTTTCACCAGTACTCCGTTCAGATTCATCTTATTGAACAACGAAAAATCTACATGATCGATCCCGATATGTGCCTGCAATTCTTTCGACAGCCGGGAGCTGACTTTATCCACCAGCCAATTTTGTACCGCAGGGGTTTGAATCAGCATCCAAAGGGCGGTTAACAGTATAATAACCGTGGCCAGAACAATAAGCGATATTTTTCGAAGTCTTTTCAGGAAAGGTATTATCTATAATCTGTAAAAGTAATTTATTAAGCTCCCACAGGCAAATTTTGAAAGCCGGTAACTGTTAATTTTATATTTTTACGGGATACCCCGGGTATATCTGTTTTTGCAATTGAGTACAATGAGAACGCTGTTTTTAGCCATTTTTCTTAGCGGTTTGGGATTACCGGCCCTGGCCCAGCAATTCGGGGGCAACCCTTCCTCAGTGAAATGGAAGCAGATTGATAGTGATACCGCCCGTATCATATACCCTGCGGGATTAGATTCCCTTGCCTATAAAGTGGCCGCACTGGTACATCAACTCGCGGCAAGCGATGTAAATTCCCTGGGAAAGAAAGGGAAGAAAATTGATATTGTGCTGCAAAATCAGCCTGTTGTAACCAATGGTTATGTAGGCCTCGGACCCTTTCGCAGCGAATTTTACACCATGCCTTCGGCCGATAATTTCGATCCCAGCAGCCTTTCCTGGCTCCGCCAGCTCACTGTGCACGAATACCGCCATGTACAACAATACAATAATTTTCATAACGGATTGAGCGCCTTAATGAAAATACTATTCGGGCAGGAAGGATATGCCATGGCCATTAATGCGGCTGTTCCCGATTGGTTTTTTGAAGGCGATGCCGTATATGCCGAAACTATTTTGGCGCCGCACGGGCGGGGAACCCTACCTTATTTTTTAAAAGCCTACCCTGCGCTTTGGCAGGCAGGGAAAAATTACAGCTGGGCAAAGCTCCGTAATGGTTCGCTAAAAGATTATGTGCCCAATCATTACGACCTCGGTTACCTGCTGGTGAATTACGGAACAGAAAAATACGGCTACGATTTCTGGCAAAAAGTAACGCGCGATGCCAGCGCCTACAAAGGACTTATTTACCCTATGCAAAAAGCAGTAAAACGGTATTCTGGACAAAGTTACCGCCAGTTCCGCGACAGTGCGTTTCATTATTACAAGGATATATACGAACCGGCAACCCCGGACACGACATTGAATATTTTACCCGTAGACGAGAAAACACTGACGCATTATTTTTTCCCCTACCAGGTATCGGCCGACAGTTTATTATACTTAAAAACGTCTAATAATAAACGCCAGGGGTTTTATGTGCTCACCGGCGGCAGAGAACATCTGATAAGACTCCGCGATATCAGCATCGATGAGCAGTTTGGCTACCGCAACGGAAAAATAGTGTACGCCGCCTATGAATCGCATCCCCGGTGGCGTTGGGTAAGTTACAGTGTTCTCAGAATTCTTGATATTAAAACGGGGCAGCAACGCAGCCTCCATCCCCGAACAAGGTATTTTTCTCCGGACATTTCGGCCAACGGCCAATACATTGCAGCCAATAAAGTAGACCTGGAAGGCCATTCCTCATTAGTGATACTAAACGCCGAAAACGGAGATTTGGTTAAAGAAGTGCAGCATGATAGCGTGGCCTATTTTGCCAACCCCAAATGGTTAAACGACAGCACCATTATTACTGTATTACGCAACAAAAACGCCAGCACCTGCATTGGCCGCGTAAGCCTGGTTTCCGGCACTATCGAAAACTTAACGCCCCCCTCCCCTACGATCATTGGCACCCTATATGCCGAAAATGATAAGGTGTATTTTACGGCCGCACAAAAACGGAAGGATGAACTCTTCCGCCTCGATATATCCGAAGGCCAGGTTTTTAAAATGAGCAGTCCGGGAGTAGGGAGCTATTTTATTCATCACCACGGAGAAAAAACTATCTGGAGCAGCTTTACAGCCGACGGTTACCAGCTTCAGCAAAAAACCGATAACTGGCAGCCTTTTTCGATGGCGGATTTTATTTCCTCCTCCAACGGCATTGTATCCGGCGACCTGCAAACCGATATCAGTACGGCATCGCTTATACATTATCCTTCCCGTAAATATCCCAAACTCACCCGGCCGGTTCATATTCATAGCTGGCGACCCAATTATGCCGATCCTGAATTTAGTTTCACGGTGTATGGGAATAATATATTGAACACAACCGAAACACAGTTGTATTACCTGTATAACGAAAATGATAAAACCCACACTACCGGTGGAAGCCTCGTTTATGGTGGTTTGTTCCCTCATATTACCGTAGGATCCGATTTTACCTTTAACAGAAAATCTACTATCGACAATAAAACCAGAACCTGGAACGAATGGAATACTTACGCGGGGCTCAGTATTCCCCTGAGCTGGGCGAGCAAACGAAGCTATAAGTCCTTTAATATCGGCAGCAGCTACTATTACCGCTCAGATTTTAACAAAGGGGAGCATCAGAACAATTTCAGGGAGCTGCATTTTAGCTATTTGTCGCACCGTATCGGTTGGTCGCAACAGGTTCAATCCACTGTGCAGGATATTTTTCCCCGGCTGGGTTACAGCAGTTCCTTACAGTTTCGCCATGCGCTGAACACCTACCAGAGCAGCCAGGGCATAGGGGCTTTAAACCTGTACCTGCCCGGCATCATTCGTAACCACAGCACTGTTTTAAATACCGCCTTTCAATACACCGGCACCCGCCAACGGGTATTTGGCAACCGGATAGCATTGGCCAGGGGAGTTACTACGAAGGATTCGGCGGGTGTGTGGGCATCGAGAGCTAATTATCATTTTCCCCTTTTTTATCCCGATTGGGGCTTCGGAAATATTTTTTACCTGCGGAGGGTGCGGGCTAATTTATTTTTCGATCATATGCTATTGTTTAACAGAGAGGCCTCAAAAAAAACCAGCTATCAAAGTACCGGTGCGGAAATATATCTGGACACCCAATGGTGGAACCAATATCCCCTGAGTTTTGGCTTCAGGGTGGGACAAAGGTTGGGCCCCTATACCGACAGAAAGCCGTTTTTTGAATTTGTATTGCCCACCAGCCTGATACCGCGGTAGGCATGGCCGCCCTTGTTGGCATTGCGTAGTGGATGATGCTATTTTCCTGGCTCTCCTAAACTCAATCTCCTGTGAGCGCACCGCTTACATTCCAGGAGCTAAAGCTGGTACCTTCCGGCCAACCCCGGGGTATTTTTACCTGGGTACAACTATACCCCGGTTGCTTTTTAGCTGCTCATCACGGCTCATAATTTTTTTGACATATTGCTTTGAGGTTGCATATTATAGGCCGGATAAACTCTCTTGCAGCGCTTTTATTTTTTCTTCGGCATCGGCCTTTTTCTTCCTTTCCAGTTCCACCACTTCGGGCCGGGCGTTTTGAACAAAGCGCTCATTGCCCAGTTTTTTTTCTACCGCAGCTAAAAACCCGCGCTGGTATACCAGTTCTTTTTCCAAAGTCTCCTTTTGCGCCGTAGTATCGATAGCCGTGGTGGGTACGATATAAAAGCGATCCTTATCCACCAGCGCATTAATACATTTTTCAATGCCCTTGCCGGTAAACTGCATATCGGATAAAAATCCCTGTTGCAGCAGGATGGGGCGAATGGCGGTGTAGGGTTCCTGTGCCGCGGTTTCAACAAACAGTTGCACCGGATCTTTGGGTTTGATATTGTTTTTTACCCTTACATCGCGCAGGGTAGAAATAGCCTGTTTTAAGAGCTGCCCCTGCGCCAGCACATCCGTGTTTGTTTCTTCGATAGCATCGAAGCGGCTTACCGCCAGGTGCGGATTGGAGTTCTGCAACAACGCATTGATTTCTTCGGTAATAAAGGGCATATAAGGATGCAGCATTTGCAACAACTCTGCAAAGTATTTTTTAGTGGCCTCTAAACGCCCCTTATCCGTGGCTGTGCCGTAGGCAGGTTTCTGCCACTCGAGGTACCAGCTGCAGAAATCGTCCCAGATGAGGGTATAAATATTTTTCAGGGCCTCGCTCAGTTTAAAATCGTCCTGGAGTCGCGTTACTTCTTTTTTGGCTTCGTTAATGCGGTTTCGCATCCACCGGGCTGCAAAATCTTCCTGCTGCTCGCCTTCTTTCACCCCGTTGGGGTTGTTCTCCCACATTTTTATCAGCTTCAGTGCATTCCACATTTTATTGTTGAAATGGCGTCCCTGTTCGAGGCTGGCTTCATCAAACAATAAATCGTTACCGGCCGGCGAGGAGATCATGATGCCAAAACGTACCGCATCGGCGCCATAGGTATCGATCAGTTGGAGCAGGTCGGGCGAATTGCCTAACTGCTTGCTCATCTTACGTCCAAGCTTGTCGCGCACCATACCTGTAAAATACACATCTTTAAAGGGAATCTCCTTTTCATATTCCAGGCCTGCCATCACCATACGGGCCACCCAGAAAAAGATAATATCCTGCCCGGTTACCAACACAGAAGTGGGATAATAATACGACACATCGGGATTGCCGGGATTGGTAATGCCCTGAAACACCTGGCTGGGCCATAACCAGGAGGAGAACCAGGTATCGAGCACATCATTGTCCTGCGTTAAATCGTCCACGGTCCATCGATTATCGTCCGCAGACAGGTTCTTAAATGCCTTTTCCCTGGTTTCGCCTACCACACAGCCACCATCGGGTGTGTACCATGCCGGTATTTGCTGTCCCCACCAAAGCTGGCGGCTGATGCACCAGTCTTTTACGTTTTCCAGCCAGTATTTATAGGTAGCAAGGAAGCGATCGCCCGGGTGAATTTTTATATCGCCGTTTACCACGGCATCCAATGCCGGTGGGGCCAGTTCCTTCATTTTGAGAAACCACTGGGTGGATATTTTAGGTTCTACTACGGCGTTACTGCGTTGCGAGAAGCCGTTTTTATTTACAATATCTTCCGTTTTCACCAGGGCGCCGGCCTGCTCCAGGTCGCTGGCTATTTGTTTGCGAACGGCGAAGCGATCCTGGCCAATATATAATTGAGCCGCCTCGCTCAAAGTACCGTCGTCATTGAGGGTATCAATTACTTCGAGGTTATGTTTCAGTCCGATATTGTAATCGTTAATATCGTGAGCGGGCGTAATCTTGAGCGCTCCCGTACCAAATTCCTTGTCTACATACTCATCAAAAATGATGGGGATGCGCCGGTTGATCAACGGTACAAAAGCATAAGCTCCTTTCAAATGCAGGTAACGCTCATCGTTGGGGTTTACGCAAATAGCAGTATCGCCCAAAATAGTTTCGGGGCGGGTGGTGGCAATGGTGATATAAGCATCCGGAGAGCTGTTGTCTAACTTATACCGTACATAATACAACTTGCTCTGCACTTCGCGGTATTCCACTTCTTCATCGCTGAGGGCGGTTTTCGCAGCGGGGTCCCAGTTGATCATGCGGGCGCCGCGGTAGATAAGACCTTTGTTATACAGATCCACGAATACCTTAATTACGGCCTGGTAATAATGATCGTCCATGGTAAAAGTTACCCGGTTCCAGTCTACACTGCAACCCAGCCGGTCGATCTGGTTGTAAATAATACCGCCGTATTTTTCTTTCCACTCGAAAGCGTATTTCAGAAATTCTTCGCGGGTAAGACTATTCTTATCGATACCTTTCTCCTCTTTGAGCATTTGCACCACTTTTGCCTCCGTTGCAATAGAAGCATGGTCGCTGCCCGGCACCCAGCAGGCATTATACCCGCTCATACGGGCGCGACGCACCAGTATATCCTGTACGGTTTCGTTGAGGGTATGCCCCATGTGCAGCACGCCGGTTACGTTGGGAGGTGGTATTACCACAGTAAAAGGCGGTCTTTCATCGGGCACGCTGTTGAAATATTGCTTATCTTTCCAAAGCTGGTTCCACTTAATTTCTATCTCCTTCGGCTCAAAGTTTTTTGACAATTCCATAAGGGTGCAAAATTACTATTTTCTGTTCATCTGGCAGAAGCGATTTGCCGGCCGCGAAGGGCCTGATTTGTGGTGCTATAATTGCGATTCGTACAAGAAATATAAATAGAAGTTGGCCACGAATTCCAGCTTACTGCGCGTGCGGTAGGATTTTCAAATACAACTGTGCCACTAATGCACGAATAAATAATCCATTAAAGACCCTTCATTCGTGTATTGCTGGAGGGGTTCATGGCCTCTTAATTGCGGGTGATAACACCCGTAAAACGGCGATTGCCGATGTTGGTGTTATCACCAACATCTTAAGTAATTAAGTAATTGATTTAGGAATTACGATGATATTCTTGCGCCAGGTTCAGCTTCATTCCTTGTGCAGATCGGCTGCCAGCGCCGCACCTGCATAATCGCGGTTGAGGCGGGCGATATTGGTAATTTCAATTTCTTTAGGGCATACTGCTTCGCAGGCGCCGGTATTGGTGCAGCTTCCAAAACCTTCTTTGTCCATTTGCGCTACCATAGCTAAAGCACGCCTGTCTCTTTCGGGCTGACCCTGGGGCAATAAGGCTAAGTGCGACACTTTTGCAGAGAGGAAAAGCAGGGCCGAGGAGTTTTTGCAGGCCGCTACGCAGGCGCCACAGCCTATGCAGGTGGCAGCGGCGAAGGCTTTATCGGCCGTATCTTTCCCGATTGGATGCGAATTGGCATCGATGGTAACGCCGCTATTAACAGAAACATATCCTCCGGCCTGTATTATGCGGTCGAAGGCGGAACGGTCTACAATAAGGTCTTTTATTACAGGGAAAGCATTAGCGCGCCAGGGTTCTACTACAATGGTATCCCCATCTTTAAATGCCCGCATATGTAGCTGGCAGGTGGTGGTACCGTGCCAGGGACCGTGCGGCCGGCCGTTGATATACATGGAACACATACCACAAATACCCTCGCGGCAATCGTGGTCAAAAGCAACCGGCTCACGGCCCTCCTGTATCAATTGCTCATTCAGCACATCAAACATTTCGAGAAACGACATTTCCGAGGAAATATTCTTTACCTGGTAGGTTTCAAAACTTCCTTTACTGTTGCTATCTTTTTGTTTCCACACCTTAAGGGTGAGGTTCATATTGTAATGTTCCATTAAAGCTATCAGTTAAATGTTATGATTAGGTTCCCTTTTATTTCACCAATTTATAATTCTTATAAGAAAAAGGCCGCCACCCAAATTGCTTATTTAAAAAATAATAAAGCCTGTGTTTCAGATTTTTAAAATTCTTTTTATTAATATCTCTGTTAAAGCCCCAATCTTCCTGTGCCACTATATCTTTCATTACCGCGGGATGGCTGCCGTCAAATAAAGTAATAGAATCTACCTTACTATAGTCAAACGCCAGTTCGTCCTTTTGTTCTTTTTTCTGACCTCCATTGTACAGGCTGCCAAATTCTGATATTTTTTTGTTCATTATTACCGGATTTCGGGCCCAGCCATAATGATAAATATGAGCGTTAATGAGTTTCACCTTTAATTTACGATCGTCCTCGAACCTGAAACCCTGTGCATCTTTGTAAGAACGGATGCGTTTGTTATTTCGTATAATCCGGATTTCGAAAGGGTACCAACTTCGCCCATCTCCCAGAAAACGATAACTGCCGTAAAAATGATAATACCGAAACAACAAACCATCTATCTGTTCATCATCTTTATACTGCAACATCCTGCTGCGAATTTCCTCATAATCCTTTTCATGAATCACTTCATCGCCCTGGATGTAAAAAAGCCAATCCGCATCTGCCGCCGTGGCGTCCAAAGCTTTATTGGTTTCCACTGCTAAAACTTTCCCGCCGGTTCTTAAAGATTCATCCCAAACGCTATGAATCTTTTTTATTTTTTCCTGGGGCAATTTATTCACCTCCTCGTTGGTAGTATCTTCGCTGTTACCCAGGTTAATAACAAATTCATCTACCAGTGGAAGAACCGATAATATCGATTCGCGGAACGGGTAGCCGTATTTTATACCATTCCTTACAAAGGTAAATCCTGCTACCTTCATGCCTCTATTTATAATTTCTTTGGGTTGGCCGGATCAATTCGTAATTCAGGTCTTCCTTATTCAATGTCCAGTTGCTTTCGCTATGGTACTGCCATGCCGCTACGTACATAAACTGGTCATCCTGCCTCAGCGCTTCCCCTTCTTCGGTCTGGCTTTCTTCCCTGAAATGTCCGCCGCAACTTTCTTTGCGCTCCAGTGCATCCTGGCACATCAGTTCGCCCAGCTCGAGGAAATCGGCCACCCGGTTGGCTTTGTCTAACTCGGGGTTCATTTCATTAATGCTGCCGGGTATGCGCACATTTTTCCAAAACTCTTTTCTCAGTTCCCGGATTTCCCCGATGGCTTCGGTAAGTCCCTGTTCGTTGCGGGCCATACCACATTTCTCCCACATAATCTTTCCCAGTCGCTTATGAAAACTCTCTACCGATTCGGTGCCTTTAATATTCATCAACTGTTGAATGCGTGCTTCCACTGCTGCTTCCGCCTCTGCAAAGGCAGGGTCTGTAACGGGTATTGGCTTTACCGCAATCTCATCGGCCAGGTAGTTACCAATGGTATAGGGAATAACAAAATAGCCATCGGCCAGGCCCTGCATCAGGGCTGAGGCGCCGAGCCGGTTGGCTCCATGATCGCTGAAATTGGCTTCGCCCAGGCAATACAGCCCTTTTACCGAGGTCATCAGTTCGTAATCCACCCAAAGCCCGCCCATAGTATAATGCACAGCCGGGTAAATACGCATGGGAACTTCGTAAGGATTTTCGCCGGTGATCTTTTCGTACATATCGAAAAGGTTGCCGTATTCTTCCTTCACTACTTCCTTGCCCAGGCGCACCAGGGTTTCGAGGTCGGGATCTTTAATGCCTTGTTTGCTGGCTTCTGCGCGACCGTATTTATTAATAAGATTGTATCTGAAATCGAGGTAAACTGCCTGTTTGGTAGTACCCACTCCATAGCCGGCATCACAACGTTCTTTGGCAGCCCGGCTGGCCACATCGCGGGGCACCAGGTTACCAAACGCCGGATATCTTCTTTCGAGGTAATAATCGCGTTCGTCCTCGGGAATATCATTGGCTTTACGGGTATCGTTTTGTTTTTTGGGCACCCATATCCTTCCGTCGTTCCGCAGCGACTCCGACATCAGCGTAAGCTTACTCTGGTGATCGCCCGATACGGGGATACAGGTGGGGTGAATTTGCGTAAAGCAGGGGTTTGCAAAATAAGCCCCCTTTTTATGAGCTTTCCAGGCTGCTGTTACATTGCTACCCATGGCGTTAGTGGAAAGGTAAAATACATTCCCATACCCCCCTGAAGCCAGTACAACCGCATGTCCAAAATATCTTTCGAGTTGCCCGGTGATGAGATCGCGGGCGATAATGCCACGGGCTTTACCATCGATTATCACCACATCGAGCATCTCGTGGCGATTATACATTTGCACATTTCCCAATGCCACCTGCCTTTCCAGAGCCTGATAAGCCCCTATCAATAACTGCTGACCGGTTTGCCCGGCTGCATAAAAAGTTCGTTTCACCTGTACGCCCCCAAAGGAACGGTTGTTGAGCAAACCACCATACTCCCGTGCAAAGGGCACGCCCTGCGCCACACATTGATCGATGATATTGGCACTTACTTCCGCCAGGCGGTGCACATTGGCTTCGCGCGAGCGGTAATCGCCTCCTTTTATGGTATCGTAAAACAAACGGAAAACAGAGTCGCCATCGTTCTGGTAATTCTTAGCGGCGTTGATACCCCCCTGGGCGGCAATGGAGTGAGCCCGGCGGGGTGAATCCTGAAAACAAAAAGCTTTTACCCTGTAACCCTGTTCGCCCAGGCTCGCCGCAGCAGACGCTCCAGCCAGTCCGGTTCCAACCACAATCACTTCCAGCTTTCTTTTATTGGCCGGGTTCACCAGTTTGCTATGGCCTTTATAATTGCCCCATTTTTCTTCGAGCTTACCCTCGGGTACTTTTGAATCAAGCATAAATCGATTTGAAATTTTGGATTTCTGACTTGAGATATTGTCTCAAAAAATTATTTTTCTTCCGTTTTCTAACTTTTTCGTAACCGTATTCCTTAGGATAACCAACCGGCGGCGAAACTGATCGGCATCATTATAAACGCTGCACACACAATAATAGCAAATACCCAGCCCGTAATGGTAAGGAGACGGAGGTAGCGATGATTGGTAACGCCCAATGTACGAAACCCGCTTTGTATACCGTGCACCAGGTGCCAGAACAGGGCTAACACACCTAAAATATAAAGTGCGATGATGAAATGGCGGTACTCAAACTGTGTAAACTTAAATACCATTGCACCATAAAGGTCATGATAAGATTTTCCGTCGATGATCACTTCTTCCAAACCGCCAAAACGCGAGGGAATAAAAAAGTCGATGATATGCACGACCAGAAATATCAGAATGATAGACCCCAGGATGCCCATAGACCGGCTGTACCATTTACTGCCCCTGTTGCCCAGCTTAACGGCGTAGCCTACCGATCGTTTGCTGCGATTCTGAACCTCCAACATCAACCCCTGAATAATATGAATCAGGAAAAATACAAACAACCCTATTTCGAGGATGCGCGGCACTGCATTGGACCCCATGAAATGGGCGGCTTTGTTAAACATAACTCCTCCG
The DNA here is from genome assembly GCA_040393015.1 of Paraniabella yanshanensis. Classification (GTDB taxonomy): domain Bacteria; phylum Bacteroidota; class Bacteroidia; order Chitinophagales; family Chitinophagaceae; genus Niabella; species Niabella yanshanensis_A. The sequence continues at coordinate 18,294 of JBEBUZ010000004.1, forward strand.
TCGTTGGCCCATATACAGGCGTTTAAACCGGCGTGCACCAGCAAAAAAGCCACCAGAAAAATTCCCGTAAGCGCCATTGTTAATTTCTTTCCAACACTCGAAGTAAAAATTTGGGACCAGTTCATATAAGCGTTATATCTGTGATTGTGAATGAGGCAAAAGTAACATAGAATTACCAATTTGATGACAAAAAAATGACGAAAACGTTTGCGCGACCCTGTTTATAGTACCGGTAAAACCTTTCTAAAGCAGGCGCGCGGCTAATTCTTCATTTATTTTTCTGAACAAATGATAAGGTTTATAAACCCGCCAGTCGGGGATTTCCTTTAACTCAATGAACTGGTTGAGCCGGGTTTTATGAAAATCGTACTGGGTTTGTTCGGGCATGCCGAGGCAAACGATCCAGCCGTTTTCATCGGAAATTTCTTCGTGTAGTTCCTCATAATAATCCCGGTCGCCACTGTGAAAATTCAGCACATTTTCTGCAATCAGCACGAATTTATAAATACCTTCGTCCATAAATGTTTCCAGTACATCCCGTTTTAGCGTCATGATATCGTTTTCCACGGCATCGTTCCATTCTCCAATCAACTCTATAACCGCATAGCCTTCCTCGTAGTCGGCCATTAATACCTTTAAGTAGAGGGTGCGACTGCCAAAATAATCCCATTGCGGGTGGATATAGTAATTATAGATCGTATCGGTATATTCGAACTGAGAGTGCTCGGCACCGTAAAAAGGCGATCGTTCGTCTTCTTCACTCACATAAATATGCTGCCAATTATAGTAGGGTTCTAATTCATGCATTTCTACCGGCAAGGTAGGCGTTTCGGGCGAAATACGGGAAACTTTAACTGGTTTTTGAGAGGGTCCGGCAGATCGGCTTTACAGCCGCAGATAGGACTCACGACTTTCTATTTCAGCAGATATTCCTTTAGCGAATCGAAGACCGGTGGTATTACGGTAGATTGCCGGGGCCGAAGCATAAGATCGTTCAAGGAGGCCGGTATCTCCACCCTGGTTCCTGTTGCCTTTTCCACTGCTTCGGGGAATTTCACCGGATGGGCGGTTTCCAGTATTATTCCTCTTTTTCCCGGTGCATAGGTCAAATATTGTTCCAGAGCCCGGTAGGCAACCGCGCCATGCGGATCAAGCGTATAACCATCGTCGGAGTAAACCTTTCGAATGGTAGCCATCGTTTCCTCATCGGATACTGTAAAAGACGACAGGTTATTTTTCAATTCGGGAAACTGCTTTTGGAACAGTTCGATGATGCGAATAAAATTGCTCGGGTTACCCACATCCATGGCATTGGAAAGTGTGGCGGTCGTTTCCCGGGGCTTCAGCTCCTGTGTTTGCAGGTAATGCGACACGATATCGTTGGTATTGCAGGCTGCAATAAAACGGCCCAGGGGCAAACCGGTAACCTTTGCCAGCATACCGGCGCAGATGTTTCCGAAGTTTCCGCTGGGTACACAAATTACCGGGGCTAATTCTTTTTGCTTCCATTGCTTGTAAGCCAGAAAATAGTAAATCTGTTGGGGCAGCCACCGGGCCACATTAATTGAGTTGGCAGAGGTTAGAAATAGTTTATCGTTGATCTGCGCATCGGCAAAAGCCTGCTTCACCATAAGCTGGCAATCATCAAAACTACCCTCCACCTCGAGCGCTTTTATATTTTTGCCGAGGGTTGTTAATTGCTTTTCCTGCACAGCGCTCACCCTTCCTTTCGGATACAATATCACAACCTTCAGATTTTCCACATCGTAGAACCCGTTGGCTACCGCCCCTCCTGTGTCGCCGGAAGTGGCCACCAATACCGTTACTTCGCGGCTATCGTTTTGAAGAAAATAACCCAGGCACCGGCTCATGAACCGCGCTCCTACATCTTTGAAAGCAAGAGTGGGCCCGTGAAAAAGCTCTAAGGAAGAAATACTTTCATTGATCGGTTGCAGCGGGATGGGAAAGTTGATCGTTTCGGCAACGATGCGGCGCAGGTCTTCGTCGGCCACAGAATCTTCTACATAGGGCTTCATTACCCCGAAAGCGATTTCCTCATCAGATAGTGTTTCGATATTTTTTATCAGATGGTCGCTAACACGGGGAAGTTTTTCGGGAAAATACAACCCTTTATCGGGAGCCTGTCCCTGTATGGTTGCTTCTTTAAAAGATACCCGTGGTGACTGGTGATTAAGACTATAGTAGTTCATTTGACTGTAGAATGTGATGATCTGGGATTTGAGATGTAGTTACCTGGTCGATTATATCCGGCATCAAAAAATCTCCACCCCGTTTTTATTAATCGTAGTTACATATACATTGTTTTCGATACCAATGGCATCGTATTCTCCTTTCATAATGCGACCAACCTCCCGGGCGATCTCCATGTTTTCGCTCAACATAAAAACCGAGGGACCCGAACCGGAGATACCCCCGCCTAAGGCGCCGGCCTTTTTACATTTCGATTTTACTTCATCGAAGGCAGGAATTAAAATACTGCGTACCGGTTCGATGATCACATCTTCGAGGGAGCGGCCTATGAGCGCTTTGTCGTCTTTCATGAGCCCTGCCACCAAACCGGCAATATTACCCCATTGTTTAATGGCATCTTTTAAAAACACCTGCTTGCGCAGTATCTGTCGCGCATCGGCCGTGCGCACTTCGATTTGCGGATGCACTACCGATACAAACAGGTCGGGATTGGCCAGGGGTACAATATCCAGAGGATTGATAGATCGGATAAGAGTTATACCACCCAGCAAACAGGGGGTAATATTATCGGCATGCTTTACGCCCGTTGCCAGCTTTTCCCCTATCATGGCCAGTTGTACCAGATCGTCGGTAGAAAAAATATTCCCCAGCAGCTGGTTTGCACCTACTGCAGCCCCGGCGGCACTGGCGGCACTGGATCCCAGTCCGCTCCCGGGCTTGATATGTTTTTCTATGACAACTTTAATTCCTTTGGCGATCCCCGCTTTTTCCAAAGCGGCCAGCAGTACCACGCCCGCCACATTTTTTTCCGGCTCGGTGGGCAGGTTGAAATTATCCCTGTTTTCAATCACCACCCCGGGTGTGTCGGTAAGTTCAAACTCCATGATATCATAGGGTTCGTTCAGGGCCAGTCCCAGGATATCAAATCCGCAAACCAGGTTGGCAACCGTACCGGGAGATTTTATTTTTATGCTCATAATTTCTTTTTTTCACCGGGCCAAAGCCGGAGGAATATTTCTCTATTGAACCGCTCTCACAATATCTGCAAAAACCCCGCTTGCTGTTACATCGGCTCCTGCACCGGCGCCTTTTATTACCAGCGGTTGTTCGGGGTAACGTTCGGTGTAAAAGAGCACCACATTATCTTTTCCGTACAAATGATATAAATCGTTGCCGGGGCTTATATGCTGCAAACCTACCGATGCTTTTCCATTATCCCAGGTAGCCACAAACTTTAATTTACAACCTGCGGCCTGGGCAGCGTCTACCAACTGCCTGAAATGAGATTCGTGCCTCAACATACATGCATAAAACTCCTCCACCGTTCCCTGCATACACTCATCGGGCAGAAAACTGTTATTAACAATATCCTCCATCTGCATTTCCTGTCCCGCTTCGCGTGCGAGGATCAATATTTTTCGCATTACATCCGTTCCGCTTAAATCGAGGCGGGGATCGGGTTCTGTGTATCCCTCCTCCTGTGCCTGGCGTACCACTTCAGAAAAGGGCCGGCTGCCATCGTAATGATTGAACACAAAGTTCAGCGTACCGCTCAATACTGCTTCTATTTTATTAACACGGTCGCCGCTGCGCACCAGGTCGTTCAAAGTAATGATAACGGGCAAACCTGCTCCTACGTTGGTTTCGAAAAGGAAACGGCAATTGTACTCGTTGGCCAGGTTCTTCAGCCGCCGGTAATTTTCCATATCGGAGGATGCCGCAATTTTATTACAGGCTACCACCGAAATACTTTTTTGCAATAGCTGGTCGTAAACGCCCGCAACATCGGCATTGGCCGTAATATCTACAAATACCGAATTACGGAGGTTCCTGGCCAGGATAGCCTCTACAAATTGTTGCAGAGAAGCGGGCTGACCTTCCTGCAATAAGCCCGCCCAGTTTTCCAGATCAATTCCCCCTTCGTTCAACAGCATTTTTTTGCTGCTGCTGATACCCTGAACATTCAGCTTGATTTTTAAATGACGCTGCAGTGATGCTAATTGCTTATTCAACTGTTCCAGTAATTTGGCGCCTACATTACCAACCCCTACAATAAACAAATGCACCTGCTTAAAAGTAGTTTCGAAAAAGTCCTCGTGCAGCACGTTAATAGCCTCGCGTACATTGCCGGTGGCGATTACTGCGCTGATATTTTTCTCAGAGGAGCCCTGCGCAATGGCCCGAACATTGATCCCGTTCCTTCCCAATGCACTGAACATACGCCCGCTTACACCGGGGTGGCTTTTCATTTGCTCGCCTACGAGCGCAACTATAGACAGATCCTTTTCTACCCTGAGCGGCTCCACCTTCCGCATCATCAACTCCACTGCAAAAGCTTCGTCTACTGCCCGCCGGGCATCCTCGGCCCTGGCGGCGTCGACTGCTACACAAATGGAGTGCTCTGAAGAGCTTTGCGTTATCAGTATTACATTTATTTTTTCGCGGCTCAACGCTTCGAACAATCTTTTGGAAAAGCCCGGTATACCTACCATTCCGCTCCCCTCGAGGCTAAGAAGAGCCAGGTTGCTGACACTTGAAATGCCGCGGACAATGCCTCCTTTGCCGGTGTTGCCCGACTGGCCATTGTTCACGATAAGCGTGCCGGCATGGGTGGGAGCAAAAGTATTTTTAATCCGGACAGGAATATTCAAACTCATTACCGGCTGGATGGTAGGGGGGTAAATGACTTTGGCCCCAAAATGCGATAGCTCCATCGCTTCTCCGTAAGATATTTTTTCGATTACTTTCGCATTGGCGGTGAGCCTGGGATCGGCAGTCATCATACCGCTCACATCTGTCCATACTTCAAGCGTATCGGCATGTAAAGCCGCAGCCACAATCGCCGCTGTATAATCGGAGCCACCGCGGCCAATGGTGGTAGTGATGCCCGCCTCGTTACTGGCTATAAACCCGGGCAATACAAATAAATCTCTTTCAGCTTCGCGGAAATATTCCACGATATTAGCATTCGTAACTTCAAACAATACATGGGCATGGGTAAAGTTGCTATCAGTTTTGATCAACTCCCTCGAATCCTTCCATTGGGCTGGTACGCCATCAAAATTCAGCCGGGCGGCAATGATCTGGGACGAAAGCCATTCGCCATAGCTTGCCAGCCGGTCTTTGATGCGGGGCGTTATTTCGTTGAGTAAAAAAATACCGTTACAGATATCTTCCATTTCATTAACAGCCGTTTTTACAAGGCTTAGCAAGTGGCTCTGATGCGCCACGGGTATCAGGCTTTTTACCGTATCAAAATGCCGCCGCTCTATTTCGTGGATGATGAGTTTATACTCCTCGCTGCTATCGGCCGCATGGCCAGCCGCCGAAAGCAACATATCGGTTACCCCGCCCAGCGCCGAAACAACCACAATCGTTCTGTCCTTTGCAACAGCATTTCTAACTACTGAAACAACCTTATCTATATTCTCTGCGTTCGCTACAGAGGTTCCGCCGAATTTTAAAACCTGCATGGTTTAAATAATTAAAATAATAGAAGAAAAAGTTCAGAAAAACGACCTCAAGGCCCAATGGTAGATATGACAATTTACAACCCGCAAGGGGTTGTAATAGTGGTGGTGGTAGTGGAGGGCACTACTGAAAAGGTATTAGTAATATTAAGAATGATCTTGTACATTGAAGCACACAAGATAAGACAGGAATTAAAAACAAACAAATATTTTTTGTAAAATCACCTGTTTCCTGCTTCCGGATAGAATCGCCTGGTCCTTACAATATTATCGGGTAGCTCCAATTGATTCCAATGGCTGTGGATAGCCATTGCTGCGCCAATGGCGGATGCCTGCGAAACAGAAGCGGCATACACTTCCACCTTAGGATAAGCATCGGCCAGCAACTGCATATAGGTTTCGTTTCTCGCAAAACCTCCGTCTACAAAAATCTTTTTTACCCGGTCGTTGATCACCAGATCGGTAGATTGTTTCTGCGCATTCACCACCGCCTGTATAAAGTTGATGTAGGCTTCTTCATAAGTATCATATCCCGAACTGTCGAAGCCCGACAATTCGACGACTGAAGGCTCCGGTTTTAACAAGCGTTTATCGTAGGCTATTTTTTCATAATAATCCGGTGCCGCACCGAACTGCGTTGCCAGCTTTTTCACAACCTGCTCGTGAGCGTAACCGGCAAAAAGCCGGGAAGATTTTACCGTATTGCCCTCATAGGTAAGATAACAGAGGCAGTCCTTTTCCAGTTCGTCTTTAGTAAGCGGTGCATCATTAAAAGCGTTCATACTGATACACCAGGTTCCCGTAGAGATCAGCAGGAAGGGTTCGCTGATATTCTTCACATAGGGAATAAAGGCCGCCGAACTGTCGTGAAGACCCGCACCGCATTTCAGAGGTTTCCCTTCAAACACCGTATCTGAAGCATCTGCAGACGGAAACAGGGGCGCCAGCTTTTGGTCTATTCCTTCCTCTTTCACCCAATGGTGATAAGCATTTTTACTAAAATCCCATAAAGCGGTATGACAGCCAATACTGGTAATATCAGAATATTCTTGCCTGCTGATTAAGAAACTCAGGTATTGCGGTAAATGAAGAGAGGTTTTAATTTTTTCATATATCGCCGGTTTGCCATATTTAAGCGCATATAACTGCAACCCCGAATTAAGGTTTCCGAGCGAAGGCGAGGCCGTGGCAACAGCGAGGGTAGCCTTATCGCCATAAGTATCGTAAAATTGCTTTTCCAGGAAAGGGGGGTAAGGCTTCAGGTAATTATACAGTGGTCCGGCCGTTTCCCTACTTTTATCTAAGTGTACAAAGCTGGCTCCGTAGGCAGAAAAATTGACCGCTTTAATATCATAGGTATTATCGGGCAGATAGTTTTTCAATGTCTCCAAAATCCAACTTGATAAAGCCTGAAGATCATCGCAGGCGAACCCCTCCTCATCCGCTATTTCGGGGAAATTAACGGATTGCTCTTCCACAATCTTATAATCTTCGTTGAACAGGAAAAACTTTTTGTTTGTTTTTCCTATGTCAAATATGGCAATTACAGGTATCAAGTGAGTAAAGAATAATGATTAGTGATTAATAGTTAGCCTACATAGCCTGCGGCCAGGAGGGGAAAAAAGGCAATGTCTTTGTCATTATCGCATTGATTTTGTACCAACAAATTGAAACCCGGCATGACGATAAAACAGGTCATCTTCCATACCTATAAACCTGTTGCAACTGTAACAGCGCCTCTTTCATTAATCAGCTCCTTTCTCACATCGGCATCGCGGTAGAGTTGCAAGGGCTGCAGGGCGGCGCCGGCACGTAATCTTGCTTCTGCCAGCAGCGGACGCAGATCTGTTCTGAAAGCGTTTTGGAGTATTTCCTGTGCGCCTGCTACATCATTGTTTTGCTGGGCTTCCTGCAATGCCTTCGCGTCTACCAACAGGGCCTGTGCATAAGCCAGCTTAATGGCCTCTACGCTTTGCAGCAGATCTTCCAACGGATCTTTTACATTATGGCTCGCATCAATCATCCATCCCAGCCCGCTGGCATGGTTTATACCAAATGCATCCATACCCTCCACCAATTCCCTGAATATAAGGAACAACTGGTAAGGCTTAATACTGCCCACGGTAAGATCGTCGTCGCCATATTTGCTGTCGTTAAAATGGAAACCGCCCAGCTTTCTTTCGTTTAGCAGCAAAGCAACGATCTGCTCAATATTGGCATTGGGCAGATGATGACCCAGGTCAACCAGTGTATAGGCTTTATCGCCCAGTTTGCTGGTATATAAAAGCGATTGTCCCCAATCGGCTACCGTTGTCGAATAGAAGTTAGGTTCGTATGCCTTGTACTCTACAAATATCTTCCAATCGTCGGGCAACGCTTCATATACTGCCTGCAAACTCTCCAGCGTATTGTTAAACGCATTTCTGAAATTCAATTGTCCCGGAAAGCAGGAGCCATCGGCCAGCCAAACCGTCAGCGATTTAGATCCCAGTTCCTGTCCGTACCGGATCACTTCAATGTTATGGTCCACCGCCTGCTGCCTTACCCCCTTATCCACGTTTTGCATGGAGCCATATTTATAGCTGAGGGATTGATCTTTTTGATCCTGGAAAGTATTGGAGTTCATAGCATCAAATTGCAGACCCAACTCCGCGGCCAATTGCCTGATGGCTGGCGCATCTTTGGGAATATCCCAGGGAATATGCAGCGAAACCGCCCCGCTGCTGCGGTTAAGGGCATGCAACAAGCCTATATCTTCCAGTTTTTCTTCGAGCGTTGCAGGCTCGCCGCCACCACTGAAACGGCCAAAGCGTGTACCACCGCTACCCAATGCCCAGGAAGGAATGGCTACCTGGAAGGCCGTGAGTTTCTCTATAATATCCTCCGCATTGGGAATAACCTGCTTTAGAAAATCAAAGCTTTTCTGATGGTTGGCAAAGGTTCTTTCATTATGCGCTTCAATCTGCGATTTATTCAATATCATATCTAAAAAATATTTATCCCGCTCAATTTACAATTCTTTTTTATGGAACCGGCAACAGAATATGGCTCAGCAAATTTGCGACGCTCCTTTCAGCGGTGGCACTCCTGGCATCGGTATGTGGTAGTGTCCATAAAACGGGTCGGTCGGCTGGACAACCACCAACCCCTTGTTGCTTTGCTATATGAAGCCGTTTAAAAAACTATCTCACAAATGCCTGCGCTACCCCGCCATCTACATTTAATATATTGCCGGTTGATTTGCCCAATAGTCCGCCCACGAATACAAAACAGGCATTGGCAATATCGTCAGGCAATATAATTTCGTTCATTAATGTACGTTTGGCGTAATAAGCCGGTAACTCCTCCACTGTAATGCCGTAGGCTTTCGCACGCCCCTCGGCCCAACCGCCGGCCCAGATATTGGAATCGGAAATAACCGCATCCGGATTAACCGTGTTTACCCTTATTTTATTAACGCCCAATTCTGCCGCCAGCAAACGGGTAAGATGGGCCTGAGCCGCTTTTGCCGATCCGTAACCGGCATTGTTGGGCCCGGCCACAATAGAATTTTTGGATACAATATTAATAATATCGCCCTCAAAATCCTGTTTACGCATGATGGCCACTGCAGCTTTCGACACCATGAACTGGCCTTTCACCAATATATCGTACAGCCTGTCCCATTCCTCTACCGAGTGTTCGGCAATGCTTCTTGAGATACTGATACCGGCGTTGTTTACGATAATATCTACCCCGCCAAATGCCAGGGCGGTTTCGGCCAGCGCCGCATCAATCGAAGCTGCATCTGTTACGTTGAGGCTTACAGCAGATACCGAATCCTTTCCAAACGCCTTTTTGAATTCTTCGGCAGTGGAATCGATTCGCTCCTGGTTAATATCATTAATAACAACACAGGCTCCTTCCAGTGCAAATTTCTTCGCAATGGCTTTACCAATACCTCCGCCGCTGCCGGTAACCAAAGCAATACGTCCGCTCAATGGTTTGGGTTTGGGCATACGCTGCAACTTGGCTTCTTCTAACAACCAGTATTCAATATTAAAAGCCTCCTGCCTCGGTAAAGAGGTATATTCCGATATCGCCTCGGCGCCACGCATCACATTGATGGCATTCGTATAAAACTCTGCTGCTACCCGGGCGGTTTGTTTATCCTTCGCAAAGGCAAACATACCTATGCCGGGATAAATAATAATCACCGGGTTGGGATCGCGCATGGGCGGACTATTGGGATGCTTGCAGGTATTATAGTACGCTTCGTACATTTTGCGATAATCGTCAAATAAAGGACTGAGTTTTTCCTTTATCGCTGCTACATCCTCTGTATTTTCATCGGCAGAAAGATTCAATATCAGCGGACTGATTTTGGTACGAAGAAAATGGTCGGGACAGGAAGTTCCGAGCGGAGCCAGTCTTTCGAGGTCGTTGGAATTAATGTATTGCAGTACACGCTCATCATCGGTAAAATGTCCGATCATTTTAACATGAGAAGAGCAGAAACCTCTTAATATGGGTGCCAGGGATGCAGCCTTCCGGCGCCGCTCTTCGGGAAGCAATGACTGTATTTTTTCGCCGCCAAAAACCGGGCCTTTTTTACCGGTTTGTTGCTCGATATATTCCGCGCATTTTTCAATTACTTCGAGGGTGTTGATATAGCTTTCATAAGCAGTATCACCCCAGGTAAACAAACCATGGGAGCCTAACATGATGCCGCGGATACCGGGATTCTCATCGAGGCATTGCTTTAACATCAGTCCCAGTTCAAACCCCGGCTTTTGCCAGGGCACCCAACCAATGGTACCGCCAAACAATTCCTTTGTTATTTGTTCGCCGTCTTTGGCCGCGGCAATCGCTATCGCAGCATCGGGATGTAAATGATCGATATGCTTAAAGGGAAGAAAACCATGCAAGGGCGTATCAATAGATGGAGCTTTGGAAGCGAGGTCATAAATACAGTGGTTGAATAACTCTACCATTTCGTCTTCATGTTCCAGGCCGCGATACACGTTTTTCAGACTGCGCAATTTGTCTACGTATAAGGCCGCCAGACCTGTTTTTTTAAGCGTGCCGAGATCGCCGCCGCTCCCTTTCACCCACATAATCTCCGTGTCTTCTCCGGTGAGCGGGTCTTTCGCAACCGCCTTGCAGGAGGTGTTACCACCTCCATAGTTGGTAAGACGCAGATCGGCGCCCAGCAAATTGGAACGGTAGATCAGCAAAGCAACTTCATCGCCTGCCAGCTCAGCGGCTTTTGCATCGTCCCATAAATAACTTACATGTTTAAAAGTCTTAGTTTCTGTTGCCATATTCTTTTTATTGCTCCCCTTCGGGGAATATGTTTTTGTATATAACAAATATTGCAGGTTTTTCCGGTTTGCCTGTCCCGGTCTGACCAGTTGTCTTACCTCATGGAGTTACCCCACCCTACCAGCAGTACCGAAGCAAGGATAACAATGATACCCACTATTACGGTTACAAATGTTTTCTTACTTACTCCTTTCCATTCCTTTAAGATCAAACCCCAGGCATTGGCAATAAGTATAATAAACGCCATGTGCAATATCCAGGAGCTGGGTCCGTTACCCATTTTGCTTTCTCCCATTCCGTAGAAAAAAAACTGCAAAAACCATGTGGTGCCGGCCAGCGCGCAAAAAATAATATTGCGCAAAAGAGGAGTGCTTTTGTTTGTATAGTCGCCAAAGGTTTTGTTGCGTGCGTTTAATATCAGGCACCAGATTAAATTGGTCGTCAATCCGCCCCAGAGGATAATGATGTATGAAACATTATTCTGATAAAGGAATTCGCCCTGGCCCGGGTTACGGGCTTTCCAGGCCTCGTTCGCCACTTCGGCCATGGGTTTGGCGGCCTCTATCCCGAAATTGAAACAGGCGCTTAAAACACCCGAAACGATGGCTACCAGTATACCCAGCCCAAACTTATACTCGTCTTTCCCCGACAAATGGGCTTCGCTGTCGGCATTATCCAGCGCATGAGGATCTACGCTTTTCACCCCGCTGCCCGAAAGCTCTTTTTCCTTCATCATGCCCGCCTTGCCACAAATAATAATACCTACTATACACACCACAAGACCCAGCAATACCGTTAACCCCCAATTAGTTCCCGTTAATAGTCCAATTGTATCCTTACCTTGCGAAGGAGTAAACTGGTAATAGATGGCGGGTATTAAGGCTCCAAAGACCATACACAAACCCAGGATAACACTGCTGCCCAACGACACACCCAGGTAACGAACCCCGAGACCATAGGTAAGCCCTCCGATACCCCAGAGCAGGCCGAACAAAAAGGCATAGCCCAACACCGAACTACCGGTTTGACTGATGATTTCGGTAAAATCCGGAATAGTGAGCCAGGCCGCAATGGGAGGCACAATTAACCAGGAAAATAATCCACCTATCAGCCAGTACGACTCCCAGGCCCAGCCTCTTACTTTCTTATAGGGAATATAGAAACTACCCGAGGCGAATCCGCCGATAAAATGAAAAATTACTCCTAATAAAGCATTCATGAATGTATAATTTCAAAATAGTAAGCCAATCAATTCAGATCGAAATTAGCTATTCGAAAAACTTTAACCGTCATGTACTGTCATGCTGTTTTAAAAATTTTAACGAAAAAATAAATTACATTAGTAAAATTGCACGCCGGGATTCCGGTTCACGAAAAAAAATCAATTGCTTTACCCGATACTAAAAATATATGTTCGGTTGATACTGCCCCTATTTTGCCATTCGATTGTGGTAAACAGAAAAGAGTTGTTACGCACTAAAGGGCCGCTGCTTATCGCCAGTAATCATCCCAATTCATTTTTAGACGCAATAATATTCGATATCCTCTTTTCACTTCCCGTTACTTCGCTGGCACGGGGCGATGCATTTAAAAATAAAAAGGTTTTCCGGTTGCTCCGGTCTTTAAAAATGCTGCCGGTGTACCGCATACGGGAGGGAAGCGAAAACCTGAATACGAATTACGACACTTTTGATACCTGTATCGACCTATTTAAACATGGCGAAGCAGTACTGATATTTAGTGAGGGACTTTGTGTGAACGAATGGAATTTACGCCCTTTAAAAAAAGGAACGGCAAGACTGGCTTTTAAGGCCTGGGATGAAGGTATTTTACTAAAAGTATTGCCTGCGGGAATTAATTACAGTTCCTTTCGCAAACCGGGTAAAAAGGTAGTAATACATTTTGGCGATATTTTAGAGGCAAATTCGTTCGCAGAAACTTCCACCGATGGCAGCAAACACCTGCTTTTTAACAAGGAACTTTATACAAGGCTTCAACCATTGGTTTATGAAATAGAAGCAGGCGATAAAGCGAAGCTGACCCAAAAATTTGGAACCACCTCTTTGCAGCGAAAACTATTGTTGGCGCCGTTTGCTGCACTGGGCTACGTATTGCATGCGCCCTTGTATGCATTGGCCTGGCTTATCGCCAATAGGTTTAAAAAAGAAGTGCATTTTGATTCGATACTTTTTGCAGTATTAATGCTGGGTTATCCGCTGTATCTCTTACTGGCGGCCTGTTTCGTCACTTCTTATGCAGGATTTCCGGCGACCTTGCTGCCCCTGCTATTGCTGCCGTTTACTGCTTTTTGTTATGCAAAATACGAGGTGAGGAAGGGATAACGGCCTCCTGAAACCGGTAACTTTTTTAGGGTAGAGCTTGCAGGCAACGGCCTTTTGCAGCTATATAATACAATTTTTGTCCAACCCGGGAAATTCTTTTATTCTTAGATTAACTCAAATTAACGAATATGGAAGAGAACAGTTCAAACCTCTTTGGCGAAGAACACATGTTTGTACCTGCCACTACAGGTCAGCGCTTCGTCAATTATCTTATCGACATTATTATTTATTATGCTTTGATGTTCGCTGTTGGAATATTTGCCGGGTTGACCTCTCCTGATAGTTTTGCCGATGAAAGCGAAACCGGCGCAGGCTGGTATGTAATAGCCCTCATCATTTGGCTGGGCTATTATACATTTAGCGAAGGCAGCTCCGGGAAGACCCTCGGCAAACTGGTAACCGGCACTAAAGTAGTTAGCGGAACCGGAGACCGGATTTCATATAAGGATGCATTCATCAGAAGCTTATGCCGATTGGTTCCTTTTGAACCCTTAAGTATTTTCTTTGGCCAGGGAGGAATGTGGCATGACAAATGGAGCCGTACACAGGTCGTTAAAAAAACCCCGGCATAAAGCCAGGGTTTTATAATATGAATGAAGCAGCTTATTATTTAGGCGGTCACTTTGCCTTTTACTTTAGCTATTACTTCCTCGGCAATATTATTGGGTGCCGGGGAATAGTGTGAGAATTCCATAGTGGAAGACGCACGACCCGAGCTTAAAGAACGTAACTGGGTTACATAACCAAACATTTCGCTCATCGGAACCTTCGATTTGATTACCTGTACACCGGCGCGGGTATCCATACCTTCCATCATACCCCTGCGACGGTTAAGGTCACCCGTAACATCACCCATGTACTGTTCCGGAGTAAGTACTTCCACTTTCATGATCGGTTCCAAAAGAATGGGCTTGGCTTTTCTGCCTGCTTCCCTAAAACCTTGTTTGGCACAAAGCTCGAACGACATAGAATCAGAATCCACGGCGTGGAAGCTACCATCAAATACACGGATCTTCATGTTATCAACCGGGTAGTTGGCCAATACACCACTTGTCATAGACGATTCAAAACCTTTCTGAATAGCCGGAACAAATTCACGCGGAATAGCACCTCCGAAAATATCGTTTACAAACTGGAAGTTTTTATCAGGGTTCTCTTTTTTCCAATCTTCGTCTACAGGACCCAGGCTAAACTGGATATCGGCAAACTTACCACGACCACCGGTTTGTTTTTTCAGCGTTTCACGATGCTCAACAGTAGTATTGAACGCCTCTTTATAGGCCACCTGGGGAGCGCCCTGGTTTACTTCTACTTTAAATTCGCGGCGCATACGATCCACAATAATCTCCAGGTGAAGCTCACCCATTCCGCTCAGGATGGTTTGGCCGGTATCTTCGTCTGTTTTTACCCGAAGGGTAGGATCTTCTTCTACCAATTTGGCAATAGCCATACCCATTTTATCCACATCGGCCTGGGTTTTAGGCTCTACTGCCACCGAAATCACAGGCTCCGGAATAAACATATTCTCCAGTGTGATGGGATGATTTTCATCGCAAAGTGTATCACCGGTTTTAATTTCTTTAAAGCCCACTGCCGCGCCAATATCGCCCGCTTCGATAAAATCGATTGGATTTTGTTTATTGGCAAACATTTTCATGATACGGCTGATCCTCTCTTTTTTGCCACTACGCACGTTCAATACATAAGAACCGGCATCGAGGTGACCACTGTAACAACGGAAAAATGCCAGACGTCCTACAAACGGATCGGTCATAATTTTAAAAGCCAGCGCAGAGAATGGTTCTTTGGCATCGGGTTTACGGGTTAATTTCTTTTCAGGATCGCTGGGATCTGTTCCTTCAATAGCATCAATATCTACCGGAGAAGGCAGATAACGACAAACCGCATCCAAAGCAGTTTGCACCCCTTTATTTTTGAAAGAAGAACCGCACATCATGGGTACAATGCTCAGGTCGATGGTAGCTTTGCGAATAGCTGTATGTATTTCGTCTTCAGAAATACTGTCCGGATCATCAAAGAACTTTTCCATCAGATCGTCGTCGTATTCTGCAACCGCTTCCACCAATTGTGCCCGCCACTCTTTCGCATCTTCCACCATATCAGCCGGGATGTCTATTTCCTGATACGTCATGCCTTCGGTTTCCACATCCCAGATAATACCCTTCATACGAATAAGGTCTACCACTCCCTGGAAATTATCTTCGGCACCAATGGGCAACTGCAGGGGAACCGCTTTAGAACCCAGCATTTCGCGAACCTGTTTTACCACGTTCAGGAAATCAGCTCCCTGGCGATCCATTTTATTTACAAAACCGATCCGGGGAACCTTGTAACGGTTTGCCTGGCGCCATACGGTTTCCGACTGTGGCTCCACGCCGTCTACCGCCGAAAACAGGGCAATCAAACCATCCAGTACACGCATAGAACGCTCTACCTCCACGGTAAAGTCTACGTGACCCGGTGTATCAATAATATTAAAAGAATACTCCCTGGAAGTTCCCGGAATAAGTTTTCCTTTATCGGTAGGAAAAGCCCATTTACAGCTTACCGCAGCAGAGGTAATGGTAATACCGCGCTCTTTTTCCTGCTCCATCCAGTCTGTAGTAGCACCACCATCGTGCGTCTCACCTACACGGTGAATCATACCGGTGTAACGTAAAATACGTTCTGTCGTAGTGGTTTTACCTGCATCAATGTGAGCGGCAATACCAAAGTTCCTTTGAAATTTTAAATCTGCCATTGTTTATTCTTAATTGAATTAAAAACGTTTATTTTCTTAATTCGCTGATTTACAGGAATTTCTGAAAAAAGCCCCGTATTTTGAGAATTTAAGGTTGCAAAGGTAAGGAAATTAGGAGATTCCGGATTTGGTAAATTAATTACAAAAAGCAATTATATCCCTTACGCGCGTGGGCCACACTTCGGGTAGTAGCCTTGGGGCGGGGTGCCGGAGAAAGAATCAGGTACTAACACCTTATATCCGGTATTTCACGCCGCCCGTACAACTATTTTTTCTTTATCATTTTATAATGTACTATTTTCCGCCGGTAAAACTAATAATAGTATAATATGGTAGTGAATGTTTATGAGTACGGGGACCGGCATCAACGGTCTTTTTTGAAGTGCTTACTGAAAACAGGAATGATCTTGCTTTTCGCCCTGTTCCTTGTATCTCAGGCAAAAGCCGACCCCGTTGGGTACAGCCAAACAGCAATTGTAAAAACGATTACAGGAACGGTGATTGACGAAAACGGCAGCCCTGTCGCAGGCGCTGCAGTCACCGTTAATAACAACCAAACCGGTGTGCTAACAGCCGCCGACGGCACATTTACCATTGATGCCAATGAAGGGGATGATTTAGTGGTTTCCCATGTGTCTTATTTTACTGAAAGAGTCAGAGTAGGCGCCGGTAATCGCATTACCATTACACTCAGACTTAATATTAATAACCTGGAGCAGGTAGTAATAACGGGGTATACCGAATATTCGAAAGGTAAAAGCCCCAGTGCCGCCACGCAGATAAGTGCTGCCGATATTAATAAAGTGCCCATGAGCAGCATGGAACAAATACTACAAGGCCGCGTTCCGGGAATGAGTGTAATCTCCAGCTCCGGACAGCCCGGCCAGGGAGCTGCCGTGGTGATCAGGGGTATTGGTTCTGTCAACGGCTCCAGTTCTCCTCTCTATATAATGGATGGAATTCCCATTGAAAGCGGCTATTTCCAGACCATTAATCCCGAAGACATTGAAACAGTTACCGTGCTGAAAGATGCTTCTGCCAAGGCACTGTACGGCTCAAGAGGTTCGAACGGCGTCATTGTTATCACCACCAAAAAAGGGAAAAAAGGAAAGTTAATGGTGGGCTATAGCTCTCAATACGGCTTTTCAACACTTACCCAGCCGGGTTTTGAAATGATGAACACCCGCGAACGTTTCCGGTTTGAAGAAGAAATAGGATTAGAAACGGGACGCGATATTGGTCCGGGCTGGAGATTTTCGCCCAAAAACCCAAATTACGCTGCTCAGTCGGCCCAATGGCAGCAAAATGCCGATCGTATCCTTGATAGCCTCGGACAAATCAATACCGACTGGCGGGATCTGTTTTTTCAGAACGGCAGCTTTATGGAGCAGCAGATCAACCTCAGTGCCGGCAATGAAAACATACAAACCTATAATGCTTTGGGCTTATGGAAGGAGCAGGGCATTGTAAAGGAAACCGGGCTCGACCGGTACTCGCTGCGCAGCAATACCAATTTCAACTATGGCAAATTCACCGCAGGCGTAAATCTTAACCTCGGGTTTTCTACCTCCCGCTTTACCTATAACGAAGGCGGTACCGGCGTTGGCTCGCCGATGGCTTCCGTTTATTATGCTTTACCCTACGAATACCCCTATACACCCGATGGTGTATTTCATGCCACTGATGATGGTATGGGATTCTACGATACCCGCGAGGGAAGCAGGGGAATAGACGTATTGTATGGCACCTCCGACAAGACAGAACAGTTCAAAACAATTTTAGGTTTGGACATGGCTTATGAAATCGTAAAAGGGTTAAAAATCAGTACCCGCGCGGGCATGGATCTGCGTAACTCCACCGACCAGGTTTTCATCAACCCTCTTTCTTATATAGGCAGTCGTCAATCCGGCGGAAAGGGCTCTTTCGGAGAAGGATTCAGGAGAAATTTAAACCTGGTTTCCACCTCGGGCATTACATACAAAAAAAGAGCGGGTATTCACGATTTTGAAGTGTCGGGATTTTTTGAATACCTGTACAATAACTACAGGGCTTTCAGTTACCGCGGGTACGGGTTAGACGATCGTTTGCCCGAAACCCCGGCCAGTATCACCGTGAGCAGCGATTTTCTTCCGGCTCTAAGTGGCAGCCGCTCTAACAGTGCTATGCTTTCTTACATAGGAACGGGCCGGTATACCCTTCTCAATAAATATAGTTTTACCGCCAGCTACCGGTACGATGGCGCCTCTCTTTCCTCCGTGCCTCTTAAAAACAGATGGCATGGATTCTACTCCGTTGGCGCCAGCTGGAATGTTAAAGAAGAAGGTTTCCTGAAAGCTGTTGACTTTGTATCCGTGTTGAGACTGAGAACAAGCTACGGCCAAACTGCCAGTCCATTCGGAAGCAGCTTTACCTATTTGCCAACCTATTCGGCCAATACCACCTATAATGGGCAGCAAGCCATCCGGCCCAGCAATATCGGTAATCCCGATTTCGACTGGGAATATGTAGACGAGTTCAATGCGGGAATGGATCTCTCTCTTTTCGATACCGAAAGAATTCAATTGGTGGTGGATGTGTATAATAAAATTACCCGTAACATGTTTATCGATCAGCCGCTTTCGGCAACTGCCGGGGCAGGGTCGGGAGGAACAACGCCGTTGAGCTCCGCCAAAATGGCCAATAAAGGTATTGAGTTCAGCCTGAGCGGCGACCTGGTACAGAACCAGCATTTTAACTGGAATATTGGCGCCAATGCCGGTTACAACCAAAATAAAATATTACGGGTAAGCGATGTTACTGATGAATTACCCGATGGCGATACGAGGATCATCAAAGTAGGCCTTCCCTATGGTACCTATTACGCGCCGCTATGGGCAGGTGTGGATCCCGAAAACGGCGATGCATTATATTATAACCGCGACGGTTCGGTAACCAATGTGTACAATGCAGAGCAACAGTCGGTACCGCTTTCAGCCAGCTTATATCCTAAATTAACCGGGGGTATTACAACCGCCATTCGCTGGAGAAATCTCACCCTCAATACTCTGTTCTCTTTTGTATCGGGCGTACAACGCTGGAACAATATAGATTTTTATAATGAGAACCAGGGATACATGACCAGCAACCAAAGCAAAAGAATGCTTTACGACCGCTGGAAAAAACCGGGCGACAATGCTATTTTGCAACGCATCGATATCCCCAGGAATTTTACTTCAAAGGATATCCAGGAAGCTTCGTTTATGCGTCTCAGAAATCTAAAGCTGAATTACAGCATCCCTGCAACACTCTTGCAATCCACGAAAATATTAAGGTCGGCAGATATTTTCATTCAGGGTCAGAATCTCTATACCTGGACCTCCTGGCGCGGGCTCGATCCCGAAAACAATCGCCAGTACGGCCGTTTTGAATATCCAAATGCCAGGAAATATACGGCAGGCATTAATCTTAATTTTTAATCTACGCGTCATGTACTTAAAGAAAATATTTATTTTATTGTCATTCGGCGGACTACTACTACAATCCTGTTCCAAGCTCGATACTCCGCCATCCGATTTTATCGACCCTTCCAAAGCGTTTCGTAATATAGAGGATATGGACCTGGGTGTAAAAGGTGCTTATGCTCCTTTAAGTTCTACATTGATAGAGGCCGTGGCAATTGTCTCCGATGAAGCCATGCTGCCCACCGAAAATACCGTATCCAATACTTCCGCCCACAGGTGGCTGTATAACTCGTCGTCGGGTTCGGTTACCTCGGCTTTTTACGAGTACTACGTGGTAATCGACAGGGCTAATCGTGTACTGGAAGCCGTTCCGGGTATACCGGTAACCCCGGCCACACAGAGCCGTTTGAACCAATACCAGGGCGAAATGCTCGCATTAAGAGCTTTTTGTCATTTTGAATTGCTGAGAGCCTACGCTTCTTCTTATGAACCAGGGGGCATGGGCATTCCTTATATGAAAGAACACCAGTTAGGTTACCCGCCACGCCCTACGGTACAAGCCAATTTTGACGATATTGATACCGACCTGCGGGCGGCTAAAGACCTCGTGCCTTCCGGCTTCGGCGACAATACCCATATCACCAAAACAGCGATCTCGGCCATACAGGCAAGGGTAGCTTTGTACGCGAAAAAATGGAGCGATGCTATTACCTATGCATCCGAAGTAATCGACAGCGAACCCCTGGCGCCCAAAAACGATTTTCCTAAAATCTGGAAAGACGAAAGCGAATCAGAAGTGGTTTGGAAACTGGGAAGGGTGATTGGCGATTCGCGGATAGGAGCTGCTTTCTTCCGCGAAACAGGCGAAATTGTTTTGTATGCACCTTCCTTCAAACTCATCAACACCTTTGGTACTACCGCTCAACGCGACGATGATGTTCGTTTTAGCAGCTATATCCAATACGCTCCTACCCGGCCTGCCGGTAAATCGCAATACCTGGTAGAGAAATATGTGGGCGGCAATACCAGTTACCGCGGCCTTGCCGATATTAAATTATTCCGCACCGGCGAAATGTACCTCATAAGAGCCGAAGCGGAGTTGGAAAACAATAGCGGAAATGCAGGTGTCACCGCTGCCGCAAAAGACCTGAACGACCTGAGACGGGCGCGGATATTTAATTATATCGACCAGAGTTTTTCCGACAAACCAACCCTTCTCACGGCTATTTACAACGAACGCTTTAAGGAGCTGGCATTTGAGGGACATCGTTTCTTTGACCTGAAAAGAAGAAATTTGCCGGTGGAACGTACTACCCAGGATGCGGTGAATACTTCCGGCGCAGTAAAGTTGGAACCCACTGCCGCCCAGTATTGTTTTCCGATCTCGGCCGATGAAATGGCTATTAATAAAAATATGGTACAAAATCCCAATTATTAAATGCGGAGGAATATAAAGATGAGAATATTTTGCACCTTATCTATCGCGCTCATCGTGCTTATTGGTTGCGGAAAATCATCCGATTCGAATAATCCGTTCCGGCCCGATGCGCCGCAACCCACCGATCCTGTGGTGCGCTCGGCATCTATTGGCATTGTGGGCGATACCGCCGATGTACAAACCACTACCAAAAGTGGCATCGTGATCATGGGTGGCGGAGCCGATGTGGATGCAGCTCTCCGCTGGATGATCGATCGCAGCGGCGGGGGCGATGTAGTCGTTATAAGAGCTACCGGCACCGATGCCTATAACCCTTATATAAAAGGATTGGGCACCGTTAACTCCGTGGAAACCCTTAAAATTGATTCCCGCAAGCTCGCCGATGATGACGGTGTTGTACGTATTGTGCGCAATGCTGAGATGCTCTTTATTGCCGGCGGCGACCAATCGGATTATGTTAATTACTGGAAGGGATCGAAATTAATGGCAGCGATCAATTACCTGCTCACCCAGAAGAAAGTACCGGTGGGTGGCACCAGCGCAGGGGCGGCCATCCTGGGCAATTATTATTTCAGTGCCGACAGGGGTACGCTGGAATCAACCGAAGCCCTGGCCAACCCATACGCCCAAAAAGTAACGCTGGCAAGGGAAGATTTTTTGACGGCTCCCTTTCTTCAAAACGTGGTTACCGACCAGCATTTTTCGCAAAGAGACCGCCAGGGTCGTACCGCCGTTTTCCTTGGCCGGATCATGAAAGACTGGAATAAGACGCCCCTTGCCATTACGGTTGATGAAAGAACAGCCGTTTGCATTGATGAAACCGGCATGGCTACCGTAACGGGCAGCAACAAAGCCTTTTTCCTGAAGACCGAAGCAGGAAAAACGCCGGAAACCTTCACATCGGGCGCACCCGTTACCTGGAACCGCGAAGGAAAGGCCCTGCTGGTTACCGCAGTATCGGCCGCAGCCAACAATAAATTTAACATGAACAGTTTTGAACCGGAAAACAGCGCAGGGGTAGAGAAGTTCTGGTGGTCGGTTGTTTCCGGCAACCTGGTTCAAACTACCCGGCCTTAATATTATATATGATGAAAAATATTTTAAATTCCATAGGATTTCTGCTGACTTGCGGCACCCTCCTGTTTTCGTGCAGCCCCAATCCCTCGGCAACCGATACGGCTAAATATGTGCTGGTGGTACACGGCGGTGCGGGTACCATCGACAAACAATTCATGACGCCCGAAAAAGAAAAAGCCTATACAGAAGCCCTTACACAGGCGTTACAGGCGGGTTATGATAAAATTAAAGAGGGAAATCCCGCTTTGGATGCCGTACAGGCCGCTGTTAATATACTGGAAAACTCGCCCTTGTTCAATGCCGGGAAGGGAGCGGTATTTACCCATAACGGGAAAAATGAATTAGACGCTTCCATCATGAACGGTAAAACCCTCGAAGCCGGTGCTGTGGCCGGTGTAAGCAATATTAAAAATCCCATCAATGCCGCGAGAGCCGTGATGGAAAGATCGGAACATGTTATGATGACCGGTCGGGGTGCGGAAGAATTTGCCGCCGCCAACGGTTGCGATACCGTGTCTCCCTCCTATTTTTTTACTCAGGAACGCTGGGATCAGTTGCAAAGGACCATACAGGCAGAAGAAAAGGGCCGTGCCGCCTTTAACGAGCCAGACCCACGTAAAAGCGATATTTACGGCATTTCTGAAAAAGACCGAAAATTTGGCACTGTAGGCGCCGTGGCCCTGGATAAAAACGGCAACCTGGCTGCTGGCACTTCAACGGGTGGCATGACCAATAAAAAATACGGACGGGTAGGCGACTCTCCTATCATTGGCGCAGGCACTTATTGCAATAATGCCACGGCGGGCATCTCCTGCACCGGCTGGGGCGAATATTATATCCGGGAAGTAGCTGCCCACCGGATGTCGGCGCTTATTGAATTAAAAAAACTTTCGGTGGTTGAGGCCGCCCGGCAGGTGATCGAAGAAATTGGTAAGCTGGGAGGCGATGGCGGCATTATCGGGTTGAGCCCGACTGGCCAGGTTGCCATGGAGTTTAATACCTCGGGCATGTACCGCGGAACGGTGGACGAAAACGGGAAAATATCAGTATATATTTATAAATAATGAAAAAAGATTTTTACAGGAAATGTGGCCTGCTTGCAACGGTGGTATTGGCCACTCTTAGTGCTTACAGCCAGGATAAGGGCAAACTCTTTATCATCGGTGGCGGCGACCGGCCACCGGCGCTGATGAAAGAACTGGTTGCGACAGCCGAATTAAAACCAACCGATTATATTGTCATACTGCCCATGGCTACCAGTATACCCGAAGAATCGGTAGCATACTTCAGCTCCCAGTTAGCACCCTTATGCACTAATCCCATAACCAGCTTTAATTTTACCAGGGCACAGGCTGATAATCAAAGGAGCTGGATCGACTCAGTGCAAAATGCCCGGCTAATTTATATTACCGGTGGCGACCAGAACAAGTTTATGGAGGTGGTAAGAGGCACGGCATTGTATGAAGCCCTGCACAAAGCTTACCGCGGCGGCGCTACTATTTCGGGTACCAGCGCGGGGGCAGCCGTTATGTCGGCCATTATGATTACAGGAGAAGAAAAAGATAAGCTCGGCAAAAACGATTTTGTAACGGTGCGAAATAATAATGCGCTTACCGAACCGGGAATGGGATTTGTAACCAGCGCCGTTATCGATCAGCATTTTATCTGGCGCGCCAGGTATAACCGTTTATTGAGCGTGCTGGGCGATCATCCGGATAAAACCATGATCGGGATTGATGAAAGCACCGCTATCATCGTAAAAGGCAAAAAAGTAAAAGTAACCGGCGAAAGCCAGGTAGTGGTAATATCCCGGCCACGGAAGCTCCACCGGTTCGCCAAAGATAAAATAGCGTTTACGAATGCACGTATTTCACTTTTTTCGCCGGGAGAACACTTTACCTTAAAATAAAAACTAAAAATAACATAATGATGATTATATTAAAAAGACTGTTTCCTGCTTTTCTGATCGCTTTAATAGCAGTTGCCGGTTGCACCAAATCACCCTACAACCTCGACGATTTGCCCCCAACGGTAAAAAGTTTCTTTACCATCGTCAATACAGAACTGAATATAGAGGAAGCCATCCAGTTTAGAAATGCCTCGGAAAATGCCGATAGCTATACCTGGGATTTTGGCGATGGAACCAGCTCTTCAGAAAAAGAACCTACCAAAACATATACCAGTCCCGGCAATTATACGGTTAAGCTAAAAGCCGTGGGCCAGGGAGGTACCGGCAACTATTCGGTTGACCTGGTAGTTATCGACCCCAATGCCGTTATTGATACAGATAAGGAACTTTACTTCATCGAATACGGCAGCAAGCTGGTGCGAAAGATTTCGCTGGTACCCGGCTCAGCAGCCGAAACAGTTATTAATATGACCGGTAAAGAGGGTCACGGCATGGCCTACGACTCGGTGAATCAACATATTTATTACTGCGATTTTCAAAGCACCAATTCGGGTAAAATATGGCGTATGAACGCCGATGGCAGCAACGCCGTAGAACTTCTGTCAGGGCTGGTATCGCCCTACGGTGTTGCGATTAACCTGGCCGAAGGCAAAATGTATATCGCAGACGGACCTAATGTATCGAGAGCCAACCTCGATGGAAGCGGGTACGAAAAAACCTTTATAAGCATAACCGGTGGCGCCATGAGAGCCGTTGCCTTCAACCGCAAAACTAATATTATTTATTTCTATGAAGTGAATGATGAAAACCTGTACGCTGCGAAATCGGACGGAACAGGCGTTGGAATAACCATTGAAGGAGCTTATGGCTACGGTATTTTTGTAGATGAAGTAAACGACAAAATTTATTACGACGACCGCCTCAGCACCGGTATTATGCAGGCCAATACGAATGGTTCGGGCATTGTAAAAATTGCCAATGTAAGCGGCAACAGGGGCGGATCGGGTATAACGGTTGATTACAAAGAAAACAAAGTATACTGGGCCGAAACCAATAACGGACTCATCAAGCGCGCCAACCTCGACGGAACCGGGGCCGAAACCTTCCTGTCGGGCGTAAACGCCCCCAGAGGGATGTTTATTAAATAAGAAATAGCGCTGCTTCAAAAAAACTGCCTCAAAAGGGGCAGTTTTTTTATTTCCTCCCACCTCGTCCCGCAACTGCCACAGGAAGTTCTGCAGGGGAATTCACCAAACCGAATTAGCCATTCGTCTTAAAAAAAGGCTGATTTATCGAATATTACACCACCCCCGTAGTTGGGTTTATAGCTTCGCATAATCTAAAGTCCCTTTAAAATATACGACCCCTAATATCCTGAACATGAAAAAAATTTCAGTCTTTTTATTCGTCATTTACGTACTCGCAACTACAACCGCAGGAGCAGCAACTATAATCGTTCCGGCCAGCACTACAACAACCATCACCGGCAACTACTCAGGGGACGACTATATTGTTTTCGGCACCCTTCAGTTTACTAATCCCAATGTTCAGGTAAATGGTTCCATTGTCGTGAATGCGGGAGGGGTTGTAAATACAACGGGAAACTTTATTAAGTACGGATCATCGCTTACCATTAACCAGGGCGCTCTTTTTACTACGGCTGGTAATTTTACGGCCGGCGTTTCCACAACGCTACAAGGTATATTAACGGTGGGTGGCACCTTAACGCTAACCAGCGGGCCTGTTACCCTTGCCTGTCCGGGACAGATATATACCCAGAATTTTATTAATAACAGCGGTCCCAATGTTATTGCCGGTAGTGGTTATATAGAAATTACGGGTAGTTTTACGGGATCCAATCCGCTCACTGCCTCTTCCCAAATCACAATAAATGCTGCAGGAGGCACGGGAAACCCGGGCAACGCCACACCGGGAACGAAAGCCACGGCCTGCAACGGCAGCCTGCCCGTGAATTTCGGAACCCTCCAGGCTTCTGTATCAGCCAATCAGCTAACCGTACACTGGACTACCCTATCCGAAACCAACAACGACCATTTTGAGATTGAGGCCTCGGCCGACGGCAGAAACTTTCATAAAATAGGAGAAGATATCGCTTCAAAGAACGAAAACGGGAACGCCTCTTCAGCCACTAACTACAGCGTAAATATTCCCGCTTCTTCCTTATTGTCGGTTACAGCACTGGCTTTGCTGGCAGTTGTATTGGGCTTCCGGCGCAATAGAACCCTGCCAAAAGTTTACACTGTTATTGCGATAGCATTATTAACTTTATTGGGGTACTCCTGCTCAAAATCTTCGGGCGAAATAAACAGGTCCGACGTGCAGGACCTGTATGTACGCGTTATACAGATAGACAAAGATGGCAGCAGGAAGGCATCGGATATTGTGAAAGCTATTAAAGAATAGAGCTCCTTAACAGATAAAAGGAGGCTGTTTTCAAACGGGAAGACAGCCTCTTTTCTTTTTACGGGTACCTTAAAATTTTTCGTAACTTTATAGTATACATCTGCTTATCTTTTAAACCTGAAAATGATGAAACTACCTCTGGTGAAACTAACTATAGCGTTTTTCGCGCTGTGTATCACATGCACTTATTCCTGTCAAAAAGAGGATCAGTCGATTAAAGAACAGGAGGAGGAAACAATTACCAACCCACCACAGACAGAAAATTCAGAAATCGGAACAAAAATAAAAATCGACAAGGATTACCTGACTGATACTACGAAGGCGATTGACGAGAATTACAAAAAATTTGCCGGCGTTTGGAAGCTTAACCTGTTTGTGTGTGGCACCTGCGGGGTATACCCGCAAGTTACTGACACTACGGAAATACTAACGCTCCGGCAAAATGGTCAATATGAGATACTAAGAAAAGACACCGTTTACTATACCGGAAATTACAAAATACAATATAACAACCGATGCGGTTTTGAAGCCTTTGAAAAAACTTTTCTGTTTGAGGATGTAAAATCTTCGGAACGTCTGACGAATGCAGAAATACCCCTTCCGGTCGAGTGGTTCTCTCAAACTATTGAGATTTCAAATAATTCCCTGCTCAGGATTGCTGCGTCCAGATGCGCGGTAGATATGGATGGCTACAGGACTTATATGCGGGTAACGGAATAAACATTCTTACTCATAAAATAATTGGTTTCACAAAGCACAGGCTATCAATTATTGCGAAGCATACAACATTGCTGACGGTCGTCTTATCAATTTTAGTGCACTGAGATTAGAATATCATCGTGTATTTAGAAAAAAATTTCCTTAAATATAAATTTCTTGTTTCAAAAGAAAAAAAGAAGAACAACAAAAAATAGCTTCCTGCCTTTCATCATTAGATGAAATCATTGCATCACAAGCCGAGAAAATAGAACAACTGAAACAACATAAAAAAGGATTGATGCAGGGGCTGTTCCTGTAAAGGACTTGCATGCAACGTCTCCACAACAATCACACTAACAATCCCCATTACCCGAAAAACAAACAATATGGATAAATTTCGCCAAAACAAAATTCGGTTTCAACCATTGTCCGTTCCTACAAATCGGCGGTTACAAAACACGCCAACCGTTTGGAATTTGATTTTCAATGGCAAACCCGTTTTCACGACCACATTATCCGTGATGATAAATCATTTCAAACAATTTCAAATTATATTATAAACAATCCTGCAAATTGGCAGGACGATAAAATTTTTTAATGCAGAAAGCCTTATTTTTAACCCAAACAATCAGCTATGGAGTTAACATATCTGGGACAATCGGGGTTTTCCACAACAGTGAACGGGAAAATATTGGTCTTTGATCCGTTTATTACCGGCAATCCGCTGGCGGGTAATATCGATGTTTCAGCCATCGCGGCCGATTATATACTCGTATCTCACGGACATGGCGACCATATTGCCGATGTAGCGCCCATTGCCCAACAAACCGGCGCCAAAGTGATTTCCTGCCCTGAGGTATGCGGCTGGTTATCGGCACAAGGGGTTTCTAACCTTCATGAGCTGAACCACGGCGGACCCGCAAACTTCGACTTTGGAAGCGTGAGGGCGGTAACGGCAATACATTCTTCCTCCTTACCGGATGGTTCTTATGGAGGTAACCCGATGGGGTTTGTGATCAGTTCGGAGGAAGTTAATTTTTACTATGCCGGAGATACCGCGCTTACAATGGATATGCAACTGATCCCCGGCTTTGCCGAGCTGAATTTCGCCGTACTTCCCATAGGGGGCAACTATACTATGGATCCCGCAGATGCCATCGTGGCTTCAGACTTTATTAAATGCAATAATATCGTTGGCGTACACTACAATACTTTTGATGTCATCAAAATCGACAAAGAGAAAGCCTTGTCAGATTTTACGGCAGCAGGGAAAATTCTATGGCTCCCCGAAGTGGGTGAGACCATTGAGATATAGCACAGGATAATTTTTTATCGCAGGTAGCCCAGTATTTTTAACATGCTTTGGGCCGACTGTTCCTTGGCATATACCCACTCTTCCAGTTCCCCGTTTTTATCGTACTCAATAATTATATGCTTGGGCGAGGGAATCAGACAGTGTTTTATACCGCCATAGCCGCTGATCTGATCCTGGTAAGCACCGGTATGAAAAAATCCTACATACAATGGTTCATCGTTTTCAGTGCTTTCCTTTTTACCTAACTCCGCTGCATCTACCGGCCTTACGATTGAATTGCCTACTCCGTTATCATTTTTTATTTTCGGCAGAAATACTTCATTGATATGCTCTTCGCTGTCGTAGTAATCGTGACCATCGCAGGTAATACCGCCTAATACCACCCGCTGGTACTCATTGTCCCATTTATTAATGGGCAGCATCAGAAACTTCTCACCAATGCCCCAGGTATCGGGAAGTGTAGTGATAAAAGACGAGTCGATCATGTACCAGGTTTCTCGGTCGTTCTGACGCTTCTCTCCTATTACGCTGTAAATATGAGCCATGCTTTCGCCCACGGTATAACTCCCGAATTCGGTATAAATATTGGGTACCGGCACTTTGGCTTTCTTGCAGGCCGATTTGATATTGCTGATGATCTCATTGATCATGAACTGATAGTCGTAGTCGAACGCCAGACTGTGCTTGATAGGAAATCCTCCGCCAATATTAAGCGAGTCCAGTTCAGGACAAATTTTTCTTAACTGGCAATACAGGTTGATGCTTTTGCGCAATTCACTCCAATAATAAATATCGTCTTTAATACCTTTGTTTAAGAAAACGTGCAGCATCTTCAACTGGAACTTATTCTCGTTTCCTTCGATCTCGTCTACATAAAACTCCAGCACATCTTTCGCCCGGATACCCAGACGGGAAGTATAGAACGGAAAGGTAGGCTCTTCCTCAGCAGCAATACGGATACCGATTTTAAAAGGCTCCTTGCCCTTTATGCTGCGTTTATACATCTGCAATTCTTCCTTGTTGTCCAGCACAGGAATAACGTTTTTAAACCCACTGTTGATGAGCTTTGCAATACGGGATGTATAATTTCTCTGCTTAAAACCATTGCAGACAATATTGATATCCTTAGTGATTTTACGGCGTTTGTACAGCTGATTGATAATATCGATATCGTAGGCATAGGAAGTTTCGAGATGAATATTATGCTTGAGCGCTTCCCCTACCACAAAAGAAAAATGGGAGCTTTTGGTACAATAGGTATAGAAATACTTACCCTCGTACTTGTATTTGCGCATGGCGTTGGCAAAATACTGCTTTGCTTTATTGATATTGATGCCAATCTTAGGCAGGTAGCTTACTTTAAGCGGGGTACCGTATTTTTTTACCAGGGCTTTGTAATCGATGCCATTAAAAATAAGATCTCCCTTCTTAACGTCAATTCCCTCCTGCGGAAAGTTAAAGGTTTGCTCTACCAGGCCTAAGTAAGAATTATTCATTTTGCCATAACACCGGCTGCTCCGGCACTTATCGGGTTAAAAAAATAAGACGCAAAATTAGTGAAAATACCAACTGGAATCCTGAAAATAAAACCGCGAAAGGTTGCGGGATTTTCCCGCTCCGCATCCGCTCCTCCTGAACAAAGCCGGGGAAGCACCCCGAAAGCAGGTGTGTGAAAGAAAATGTGCCGGAAAACTATGACCCCCTCTATCTCAATTGCATATCGGCAATAATTTTTTCGATCTTCTCATCCAGCCTTTTATTCACTTCGTCAAACTGATCTGCACTCCTGAGTTCCTCCTTTACGCTGAAATAAAATTTGATCTTGGGTTCTGTACCGCTGGGGCGGGCCGAAATAAGAGAGCCATCTGCTGTAATAAACTGCAATACATTGGATTGGGGAAGACTGATGGGAGAGGATTCTCCTGTCTGAACCTGAGTGGCGGTACCATTATCGTAGTCGAGTACCGTAACAACTGCCGATCCATTGATTTCTTTGGGTGGATTTTGACGATATTCCTGCATCATGGCAGCGATTTGCTGTTGGCCATCCATTCCCTTTTTTGTAATCGAAATCAGGTTTTCCTTATAAAAACCGTATTTAATATACAATTCGATCAATTTATCAAATAAGCTTTTTCCCTTATCTTTTTCATACGCCGCCATTTCGCACAAAAGAGCAACGGCGCTTACGGCGTCTTTATCCCGCACTTTATCGCCGATCATCAGACCAAAACTTTCCTCTCCTCCTATGATATAGTTTTCCCTGCCTTCTTTCAGCCGGATCATTTCAGCAATCCATTTGAAGCCGGTGAGCACCCGGTAACAGGCTACATTGTTGCCCTTTGCCAGCTCATCTACCATACCGGTTGTAACAATTGTCGTAATGATCATATCGTTAGGACCAGCTATACCCTTTTCCCTGCGTGCTTCCAGCAAGTAGTTAAATGCCAGCACAGCGGTTTGGTTCCCGTTCATCAACACCCACTCGCCCTTGTTATCTCTGATGCCGATTCCCACCCGGTCTGCATCGGGATCGGTGCCTAATAAAATATCGGCATCCAGCTCTTTGGCCTTCTCCAGGCCGATGCTCATAGTTTCCTTTTCTTCCGGATTGGGATAGGCCACCGTAGGAAAATTACCATCGGGAATTTCCTGCTCTTTCACAATATGTACATTTTTAAACCCAAACCTGTCCAGCACCGCCGGTACCAGGGTAATACCCGTACCATGTATGGGTGTGTAAATAATCTTAAGATCACGCTGCTTTTCTATCACATCGGGGTACACGCTTAACCCCTTTACCATTTCGATGTATTGCTCATCCATCTCTTTTCCGATAATTGTGATATTGGCCTCACCACCGTTCCATCGCACATCATCGACCGATTGTATTTTTTCCACTTCTTTGATCACATTTTTATCGTGTGGCGGCACCAGTTGTCCGCCATCATTCCAATAAGCCTTGTAACCGTTGTATTCTTTGGGATTATGGGAAGCGGTACACACCACGCCGCCCTGACATTCTAAAGTACGAATGGCAAATGAAAGTTCGGGTGTGGGCCTCAGGCTCTCAAATAAATATACCTGAATACCATTTGCAGCGAAAACATTGGCTGTTGTTTCTGCAAAAAAACGACTATTGTTCCGACTGTCGTGAGCAATGGCCACTTTTACTTCAGTATCGGCAAATGTTTGTTTCAGGTAATTGGCATAGCCCTGCGTAGCCATGCCCACCGTATATTTATTCATACGGTTGGTTCCCACACCCATTATCCCACGCAAGCCACCAGTACCAAACTCCAGGTTCTGGTAAAAGGAATCTTCGAGCTCTTTCGGGTTCCCTGACAAAAGTTCTCTAATCTGGTTTTTGGTTTCTTCGTCATAATTTCCCTGTAACCATTGATTGGCTTTTTGTTGAATTGCACTATCCATAAAAGTGATCGTTTAGGCGTTGAAGATACTAATTTACAACGATTCAAAACGTGGAGTCTCTGTCGAAAAATCACCTGTTCTTCCAAGTGCTCCAATGGTCAGTTTATGATTGTGCTTCCAATCTAGAATTAACCTTTTGTTGATTTTTTTTAGCCAGATTGATAAAAAATACACTACAGAGTATGATGGCAAGGCCTCCTAACTGCATTGCCGTCAGACGATCGTGATTGAATACAACCCCTAACAACACCGCTACCAGGGGGTTCACATATGCGTAGGTACTTACCTGGGCCGGACTGCGCACACTTAACAAAAAAACATAGGCGCTGTAACCCAGTATAGATCCGAATACAACAAGATACGCCGTGGCCATCCAGGCGTTTGTCGGAATTTGCTGCCAATCGGTTCGGACTAACTCCCCGTTTGCCACACTGATCAAAGCAAAAGCCATCCCCGCTGCCATCATCTGCCAGGCCGAATTGACCGAAGGGGAGACCGATTTTACTTTGTATTTAGAAAAAAGGGAACCCAGGGTCCAGCCAATATTGGCCAAAGTCAAAACAAGAAGCGGAAGCAGGCCCCTTCCGTAACCGGAAGCAGCGATTTTTTCATAAAACAAGGCAATCACGCCCAGGAGCCCGATGGCTACTCCTAGTACTGTAAACTTATTATTAAAATTTTTCCGCCAGTTTATCTTATCCAATAGTAAAAACCACAGCGGCGCCGATGCCAGAAAAATAGCCACAAAGGAACTAGGAAGTGTTTGCTCAACCCAAATAACCGCTCCGTTTCCTACAAAAAGCATCAGTAAACCACTTATAATGGAGGGGAAGATGGCCGATCGGTTCCAGATCTTTTCCCGCTTCAATCCCACCCATACCAGCATTATCATTCCCGCAAGAATAAATCTCACGGCACCTAATACCATGGGCGGAATATGCTTAACCGCCATTTCAATAAAAAAATAAGTAGAACCCCAGATGATATATACCGCCGCAAAAGCCAGTATAACCAATGCAACAGACGGCTGTCTTTCCAATTTCATTTAATAGCTATTACAAATACCTGGTGAAAAAGTTATATCGGGCGATATAGTTTTTTATAAAAACAAGGCAAAGATAAAGCAGAGGGGGCGATTTTATCTTTTTAACTATTGAACGACAAGAACGGGTCCGCGCCCCGGTTTTAACCTCTTTTACCCACAACATTGTGAAATAGTTATGTGGTTCTTACCCTACATTTGTAACTATTATGGTGAACAGGAAAATTTTATCTCTTTTTTACATGGCAACTGCCGCGATACTTGTTTTAGGAAGCTGCGGAAACGGCACCAATAATAATAGCGGCGAAACAAACGAAACAAATGCTGCTGCTTCTGCGGTGCCCACCATTAGTTTATCGGTAATAAAGAGCTATCCGCACGATACCGCCTCCTTTACACAGGGGCTCACCATTTATAAAGGACAATTGTACGAAGGAACCGGAGGGGCGGCCTATGATATGGTAGGCAGCCGGTTTTCGAAGCTGATGCGGGTAGATCTGGCCACAGGTAAGGCCGAAAAATCGATCAGTCTTGATCCACAATATTTCGGAGAAGGAATAGCTATTTTGAACGATACGGTGTACCAGCTTACCTGGCGCGAACACAAAGTGTTTGTTTATACACTTCCGGATTTTAAAAAAGTAAAGGAATTTGTCATCAATACCGAAGGCTGGGGCCTTACTACCGATGGCAAAAACCTGATTGTAAGCGATGGCACCAGCAATCTTTACTTTTACGACCCCTCTACTTTTCAATTACTGAGCACCCAGGCGGTCACCCAAAACGGGGAGCTTTCCTATAACCTGAACGAGCTGGAATACATTGAGGGCTTTGTATATGCCAATCAATGGCAGGAACCTTATATTTTTAAAATCGACCCTTCCAACGGATTAATCGTAGGGCGGATTGATGTAAGCCCCATATGGAACAGAATCCGGCAAATTGATCCCTCGGCTGATGTACCCAATGGGATTGCTTACGATGCTGATACGAAAAAAATTTATATCACGGGCAAAAAATGGCCTGAAATGTATGAGGTAGAACTGGGGCAATAAGAGCCGTTTCAAAATAATTTCCGGCGGCGTTAAACTCACCGCCCGCTTTGGCATCTTACCGGTATGACCTGGTTAATAATCTATACCCGCAATATCGCCCGCTTTCTTTTCTTTCTCCTCCCGGTTTCCTGGGCTTTTTCTGCCTTTTCCCAAAACACAGAAACTAAAGCGGGATCACCCCCTGGTAAACCTGTTGAATTAACATGGTATGTCAACGATACCCTACGCCGGGCATTAGCTTATATTCCCCCATCGGCCAAAACCCAACCCACTCCTCTCCTCTTTGCCTTTCATGGTCACTCGGGTACTATGTACAATATCCGCCGCACACGCCAATTTGAACTGCTGTGGCCGGAAGCGCTGATTATTTATCCGCAGGGACTTCCCACACCCGGCGCACTTACCGATCCGGAGGGCAGGGAAACGGGCTGGCAAAGCAGCCATTCGATACATAACCGCGACCTGAAATTTTTTGATGCCATGCTGGATTACCTGTCCAAAAACTATACGATAGACCTTCGCCGGATTTACGCTACGGGTCATTCAAACGGCGGCAATTTTGTATATCTTTTATGGGCACAACGCGGAAATATTTTTGCGGCTATGGCTCCCACCTCTACCGTTCCGGGCAGAAGCCTGCGCTACCTGCAGCCCAAACCTGTATTCCATTTAACCGGAGAAAAAGACCCGTTGGTAAAGCCCGAAAGACAGTTTTTTGTACACCAAAAGCTGCTTACCCTGAACCAATGCGACCAACCGGGAGAAAAACGGGATTTATATCTCACCGTCTACCCATCCAGGATTAATATGCCGGTTGAACTTTATATCCATCCGGGCGGACACGAATACCCTTCGGATGCAAATAAAGCAATCATAGGTTTTTTCAAACAACAGACGAAGGATTGAGATTATTTTTTTATGACATAGATCACAGAGCAGCACTCTTCCACATTTCCCAGGGCGTTAATATTGGAAGCCAGACCGTGCAGTCCTGCGCTTATATAATTAATGCGCCCGGTTTTGTATTTGCTGCTCAGCATATCTACATAAAAACTATCAAACCACATCGGCAATAGCTGAGTAATCTTCATGCCATGCTTCTCTACCAACGTTTGCATAGCCCGCGGTGAAAAATGATAAAGATGCCTCGGCACATCATACCCAGCCCAGAATTTTCCGTACGACTTCGCGTCTTTACTGGTATAATTGGGTACGGCAATAAACAGCACACCATCATTCTTTAAAATGGCTTTCATTTGAGCTACATACTCGTGAAGCGAATGCACATGTTCCAACACATGCCAGAGGGTGATAGCATCGAAACTAAGGGGGTCTAAAGAAAATAAAAGATGCGAGGGGTTGGCATGTATGCCATATTCCGAAACCGCCACCTCCCTTGCGTCAGCATCAGGCTCAAGCCCGGCTACCGTCCAGCCCTGAAGCTGCATGGTATGCAAAAACGTGCCCGTACCACTGCCAATATCCAGCAAATTGCCTGTTTGCTTC
The DNA here is from genome assembly GCA_040393015.1 of Paraniabella yanshanensis. Classification (GTDB taxonomy): domain Bacteria; phylum Bacteroidota; class Bacteroidia; order Chitinophagales; family Chitinophagaceae; genus Niabella; species Niabella yanshanensis_A. Next base: position 53,719 of record JBEBUZ010000004.1, read on the forward strand.
CCGGTATTTTTTTTCACGATGGCTGCCTTCTGCTTCATGGTGCGCACCCGCACTTTCTGGTACAGCTTATTGATAAGCCCCTTGCTGGTATTGGTATGCGAAATATACTCTTCCGCTTTATAATATTTTCCTATGCCCTCAATGTCCGGAACGCCCTGTGTAAACCTCGCTGTACAGCTATTACAATGAATCAAATCAAATTCCTCACCGCTTACCGTATAATCTTTAACCTTAAATACCGGTTGTATATTGTCCGATTGACACACCGGGCACAATGAATAATGAATATCTGGCATTCAAAAAATATTATGGTTATTTCATAAGTTCATTCATCATACCGCGAAACTGGTGCCGCAGCCGCAGGTACTGCTGGCATTGGGGTTAGTGAAAGTAAACCCTCTGTTATCCAGCCCATCGCTCCAGTCAATCTCCATCCCAGCCAGGTAAAGCTCATGCGACTTGTTGATAACGCAGGAGATATCAGCTATCTCAAACTCTTTATCATTTTCCGCCTTTGCATCAAAACCCAGTACATAGCTCATGCCGCTACAACCACCCCCTTTCACCCCCACACGCAGGTATTGGGTGGTATCAAAACCCGGCTCGCCCATCAATCGTTTTATTTCCTTCACAGCACCGGGTGTAAAGCTCACCGGGCTATCGACAACTGTTGTTTCCATCCTGCAAAATTAATCAAAAGTGGCTATTATTATGTCATCGTTCTGTTAGGATGGCATCGGTGTTGCGACGCTCCTTTCAATTGTGGAATAAGTGGCATCATTACCTGGTCTGACCGTCCGCGGTCCGACCAGTAAACGTCATTAAAAAATTTTTAGTTAAATTACGGTATGCAAAAAGCTGGCCTTTGAAGTTTGCGGCCTCAGCAGTCTGGATTTCAGATAACTCTTAACGATCGCGGGGTCAGACCGCGGACGGTCAGACCCTGTTTTAGTTGTCGAATTTTTTTCTTAGCGCATCGAGGCTCGACTGGAAACTATTTTTATTTTTACTGCTTACCGGTGCGCTTTTCTGCATATTGGATTTGGGCTTTTGCTCTGTTTTATTCTCGTCCTTCATACTTAAGGAAATACGTTTACGCGCAACATCTACTTCCAGCACTGTTACCATTACTTTCTGGTTGAGCTTCACCACTTCATTGGGATCGCTAACGTATTTATTAGCCAGGTGAGATACGTGTACCAAACCATCCTGCTTTACGCCCACATCAACGAAAGCACCGAAATTGGTAATATTAGTCACAATACCCGGCAGCTTCATGCCTGGTTTCAGATCGTTTACCGAGCTAACCCCTTCTGCAAAACGAAACTCTTCAATCACATCGCGCGGGTCCCGCCCCGGCTTCTCCAATTCTTTCAGGATATCTTCAATCGTGTACACCCCCGCCTTCTCGCTTATAAAATCGCGGGCGTTGATTTGCTTTCTTATGTCGGCATGAGCAATAATATCACTCACCGAGCAGTTCATTTTTTTCCCCATAGCCTCCACGATATCATAACTTTCGGGGTGTACGGCCGAATTATCGAGAGGATTCTCTGCATTGGGGATTCTTAAAAAACCCGCACACTGCTCGTAGGCTTTAGGACCTAACATTGCTACTTTCAGCAATTCCTTACGCGATCGGAAAGCACCGTTTGTACTACGGTATTCAACAATATTTTTGGCTGTGGCAGAAGTGAGCCCCGAAACATAGGTAAGTAAATGCTTGCTGGCGGTGTTCACATCCACTCCCACGTAATTCACACAGCTCTGAACCACATTATCCAGGCTTTCCTTTAAGCGGTTCTGGTTCACATCGTGCTGGTATTGGCCCACTCCAATGCTTTTCGCATCTATTTTTACCAGTTCGCTCAGCGGATCCAGAAGCCGGCGTCCGATGCTGATGGCACCCCGAACGGTTACATCCTCATCAGGAAACTCCTCCCGGGCTACCTCGCTTGCCGAATAAATAGAAGCCCCGCTTTCGTTTACCATAAAAACAGCAACCGGCCTGCCAAAGTCAATACTGCGCGCCAGTTTTTCCGTTTCCTTACTGGCTGTTCCATTTCCATAGCCAATGGCCTCGATATTATATTTCAGTACCAATTCTCTGAGGGTCCGGACCGCCGCATCCCACTCGTTCTGCGGCGCATGCGGAAAAATAGTCGAATACTTCAGGAAATTGCCGTTTTCATCCAAACAAACCACTTTACAACCGGTTCTGTAACCCGGATCAATTGCCAGCACCCTTTTACTTCCCAGGGGTGAAGCCAATAAGAGCTGCCGCAGGTTTTCGGCAAATACACGAATAGCTTCTTCATCGGCCGCGACCTTACTGCTCATACGAAACTCCGTTTCAATGGCAGGTTTCAACAAACGGGTGTAGGAATCTTCTGCAGCCAGGGCAACCTGCAGGCCTGCTTTGCCCGAAGATTTAACAAATTCATTTTTTAGCCCGCCAAGAGCCGACTCCTTTTCTATGGAAATATCCATGATTAAAAAACCCTCCTTCTCCCCGCGCCGGATCGCTAACAATCGATGGGAAGGACAATCAGACAGAGGCTCCTTAAAATCGAAGTAGTCGCGGTATTTCTGTGCCTCTTCACTTTCCTTCTTAGTGGAAAGCACCCGTGCAGAAACAGACGCTCCCTCTTTAAACATCGCCCTCACAAGCGTTCGGGCCTCTTCGCTTTCGGCTATCCATTCCGCTATAATATCGCGCGCTCCCTGCAATGCATCCTCTCCGTCTTTCACCTGTTCATTAATAAACCCTGCAATTTCTTCCTCCGGAATGTCGCGGGTTTGTTCAAATATCGATTTAGCCAGCGGTTCCAATCCCTTCCCGATGGCCACCGAGGCCTTAGTCTTCCGCTTCGGTTTATAGGGCAGATAAATATCTTCCAGTTCGGTGGCATCCAAACAATTCTCGATACGCAGTTTCAGTTCCGGGGTCAACTTACCCGCGGCTTCAATGGTTTTTACCACCGTTTCCTTACGCTTTTGCAGTTCCTCATAATATTTTATCTTATCCATCACATTGCCTACCTGCACTTCATCCATGTTGCCCGTGGCTTCTTTCCGGTAGCGGCTGATAAAAGGGATGGTAGCTCCCTCTGCATGCAACTGCTCTACATTGGCCACATTTTTCACCGGCAACGATAAATCCACGGCAATCTGTTGTATATACTTTATATCCATATCTGATTTTATTAAGGGCTGCAAATGTAGCGGGGTGGCAAAAAGAAAAAAATATTTTTAAAGAACAGTTTTCCCCATGTGGACAAAAGCCTGTTGTTTGTACAAGCACCGGGTTCGTACCCCAGTCATAAGTAAACGGAAATTGATTAACGATGGAATTTCAACTGGCAGTTTTATTTTTTGCATTGCCGGTACAGAACATCTCCTAAAAATTTTCCCGACTCGTCAGTATCGTTTAGTGAACCCGGGGTCTATCTCAACCAGGCCCGGGGATCAACATTTTTTTCTTCAATCATCAAAATAAAGTCGAGTTTCCCGCTTCCGGTTTCCTCATCGGCTGCTACTGTTCCTATCGTTTGTCCGCGTGAAACCACGGCACCCCTTGCAATATTCACCGAGGCCAGGTTACTGTAAACGGTAAAATATTTACCATGTCTGAGCACCACAAAAGAAGAATTTCCCACTTTTGAAATACTGATCACTTCACCGTTAAAAACGGACCTCACAGGAGCTCCTACTCCTGCCGTATAGGTTACTCCCGGGTTGTCACCCACAATATCCGGACCTACACCTTCTATTTTGTATCGTCCAAAGCCCAGGGTAATAACTCCGTCTACCGGGTGGGGCAGTTTGCCCCGGTTTTGTGAAAAATCGCCATTGAGCGCAATATCTTCTGCTTTATAGTTGAGGTATCCTCCTTCCGGCGCTTTATTGGCAGCAGGGGGAGGGGGGGGCGGCGTTCTCGCAATAGCGATAGGCGATGCACCCGTTACAGAATTATTCTCCGATTTCGGCACCGTTCGAACGGTTGTAGTTTTTCCGGCGCCCACCGGATCCAGCTTCAGATCCTTTGCCGCCGTGGAAGCCGATGGTTCTGCGGCAGACTGGCCCGAAGGGGCAGGCACGGCAACCGGCGATATGCTTTTGACATCGGTTAATCCTTTTGCATTCTCCAAAGCCAGCTCACGCGCCCAGGCTTCCTGACGCTGCTGCGCCTCTTCGGCCGCCTTTTTCCTCGCCTCTTCCTGCGCTACCCGCTTTGCATCGGCTATTTCTTTTCGAACCACAGCAGCAATATCAGCTTTCAGTTGCCGGTCTTCCTGCTGTTTTCTGGTGATCTGCTTTTGCAGTGCGCCGGCCTGCGACTGGAGTAATTTAGCCAGGGAATCCTTTTCATTCTTCTGTAATTCCAGCACACCATATTCATTGGTGCGGGTCTCCAGCGCACCTTTTTTCTTTTCGATACTGGAAACCTGCTGCTTATACCTTGTATCAATCAGCTTGCTGGTTTTCACAATATCCTGCATCTGCTTTTCGCGGTAACCCCGGTAGCTTTTTAAATAAGCCACCCGCTTAATGGCGTCGTTGAAGCTATTGGCAGAGAATATGAAATTAAGATAGTCGTAATTACTCCTGTTCTTATAAGCGTATACCACTGTTCTGGCATAATGGGCCCTCAAAGTATCCATCTGGTTTTTCAGCCGTTTTATTTCGATGGCGCTATAATAAATATCATCATTAATCAGTCGTATTTCCTTACCGATATTATGAATATATTTTTCCTGTATCTCTATTTTCTTACCCAATGCGGCCAACTGGTGCAAAGCATTTTTACTTTGCCCGCTCAAAGCATCATAAGCATCCTGTATCTGCCCCAGCTCCCGCTGCAATTTTTGCCGCTCCTCCTCCATTACTGTTTTATCGCTGGTCTTTTGAGCAAAAATCTCGTTTCCTGTAAATAAACAGGCCATTGTCAGTAATACAAGAGACAGCTTTTGAGCAACCCTGAAAGCGGACTCAGCCTCTTTCCAAAGCCGGATGATTTGTTTAAACAAACCCAATCCCCACACAAAAAACTGGTTCATCATTGTCAACTCCCTGTATTTTACTTTGTTTTATAGCCCGTGGGTATCGAAAATGGCATACTTACTTCCCCGTTAAAATCGTGAGATTTAAAATCCAGCCGGATGGTTATTTTATTCTTATGATTGACCACAATATCCCGAAGAGTGGAAAAATTCCGGCCGGCCACCGACAGATAATTTCCGTAGCTCAATTCCGCATTCCTGGGTTCGGCCGGATTCACGTCGCTCAATTGAATCCGCGATGGTAAATATCCCGGCATCAAAATAGTAAGCAGGTTTTTAAAATGTTCGTCCTCGCTTTTAATAAGATAACGGTCACCGTCCTTTTCAAGTTCTGCACCCTCCGCATTTACAAATACAGCATTACCTATCAGCAGGTTCTCCAGTGTAGAAAAGTCCACCGGTAAGCCTATTTTCTCCCGTATATACTGAAGGCTTGCAGCCGTATATTCTTTCTGAAGTTTATTCAAAATCTTCACCGAATCCTTTGTAATAAGCGCCCGAACACCCTCAAATCCGAGCAACCCTGCGGATAACCAGATCGCTTCATCTTTTTTCATCACCAATTTGGCGCTTACACTTCTGCCATTGCCCTTCCCGTCGTCGAAATCAACATCCACTTTTCCCGAAAAGGTTCTAAAGTCAACCCTATTCAGTTTAGACAATACGGTAGCGGCAGTTTCTGCTTCAGCCGGGGGCGGCACATCTGTCGGCTGCGGCGTTTTGGCAGCCTTCTTACCTGCCCCGCAGGAGGCCATCACTGCTATTATTATAAAGGAAAGAATTTTCTTCATTCGTATTTTTTAAACCCTTTTTCTACATTTTTCCCGTGTGTCCGAAGCCCCCTGCAGCCCGTTCTGTTTCGTTCAGGGATTCAACAGGAACCCAATTGATCAGCTCTACCTTTTGAATGACCATCTGCGCAATCCGGTCGCCATTTTGAATGATTTGTCTTTCGTTCGAGAGATTAATCAATATTACTTTTATCTCCCCCCGGTAGTCTGCGTCAATAGTGCCAGGCGTATTTAAACAGGTTAATCCCTGTTTGATGGCCAGTCCACTCCGGGGCCGGATCTGCGCTTCATAACCTTCAGGTATCTCAATAAATAAACCCGTGGGAACCAATGTTCTTTCCAGGGGCTGCAAAACAATCGGCTCCGCAATATTTGCCCGGATATCCATACCCGATGAGCCCATAGTTGCATAAGCCGGTAAGGAGTGGGCCGATTGATTGACGATTTTAACTTCTAAGGATGCCATAGCGGCAAAGATAACCGGTTAGTGCAAAAATGCAGGAGATATGCGCTAAAGTTAACAACTTGAAAAGTTTTACCGGACGCGAGCCTCCCGGCTATTGGAAAGGCGCAGGCCAGGACAAAATTGCAAAATCGTTTTAGCAATCCAGGGCCAATGCAGAATCCCTGAATTTTACATTTTCTTCAGCAGCACTGTGGCATAGGCTACCAATCCTTCTTCCCGGCCCACAAAGCCCATTTGCTCCGTGGTAGTCGCTTTTATCGATACATCGCCTTCGGTAAGTCCGCAGATACCGGCTATCGTTTGCTGCATCCGGGCAACATAGGGCTTTATTTTAGGCTCCTGTAAGGTAAGAGAAGAATCAATATTTACCGGTTCATATCCCCGACCCTTAACCAGTTCCATACAACGTTTCAGTAATATTTTACTGTCGATATCCTTATACGCCGCATCGTTATTGGGAAAATGAACGCCAATATCGCCCAGAGCCAGGGCGCCCAGCAGAGCATCGCAGATCGCATGCAATAGTACGTCCGCATCGCTGTGGCCGATAGCTCCCTTCGTATGAGGGATCAATACCCCGCCTATCCACAAGTCCCGGCCTTCTGTTAACTGGTGAAAATCAATTCCGCTGCCAATTCTGTACGACATAAATTTTGCTTTTGCACGAATATAGTTAACTCCCACTGTTTAATTACTTTTGCGGGTATGAAGATCCCCGAACTGTACGAGATTTACCTCCAATATCCCCATGTACAAACCGATACCCGCAAGCTCAAAGCCGGAGACCTGTTTTTTGCGCTCAAAGGCCCTCATTTTAACGGTAATGAATTTGTGAAAACAGCGCTGGAAGCGGGAGCAGCTTTTGCGGTGATCGACGAAATGGAGTTTGAAGTGCCGGGGAAAACCATACTGGTAGAAGAGGTGCTGACCACCTTACAACAATTAGCCAATCATCACCGCCGGCAATTCGATATTCCTTTTATTGCCATCACCGGCAGCAATGGCAAAACAACCACCAAAGAGCTGGTTCACGTGGTACTGAGCGAGCAATACAAGGTATATACCACCGAGGGCAACCTTAATAATCATATCGGCATCCCCCTCACCCTTCTTACAATAAAAAAGGATGCAGATATTGCGGTGATAGAAATGGGAGCCAATCACCTGCACGAAATAGAGGGTTATTGCCGGATAGCAGAACCTACTCACGGGCTCATCACCAATTGTGGCAAAGCACACCTCGAAGGCTTCGGCAGCATCGAAGGCGTACGCAAAGGCAAAGGCGAACTTTTCGACTACCTACGGGCTCGCGGCAATACCACTGCTTTTATTATGAAAGACTATGCCTACCTGGCGGAAATGAGCAAAGGTATTTCCTCGGTCATTACCTATGGTACGGCAGATGCCGATATAACGGGACAAATCGTGGAAGGAGGTACTTTCCTGCGGGTAGAACTGGCCATTGAAAAGGCAAAAACCCTCCTGAATACCCAACTGGTGGGTGCTTACAATCTCCCCAATGTATTGGCTGCGGCGGCCATAGGCAATGCGTTTGATGTACCTGTGGAGAATATTCAATCTGCCATAGAAAATTATAAACCTTCCAACAGCCGATCCCAATTGGTAGAGATGGGTACCAATAAAATCATCCTCGATGCTTACAATGCCAACCCAAGCAGCATGAAGCTCGCCATTGAAAATTTCGCCGCAACGGCAGCCCCGAAGAAGGTATTGATGCTGGGTGCTATGGCGGAAATGGGTACAGAAACAGCCAGCGAGCACAGCGCATTGATCGACCAGATTAAAAACCACCCCTGGGCTACCGTAGTGCTGGTAGGCAAGGCTTTCCAGCCTTTTAAGGAAGATTTTATTTATTTTGACGATTCGGCAGCGGCAGCGGACTGGACCCGGCAGCAAGGTTTTGAGAACAGCTATTTCCTGGTAAAGGGCAGCCGGAGTACTGCAATGGAAAAAATTCTGGCTGCGCTTATTCCTCCTACTTCCTGAAGCGTTCCAGTAAGGCCTTGGTTTTCCTTATCCCCTCTTTTTCGGAAAGGGCGCTGCCTTCGTATTCAATCCCTACATAGCCTTTAAACCCGGCCTTTTTTACAATCTTCATCATTTTCGCATAGTCTGTCTCAATACAATTGCCTTTTGCGTCAAAATCGTAGGACTTGGCGCTCACTCCTTTCGCAAAGGGCATCAATTCCTTTGTTCCTTTATAGCGGTCATATTCATCCAGGCAGATCCGCCAGTTTTTTGAATCGCGTTTCAGACAAAAATTGCCAAAATCAGGGAGCGTGCCTACATTGGCCATATTTACTTTTTTCATTACCCCGCTCAGCCAGCCACCATCGGAAGAATAGCCGCCGTGGTTTTCTACGAGAACATTTATATTTTCCTTAGCAGCATACTCGCCTAAGCGGCTCAGTCCGTCTACCGCCGCTTCCGCAACGGTTTCCCTGTTCCCGGGCCCTGCGGCATTTACCCGTATCGTAGCACAGCCCAGGTATTTAGCGGCATTCACCCATTTGTAATGATTTTCGACCGCCTGTTTTCGCTTCGCATCGTTTTCATTACCCATCTCTCCTTCTCCGTCGCACATAATCAGGTGATTTTGCACACCATTGTCATGGCAACGTTTCAATAACTCGTTCAGGTATTGGGTATCTTCTGCCTTATCCTTAAAAAAAGAATTCACATATTCCACCACCGATATCCCAAATTCCTTTTTTGCCATTACGGGAAAATCAAGATTAGTCATTTCTTTCGCATAAAGCGCCTTGTGCAGCGACCACTCGGCAAGAGAAATTTCAAAGAAAGGTTTGGCTTTGGGTTTCAGCAGCAATTCCCCTGCAAACGAAGGCGCCGCTACCACACCCGCGGCAAGTGTTCCTATCTGAGACAAAAAAGCTTTCCTATGCATAAATACTTATTTAGATATTGAGGCATCTAAGATAAAACATTGTTGCTTTTGTTAACGATTTACAAATAAAAAACAGAAACGGTCTTTAATTTTTTAATTCAGGAAAAAATGATTATTTTTAAATTAGCGAATCATCTTTTTATCAAACTTCAAAAATCATTTTATGGAAACAACAAATATCGAATTGCAGGAGGAAGAATTGCAGGTTACAAGAATAGACGAATTATCTGCTGTTAATACTTATGACGGGGACGGCGACGGAGATGGTGATGGCGGTGAAGATGGAGGAGATGGTGCTGATGGCGATGGCGGTGCCGATGGCGATGGTGGTGCCGATGGAGATGGCGGTGCTGACGGTGACGGAGGCTCAGATGGTGACGGTGGTTCCGTTGGAGATGGAACAGTTGCCTGATTTTCCCGCTGATTAGTTTACCTTTTTAAAAAGCCACAGTAAATGTAAATTTTCTGCGGCTTTTTTTGCATTTTGCATCTTCTCACCTAAAAACAATACATGAATCTTTTTTTTGAAAGCATAGTTGCACCCCATAGCGTTGATGATTTTTTCGAAAAATTCCATGAAAAGGACATGCTGTATATCAGCAGAAACGACAAGGACTACTATAAGAATATTCTCACTTCACTGGAAATATCCGATTACCTCGAACGACAGGACATTTTTTACCCCTCCGTAAGAATGGTAAGAAACGGTAAAGAAATACCTCACACCGACTATACCTTAAAAAGTACACCCATCGGCCACCATCGGAAGGATGGTATTATTAATACCGACAAAGCTTTTGCCCTCTTCAATTCCGGCGCTACTTTCGTCATCCAGGCCGGGCAAAGATATTTTAATCATTTATCTCATTGCTGCCTGGAACTTTCCCAAAAATTCAACTCGCCTGTTCAGGCCAATTTGTATATAACACCGAACAAATCGCAGGGGTTTAATCCTCACTGGGACACACATGATGTTTTCGTACTTCAGATAACCGGCACCAAAACCTGGCATTTGTACGGCTTTGAGAAAGAGCTTCCCACCAAAAACCAGTCTTTCGTTAGTAAAGACTATCATAAAGAGCCGGTTCAAACCCTGCAACTCCGCCCTGGTGACTTTTTATACCTGCCACGCGGTTACGTACACGACGCAGTAGCCGATGATGGTATTTCCTCCCATATTACGATTGGTGTATTATCCTTTACCTGGATAAGATACTTCAACGAAATATTTCCGCAACTGGAAGAATTTAAAACTTTCAGAGAGGCCGTGCCTTTTTGGAAAGAAGATCTGAATTCCCTGATAAAACAAAAAACAGAGGAGTTGAAACAAGCGCTCGCCACGTTGGATCCCGGGAAGGGATTAGAACGCCTGAACAAAAGTTATCGAAATGCGCAGCCTCAGCCTGTGCACCGATACTTTGAAAGTATTCTAAACAAGGATGAAGTGAATTCCGATACGATGCTTGCTTTAAATGAAGGTGTTATTTACCGCCTGACCGAAAAAGAAACCGGTACCCACCTGGAAATGCTGGGAAAATCGATACAATTTCCCGTTTCGCTGAAACCGGCACTGGATCATATTTTTACCCTTAAACAATTCCGGCAAAAAGATATTCCGGGAGAAGAAGAGGCCGTAAAAGATCTTACCAACAAACTGATACAGGAAGGCGTTATTTATATGAATGGATTATAAGCAACACTTGGAAGCGAGAATTCCCAAAGAGGTATTTTTTTGCAGCGCTGCCTCCCGTTATTTCCGGGAGCAATTAGCAGGCACGGCCGCTAATTCGCAAACCTTTATATTAATTGAGCATTTTAACCCCTTTCCCGGAAAAGTTATTGAAGCTCATTTTGATACCGGCTGGATAAAGAAAATGCAGGCGTTGGCTCGTTTGTATAAAGGGAAAGTTTTACTGATCAGGAACAAAACCACCAATAACAAAGATTGCAGGATAACCTTTGTTGATTGCGGAGAGAGCCGGTATTTTTCAATAGAAGAGATGGTGGAAAAAGTAACCTCGGTCAACCTGCAAGCCCTTATTGACAGCGAGGACACCAACTGGCAGACCGATCCTTTCTTCTTAGTATGTTCTAATGGGAAAAAAGATAAATGCTGCGCTAAATTTGGATTTCCGGTATATAAATTTTTTGAATCCTTCAATGCGGATGTCAATGTTTGGGAATGCTCGCATGTAGGCGGCGATCGGTTTGCAGCCAACGTGGTGGCTATGCCTTTCGGCATTTACTATGGCCATGTGGCGGTGGAAGATGTAGGTCATATCATGGTGCGCACCCTGCTCCGAAAGATTTATAAAAATAAATTCAGGGGCGTATCACGTCGTTCTTTTTACGAGCAGGCTATAGAATGCCATTTGCGGGAGCATTTGCAGAACTATGATATAGACTTTGAAATACATACCCGGCTGCTCACGCATGAAGGCGACAACTATACAGTGGAAGTTACAACCAGTAATGACGGACATTATGTGATAGAGATCTGCCGGGAAATCATCGATTACCCGCACCGGCTCACCTGCAACTCTAAAAAACAGGAGAACCTGGCAAAGTTCCGGCTTGTTAAGATTCTGAGTTATGGAGCAGAAGCCTGACGTTCGACCCCTTTTATCACCTGTTCAAAATAGTTTACTTCGTTCAGGCGGCAGGCATGTCCCATTCCACCCGGACTGAATACATTCACTTCCATAACCTTGTCGTCTACAATATCCAGGCCCACCAGAAACATCCCGTCTTTCGCCAGTTTCGGACTAACCACATCTACAATTTCTAAAATTTTTTTGGTTATTTTAGGCGAGGAAACCGTCCCACCCTGGTGAATATTGCTGCGTATATCACCCCCTGTCTGTGTACGATGGATAGCGGCGATTTTACCATTGATTTCAATAGGCCGGCCATTAAGCAGGAATAAACGAACATCTCCCTTACTGGCTTTTGGAAGGTATTCCTGCACTACAATATATCCATCTCTGCCAATTGCGTCCACTATCTGGTTAAGATTCTTGTTTTGTTCGTTCACCAGAAACACATTTTTTCCACCCGAACCTTGTAAGGGTTTCAAGACAATATTTTTCCCGTGAGAAGTATAAAAATGCTTTATCTCGTTCAGGCTCCGGGTAATAATTGTTTGGGGTCTGATGCTTTGCGGAAAATACTGAAAATACATTTTATTAGTAGCATTGGCCAGGGTATCGGGATTATTTAAAACCACTACACCATTTCTCTTCGCTAACTGTCCGAATACTATGCCCGCATATTGCGCCCAGGGTCTTTCATCAAGATCGACCGAGGGATCGTTACGCAGCATCAGAACATCCAGATCTTTGGACCCGATCAATTCCTTCTCCACCGCAAAGGTTTGCTCCATGAAAATGGCGGGGCTCCTGAATTTTTTTTGGGGGGCCTTCCGGGCATGGGCACCCATTTGTTCCGAAGCCGTATAGCTGAAATCCTCCACCGCTATATAGTATACTTCATGCCCCATTTGCAATGCCTGCAGGGCAAGCCTGGTAGTGGTATAAGCCGGAGCTTCGTGCTCATAGTCATTTATGACAAACCCTATTCTCATATAATTTTTTTACTGCTGGATCATTTTAAATATACTGCCGCTCTCTCTGATACGTTTGAGCCGGTCGTTAAAATCCTCGGAAAGAAAACGAGGCACAACAGGGGTTTTCAGCAAAAGATTACGCTGGATCAGCTCCTGTACTACCGGCAAATAATCTTCCCGTATTTTTCCAATCAGCAGATCCCTGAGATCCTTCCCTTCCTTGATATAATCAATGATATTCAAAAAACCTTTCAAATAAACGGCATCCTTCGTTAAACCACCGCCCCTGTATACACGCATACATATATTGAAGGAGGAACGAGGTGAAAACCCATATTTTTCTGTTAGCAGATGGAAGCTTTCTACAAAAGATTTTCCGCTCACCATCTCGTGAACCGCTACTACCCGCGCCGCTAAGGTACGCATCCGGCTTGCGGTCAGTCCATCGGTAAGATATTCTGCCAGCACTGCCAATCCCTCCTGTAGCTCTTCGTAGCCGGGAACTCCTATTGAAAATAGTTCCAGTGGCTGGGCTTTGCCATTATAGTAAGTAACAATATGGGTTCCCACTTCGTGCTGCAATAGCGGTAATGCTCTTTTCACGGACACACTAAATCCGGCGTTGATGTTGAGCACTCCCCGGGATACAAATACTCCTTCCGTGTCATCGGCAATTTTTACCTGGGTGGCAATGCGCCTGTCCTGCTTGCGTAACCAGTTCAGCTCTTTTTGCGCCATCGTCGCAAATTCGCTGGCTGTAAGCCGCCGGCCACCCGAGGCTGCCGCTTCGGGCTTACCGATAGCCACCAACAGCGCTTTGGCTATATCGAGCAATTGTTCACTTACAGGCCCAAACAATTGCAGGCTGCTTAGCATAAAATCGTGCTTTTCTCTTTCCTGCATCATGTTAAGCATCCGGTCGGTTTCCTTTCGTTTATCCCGGAATAAAAAGGCTATTGTCGGATCTGATATATCCTCAACGGGCAGGTTGTAGAGTTTGCGTTTAATCAACTCGGGATCCACCGGCATAGGCCGGTAATGAAATACGGGATTTTTCGAATAACCCGACTGTAGAAAAAATTCCCAGGCTTCCTCTACATTAATGGGCGTAACAAGCATTAAAAAATCGAAAAGCTTGCTGTAGGCCGATAGCTGCCGATCTATCTCTTTGGTTTTATCGTCAATAATAGTCGTACCCAGCATCTGAAAATGGGAAGCATTAAAGGAGGTTTGAACCCTTATAAATTCAAACATACTTTTTCGCAAAGCCTTGCTGTAAGAGGCCCTGATTTCTCTCAAAAACAATGGATACACCCTCCCCGTGGCCTCGTTTAAGTATATTGGCGCAACCTGCAATCCCATCAATGTTATACTGTGCTTTTTCAAATACTGACTATTGAGCAGCGAACTGCTGCCGGGAGGAGCAACAACATTATCCTGCTTTTTGATGAGGCAATTCCGGGCCCAGGAAGGCATCGAAATTTTATTGAGCTCTGATTCGAGTTTCCGGGCTGTGTTAAAAGCGCTCTGCTGACTCACATAGATCGTAAACGGAGCCTTGTAAGGCGGCTCCGCCACCCAGGTTTCTACCAACAAAAAGGCCGCAAACTTATCGGCGAAAAAACCGCTTATGAGTTCAATTAAATTCCGCATCAATCCTTCCTTATCATCTTTGGCTACCAGGTAAGAAGATTCTGTTCTGCCAAGCCGGTCGGGAAAATAATCCTTACCATTGCGCAAACGGTATACCAATAAAAACGGAACGGGACGTTCTATTTTTAGTAAACCCCTTCCCGGCAGGCTTATATGAAGAGGCTCGCCCTTTTTGAGCTTAGCTTCTACCCTTTTTAATATTTTCTGGCCGGTATTTGTCACTTAGAATTACTCCCTCTGAGATTTTTTATTTCCAACTCTAAAAAAGGCAGCGAGTGGGCAAGCAGCTCTTTCAACTCCAATACATAGGGTATATCAGCAATGCCTGTCCACTCATCCATAAACGTCTTTTTAAATTCGACCGAAAGCACGGCGCCGTAGCTTCCAAACTTTTTGGTAACCCACTGGGCAAAAGCACCTCCCCTGAAAATTATATTCTGCCGGGCATCTATGGAATGCCCCATAATATTTTGTGCCGAAAGCCACCGGGTATAGTTGTCGCAGAGTGGCTTCCAAAAGTTGTTATTAAAAGCTGTGCCGAGGTTTATTTCCGGATGGGTTAAGGAATCGGCTTCTTCCAGCGGGGTATTTCGCTTGTAATTGTAGGAGTGTACGTCCAGTATCAAAAAATAACCGAACCTGCTGATCGTATCTTGCACAAGAGTTGCCACCGTTTCATGAAATGAATCGTAAACAGAATACAATGATTCTGTTAAAGAAACGGGCAGGTTGTACCACACTTCAAGCCCCCAGGCATCTTCAGGCTTCTGATAAATGGCTTTCTCCCGGGTTCTGTTTAAATCGAGCTCAAAACGGGATTTATGTACAATAACCGTGGTGAGGGGCAGTCCGGAAATCATAAATCCCGTATAAGGATCCTCTTCGCGGGCACGGGACTGCTCATCCAGCAGCATATAGTTTCTTAAAGGATGATCCAGTTCATGGCCATCGTGCAGTGCAAATGCCAGGAAAGGCGTCTCCCGGTTTGTAAGCGTATAGAAGGAGGAATCCATAAGTTCCTTAAAAACAAAAAGTAAGCCATAAAAATACGGGCGAAACGAGAGGGCATTTCCCTTTTTTTAATTTAGCCGGTTTTTCTGGAACCAGATACATGCTTGTTGCAATCCACATTCCCCGCATTTGGGGTTGCGGGCAACACAGGTGTAACGGCCGTGTAAAATAAGCCAGTGATGGGCTTTATGGATAAATACGGGCGGGATGTTTTTTACCAGCTCCTTTTCTACCGCAAGGGGGGTTGTTGCCGACAGAGGTACGAGGCCAATTCTTTTGCTGACCCTGTTTACATGCGTATCCACCGCCATATTGGGCTGCCCTTCCACAACAGAAGTGATTACATTGGCGGTTTTGCGCCCTACCCCCGGCAGGGTTACCAGTTCGTTGACGGTCATCGGAACCTGGCCGTTAAAATCGGTCATCAGCCTCTGCGCCATTCCCACGAGGTGTTTGCTCTTGTTATTAGGGTAAGATATGCTTCGGATTAAGGGAAAAACCTCCTCAGCGCTGGCTTTGCTGAGGCTTTGAGCATCAGGATACTTTTCAAAAATAAAGGGAGTGGTCATATTTACGCGTTTATCGGTGCATTGAGCGGAAAGAATAACGGCCACCAGCAATTGATAGGGATTATCGTACACCAACTCGGTTTCGGGTTCGGGCATGTGTACCGAAAAATAATCTATCACAAACTGGTAGCGTTGCTTTTTCGTCATTGAGTTTATTTTAGGCTGAAAAATCCAATTGCAAATTACCCCGCCGCCGCTCTGAACAACCAGGAATCCTCCAGCGCCTTCACCTTTACCTCCGCCCCGGCAAACGCAGCGGCAGCGATATTTCCCAACTGCAAAATGATCTTTACTTTTTTGGATTGAAGGCTTAGCTTCCCCTCCATCAGCAAAAACACTTCCGCAGTATCGATGGTCAGCGTTAGGGTTTCTCCTTTTTTTATTTTATAGGACGAAAGCGAGAAATCTTTTACCGGCGCTTTATACTTTTGGCTGGATCTGGATCGGGTCGCTTTGATAATTTTCGGATAGGTGGGCTCGCAGCGGGTATGTTTCAGCAGCTCTGCAGTGTCGATATGCTTGGGGGTTAGTCCGCCCCTCAGTACATTATCGCTACTGGCCATAATTTCTACATTATATCCCTCGAGGTAGGCATGGGGCAATCCTGCATCCTGGAAAATCGCCTCGCCCTTTTTCAGAAAAAGGAGGTTAAAAAAATAAACGGAGAATATGCCCCGGTCGATAATCCCCGGCCGGTCAAAAGTTAAAGCCGCCCGCGCTGCCCAAAAATGCTCCTCATTTTTCGTTAAGTGACCATTATGGTATAAAGGAATAATCCGCTTCAGCAAGGGTTGCAGTCTTTTATTTACCTCCTCCTGCGGCATTTCCATCGCTTTCTGGTATAACCCTTTATAACCTTTCTTTTCAAATACCTTCTTAAATATCCTCAATTCCTTTACTGCGTCCAGGATGGTCATCAATTCCTCAGCCGGCTTGAATCCATGTAACAAATAAAAATCGCTCATCGCTACCATCAGCTCCGGCTTATGGTTAGCATCCTTATAGTTCCGATGGGGGGCATCAAGCGGTACTCCTTTTTTGGTCTCCGCTTCAAAGTCGATGGCGGCCCGGGACTTTGACGGGTGTACCTGAATGGAAAGCATATCCTTTACATCCAGCACCTTCAAAAGATAAGGCATATTGCCAAAGGCACGGAACACTTTTGCTCCCAACATCTCCCCCGGTGCTTCATTAATATAATCGCGCAGCAGCATTTCTTCTTCATTAGTCAGCTTCACTCTGCAATTGGCCTGGGGATGCACACCAAGCCAATACTCGGCATAGGGCTGCAGATTAGGATTTTCTATTTGTAACAACCCGGGTATATAAGAAGTGCCCCCCCAGTCATAATGTTTGATGCTACCAATTAAAGAAGCTAATAGCTGTCGCATAAAAATTTTGTTGTAAATTCATGTAAAGATAAGTAATGGCTAACCATAATGAAATAGGGAAGAAGGGAGAAACCCTTGCCGCCGATTTTCTTGCAACGAGGGGATACACCGTCATTTGTAAGAACTGGCGTTACCGACAATACGAAATTGACATTATTGCCACTAAGGGAATAAAGCTTCATTTTATTGAAGTGAAAACAAGGAGTTCGGCCTTCTACGGACACCCCGAAGAAAGCGTGACGAAAAAAAAATTCAGGTTCCTCAAAAATGCCGCCGACGAATATCTGTATCTCAATCCCGGCCATCAATGGATTCAATATGATATTGTTTCCATTACTTTTCACAAAAAAGGTGCTCCGGAATTCTTTTTATTGGAAGACGTTTTCCTTTAAGGTCAAAAACCGGGTTCTGAACATGCTTTTAAACGAAATTTTTATGTAGGTTTGTTGTTTCTGCAAACCCGCAACTCAAAATTAAAAATATGCACATGAAACTATTATCCTTAGCGTTTGTTTTTGCCACAATTGCCTTTGTTAGCTGTAAAGATGGTGGACAGGAAGCCTCTTCCCAGCCTTTCTGTAGTGATACCGCCTGTATTACCGAGCCTATGAAATTCGAATCGGATGCTGCAGGCAAACCCTTTGTAAGAATCAGTTTTAAAGATTGCCAGTTCGATTCCATTCACTGGGAAAAAGGTGGCATGGGCGTTATCAAAGATATTATTTTCAATGAGTTTATAGACAAGCCCGTTAAACCTTCCAAAGAATTTATCAGTTGCGACATTATTGACGGAAAAGATGCCTGGCTTAAATTCAACGACTGTGCCACCGGAAGGGGCTATCTGTTGAAACTTCCTTTCGACAAAACGGGATCTACCGAAAAACTAACCAGTGCCATCAACAATTTCGATCCTAAATTTAAGATTGAAGAGGGCTTGGTAGCATACTACGACAATACATTTATTTATGTACGGGATATAGCCACCAACTTAGTTGCAAAGCAGCTTTTGACAGAAACCGGTGTTACCGATATCGATTATGATAATATCCATTCGCTTATTGATTCGGTAAATATTACAAAAAGCAATATTTACGCGAAATTAAAAGTCGCCAAAAAAGAAATTGAACACAACCAGCCGCTGGAGTTTAAGTAACGAATGTGGGAAGTATACAAAAAAGGATTTAAAGCCTATCTTCAGTTAGAAAAATCACTTTCCGACAATTCTACGGAAGCTTACCTGCGTGATCTGGATAAGCTCATCCAGTTTCTGGAAATAAAAGCTATACAAAAAAATCCGGCAGCCATCACGCTGCCGGATTTGCAGTTTTTTATACAGTGGATCGCCGAACTGGAAATGACCGCCACTTCACAGGCCCGTATCATTTCGGGCTTACGGGCATTTTACAAATATTGTATACTGGAAGATGTTGTAAAGGAAGATCCTACACTTTTACTGGAGGCACCCAAAACAAAAAGAGCGCTGCCCGATATATTAAGTTTCGATGAAATCGAAAAAATCATCGCGCAGGCAGATCTGAGCAAACCAGAAGGCACGCGCAACAAAGCCATACTGGAAACCCTGTACAGTTGCGGACTTCGGGTAAGCGAACTGGTTAACCTGCGTATTTCCCAGTTATATCTCGACGTGGGATATATAAGAGTAACGGGAAAAGGCAACAAGGAACGACTGGTGCCCATTGGCAGCGTGGCCGCTAAATACATAGGTATTTACAGGGCAAATATCCGTAATCATTTAAATGTCAAACCAGGAAATGAAGATATTCTCTTTTTAAACAAACGGGGCCAAAAGCTCACAAGGGTAATGATTTTCCTGATTATTAAAGACCTCGTTGCAAAGGCGGGGATTCGTAAAACCGTATCGCCGCACACATTTCGCCACTCATTTGCCACCCATTTAATAGAAGGCGGTGCTAATTTGCGGGCCGTGCAGGAAATGTTGGGCCACGAAAGCATTACGACTACCGAAATATATACTCACCTCGATAAGGAATTTTTGCGCAAAACACTTGAGCAGTTTCACCCTTCATTTAAATAATCCCTATTTTTACCCCGACTAAATTATACAATAACATGAAAAGAATTGTTTTATCAATTGCTTTGCTGAGTGCATTGGCGTATGGAAACGCCCAAATCAAAATGCCGGCCCCAAGTCCCTCACAAACTGTTAAGCAGGATTTCGGCCTGTCAGACATCGAGCTTTCCTATAGTCGCCCCGCGGTAAAAGGACGGAAAGTTTTCGGCGACCTTGTTCCCTACAACGCGGTTTGGCGTACCGGAGCCAACAGCGCTACTACCCTTAATTTCGGGGACGCTGTTGTTATTGGTGGAAAGGAAATACCCGCTGGTAAATATGGCCTGCTAAGTATTCCCGGTGCCACTACCTGGACCCTGATCATCTCTAAACAAACCAATGTTACCAGTCCGGCCGCTTACAAACAGGAGGAAGACCTGGTTAGGGTAACCGCGAAAGTGCAGCCTCTGGGTGCCAAAGTAGAAAATTTCACCATCCAGTTCGACAATATAAAATCTGAAAGCTGTGAGCTGTTGATAAGCTGGGATAAATCCATGGTACGCCTTCCCATAAAAACCAATGTGGATGCCAAAATAATGAGTTCCATTGAGCAATCGATGCTGTCTGACAAGCCGGCCTATTACCAGGCGGCATCTTATTACCTCGAAAACGGTAAAGATTTAAAGAAGGCAGAAGAATGGTTTGACAAAGCCGTGGAAGCACAACCAAACGCATTTTGGATACGGTACCAGCAAGCCAGGGCTCTTGCTAAACTGGGCAAAAAAGCTGCTGCAAAAGAAGCCGCTTTAAAATCAAAAGAACTGGCACAGGCAGCCAACAATAACGATTATGTTACGCTGAACAATAAACTGATCGCCACCCTTAAATAGTATTGATTATTATCTAAAAAGAAATACACCTTCTAAACCAAAAAGGGCATCGGAAATCCGATGCCCTTTCTTCCAAACAGAAGTTATTTTATTTAACCGAATCAATCAAGGCTTTGAACGACTCGGGATTGTTCATAGCTAAATCGGCCATTACTTTCCTGTCGAGCTCAATACCATTGGTTCGAAGCTTGTTGATAAACTGAGAATAAGTAAGCCCTTCTTCGCGAACAGCCGCATTAATACGTGCTATCCATAAAGCGCGGTACTCTCTTTTCTTTAATTTACGACCTACATACATATAGGTCATACCTTTTTCTACAACATTCTTCGCAACGGTGTATACATTTTTACGTTTGCCGTAAAAACCTTTGGCTTGTTTTAATATTTTTTTTCTGCGGGCTTTAGAAGCAACTGCATTTACTGAACGTGGCATATCTGAATAAGTTTAAATGTCAAAAAAATGAATGATAATAAGTCTGCGAACTGATTATTTCAGTCTGAGCAAACGCTTTACAAAATCCATATTAGGCTTTGCTACAAGTCCGTCAATACGCATGTGACGTTTGCGTTTGGTAGACTTCTTGGTAAGGATGTGACGTTTGAAACTCTTTTGGTGAGTGATTTTGCCGGTAGCTGTTACTTTAAAACGCTTTTTTGCACTTGAATTTGTTTTTACCTTAGGCATGGTAAATTATTATTTAATTGTTAACCTTGGAGGCGTTTCCGCACGGGCGGAATCCTTTTCGGGCCTCTTCAGAAATATCCCGTCTTAAGAAAAACGGAGTGCAAAGGTAACAGAAAATTAGTTATTAATAATCTATGAGAGGTGTTTTTTAGTTTTCATCTTCATTGTCAACCACTTACGTAAGGGCTCATCAAAAAATTTGAGTACTATCCAGGCTAAAATTATTGTTGCCACGAAAATAGCTCCTGCAAAAAGGTAAAGATTTCTTTGTCCCGGATCTGTGGCGGCATAGCTGCCTAAAATCCAGATCATCCAGTAATGGGTCATGTAAAGAGGATAGGAAAGATTGCCCAGGATAGAACACAATTGAGCAATTCTCCCCTTAACAGCCACCCCCGAACCCAGCATTACCAAGACCGGAAATACCAATACTACCATGAGCAATTCCATATACCAATCACCTTCAAAATGAGGTGTCACGAATACAACCGTCAATAATACCATATACAACAGCAAATGAAGATTATTTTTTATGCGGAGATTGAACCTGTAAATAACCAGCCCTGCGATAAAAGAAAATAAAACCCTGGCATAGCCATCCGCAAAAGTGATATCATTCCACCCGCCCAGTATATTTCCCCGGCTCCATGCCACCCAGGTAAGGGATGCAGTGGCGATAAAGAGAAAAACAACCAATAATTTTTTACGAACACGAACCAACACAAAGGCATACACCAGGTTCACAAAATATTCCATCGAAAGCGACCAGGCAGGGGCATTTAACGGAAACACATTCCCGTAGCGCCCCAATACAGGGCTTGGGAGCAAGAGAATAGAACACACAAAAGCAAAAAGTACTTTAGCAGTTCCAAATTCCTGTAAGGGCGAAGCCTGTATAAAAGGATCCAGGAACCAGCCTGCCAGGCCCAACAGGGTTCCCAGCACCACGAGGGGTTGCAGACGTATCAAGCGGTTGATGAAGAACTTTTTAACTCCTATCTTATATATGCGGTCGTCGTAGGCGTAACCAATTACAAAACCCGAGAGACAAAAGAAAAAATCAACAGCCAGGAAACCGTGTGCGATAGGATTTGCCGACAGATCGGGTGCAAGTATTTCATAACAATGAAATATGACTACTGCTATGGCGGCGATCCCGCGTAAACCGTCTAATACCTGGTAATGCGGCTTCCCCGCCATTGTCGTCTGATGCACGTTTTAACTATTTTATCGTCAAATGGATATAACCGGTATGTTCTTCAGGATAGCATTATTGTATCTTATACGTATCACCGGGCGCCGTGGCTTCCACCGGCTGCCTGTTTCCGGTAGCCTGCTTATTACAGCCATTCTGGAGAAAATACCAGGCTGTCGCCAGCAGGACGCCCCCCAGCAAGATCCACATCACCCTGTTACCCCGGCCGCGTTTCAGATCCCGGTCGCGAAGCTTTTCCCTCATTTCTGAAGTGGTGGTAAGGGTATGTCCCACTAAGGTTTCGTGGTTGGCGGGTTCGTCTCTTAAAATTTTTTTGGCCGTAACCGGGGTAAAGGGAGAGAGACGGTCCTCATGAGCTGTAAAAGATATTCTTCCCCCCAATTCCTGCAGGGTTCCGATCGATTTCCACTCTACTTTTTCACCCTTTGAAAGACGCTGTTTCAATTCACTTGTAAAGGTCGAAAATTGCTGCCGGGCTTCATCGGCGGTTATAACAGCAATTGAGCTAATCCAATGAACAAGCGCTTCACTATCCGGGGTATCTACCTCCCTGTTTTCTGTAAAAACAGCTTCCCATACCGGTGGGGCGATGGATTCGGCTGCATAATCAGCATCCGCTTTTTTTTCAACCAATTCGAACATGCCCACTGTGGGTATTAATAGTTTTCTATTCTCCAGTAAATAACGGGTTAATAAATCAAACATACGGGACTGCTAATTTTGAAACGAATTTATAGAAAATATAATTCTTCGATTATTTTATTAAGTTTGTCCTGACAGATTCCAGATTCCCTGTTAAAAAACTTTATACATGAAATTAATAACCAGTAAATATTCGGAGCCGTCATTAAGCATTGCTCTTTTATTATTAAGAGTAGTATCGGGCTCGGCCATGCTTGTGAATCATGGATTAAAGAAAATAACCAATTTTGATTCTATTGTAAGCAAGGGTTTTGCTGATCCCTTTCATGTTGGCGCCAAAGCCTCGTTAAGTCTGGCCATTTTCGGGGAGGTATTCTGTTCCGCTCTGATTATTATCGGGCTACTTACGAGATTGGCCTCCCTGCCGCTGATAATTGCCATGATCGTGGCTTTATTTCTCGCACATGGTGGCGATTTCTACGGAAAGGGCGAATTGCCCGGAATGTTCCTCACTGTATTCGTTGTATTGTTCCTGGTAGGTCCCGGCAAATACAGCCTCGACCGAAAAATAGGAAAATAGCCGCATGTATACCTTCGAAACCAATATACGGGTGCGGTATGCCGAAACCGACCAGATGGGTGTGGTGTATCATGGCAACTATTTTCAGTATTTTGAAGTAGCGCGTGCCGAATGCATAAGGGAGCTTGGTATGACCTACGCCGATATGGAGAAAGCAGGCATCATCATGCCAGTGGTGGAGGTAAATTGTAAATACCTGAGGCCGGCAAGATATGATGACCTGCTGACTATACGGATCAATCTGAATAAATTGCCCGACGACCATAAAATACTATTTCACCAGGAGGTATACAACGAAAAAAAAGAGCTGTTAGCGACAGGCTCCGTTCTATTATACTTCATGGAAGCCGGCACCATGAAAAGATCCAGGCTGCCCGAAGCGCTGTATTTGAAAATTAAACCATTTTTTGGGTAGCATGGAATCGGCCGCCAACGATAACGCTACTGAGGAGCAGGCTATCATCTACCCTCCCCCCTTTCCACGCACCAATGTAAGCAATAAAGCTGTTTTGATCAGAGGATTATACAGTATGGTATTATACCTGGGTATTGGCTACCTGGTGTTACGCAGATGGGACCTTTTACTGGTAATTTCAGGAGTACTGATCTTACACGAAGCAGGGCATTTCCTTGCGATGAAATTTTACCGTTATACCGATGTAAGCATGCTGTTTCTTCCTTTTATCGGAGCTTTCGTAAAAGGAAGTAAACACGAGATCAGCCAGCAACAAAGCGCAGTTATCTATTTAGCCGGCCCCTTACCGGGTATCCTCATTGGTATCGTCATTCACTTTATTTGCATGGATCACCCTTCGCTATACCTGGGTGGGGTTCCCTGGCACCTGATCGCCCAAATACTGATATGGACAAATCTTCTAAATCTTCTGCCCATTTTTCCGCTCGATGGAGGGCAACTTCTCAACCGCGTTTTTTTGAATGAGGAAGGCAGGGCGAGTAATATTTTCCTACTGTTTTCAATGGTCTTTATTACCGGAACCGCTTTCATTACAGGATTCTACATTTTATTGGCATTCCCCTTGTTCCTTATTTACCGCTTTTTTTCTGCGAAAGGCCATCTTCCATTGGAAAACGAAATAGAAAACTCAGGAATTGATATCAATAAGCCTTATCCCGAACTCCGCAATGAAGAGTATTGGAAAATAAGATCAATTATCATACGACATATTCCCGCATTTCACGGTATAGCGGCAGGACCTCCTTTTCACTACCACGATAAAGAAGACCGGATCGCGGTTGAAGTAGAAAATATTCTGCAAAGAAACCTGCTCCTCGACATTACTCCTGCCCACAAAATAATAGTAGTGCTGGTATGGGCACTTTGTCTCGCAGTTCCCGCACTTCTGGGCATTGAATTTCTGCTGTTCAAATATTTTGTAAGATAGCGGTATCTTTAACCGATTAAAAACAAAAGCAATGAAAATAGCCACAGGCCATCAGCCACTTATGCCTTATTTAATTCTGAAGAACGCGGCATCATTTATACCTTTTACCCAAACTGTCTTCGGCGCAGAGGAAGTATATAAGGGTTATCGCGACAATGATAACCAGTTTATCATGCATGCCGAAGTTCGTATTAATGGCTGCAATATTATGTTTGCCGATGTGAACGAGTTTTTTGACGTGGCCAACGCCAACCTGTTCATTTATGTGGAAGATGCCGATGCTACCTTTCAACTGGCA
Organism: Paraniabella yanshanensis; assembly: GCA_040393015.1. Classification (GTDB taxonomy): domain Bacteria; phylum Bacteroidota; class Bacteroidia; order Chitinophagales; family Chitinophagaceae; genus Niabella; species Niabella yanshanensis_A. The sequence goes on from JBEBUZ010000004.1 coordinate 78,900, forward strand.
TTGGAACACGGTTGTACGGTGGTAAACGAAATGGCCGACCAGGATTACGGACGCAGCGGAGGTGTGGAAGATCCGTTTGGAAATGTATGGTGGATTACCAGTATGAAATAGCGATGGATATCAATGTCCTTCGTCAATCAATGAACCGTTCCTTCAACGCCCCGGTGGGCATCATGCAGGTTTCCTTCTTTCCAAACAGCCTGTAGCGATTCCGGGCTATTACCTCATACATAAAATTCCGAATGAATCCGGGAATGATAACAAAAACGGATAGCAGTTTTACGGGATACGATAATCGGGCAGCCACTTTCAAAGCGGCTTCGGATCTCGTAAAAACCTTATCCCCCCCGATATATACAAAGGACTTCAGGTGATGGCCGGGAAGTCCATACGACATCAATAAATGTCTCCCCGTTTCGGACTGAAGAGCAGCGAACCGGAAGATATTTTTTTTATCGTATTTTATTACGAACTGTACAGCCCCGCTGCACAAATTACAAACGCCGTCAAACAAAATAATATGACGGATTGAAGACATTTTACTTCGAATTGCGGATAGAAAAATACACAACGGGTTCTCCCCGCACCGTCGTCTGCGCAGGATTGGGTACGATACTGTCCAGTTTAAACAAGTAGCGCTGATCATCCACCGACAGATTATAGCTATCGGACAGCGCTCTTATTCCACAATCGGCTCCGGTACATAGCTGAATATTTCTCTCACTGTTCTCGCCGATAACTACATTCAGCACCGCCACGGCCTCACCGGCCCGAATGCAGTTAACATCTTTTGGACACCTGCTTTCCTGCACCTCCCGAAGTGTAATGGAAAGTTGCTCATAACTGGCTTTATCCTTTACCTTCAACGCAAAACTATGGGGCGGTATTACAATGGTTTTGGAACCAGCTCCACAGGCGGCTAACATGCCCAATAAAATATAAAGTAGGAAGCGCTTCACTTTTTGCTTTACTAATTTAACAAATAAGCAGCCCCAAAGGTTAGATTTGTGGCAATTTCCAGCCGTTATGATAGTCGGGTTTTACCAACTGCGTAGCCGCTTTTACATTGAATTTATTTTTGGCTTCGTTCCAATAAATTTTTTCGCCTGTACGAACAGCTATATTACCAAAATGGCTAACAATAGCCACACGGACGCCCGCGTCGATAGGACAATTTAAGTTTTCTTTTTTTCGGGATTTTACTACATCGATAAAGTTAACGGCGTGCAGATCCAATCCCCTGTCGACCGATTTTGTCCAGGCAATGGCCTCCATCTTATCCTTGTCAGGCCGCACTTCCCAGCCCTGCCGGTTTAGCAGCAAAGTACCGTTCTCTCCAATAAACGCAATACCATGCTGCATATTATACAAACCTACTCCCGTGGCCATATTATGCTCCCAGCTCATTTGAAAATTGCCGAAATCGTAGAGTGCTGTCTGTATATCGGGCGTTTCACGCGCATCGTCAGGAAAAACATATTTGCCTCCAGTGGCCATTACCGATTTGGGTGTGCCGGCCTTCATTCCCATCAGCACCATATCAATAAGGTGTACTCCCCAGTCGGTCATAAGGCCGCCGGCATAATCCCAGAACCAGCGAAATTCGTAATGGAACCGGTTTTTATTAAAGGGTCTTTTATCAGCCGGCCCCAACCACATATCATAATTAACGCCAGCAGGAACCGCGCTGTTAGGCACCACCGGCAAAGGTTGAGTTCCGCCGCGATACATCCAGGCTTTGGTAGACGACACTTTGCCCAACTTACCGGAGTGTACAAAAGCTATCGCATCCCTAAAATGCTGCTGGCTGCGTTGCCATTGAGCAACCTGCACTACCCTTCCGTATTTTTGCGCCGCTTTGTCCATCAACTGGGCTTCATAAATAGAATTGGAAACAGGTTTTTCGCAAAATACGTCTTTACCGGCCGCACAGGCATCGATCATTTGCAAACAGTGCCAATGATCGGGTGTGGCTACCACCACAATATCAACATCTTTGTCAGATAACATTTTCCGGTAATCGGTATAGGTTTTGGGTTTGATGTTCAGTTTTTCGAGATCACCCATTCGCTGCGCCAGGATATTGTCATCGATATCGCAAATAGCTACACATTGTACTTCAGGCACTTTCAGCAGCGCATTCAAATTGCTCCAACCCTGCCCTTTGCACCCTATTACACCCAGGCCAATTTTGTCGTTGGCTGATACCCTCCCTTTTACCGCCGCCAATAAATCGGCTGTTAGTAAAGAACCGGCACTAATAATTGTAGCGTTCCTGATAAATTCTCTTCGATTGTTCATCTGTAAATTTTTTAAAAGATATAGTGGTAATTATACAACTTATTTAAAGGTTTGATATATTTGGTTCTATCGGGTGGCAATATCGAAAAATTAGATATTTTCGGGCAAGCCCGATCGTATTTACTATCGCTCCATAGCGTATAAAAGTAATACACCTTACTGTTAATACAAAAAGAATGAGAAAATTATTACTAATAACAGCTATTTCGCTGATAAACATTTCGTTGATGGCCCAATGGCAGAGCTTGTTTAACGGCAAAGACCTCGCCGGCTGGAAACAACTGAACGGTAAAGCCCGGTATGAAGTGAAAAACGGAGCCATTGTGGGCACTTCCGTATTAGGGGAACCCAATTCCTTCCTGGCTACCGATAAAGACTATGGCGATTTTATTTTGGAGCTGGAATTTAAGGTAGGCAGTACTTTAAATTCGGGGGTACAATTCAGAAGCCTTAGCCAGCCTGATTACATGAAGGGACGCGTACATGGCTACCAATTTGAAATAGACCCCTCACCCCGCGCCTGGACAGGCGGCATTTACGATGAGGCAAGAAGGGGCTGGCTATACCAGGGCAGCCTGAACGGTTCCGGCAAAAATCCGTTTAAACAAAACGAGTGGAATAAAGCGAGAATCGAGTGTATAGGCAATTCTATCAGGACCTGGGTTAACGGTCAACCCGTGGCACATGTAATAGACGATTTAACCGCCAGGGGTTTTATTGCTCTACAGGTACACTCCATTGGCAATAAAAACGACGAAGGAAAACAAATCAGCTGGCGCAAAATACGCATACAAACTAAAAACCTGAAGCCTGCTCCGCTGGAAGGCCTGTTTGCGGTAAATATGATTCCCAACAACTTATCAGAAGCGGAAAAAAAGAATGGGGTAAGCCTTTTATTCGATGGTAAAACCAGCAATGGCTGGCGCGGCGCTTACAAAAAGAGATTTCCTGAAAAAGGCTGGACGATCGGTAACGGAGAATTAGCGGTACAACCCTCGGGTGGAGGCGAATCAACCAATGGCGGCGATATTGTAACAGAAAAAGAATACGGTGCATTTATTTTACAATTCGACTTTAAACTGACCAAAGGCGGCAATAGCGGGGTAAAATATTTTGTGACGGAGTCGGAGCAAAATAAAGGATCGGCAATTGGACTGGAATATCAGGTGCTGGACGATGCCGAACACCCCGACGCGAAAATGGGCAAAGGATCCAACCGCACCCTTGCCTCCCTGTACGATCTTATCCCCTCTGCCCGCGAACCACGGGCTCGCAAAAAAATAGGAGAATGGAATAAGGGAATGATTAAAGTATTTCCCGACAACACAGTAGAACACTGGCTGAACGGCTGGAAAGTATTATCCTATACCCGCGGCTCCCAAACTTTTAACGAACTGGTGGCCGATAGTAAATACAAAAACTGGCCAAACTTCGGACTGGCTCCGAAAGGGCATATTTTACTACAGGATCACGGCGATGAAATTTATTTCAGGAGTATAAAAATCCAGGAATTGAAATAAATCAATATCCGGATAGCTTTACGGCACGGGCTTATTCAGCGGGCTTCATCCGGCTCCATACTTCATAAATGGGATCGCCTTTGGAGCTTTTCCCGGAATGAATCCAGTCGCCATTTTCGAGTTTGCCGTCAAAGCTCAAAGACATGCCTACGCGCGAACTATCTCTTGAGAAAAACTCGATATTCTCGGTGTATTTTCCGTCTTTGAACGTATACGTACCGCCACCTGTGCCCGAAAATTCACCGGTTTCAATATTAATAGCCGCCCATTGAAAGCGGGTAGAAGTAAGTAGTTTTAAGGTTCTCCTGGCCCTCAGCGGAATATCCGACATTTCATTGCCCTGTTTGCGTTTAGTAATCCGCCAGTTGCCCGCCAGGTTCTGGTTACCGGCATCGGCCCGCTTCCAGGTAAGAGTCAGCTCACCGTCTGAGTTGCGCGTCGTAAGCGCATCGCCTTTCAGCGTAAACTCATATTCGCGCTCCTGCCCCACTTCGCTCTTATCGGCGCTGTTGAACTGGATCTTTACCTTTACTTTTCCATTGGCTGTTGTATAAGGTCCTCCCAAACTGAGAACAAATTTTTTACCGGCCAGGCTATACTGTGTAAACATACAATACCCGTCCTGAAACAGCATCGCAAAATCGTGTTGCCCATAGCGCAGGCTCCAGGCGCCCTCAAGAGAATCTTTTTTGTCCACACCCGGCCGCATGGCCATAAAAATAAGGGCGGATGCAACCACCATACAACAAAAAATTTTATTCCTCTTCATAATGGTATGTTTATTTTGTTTCTTTATACCGGATCCTTAACATCATAGGTTCGGCAGTAGGGAGTTCTTTCCATTTCGTTTCAATGGTAACAGGCAAACCCTCTTTATTGTACGTATATTTCCATTCGGTGCCACTGTTCCCGAACGAGATCATGTTATTTGCGGATATATACCTTTCAAATGTGGCTTCCGTTCCGAATTGAGGAAGCAACTCTATCTGGAAAATATCGTCTATCCCAAAAGGCACCGATTTGCTGTCGTCATACACAAAAGTTCGCAATTGCTCTCTCAGTTCGCCCGTTCGGTCGTCGCGTATAAGTTCTCTTACCTTTACCGCATTGCCCTTATCCGAATAGTCTACAAAATAATTTTCAAACCCGTTGGCGTATTTTATATTGTTTATTCGCCCTTCCGCATTGTAAACATAAAACCTTGTTCCCACTATACTACCCCGCTGGATCGTTTCATCTTTTATGATTTTCCCTTTAGCATCATAAAACAACCTGATATTGTGATCAAACTGGGGGAAACTCTGGTCCTTATATACAATATTACTCAACTTGTCCCCTTCGTATTCAAACAAATACTCCAGGTAGTAACCCGATGTAGAATTTATGCCGCCTCTTTTTATGAGCCGGTTTCGATCGTCATGCTCGTAAGTAGCCACCAGATTGTTGTTGTAGTCATAGATTTTATCAACCAAAAAAGTTTTACGTTCCGCCTCCACGGGCTCATCGTTCTTTTTACAGGCCGTTGTCAAAAAAACAACGAGACAAACAATACTTATTACAGCTTTCATCGCATCTTTAAAATTACTAAATTTTCCGGTTATCCGGCTAAAATACGATCAATTTGGGTCAGTTCCGATTTATCGAAATGAATATTATTCAGACATTGTAAAGAATCGAGCAATTGTCCGGCGCTGCTCGCCCCTACCAAAACGGAGCTAACTCCTTCGTCCTTCAACAGCCAGGCCAGCGCCATTTGTGCCAGTGTTTGCCCGCGCTCTTTGGCCAATGCATTCAATTGCTGAATCTGTTCGAGGCGCTCTTTTGTTATAGCATCTTTTTGTAAAAACCCGTGGGCTTTGGCAGCACGGGAACCCCTGGGAACACCTTTTAGGTACCGGTTCGTTAATAAGCCCTGGGCCAGTGGTGAAAAAGGAATACAGCCCACTCCTTCTCTTTTAAGTGTATTCAGCAAGCCTTCTTCTACCCAGCGCTCGAACATGGAATATTTGGGCTGGTGAATAAGACAGGGGGTGCCCATCTTCTTCAGGAGGGCAATGGCTTTCTTAGCCTCGGGCACGTTATAATTGGAGATGCCAACATATAACGCCTTTCCCTGCCGCACTATTAAATCAAGAGCTCCCATTGTCTCCTCGAGCGGAGTATCGGGATCGGGCCGGTGATGATAAAAAATATCCACATAATCAAGCTTCATCCGTTGCAAACTTTGATCGAGACTGCTCACGAGGTATTTTTTCGATCCCCAGTCACCATAAGGCCCGGGCCACATAGTATAACCCGCCTTGGTAGAAATGATGAGTTCGTCGCGGTGACTTTTAAAATCGGAATGCAAAAGCTTTCCGAAATTACGCTCCGCACTGCCCGGCGGTGGTCCGTAATTATTGGCCAGGTCAAAGTGGGTAATGCCGTTATCGAAGGCGGTGTGCAATGTTTTACGATACAGTTTCACATCATCCACATCGCCGAAATTATGCCATAATCCCAGCGAAATAGCGGGTAATAAAACTCCGGATTGTCCGCACCTGCGGTAATGCATCCTATCGTATCGTTGTTCCGGGAACTTCATGATTTTATTTTTATTCGTACGATTATTTTAAATGATCCAGCACCTTATACATTTTTCTTATCAACGCATATTGACTGCCGTTGTAATTGTTGATGAGCATGGAAAAAATATATTCCTTACCATCTTTCGACCGCTGGTAACCGGTGAAGCCCTTAACACGATTTATGGTACCACTTTTCATTTTCATATCGTTGTACAGGGGTATGCCTTCATAAAACTCGGTATACCAATCGCGGTCTTTGGCATATTTTAAAACTATTACTTCGGCCCGGGGCGTAACGCGGTTCTGCGGCGAAAGGCCCGACCCATCGTATAAGTGCAGTTCTTCGGGATCTATTCCCACTGCCTTCCAATGTGCTACGAGTGCCTCAATTCCTTTTTCGGTAGTAGCCTCCCCCTTTGCTTTCAACGCCACCGTACGCAACAATGCCTCGCCATACAGATTACTGCTTTTCCTCAAAAACCAGTAGATAATTTTCGAAAGCGGCGGAGAAGTATGCGTATAAAAAACATCCACATTAGCATAGCTGCGGCTGGTAAGTTCGATCTTATTATTTTTAACAGTGGCAACACCCCTCAGCTCGTTTATTAACGTTTTAGCAAACTGTCGCGAGGGATCGTAAATAGATCCCGAAATAGTGAAATTATCTTTCCCTGCGGGAATAGTGCCCTTTAAAATGCTATAGGTTTCCCCTTTGGAAGGATAATAAAGGCTGGATTGATCACCGGTTTCCTTACCTGCTGCCTTCGCCTGTGAAATGATTTTATAATCATACAAATAGGGAACCGTTCGGAGAATGCTTACCGGACTTCCTATCGTGGAACCCGATTTAACGATCAGGTCGAACTGGTTCTCGCGCCAGTTCAGTCCTTGCGAACCGGCACCATAGTATTGGCCAATATCTTCCCATGTCCAGCGACCCGGAATACCATCATCTGCCGCCCAGTCTTTACTACTGATAATAACAGATTCAAACTGCCGGATACCCGTGGCTTTGATGGCCTCTTTGAGCCTGGAAAGAATGACGGCTTCTTTGGTTTCGTCCCAACGCCAGCTACCAAAAGTAGGGTCGCCGACGGCCTGTATATAAAGGCTTTTCCCAGTGCCACTTGTTACGACCCCAAAACTGGTTTTGTAGGTATAATCCTTACCCAAAATATCGAAAGCGGTAGCCGCCGTAATCACTTTTAAAGTAGAGGCCGTAGCCATGCCGGTAAGTTCATTCTGCGCAAAAACCCGCTCGCCGGTAGCCGCATCAATTACGTATAAACCCGCCGTGGCAAATTTCAGCTGTTCGTCGGTGTTAAACGAATCCATAGCCAACGAAATATTCCGGGCTGTCTGCGCCCCCGAACGGGTCACTACGAAAAGAAAAACAAATAAATAAAATGCTCTCACGAATTTAGTTTTTATTATTTATTCCATTACTCTCACCTTATACAACCGCAGGTAAGGTACGGAAATAACCTTATCGGGATTTTTCAAATAAATACGATTGGTCCACCAACTCTCTTCGGCCTGTGTGTACACTAATTGATTTGTATGGGGGTTATAGTTGACGGACTTAACATTGTGTTTATCGGCAAGCGGTTGAAATACCCGGAACTGCTCTTCCGAAAGATCAAATGAATATACATTATGATGTGTACTCACCAGCATTTCTTTAGCGGTTACCCAGGACAGATCGTGGCCGCCCTCATCGGGTAATTTCCAGGTTTTTTCCAGCACCAACGCCGGTTTTCGGCTATGTCGTTTTTGCAGTTTGTAAGCCCTTAATTCATCGAAGCCCAGCGCATACAGCCTTTTGGTGTACTTATTCCATACAGCACCGTGGCCCGAGTACAAAGAATCTTTAAACAAGCGCTTTTCTGGTTCTGCCAGGTCGTATACTTCGAGGCTATTCCCGGCCTTATGGGTGGATAAGGCAACCGCCAACCTGTTCCCTGGCAAAATATCGGCCGAATGCGCCATGGGGCTATAGGCATAAAACAATACTTTCTTCGAAGCCACTTCCAGCAACACCACCCCCCCGCTCGAAGAAGTCAGCAACAACTTTTTTCCACCTTCCAACGGCTTACACTCATCTAAGGGAACCATCCACTTTTGATAAGCAGGGGGCAGGTCTTTGGCTTCTTTTACTTTCCAGCTCCATTTTACTACGAGCGAATCCGCATCCGATTTTTTACTATCGATGATCAAAACCTGGTCCTGTCCGCAAGCCACCAGGTCGGGCTGCGCCGCAGCATTACCCGTCCCACTCCATATACACCAAAAAATAACGATAATACGAAACATCATAATAGTAATTTTTGCCAAAATACAATTTAATTTTTCCCCGGATACTTTTTTAAAGAAATTTGCCGGGCATTTCAGTACTCATCCTGGAAATGGATATCTCTGAAAAATAAATATACATAAAACAATGAAAGGGATTTACGCCTCTATTATAACTATCGGAGATGAACTGTTAATTGGTCAGACCATTGATACCAACAGCGCATTCCTGGGACAGGAACTTAACAAAGTGGGTATTTGGGTAAAACGACGCGTAGCCGTGGGCGATGTTTACGACGATATTTGGAAGGCGCTGGACGAAGAAAGAAAATATTCCCGTTTGATCATACTAACCGGCGGACTGGGTCCCACGGCCGACGATATTACCAAACCCCTGCTCTGCGACTACTTTAACACCCGGCTGGTAAAAAATGAAGCGGTACTGGCACATATTCATCGTTTATATATTGAAGTGTATAAGAGAAAGGCCTATCTCACAGAGCAGAACCGGAAACAGGCCGACCTGCCCGAAAGTTGCACCATCTTGCATAATGAACACGGAACGGCCGCAGGTATGTGGTTTGAAACGATGGAACCGCAGGGTGAAAAAACGATCGTGATATCACTTCCCGGAGTGCCCTACGAAATGAAAAAAATATTTGTAAACGAAGCACTGCCCGGGATCATTAATGCTTTTGGCGGTTATGCAGTCGCTCACCGGATTGTTTCCACTTTTGGGCTGGGAGAAACACTGGTTGCGGAACGGGTGGCTGAAATCGAAAAAAATCTGCCAGCCCATATCCGGTTGGCCTATCTGCCGGGGTACGGACAGGTAAAACTTCGCCTTACCGGAACGGGAGCCGACAAAGCCTTGCTGGAACAAGAGATCGATAAGCCTTTTCTGCAAATAAATGAGACTTTAAAGGACATTGTGATTTCCGACAACGATGATGCGCTCGAAGTCATCATCGGCAAACTGTTGCAAAAAAAAGAAAAAACCCTGGCCACTGCCGAAAGTTGTACCGGCGGCTATATTGCACATCTTATGACCCGCGTGCCGAAATCTTCTGCTCATTTTAATGGGGCAGCCGTAACCTACAACAATAATGTAAAGGAAAACGTCCTCGGCGTGAGCCACGAAACACTGGAAACCGAGGGGGCTGTGAGCGAATCAACCGCCCGGCAGATGGTAGCCGGTGCCTTGAAACAGTTCGGAGCAGACTACGCCATTGCCACTACGGGGATTATGGGGCCGCCCTCCGATAACGATGAAAAGCCGGTTGGAACCGTTTGGATAGCGGTAGGCGATAAAGAAAAAACGGTTACAAAACTGCTCAGTCTGGGTTACGACCGGGACAGAAATATAGAGTCAACCGCACAGCAGGCGCTCAATTTGCTAAGAAAGTTTATTACCGGGCAATAACGCTTACACCTCCCAGGGATTTAATAATTTCAGACCCTCTATTTTTTTGAAATCCGCCACATTGCGTACCCATTTTTTCGCGTTTGTTCTTTTCAATTATTTCCGAAAGTGCATTTATCTAAAGTTACTCAAAATAAAAGTAGCCGCAAAATAGCCGTTAATTTCCATTTCCCTACTTTTGTGAAGCGACAATACTGTACCAAAAACAGGGGTACCGTGTAGTCCCGCAGCCTTTCAGGCTACAGCCTGTCGGATATTAAAATAAAAAGGATATTTTATGGCAATTGTTGATCTGGTGATGCCTAAATTGGGCGAAAGCATAATGGAAGCAACCATTTTAAAATGGCTGAAAGGCGTGGGTGATGCGGTGGAAATGGACGAAACCGTATTAGAGATTGCTACCGATAAGGTCGACAGCGAGGTGCCGAGTACGGCGTCGGGTATAATTACTGAAATCCTTTTCTCCGAAAACGATGTGGTTCCGGTGGATACCGTTATTGCAAGGATCAATACCGGCGAGGGCGAACACCAGGCATCGCAGGAAGCAACAACTACCGTACAACCGGCACAAGTTGCCGAAGAAATAAAAGAAACCCCTGCCGAAGTCGTTTCCACCCATATTAAGCAGCACCATCCTCCGCGGGCCAGCCAGGGTGCACGGTTTTATTCGCCTCTTGTATTAAACATAGCCGCACGCGAAGGCATTGCTCTTAGCGAACTGGAACAAATCAGGGGCACCGGCAACGAGGGGCGTGTTACCAAAAATGATCTGCTGAGTTATATTGCCGGGCGCAGCAAGAAAGAATATGCCGCTCCTTCGCCAACAGAACGACCTGCGAACCTGCCTCAACCCACTTATGCAAGTCCGGCAGTAACCGGCAGCGGCAACGTCGAAATCATTGAAATGGACCGCATGCGGAAACTGATTGCCGAGCACATGGTGCGTAGCGTGCATACCAGTCCGCACGTTACCAGTTTCAGCGAAGCAGATGTAACGAACATGGTGCAGTGGCGTGAGAACGTAAAGAAAGACTTCGAAAAACAGGAAGGCACCAAACTCACCTTCATGCCGCTATTTATAGAGGCGATCGTGAAATGCATTAAAAAATTTCCGATGATCAACAGCTCGGTAGAGGGCGACAAGATCATTATAAAGAAAGATATTCATATTGGGATGGCCGCCGCCTTACCCAATGGCAACCTCATCGTTCCCGTTATAAAAAACGCAGACCAGCTAAATCTTGTGGGATTGGCCAAACAGGTAAACCATTTAGCCGATGCAGCCCGAAACAGTAAGTTAAAAGCCGATGATACGCAGGGCGGCACTTTTACCCTCACTAATGTGGGCACTTTTGGCAGCCTTATGGGTACCCCTATTATCAACCAGCCCCAGGCCGCAATTTTGGCAGTGGGCGCAATTAAAAAACGCCCGGTGGTAATTGAAACCCCGCATGGCGACAGTATTGCTATCCGACACATGATGTATATCAGCATGAGCTACGATCATCGCATTATCGACGGAAGCCTGGGTGCTACTTTTGTAACAGCCGTAGCCAAGGAGCTGGAAAATTTCCAGGGCAGGGAGTTGTAAAAGCTTAAGGCAAACCAAAATATAAAACGTATTGCGCATAATAAATGGAAAGATGTAAAAATTGCCATTCGCTTTTAACCGGCCGGTTCTGTTCCAATTGTGGACAAAAACGGTACACCAACAAAGACAAGTCGGTAAAACACCTGGTTCACGAAGCCTTTCATTTTATCACTCATTTTGAAGGAAAGTTTTTCCAGACATTAAAAGCTATTTTTCGGTATCCGGGTAAATTGTCGGTCGAATACTGCCATGGCATTCGTCAAAAATATTATAAGCCCGTTTCCTTCTATTTGATGATAGTGATACTCTATCTTTTATTTCCCTTATTCAGTGGGCTGAATATGGAAATGAAATATTATAAAAACCTTGAAATCTCGGGCACCTATATAAGTCGCCAGATCGACAACAAAAAGAAAGCGGAGAATATTACAGAAGAACGCCTCGCAGAACTTTTTCATCAGAAATCGAAAAGCACTTCAAAAATTTTATTGTTGTTACTTATTCCTCTTACCTCTCTTATCCTTTATATTTTATATTTCTACAAAAAACCGCAACTTTTCGATAATATAATTCTCTCCACAGAAATTAATATTTTTTATTTGCTAACATTTTACATTCTGTTTCCTATAATAATTTACGGGATCATTTATATCTCAGAACTTCAACCGAAAGAAAAAACGATTGGCTTCTTACTGACCGGCGCATTTGTGGTTTATTCTATTATTTTATTACGCAATGTTTTCAAGGAAAAATGGTGGTTATCCCTGTTGAAAGGAATGCTGTTAGCTTTACTGCACACCCTCATGCTTTACGTTGTTTACAAAACCCTGGTATTTGAAGTTACGTTTGCATTGATTTAGTTGGATGCTCCCGCCTCATCTTTTTCTTATTATTGTAGTAATTTTGAGACAACCCGGTATTTGATTTACAAAACAACACCTATCTCAATTAATATCAGCTATGGCTATGTATCTGCGACTGTCTTTTCACATCCTGCTGCTGTGGGCAATACTGCTGTCAATAGCGGGCTGTGCGGTGCTGCACACTAAGAAGCAACCCGATACCGTACTGCAGATACTTCCCGGGAATAATAACCCGCGCAACAGCGAGGGCGATTTTATTTCCCTGAAAGACGGGCGGATCTTGTTTGTATACAGCCGTTATTTGGGCAGTTCCGGCAGCGATCATGCACCGGCGTTTTTGGCAGGAAGGTTTTCTTCGGATGGAGGAAGCACCTGGACCTCTCAGGATCAGGTAATCGTTTCGCAGGAAGGCAAAATGAATATCATGTCGGTATCCCTGCTGCGCCTGCAAAACGGGGAGATCGCCTTGTTTTACCTGTGTAAAAACTCTATGACTGACTGTAAACCTATGGTGCGCTTCTCCCGCAACGAAGGACTGACCTGGAGCGATCCCATCCCCTGTATACAGGACAGGCAAGGTTATTTTGTATTAAACAATGCGAGGGTTATTCAATTAAGCAGCGGGCGCCTTTTAATGGCGGTGGCCCTGCACCAGGTGCCGGGAGGGCAATGGAATAAAAGGGGCAGCTTGTATGCGTATTACTCAGACGACAATGGGAAAACCTGGACGGCTGGTTCGGAAGTGGGTAATCCGAACGGAATTGTTACGCAGGAACCCGGCCTTGTGGAGCTAAAAGACAACCGGATCCTGATGTTTATCCGGGCAAGCGGCGGCGTACAGCAGTTGTCCTATTCATCCAACAGGGGACAGTCATGGTCTGATATTGCACCGAGCAATATCTCCTCCCCTCTTTCTCCCGCCACCATCGTCCGAATTCCTAAAACCGGCGACCTGCTGTTGGTATGGAATAATACCGCCGGGCGAACAGATCGGTTGGAGCAGCGCACCCCTCTTACTGCCGCTGTGTCAAAAGATGAGGGCAAAACCTGGATACATACTAAAGACATCGAATCGGACCCCGCCGGATGGTATTGTTATACTGCGGTTCATTTTAGGAGTAATAAAGTGCTGCTGGGCTATTTTGTAAATATGAATGCCGTATACATAAAAAAAATGAAGTTGTCGTGGCTTTACCGCGATACACGGTAGCCGACAGTATATTAAAACAGCGATTATTCCTTTTTTAATTCTCTCGAACCCCGGCAAACATCCCCCTCCGGGATTCCTTCTGTCCAGGTGTTCAGAAACAGTTTTCTTGCTCTTATTTCCTGTAGCGTAAAAGTACACCTGCAAAGCGTTTGGGAACTGCCATATTCGGCCGGGTCTCCACCGGGAAAAATGGCGGTCAGGTTAGCGTCGATCGTCTTTTCCCATAATTCCTGCGAAGCCTTTATTTTTTCGATAAAAGCGGCATTCTCCTCATAACGTTGCAAAATTTGATGGAATACGCTGTCCAGGGTCTCCGTCTCCCTTTTCAGATCATCGCAGGGCTCCTCGTCGGTGAACCGGTCTGGCCTGATAGCGTCTTCCGCATTTAACTCCAACCGATCGCCAGCCCTTGCATCCGACTGGCAGGAAATAATTCCTACCATTCCCATAAAAGGAAAAAATAAAAAGAAACTTAAATATCGCTTTTTCATACTGCCTGTTGTTTTTTTTATTTTTCTGATAAATCATCAAGAGTGATTAGTTAATTGCTACTCCGACGTAAGTTTATCTTACATTTGTCCATGCCATAAAACCCACACTATGCCAACCTCTCAAATACAGGTTACCTCGGAAACGGGTACGTTAAAAAGACTATTGGTACACAGCCCCGACAGCGGCCTGGGAAAAGTTGTTCCATCCAAAGCGCAGGACTGGCTCTTCGAAGATATTGTGCACCTGGAAACCATTCGCAGAAAAGAATACGACTACTATATAAAGTTACTACTTTATTTTCTTGATCCCCCAAAAATAAAAGGCCGCCTGCACGAAATCGATGACCCCAACAACCACTACGATTTTTACAAGCCCTCCAGTGAGCAATTTTATCGTTCGGACAATGTAATAGAAATTGAGTGCCTGTTGGCCGATATACTTGCCGATAAAGATATCCGCCTTAAACTGGTGGCTTCTGTATGTGCCATCGAAAACTGTTCTTATAAATTACAGGATGAGCTGATGGGCACCGATCCCAAAGAGTTAGCCCATCTGTTTATAACCGGCACTTATTTCAAAGAGGCGGAAATGCTTTTTCCGCCGGTACCTAATTTCATCTTCACCCGGGATATCGGCATCGTCATTCACGACTATATTTTACTGAACAAGCCCGCACGCCAGGCTCGTACCCGCGAGGCTTTGCTGATGAAATATATTTTTTACAATCATCCGCTTTTCGAAAACTACCGCGATAAAATTATCGAATTGCCGGAGAGGCCACAGCAATTTCTGCTGCCTGCAGATTCGGGGGAAAAACGCATTACCCTCGAAGGCGGCGACGTAATGGTAGTGAGCCCCGGACATCTGCTCATAGGAGTAAGCGAACGAACCTCCGTAGAAGCTGCCCACCTCGCCGTAAAAATATTGTTCGAGAAAAATGTGGTAAAGAAGATATCCGTAATTAAAATACCCGCCAAGCGGGACTATATGCATATCGACACCATATTTACCCAGGTGAAAAAAAATATATGGGTAATGCTGGGCAAGTTTTCGCGCAAACATGTAAAAAAAGAAGATGCCGACGATATTCAAAAAGCATTGGACACCGGGAGAAAAGAAGATCCTGTTTCCATTGTTCAGTTTAAGAAAAAGGATGTATCAGCCCCTGTCTATTTTGATACGCTGGAAGACCTGTTGATAGATATCAGTAAGAATGACCTGGGCTGCACCGAAAGGATAAAATTCATTTACTCGGGCAACAACGAGTTCCCCTTTGACGTGCGCGAACAATGGACGGATAGCTGTAATGTACTGGCTTTGAAAGACGGCGTAGTGGTGGGTTACGACCGAAATGATAAAACCCTTCAGGCTTTTGTAAAAGCGGGGTTCACAACCATTGATGTGAAAGATTTATTGCAACAACTCGAAGATGGAACGGTTAGTGTAAAAGACATCCAGAATACGTTTATTGTAATGCCCTCGGCGGAACTGTCGCGCGCACGCGGAGGATTTCATTGCATGAGTATGCCTTTGCTGAGAGAGGGGTAGGAAAGCGAGAACCAGCACAACCGTTACCCCCCGTTAAACCACCTTAAACAACCCTTCAACCCCTATCCACAAATGACCACCTCTCACCTACTAATGATACGCCCGGCCGCCTTTGCCTTCAATCCCCAAACAGCGGTGAACAACAGTTTTCAGAAGGAGACCGGCAAGCAATTGGTACAGCAAAAAGCCCTGGCTGAATTTGATGGCCTGGTAAAGGAACTCCGGGATCACGGTATCAGCGTAATAGTGATCGACGATAAAGCCGAACCGCACACACCCGATGCTGTTTTTCCAAACAACTGGATATCTTTCCATGAAGATGGTACCGTGGTAGTATACCCCATGTTTGCCGAAAACCGTCGTGCTGAAAAAAATAAAAAACTATTGGAACGAATCGAAAATCGTTTTTATATCCGTTCAATAACCGATCTCAGCTTTTATGAAGCGAAGCAGGAATTTCTGGAAGGAACGGGGAGCATGGTGCTCGACCGGGACAATGAGCTGGCTTATGCCTGTCTTTCGCCAAGAACGCATCCCACCCCTCTGTACGATTTTGCCAATGAAACGGGGTACCGCCCGGTATTGTTTCAGGCTACCGACGAACAAAACCGGGATATCTACCACACCAATGTGATGATGTGTATGGCCGATGAATATGTGGTCATTTGCCTGGAAGCGGTAAAAGACGATTTTCAAAAACAAATGCTGCTGGACAAATTTGAAGAAACGGGAAAATTGGTTATCCCCATCAGCCTCGAGCAGATGGTTCATTTTGCCGGCAATATGCTGCAAGTGGTCAATAATACAGGGGAAAAATTTCTTGTTATGTCTACCCAGGCTTTTAATAGCCTTACCCCTACGCAGTCAGACCTATTGCAGTCCTTTAATCGCATCCTTCATGCACCCCTTTACACCATTGAAGAAAACGGCGGCGGAAGTGCGCGGTGTATGATAGCGGAAATTTATTTGCCCGAAAAAGAGTAACCCTCCTTAATTTTCCGGCTCTAAGGTTGCCGCCAGCCCTTTATTAAAGCTTACCGGATGATATTGCAGCAACTCCCTGGCTTTGCTGATATGTAAACCGCCTTGCAAAGGACGTTCGGCCGGCTCTTTTAGCTCTTGCTTCGTTACAGGAGTAAGTTGGTGATCTTTTATACCCATATAATCCGCAACAGCTATCGCCATCTGGTAAGGCGTGAGCAAATCCTGACCGGCGAGGTTATAAATACCTTCACTCTTCTTTTCAATAATAAGGGCGATACCCTTTGCCAGATCCGCCGCATGAGTGGGTGTTCTGAACTGGTCGTTTACCACTTTAAAAGCTTCGCTATTCCTTATTTTTTTGGCAATCATTGTTAAAAAACAGTCGCGGCCATACAGCGGCTTTCCGTACACGAAGCTGGTACGCACAATGGCCCATCCATGCTGGTATTCGCTTACCGCTTCTTCCGCATCCTGCTTGTTTCTGCCGTAGTAACTCAGGGGAGAGGCAGTATCCCATTCGGTATACATGCCTTTCTTCCCATCAAAAATAAAGTCGGTAGAAAGAAAAATAAAGAAAGACTGAAAAGCTTCGGCATTCAATAATAACTGCACGGTACCATACACATTCGCATCAAAAGCATCGGCCTGATGGAGCTCGCATTCGTCGGGCTTGCTCATAGCGCCGCAATGTACCACCACATCGGGTTTCACAAACTCAAATGCATCATGCAGGGAGAAAGGATCGGCAAAATCGACCTGGATAAAACGATAGTTTTTATTACTGTTAAAAGCGGACTGATCGCCGTTGCGCGAAGAAGCAAAAACTTCATAACCCTCATATAATAGCTGTTGTACCACATAGCTGCCCACCAGTCCGTTGGATCCTGTTACAAATATTTTCATCTGTTTATTTTAACAAATAATATCGCCTCTGCTAAAGTTTTGCAAAGAAACCGCTTTTTACAATTCCTTATATAATTTATCCAATCGCGACCAATACTTTTAAGCGAATTATTTCATTAAATTTTATTACCATCATGAAAACTAAATTTTACCTGCTAACTGCGGTCTTCGGTTTTATTATCACCAACGCTAATGCCCAAATTGAGAAGGGAACATTTATGCTGGGTGGACAGGCTTCTTATAACAAACAAGAGTTCTCAGGAATTTTCCCTGGAAGCGAAAATGCTACTGAGCAAAATCACAACAAAAGCACAGGGCTTATTAATTTATCTGCAGGGTACGCCATTTCAAAAAACAATATAGTAGGGTTAACGCTCTTGTACTCGCCCGAAAAAGAAGGCGGTACTATTTGGCGCACAAAAGGTATCGGTTTATTTTATCGCGGCTATAAACCTTTGGGTAACAATTTCTATTTCTTTGGGCAGGGAGATGCTCTTTACACCCGGTATAAAACTTCCCTTGAGGGTCCTCCAACTTTGTATAAAAATGAATCAAGTTCTGGCGGGCTTTCCTTTACTCCTGGAATCTCTTACCAGGTTTTGCGCAACGTACACCTCGAACTCAGTATTCCCAATATTGTAAACATTAATCAATCAAAAACCGAAGTAACGACATCAGAAACCCAAACATCTACGTACAAATCTTTTATGGTGCATTCAAGTTTACAATCAAATGTCTTAGAGAATCTTGGAGTGGGCTTTAAAGTGTTTTTCTGATTCCCGCCTCCTTTTCCCTTAACAATCAAAAACTAAAAACTCCGGTAGCTACCGGAGTTTTTAGTTTTTGTATATTCAATATCTGTTATCCTAAATAAGATTTCAATGCGCTGCTATATCTTGCTTTTTGCAGGCGTTTGATCGCGCGCTCTTTAATCTGGCGGATGCGCTCTTTGGTAAGATCATATTTCTGACCGATCTGTTCGATGGTTACCCCGTTCTCTCCGTCCAGGCCGAAATAGGCATTTACGATCTCGGCTTCGCGCGGAGACAGGGATTTCAATACCCGGCGAATTTCATTACGCAACGAATCCTTCATCACATCGTCATCGGTATCGGAACCTCCCTCAAGCAGGTCGCCCATGGCCACATCCTCTGCTTCGTGCACGGGTGCATCCAGCGATGTATGACGGGTATTGCTCTGGAAAATATTGTTAATTTCTGTTTCGCTCATTTCCAGTAACTCCGAAAGCTCCTCTGTAGAGGGCTCGCGCTCGTGTTCCTGTTCAAAAGCCATATAAGCCTTGTTGGCCTTATTGTAAGTACCTATTTTGTTCTGGGGCAAACGCACCAAACGACCCTGTTCGGCCAAAGCCTGTAAGATGCTCTGGCGGATCCACCATACGGCATAAGAAATAAATTTAAAACCCTTGGTTTCATCAAAACGCTGGGCAGCCTTGATCAAACCCAGGTTTCCCTCGTTGATGAGATCGCTGAGCGACAGCCCCTGGTGCTGGTATTGCTTTGCCACCGAAACCACAAAGCGAAGGTTGGCCTGCACCAGTTTATCCAGGGCCCGCTGGTCTCCCATTTTTATTTTCTGAGCAAGAGTGGTTTCTTCCTCGGGTGTAATCATCGAAATTTTTGAGATTTCCTGCAGGTATTTTTCAACGGCCTGTGAATCCCGGTTGGTAATTTGTGTAGCAATTTTTAGCTGACGCATATTCTATTGTTGGTATGTCCTTTTGGTAACTAAGCGTGGAGTTTGCCTAAATATAAATAATAACTTGCAAAAATACGCAGAAATCGGAGAAAATCAATGATCTTCCCAAAAATAACCTCCCCGCCTGCATAGTTTTACGATTCTCCTTGTAGTATAACGAAATCAGGGAGCTTTTGGTTGCGTGCGCCTGTGGTTTACCCTCGCATAGATAATCATGGCCACCCCTGCCAACAATATTAGAAACGATATTAACTGCGCCTGCGTCATTTCTATGCCCAGGAAATGCATTTTTACATTCACCCGGATCCGTTCGATAAAGAAGCGTTCCAAGCCGTTAAATACAAGATAAATACCGAATAATAGACCCGGCACTTTGATTCGTTTACGAAGAACCCACAAAATGCCGAATAAAGCCAGGCAGGCAATAATTTCGTATAAGGATGTTGGGTAAACAGGTGCGGGCAAATGGTAGCAATACTGCAGATCGGTACAGTTGGCCAGCTTTACCCCAACTTCGTTAACGTTATGGGGAAAATCGTAAGCAAATAACCAGTCGGGTAAGAAGCTGAGAAAGTCGGGCTTGGAAAAAAAACTGTGCTGCGATCCGTGCCGCGCAAAAAAATCGGCATTCGCAGCCAGCGTATTATTAAAGTCGGCCTGTGTACCCGGCAATACCCCGCCATTTGGTGTGGTTTTAAAAGCCGCATTATAGATACCCCAATCGCCGTCGCCCGATACCTGGCAACCAATACGACCCAGCGCATAGGCCAGCATCATCACAGGACCCATCACGTCTACAAAATGAATAAACGGAATTTTATGCTTGCGGGTGTACCACCAGAGTGCCACACCGGCCAATATCAATCCGCCGTAAAAGGTTAGTCCGGATGGTGAAAAAATAGAAGAAGGGTCTTTAAGAAAAGAATCCCAATTCTCAAAAGTGTCGAATAGTTTTGCGCCCACCAGTCCGAAAACCAGAGCAATCATCGTAATCTCCCCTACGCGGTCGTGCGGCCAAACTCTTATTTTCCTGGTTTCGGGTTTCGCCAGCTTTTGCTTATTTTTCTCCCGCCATTTCAAACCAGCGAAAACGATCCCGAGCACAATACCAGCCAGCCAATTACCCTGGGAAGAAAAAATATATTCCTGCGGATTAACCGGCCCCTCGCTCTTCAGGAAAAACAGACCCAGCAATTTGAACCCCAGAACAAATCCAAGGATAAAATTCGTCACCAGTTCGGTTGCCGATGCGGGCTCCCCCACGGTGATGGTTTCATCCGTAGGTTGAAACAACCCTTCCTTGCTCTTCCGCTTCAATTCTTTTGCCAACACTATCGAGCAAACGATAAAGCCTACCGCAACGAAAAATCCAAAGGAATTTACAAATTGCAGAAAGTTCCATTCTACTCCAAACCAGTCGCGGAAAACATAGTATAAATTAGGATACATGCAGCTCTTGTATTAATAATTAGTCGCAATATTACGACAAAGCCCCCAAATAGTGAGTCAAAAACCACCCTAAGCCAAACCATCCCAGCTCCAAAGGGAGAAAATACCGGCTTTTGCACCGACACGAAAAAGGACGTGCATTTCTGCACATCCTGTCCATTCATTTCTGCTACCCTCCCGGCCACCCAACAGGCGCTACAGGGTAAATATTTTTCCTAACAGTACTCGTCAAAAGCGGCCAGCAGATTCTGAGCGATCATTTGGGCCGAGCGACCTTCGATCATGTGCCTTTCAATAAAGTGCACCAGTTTACCATCTTTGAACAAAGCTACAGACGGAGAGGAGGGCGGGTAAGGCAATAAATGTTCCCTTACTTTTTTCACGGCATCCAGGTCAAAGCCGGCGAAACTGGTAGTAAGGTGATCCGGCTTCTTCTCTGCATTCGCCACGGCCATCAACACACCCGGTCTCGCGGTACCGGCAGAGCATCCGCAAACTGAGTTGATCACAAGAAGGTTGGTTCCCCCCTGGGCCAAACTGGCATCTACTTCTTCGGGGGTTGTTAACTCCGAAAAGCCATTATCTGTAAGTTCCTCTTTCATGGGAACTACTATTTCTACGGGATACATATTAATTCTTTAAAATTTTACAATTTGATTATGAATTTATTTAACACAAAAGTAAAAAAAAAGTTGCGGACCCGCATACATCCTACGAAGGCCAATCGGTAAAAACACTACAAATCACATTTATTCTGTATATAATTTCCTAATTTTAGAATCATTAACTCATCACTGAAATTATTTATCATGAAAGTTTCCGGAACTTCTAAATTCTTTGCTGAAATGATCGGCACAATGGTGTTGGTACTTATGGGTTGCGGCAGCGCGGTAATCGCCGGCGCCGACGGCACAACCGGTGTCGGACTCCTCGGGATTGCGTTTGCCTTTGGCTTAAGCGTAGTGGCGATGGCATACGCAATCGGGCATATTTCGGGCTGCCATATTAACCCTGCCATTTCCATCGCTATGGTGGTAGCGGGTCGTATGAAAGCGAGCGAAGCAGGTTATTATATAGTGGCCCAGATTATTGGAGCCATTCTTGGGGCAGGTCTGCTCTATCTTATTGCCAGCGGTAAAGCCTCTTATGCCGGTGGACTCGGGCAAAATGGTTTTGGTGATTTTTCGCCGCAAAATTATAACCTCACCAGCGGCTTTATCGCCGAAGTGGTTTTTACCTTTATTTTTCTGTTGGTTATTCTCGGCTCTACTTCCACCAAAAACATCCACGGTGGTTTTGCGGGACTTAGTATTGGTCTGAGTCTGGTTTTGATTCATATCGTAGGCATTCCTGTAACCGGCGTATCCGTGAACCCCGCCCGAAGCATCGGACCGGCTGTTTTTGCTGGCGGCGAAGCCCTTTCGCAGTTATGGCTGTTCCTGGTGGCTCCTGTAGCCGGTGCCATACTTGCGGCTGTTGTGTGGAATTTTCTTATCGAGAAGCCTAAAAATATTACAGAATAAGACAAATTGTCACTAAACTATTAAATAAACTGCAATAATGTCTGTTTATTTCGTTTGGACTTTTTTTTGCGATAATCCTATCGAAAAGAATTATTGATAATAAAAAACGAAATACAATGACAAACGTAAAATTTAACGGTATTCCTTTTGAGAGAACTTTTACCAGTCTGGTAGATGATTTTTTTACTGAAATTCCTACTCTTTTAAAAACAGAGGTAAATCCGCCTCAAAGAAAGGGTCATGCACCGGTAAATATCACCGAGCTGGAGGATAGCTACACTATTGAAGTGGTAGCTCCTGGCTACGAAAAATCAGATTTTAAAATAAATATTGAGAACAATCTGTTGACAATTTCTGCTGAAAAAAGTACGGAAGCTGAAACAGAAACAGGAAAAAGCATCCGCAAGGAATTTCATCTGCGTTCTCTGAAAAGAACCTTCACTATTGATAATAAAATAGATACTAATAAGGTGGACGCCAAATATGTTAATGGTATCTTAATAGTGAATTTACACCGCAAGGAAGAAGCAAAAGCAGCGTCCAAATATATAGAAGTACAATAAGCAAGTTTTTCTCATAAGCAGTTAGTTTTGGTTTAAACCTCCTGTTTCCACAGGGGGTTTTATTTGTATTGTTGGCCACTATTTGCGGTATTTACACGTCTTATGCGTAAATTCGCCTTTCGAAAATTCAAGTACAAGAACATGCGCTATTTATACCTTATTCTGACACTATTATTTTATTCGTATGCCGCAACTGCGCAAACGGGTGAAGACAGCCTGAAGAAAAAGCCTGTGGAAGTACCTGAAGAGCCGCTTGTACCTCTTGTTGAACAGCCATTAAGAATCACCAATTTCAGCCCTTTTTTTTCTTTACACGTTGATTCCAGTTTGAATTATAAATTTTTGTTCAACGAGGATCCAAAACGATATTACTGGTACTTAAAGGATGCCCCGGCAGGCTTTAAGCTCGACAAAGACGATGGTGTTATCACTTTTAAATCGAACAAATCTCTTTTTCTCTCGGGGCGGTTAAAATATGATAAAGAGTATCCCGTTGTCTTTGGTGTGCAAAACCTGTCTAACCCCACCGATAAATTAGACACCACGCTTAAGGTAACTTTTTACAGCACCGATATTATATACCCCCGTATTAAGCCTACAGTAGTTAGTCCGGTAACGATCGTAGAAGGAAACAAATTGAGTTTTAATGTACTATGTGAACCCGGCAATTTCCCCATAGAAAAGATACTCTTAACAAGTGATGTATCTATCGGCAAATACAAATTACCTCAAACCTGTGATGACAGTTTTGAATGGACTCCTCCTTATGACTTTGCGAATGACAAAGATCCCAACAAAGAAAAAGTCGTAACCCTTGTATTTATTGGCAGTACAAATTTTAATTTTTCCGACACTGCCAAAGTTAAAGTAATAGTAAAAGACGGGCTCGACTATGATTTGGCCAATTCGGAATACCATATTGCCGATTCGAGCATGAGGAGATGGCTTCGCACTTTGAAGATCACTTTTGTGGGTATTGATAAAAAACTCAGAAAGACGAAGGGCACCCGGACCGCCTTCGATATTTCTACCACCAGCGCTACGGCTTCATCGCCTATCCTGATCAGTATAAAAAAGGACAAGGATATTGGTAAAATAATGCCTGGCGTGGGCGCGGTATTGGTTCCCATCCGCGAAGCGACGGCTCCCGCTAAAACGGCAGAACAAAACCAGGCCACCCTTCTGAGGTCAAATATTAAGAGGCTGGATTATGTTTTAAGTGATAACCAGGCCTCGGGCGACAGGGATCCCCTGATTGCTTCTAAAACAAATACCCTGAAAACAGAGCTCCGCCAAAGCCAGATCCAGTTAATTGATGTACCTACGGAGGTTTACGATGACATGTCGGACGAGCAACTGGACAAGTATATTAACAGCCGGAAAGTACAGCGGAAATATAGGTTGAGGTAGAGGAAGGTTGAATAAGGGTTAAAGATGGTTGAATGGTTGTTGAAGATGGATGCATAGTATTCAGTTGTTTCCCCTACAGAACAATAAAAATGTTGCTTATCAGTTGCGGCAGGCCTTGAAAAATAGCGTTAAGAAATATGCTGCATTTGCCAACTATCCACGGGCTTAAAAC
>JBEBUZ010000005.1:0-98958 GCA_040393015.1 Paraniabella yanshanensis
ACCAGCATACCGGCTTTTTACGGCTACCATGTAAAAGGCGGCGCCCTGGAAATTGGTCATTCCAGCACCAGAGCGGTAGTGGTATCCTGCATCCTCTTGCTTTTGGCAGATTACATACTATCTGCATTGCTATTATAACGGATAAAATGGGAGCTCCCCCTGATAAAATCTGATTTACAATGATTGAAATAAAATCACTTAAAAAAAGTTTTGCCGATAAAGTTGTATTGAGAGAGGTGAGTGCGGTGATGGAACCGGGTAAATGTAACCTCATCATTGGAGCAAGCGGTAGCGGTAAGACAGTTTTAATGAAATGTATTGTGGGTTTGATGCGACCTACCGCCGGCGAGGTACGCTACGATGAAAGAGACTTCGTTAATATGTCGACCGAAGACCGCAAGAATATCCGCAAAGAAATCGGGATGCTGTTTCAGGGTTCGGCCTTATTTGACAGCCAAACGGTAGAGCAAAACATTATTTTCCCGCTGGATATGTTTACTACCGACAAATATTCGGTTAAAAAGAAAAGAGTAAAAGAAGTACTCGACCGGGTAAAAATTGCCGAAGATGCCTATAAAAAATTTCCCTCTGAAATAAGCGGGGGTATGCAAAAGCGGGTAGCCCTGGCCAGGGCGATTGTGCTTAATCCTAAATATCTTTTTTGCGACGAACCTAACTCGGGGCTCGACCCCCAGACTTCCATCGTTATCGATAAACTGATTAAGGAGATTACTACCGAATACAACTCCACCACTATTATGAACACACACGACATGAACAGCGTAATGGAAATCGGTGATCATATCGTATATATGCACCAGGGAAACAAGGAATGGGAAGGCTCGAACAAGGAAATTATTTACAGTGAAAATGAAAAATTGAATAGTTTTATTTTCGCATCAGGTTTTTTACAGGATGCCAAACACATGCGAATGATCCAGGAAACAGGAGAAATTCCCCACCATGTCAGTGAAGAAGTACGCGATGCCCTGGAAGAGAAATTTAATACCGATATGGATGGCGATGGCATTGTTGGAACCGATGCCGCCGATAAGGAAAAAGAGTAACAGATAAATTCTGCAAAATTCACTCATTACGCTATCGCTTCCTTACTTTTGCAAGCAACCAGAAAAAAACAGAATACAATGTCAGTATTAGTAAATAAAGACTCTAAGATTTTAGTACAGGGATTTACCGGAACAGAAGGCACTTTCCATGCCACCCAAATGATCGAATACGGCACGCAGGTGGTAGGCGGTGTTACGCCAAATAAAGGAGGCAGCACCCATTTGGACAGACCGGTATTTAACACCGTAGCAGATTGCGTAAAAGCAACCGGCGCCAACGTGAGCATCATTTTTGTACCGCCTGCTTTCGCGGCCGACGCCATTATGGAAGCAACCGACGCTGGTTTAGATCTGGTGGTTTGTATTACAGAAGGCATACCGGTACAGGATATGGTGAGAGTTAAGAATTATCTTCAGGGAACCTCTACCCGTTTGATCGGACCTAACTGCCCTGGGGTTATTACGGCAGGCGAATGTAAAGTAGGCATCATGCCGGGCTTTGTATTTAAGCAGGGACGTATTGGTATCGTCAGCAAATCGGGAACTCTTACCTATGAAGCGGCCGACCAGGTAGCAAAAGCCGGTTTGGGAATCAGCACCGCTATCGGTATCGGTGGCGATCCTATTATTGGTACGCCTACAAAAGAAGCGGTAGAATTGCTTATGAATGATCCTGATACAGACGCTATCGTAATGATAGGAGAAATAGGTGGCGGAATGGAAGCCGAAGCGGCCAACTGGATCAAGGCCGATGGCAATCGTAAACCGGTAGTAGGATTTATTGCAGGCCAGACGGCACCTCCCGGCCGACGCATGGGGCACGCAGGCGCCATTGTTGGCGGAGCCGATGATACAGCAGCAGCCAAGATGAAAATCATGACAGAATGTGGCATCCATGTGGTGAGCAGTCCGGCTGACATTGGTAAAACAATGGCCGAAGTATTGGGGAAATAATAACTGGTGAGCAGGAAATAAAAAATCTGAAAGTCCTCCGGCAACACCGGGGGATTTTTTTATCCTTGTTGGTGTTGAGCCTGGACTGGGCAGCGGAGCAAGGACACCAACAAGAAGAACGATGGCAAACAAGCTTAACCGTTGGTGCTTCTGCCGAACACATAAGCCACACGCAACACCAACGGTGGCGCCAACCGTTCCGCTTTTTGTTTTAGGCTTTCCGCGTTTTCCACCCTGGTAGATGCTAAAATAATGCCGTCAGACTGGCCCGGCCGGTATGGATGGTTTTTGTTCCGCCCGGTTTACGTCCGTCGTACTGAAAAGTCAGCTCCAGGTTATTGAGCAGGCGCTTGGTAAGCATCATGTTCCATAAAAAATTACGTCCGGGTAAAAGACCATCGAGCATTACGTAGCCGGTAGAAGTATGCGCAGCCTCCGCCGCACTGTACTGCATACCGTTATAAGTGAACCTGCCGCTCACCGATGCACTCTGCAGAATATTATATTTTGTTTCGGCACTCAGTGCATGAGATACCGATCTTTCTCCCCCGTACAAAGCATCATTATTCTTCACTTCATATTTATAGCCACCCGTTACCCTGAAAACAGTTCCCTTTACAAAGGATAATAATGCTTCCGCATTATTTCTGTCAATTGCATAATTACGGTTGTCGAATTGCAGGTCATCCGTATAAAGCTCGGTACGGCCGGTTAAGGTATTCAGGTTGAATGTTATGGCTCTGGAAATAAAATGACGGTATTTCAACAGCCATTCGCGGCTTTGTCTGGTTTCGTATCCGTAGGTTAAAAAAGCTTTGTTGCTATTATTCAGGTTGCTGATATCCAATCCCCATTTGGTACTTTGCCGGTTAAAGGACAAGGTATTTGCTAACACAGTAGTTAGAGTAATAAGGCTGGAATCGTTCAAACTCTGTCCGAAAGGACTGAATTCGAAACGGCCCTCTGCCTGCGATTTTTTGGCTATCTGCAGGGCACTGGTGACAATAAATCTTGAAAAAAACTTTTCGGCATCCGCCAGGTCATTTTTCTTCCATAACTGCTTTGGCGTAAGGTTCAGGTTATAATTAAAAGTGGTATAATTGGCCTTGATATATTCATTGGTAGGAGTAAATATCCTGATAAATTGGGCCTGATCAGAAAACACGGCGAGCTCAAATTCGTTCAATTGCTGAACCCCATCTTCGTTATAATCCCGCCAGGTATACTGGCCCGTTCCCGCAGGCACTTCGAGGTAAGCGTACTCTCGCTTTTGCTCCTGCCCGGCTCCTACTTCGTATAAAATGTTTCCGTTTAAGAATCCGTTCCATTCGTTCATCTGATACTCTGCACGGGTAAGCACGGTATTATCTCCCGACTGGTGGCTAATATCTTCATCGTATACTTTCAATTTCCTGAAAGTAGTGTTAAGGTAAAACTGTCTTTTGGAATTGGATAATAATTCGGCCTGCAAATTGAGATTATAACTTCTGTCGCCCCGTACCAGCTCCTTCCCTACCGGATATTTGTCGCTTCTTGTATAAAAACTTATTTCATACCTGTTAGCAGATTCGGTACCCGATCTCAGATAGGCCTTATAGGTATCAAAAGAAAACGACAGAGGCATCAGGGAATCGTTGATTCCCGCTCTGCTAACATTTTCCTCCAGGGTGTATTTTGCGCCCAGAATCCAGTTATTTAGCCAGGGCAGCGTTTTGCCAATATCTATTACCGGTTTCAGAAAATATCCGGTATGGGCATCCGTGCTGTAACGGGTCATAGAAACATGGTTATTAAAGGTCCAGGTTTTCCAACCGGTAAATTGCGAAAGAGCATTTTGAAATCCATTGTAATTATCGCTGCGATGGTAATTGGTAAATCCGTACTGAACAAAATTTCCGTTGGCTCCTTTTAAACCCGCCGATCCCTTTATTATATTTTCCGTGGCTTTTTCGGTCACTAAGGGCAAACCCCAGTCACGGGTAAATTCTACCTCCCGCAAACGTTCGATGGGTTGAAATTTATCCTGAACGTACTCATAATCCAGCGCGGTTACCAGGCTCAGTTTATTTTTCTCTCTTAACAGTTTGGTATTGGCAATATTCAACCGCGCTGCATATCCCTTGTTATCTCCGTCGTTTAATTTCGAAAAAGTATTGACATCGTAGTCGCTGGCGGCAAGCTCTGCTTTTAAGAGGGTATTCGGTGTCAGGTTATAATCCATCCCCACAGAAAGCAGGTGCTGCTTTTTGGGGGCCACCAATAATACTACCGGTTCGTAGTTACCCTGCCTGACACCGTTTGACGGAGGAACATATACAAATACCTTCCCATTGGCATTACCGTTATCCGGAATATAATTTCCCTGGCCATAACCTACTTCTGTAAAGGCCAGGTTGTATCTGGCCGTAGCGGGGTCTATGGAATACCTGTAAAAAGAGTCTATCCTGTTATCTATCGTATCGTGTACCCGTTCGTACAAGATCTTCCCGGCACTAAAACTATCGGTTACAGCAGATGGATAATAAGCCTGGTGTACGCTGTCGCCTATATCAAAAAGGAATTGTTTCTGCCTTGTATCCAATACCTGGTTGACCGATGAGTTTTTGGCATCGCTATTTCCAAAATAACTCGCCCGTAGTTTCAGCTTTTTGTTAAAGTCAAATTCCTGGGACGCGTAGAGGTTGGTATTAAGAAAGTTCCGGTCAGCATATTCAAACTCCACCTGTATCCGGCTGTCTTTTGTGATCATTTGCCGGGGTGTGAAAGTGATCTCCGCTGTGTTATAATTAATTATATAGTCCTGGTCTTCGCCCCTCTGCATTAATCTTCCGTCGATAAAAACCCGTTCTGTGTTGGCCAGCACAATAAAGAATATTTCATTATTAGCGCCTGTAAGTCGGTAAGGGCCCTGGTTACCTTCCAAACCTTCGAAGACGTTTCTCGCAAATTTGCCCCTCGCTACAGAAGCGCTCACCAGGGTATGCGATTGTACCCTTTCGGAAATATCATTGGCGGTTTGAAACGAAATTCCCTGCAGGCGCTTATAAAATTTCATGAAATAATGTTGATCAGCCCTTTGATCCATATCACCGATATTCAATTGCCAGTTTTTCTTTTTGAAACGGATATACACTTCGTCAAACTCGTTTAACTGCTGCGTATTACCATCGGGCTGTATGGGTATATTATTGTCGGTTATAGCAGCCTGCAATTCGATACTGTCTGCCAGCATTCCGTTGAGCTGTATATTGAGGTTGGAGTTCAGCACCATGTCCTGGTTGTTGCCAAATCCAACCTGTCTGCCGAAGCTTCCCTGGGCGTTGATATTTCCAAAATTAAATAGGCTGCGCCCGTCTGCCGTTGCTGTAGCTGCTTTTATTGGCGCAGTGGAATACAGAATCAGACTATCGTAGCGCATACGCTGCGCGGTGGCCTGTAACGGGAAGGAAAACACCCGGTAACTGACTGTAACCACAGAATCGGTTGGCGGCAGTTTCCAGTATAAAACAGCATTCATATAATCCAGTGTGTACTGAAGACTGTCCACCCCTTCTATGCGAAAGGTAGAAGGAATAATACTCAGCGAATCGAGTGTAAAACCGGTGCCTGGAATGACCGGTATCTTTTTTTGCCGGTAATTACTTTGCAAAGGCGTTTGTGCACTCACATCCATCGCGCCCGAAAGAACGGCCAGCATCAAAAACAATATGATACGGAAAAGCTGCAATACAAAACTTGTAAGGCACAAAAATCGGGTATTAAAAGCAAACAGGAACAGGATGGAATACCCTGCCTTTCCTTTAAAATCCCCGATCATAAAGTAACCGCGATACTTTACTTCACCAGCAGGTCTACGAATTCATTTACGTTCATGTTGATCAGTTTATCGTGATCGAGTCCGGCGGTGAGGATACTTTCCTGTTGTGCAGGTTCAAAAATACGGGCAAGGTTCACTTTAAACTTCTCAATTAATGCAGGTATCCCTTCCTCACGCCGGCGTTTGTGACCTATTGGATATTCAACTACCACTTCATCCAGCAATGTACCGTCATTTAATTCAACGGTCAGGGCATTCGCAATGGAACGCTTCTCCGGATCATGGTAATCCAGGGTAAACTGAGGGTCTTCCACACATTGTATTTTATCGCGTAAGGCATCAATCCGGGGATCGGCCGCTACATCGTCTTCATAATCGGCTGCTGTGAGCCGGCCAAATATCAGCGGTACCGCTACCATATACTGAATACAATGGTCCCTGTCTGCGGGATTGTTAAGCGGCCCTTTTTTATCAATAATCCGGATAGCCGCTTCGTGGGTACGAATGGTGATGGATTTAATATCGTTGCTGGTTTTGCCCCCTTCCTTCAGAAGTTTATGGAGGGTGATTGCTGCTTCTACCGCTGTTTGCGAATGAAATTCGGCGGGGAAAGAAATTTTAAACAGGATATGTTCCATTACATAAGTACCGTAATCGCGTTGAAACTTAAACTCGTTTCCTTTGAACGACACATCGTAAAATCCCCAGGTTTTCGCTGTAAGCACGGAAGGGTATCCCATTTCACCAGTTTGGGCGATCAGCGCCAGGCGAACCGCGCGGGAAGTGGCATCGCCTGCCGCCCAGGATTTTCGGCTGCCGGTATTGGGAGCATGCCGGTAGGTACGCAACGACTGCCCGTCTACAAACGCCAGCGAAAGGGCATTGATGAGTTGATCTTTGGATAATCCCAGCAATTTCCCAACCACGGCGGTGGAAGCCACTTTCACGAGTATGACGTGATCGAGTCCCACTTTGTTGAACGAATTTTCCAGCGCCAGCACGCCCTGTATTTCATGTGCCATTACCATTGCTTCCAATACCTTTAACATCGTGAGCGGTGTTTTGCCTTCGGCGATATGAGTACGGGATAACCAGTCGGCCGTAGCCAGTATACCGCCAAGGTTGTCGGAGGGATGGCCCCATTCGGCCGCCAGCCAGGTATCATTAAAATCCAGCCACCGGATAATAGCGCCAATATCAAAGGCCGCTTTTACCGGATCGAGCTGATAAGCCGTACCGGGAACTTTCGCCCCGTTTGGCACGAGGGTGCCAGGCACCACAGGGCCTAACATTTTGGTACAGGCAGGATAGGTAAGCGCCTCAAAACCGCAGCCCAGGGTATCCAGTAAACAATATCGGGCGGTTTGCAAAGCCAATTCGCTTTTTATTTCGTAGTTTAAAACATATTGGGCAATATCCACCAGCACTTTATCTGGTTGCGGTCTTTCGTTGGAAATATAAGATGACATGAAAGGTTGAAAAGTTTAAGGGTTGAAAAGTTGATTTGAACAGGTTGCAGACTATTATTCCGGATTATGAAACTTTAAGTTATTTGCGTTTACTGATGGGTACAAACTGTAAATTTTCGGGTCCGGTGTAATTAGCGCTGGGGCGAATGATTTTTCCGTCCTGTCTTTGCTCTATTACATGCGCGCTCCAGCCCGACACCCGCGATACCACAAACAGAGGAGTAAACATTGCGGTAGGCACGCCCATCATATGATAGGATACTGCCGAGAACCAGTCGAGATTGGGGAACATTTTTTTCTCGTTCCACATCACTTTTTCCAGTCGGGCGGCTATATTATACAACTGCATACTGCCCGCTTCTTTCGACAAATCGTGCGCTACTTTTTTAATAATCACGTTTCGCGGGTCGGAAATGGTGTATACCGGATGTCCGAAACCAATAATCACTTCCTTTCGTTCGAGGCGGGCTTTTATATCAGCCTCGGCCTCATCAGCATGGGCATAACGTTGTTGAATATCGAAAGCTACCTCGTTGGCGCCGCCGTGTTTCGGTCCGCGCAAGGCACCGATGGCACCCGTTACGGCCGCATACATATCGGAGCCCGTCCCGGCTATTACACGGCCGGTAAAGGTGGAGGCATTAAACTCATGTTCGGCATACAGGTTCAGCGATATCTGCATCGCTTTTACCCAGCTATCGGGTGGCGTAAAGCCATGTAAAAGATGCAGGAAATGCCCGCCAACCGTTTCATCGTCGGTTTCAACTTCAATTTCCTTACCATTATGCGCGTAATGATACCAAAACAATAAAGCCGATGAAAAGGACGACAGCAGCTTGTCAGCAATATCCCTGGCGCCGGCGATATTATGATCGTCCTTTTCCGGCAGTACGGTTCCTAAAACAGAGGTATAGGTTCTTAGCACATCCATGGGGTGTGCCGCCGCCGGAATTTGTTTTAAAACCTGCTTCGCCACAAAGGGAAGGCTTCTTAAGGAACGGAGCTTTTGCCCATAGGCTTTGAGCTGTGCGGCAGTAGGCAATTTTCCATGAATAAGCAAATAAGCTACTTCTTCAAATGACGCTTTTACCGCCAGGTCATTAATATCGTACCCGCGGTAATGCAGGTCGTTGCCGCTCCGCCCTACCGTACATAATGCAGTATTTCCGGCGGCCACCCCCGAAAGGGCTACGCTTTTCTTGGGTTTGAAGGCGGTGGTTTCTTTAATAAGAGCCATTAGGATTGTTTTTTAAAAAGATCATCTAATTTCTTTTCGTATTCGTAGTAGTTGATACTCTCGTACAACTCCTGGCGGGTTTGCATGGTGTTCACTACATTTTTCTGCGTACCCTCCTTGCGTATATGCTGATATACATTTTGCGCGGCTTTATTAGCGGCACGAAAAGCAGACAAAGGATACAATATCAGCTCCACTCCTGCTGCCTGCAGCTCCTCTGCTGTATAAAGCGGTATCATTCCGAATTCCGTAATATTCGCCAGTACCGGTATACCTGTGGCTTCCACGAATTTGTGGTAATAAGAAAGATCGGGTACCGCTTCCGCAAAAATAAAATCTGCTCCGGCTTCCTTGTAAGCTACCGCTCTTTCCAGTGCGCCTTCGATACCTTCACCGGCAAAAGCATCGGTGCGGGCTCCGATAACGAAATGTTCGTCGAAGCGCGCGTCGGCAGCCGCTTTCAAACGGTCGACCATTTCCTCTTTGGACACAATTTCCTTCCCGGGCCGGTGGCCGCAGCGTTTGGCCCCTACCTGGTCTTCGATATGTAAGGCAGCAGCTCCGGCCTTGATTAAGGATTTTACCGTGCGTTTTATATTAAATGCCGATGCGCCGAAACCTGTGTCCACATCTACTAATAAGGGCGTATCCGTAACATTGGTGATACGGTTGATATCGATCAGTACATCATCCAGATTGGTAATGCCCAGGTCGGGGATGCCCAAAGATCCGGCGGCAACTCCGCCACCCGATAAATAAATGGCATTAAAGCCTGCCTGGGTGGCCAATAAAGCGTGGTTGGCGTTTATAGCACCAACAATTTGCAGCGGGCTTTCTTTTTTCATGGCTTCGCGAAAACGAAGGCCGGCAGAACCTGTATTCATATCTGGCAAACGTACATTAAATTATCAAATAACACCGTGCAAGGGCCCTCCTTTCGCGCCCATCTGGTCTACCCGCCGCTCCACAGCAGGATCTTTTTCCAGTACCGGTGCATGGTGCGGTTTTATACGTGCATCTATAATCAGCGGGCCGCGACAACCCCAGTGCTTAAACTCAGTAAAGCTGCCCACCCCATAAATATCATAAGCCGGATTGCTCCGGGTAAAAGTAACCCACACAAAATTATTGATCGTTTGAGCCGCAAAACCTGCGTTATCTACCAAAACAATCAGTCTTATACCTTTGAGCGCCTCACTGTCTAATGCTTCTGTCCAATCGCCGATCCTATCGGCTTCTTCTCCATACGACGAAAACGTTTTACCATCCGCCACCAAAATACCCGGCAGGGCCAATCGCACATTATTAAAGGGACGGGGAAACACAGCATTTGCCGGAATTTCTTTTGCCAGCACATATTTGGGAGTACCCACTGCAGCAAAAACCACCTTCGAGCCGGCGTTTAATCCATCTCCCGAATAATCGAGCGTGTCAATAGTAGTATTGGTTTGAAAATGGATATCTCTTGTCCAATCTATACGGGCCAGCATATGGCTAAGAAACCCTTCAATATCATGAATATCCAGTTGAGGATTATCTTCAAAAGCCGAGATGAACAGGTATTTCGCAAGACTGAGCTGGTTTTTTCCCAGGATCTGGTTGGCAATGGTAAGCAACTCCTGCGGGCGTTCGGTTTTCTGGTAAGGGGTATAACGTTCGCTTCCGATAGCGAATAATAATGGATGAACACCGGCGGGATCGACTGCATGTACGGCATGTAATCCGTTTATTTCCTGTGGAATGGCCGAACCCGTTATTTCATGTATCAAAGCCCCGAAGCTGGTATCTTCCTGAGGTGGGCGGCCCACTACCGTGAATGACCAGACGGGATTTTTACGATGGTAAACCCGGTGTACCTTCATCAAGGGGAAAGCATGGGTTAAGGAATAATAACCGATATGGTCCCCAAAAGGCCCTTCGGGTTTGTTTTCATTGGGGTATACAGTGCCGGTTATCACGAAATCGGCATCGGCTGAAATACAAAATCCTTCTTCGTCGTAAAAATACCGGAAACGCCGGTTACCCAGGGCTCCGGCAAAAATCATCTCCGATAAGCCCTCTGGCAAAGGCATTACCGCCGACAAAGCATGTGAGGGCGGCCCCCCTACAAAAACAGAAACCTTCAATGGTTTTCCCGCTGCATTGGCTTTCGACTGGTGTACGCCGATACCACGGTGTAATTGATAATGGAGACCAATTTCCTGATCGGGTATGTATTCATTGCCCGAAAGCTGTATGCGGTACATGCCGAGGTTGGCGTGCATGATGCCAGGCTTATCGATATCTTCGGTATAAACCTGTGGCATGGTAATAAAAGCACCGCCGTCCATAGGCCAGTTTACAATAGGGGGCAGCTCTGTAATCCTGGTCTGTCCATATAATATAGGTGCATTTGTCTTTTTCTTCCGGGGAAGGGCTCCGAGAGCAGTCATAGAAGAGCCGATATAGCTGAATGGTTTTTTCACCACCGCCATCGGGTTCATCTTCACATCCACCAGCTTCTTTACATGATCCAGCGAGTCGCGGAACATAAACTTTGATCTTTCCAGGGTTCCGAAGAGATTGGATACAGCCGGGAAGCGGCTTCCTTTTATATTCTCAAAATATAAAGCGGGGCCCTGCGCATCGTACACACGCATGTGAATGGCCGCCATTTCGAGGTGAGGGTCTACCTCCTGTTTAATACGTATCAAGTGGCCGTTCTGTTCCAGATCGGCAATGCAGGCTGCCAGACTATTATACCCCATAAATTGAACTACTTATTGCTGCAAAAATAGGGATATAAAAATGGCATCCGGCAACTGCCGAACGCCATTTTATTTAGCAGAGAGGAAGGGATTCGAACCCTCGATACGGTTGCCCGTATACTACCTTTCCAGGGTAGCTCCTTCAACCACTCGGACACCTCTCTGTGAATAGAAGTCCGTTTTTGTTTAAGGGTTGCAAAAATAGGGCTTTCTGGTGCTATAACCCGAATATTTTTTTTGCATTTGCCGTAGTAATTTCTGCAACCTCCTCCAGGGAGATATCCGTTATATCTGCCAACTTTTGAGCAACCAGGGGAATATAAGCCGGTTCGTTTCTTTTTCCCCGGTACGGAACCGGCGCAAGATAGGGAGCATCCGTTTCCAATACCATGCGGCTCAATCCAATTTTCTTTATCACCTCATCCAGGCCCGATTTTTTAAAAGTGAGTACCCCTCCTATTCCCAGGTAAAAGCCCGTCTCCATGATCGCCCCGGCTTCCTCTTCACTGCCCCCAAAACAATGGAATACACCTGTCAGCCCCTTTTTCACATACTTAGAAACCACTTCAATGCATTCGCGGGTAGAATTGCGGCTGTGTATCACAATGGGTAAATTGTATTCGATTGCCCAGTCAATTTGCCTCTCGAAGGCCGCATATTGTTGTTTCTTAAAACTCAGATCCCAATAAAAATCAAGACCCGTTTCGCCAATGGCAATAAATTCCCGGGTATTCAGATACTGC
This sequence comes from Paraniabella yanshanensis, assembly GCA_040393015.1. Classification (GTDB taxonomy): domain Bacteria; phylum Bacteroidota; class Bacteroidia; order Chitinophagales; family Chitinophagaceae; genus Niabella; species Niabella yanshanensis_A. The sequence continues at coordinate 12,035 of JBEBUZ010000005.1, forward strand.
TCAATTACATTCAACTCCTCCTTGTAATTTTCATTCACCGAACAAGGATGCAATCCCATCATACTGATACAATTAACCAACTCTTCTTTTTCGAGTGCCAGCATCGCCGGATGGGTCTGAGAATCAATTGCCGGCATCAAAACAGTGTCAATTCCAGCATTAGCCGCATTTGTCAAAATCTCATTTTTTTGCGCTAATAACTGATCCGAGTAGAGATGAGCATGCGTATCTATAAACATTTTCTATTATTTCAGATATTATTTAGATTTTATCTAAAAATAAAATAAACCTTGCGAATATCTGCTAATAAAATTAACTTTATCGCAAGTTTTCATAGGGTACGGATTAAAAATCGGGCCAGGGTATTTACCCAGGGCCCTTTTTTATTCTATGGACAGGGGATTTATAGCCTGAAAGCTATACCCTTTTTTTGAAAAAAACTCCAAAACCCTCGGCAGGGCGTATTGCAGATTGGGATAGGCTTTTTCGCTATCGTGAAAAACAACAATAGACCCCCTGCCTGCGTGTTCAGTTACATTCTTTTCACAGTTTTGGGGCGACAGGTGTATATCGAAATCTCCGCTGAGTACGTCCCACATGATTACCTTATAACCCTGGTTCAGAAGCATTCGTCCGGTTTTGCGGGTAATTCTCCCGTAGGGCGGACGAAACAGCCTCGACTCTATTAACATAGAAGCTTCTTGTACATTTTTCATATAGATACCTGAGTCTACTTTCCAGTTATTCAAATGGTTATAGGTATGATTGCCCACTGTATGACCCCTTGTCAGTATACGGGCATAAATATCGGGATAGTCCCGGACATTTTTACCCAGTGAAAAAAAACTGGCTTTTGCCCCATACCGATCCAACTCATTCAGAACGAATGGCGTTGCCACCGGATGCGGACCGTCGTCGAACGTAAGATATAAAACTTTTTCCTCCTCCGAAAAGGACCAGATATAGCGATGGAAAAGTTTTTTCAGCCACTCCGGGGTTTTAACGAAATACATACGGTCAAAGTTAGGCAACTTGAATATTGCGATTATTAACATTTAATAAAGTCCTTGTGGATATGGAGTTTCAAACATTTTGCGTCTAAAAAGAAAAAGTCTTTATCTTGCCCGCAACATTCGAAATAATGGATAGCAAATCTACAGAACAATATGAGCAGCAGCGTGAACAGCAGGTTTCCAGGTTAAGAGGGCCGCTCATGTATACCATGGGAGGAGTCTTTCTCTTTATCGGCCTGTTCCTCTTTTTCCGCGATCAGGTGGGGTTGGCTTCCGCTATCAATAAGAGGTTTCCGCCTGATGTTTACGATAAAATTTATGGGATTATTGCATCGGCATACGGTATTTGGAGGATTTACAGGGCTTACAAAACCCTTCACCCTAAAAAAAATTCTCCCGATGCGTAGCGGCTTTCTCCTCCTTGTGGGACTGGGTTTTTGGGTATCGTGTAAATCGGTTGACGAAAGAACCGCCGAATTGCCCGATACCCCCGAAAGAGGAACCATCACCATTAGCGCCGATCTTTCCTTCAAACCGGTAATAGACGAGCAGATAATGGTGTACGAGTCCAATAACCCGGGAACGAAAATAAATGTACAATACAAACCCGAAGCCGATTGTATCAAAGATCTTTGGAACGACAGTATCCGGATGATTATTTCTACCATCAGTTTAACGGAGGCCGAAAGACGAGGAATTGCAGACTCGCTGGATGTATCTGTTTCACAATTAGCCATCGCCCGAGATGCCATAGCCGTGATTGTGAACCCCGCTTCCGCCGACTCGGTATTCGATATGAACGATATCCGCCAGATACTCAGCGGAACCTACCATCGGCCACTGACCCCTGTATTTGAAGGTGTAAAAGCAACCAGTACAGTGAGATATATTATCGATTCGGTAATGAGGGGCGAAAAACTGAGTAATAAGGTGGTGGCAGCCCAAACCAGCGATTCGGTGATCAACTATGTAGCCCGCCATCCCGAGGCCATCGGTTTTGTGGGTGTGAGCTGGATAGGCAACCCTGATGATAAGGAACAGTTAAGTTTTTTAAAAAAAGTTAAAATTGCTTACCTGAAAAGCAACGATAGCACAGAAAAGTATATCTTACCGGTACAGGCCAACCTGTACGATAACCGGTACCCGATGACGAGAGATCTGGTATATATATTGAAGGAACGTTACCGGGGTTTAGGATGGGGATTTGCCTATTTCCTGGCAGAGGAAAGAGGTCAGCTTATTTTCAAAAGATCCTACCTGATGCCGGGGCGCAGGCTGTTTTTCTTCAGGCCGGCCGCTGCCAAAGAAGAGCCGATTTAATATAGGGTATCAAAAAAATTGAAAAAAAAATTATATTTACAACTTCTTATTTTAACAAAACAACAAACGAAAACGATGATGAAAAGAACAATCCATCTACTCGCACTTGGGGTATTACTGAACGCGGGAGTGTATGCACAGTCCGTAGAGGATGGTGTTAAGGATTTTTATAACGGTAACTATGACAGGGCTATAAGTGTGCTGGAGAAGCAAACCGCCAATCCAACCGCTGCTTACTGGCTGGCTCAAAGTTATTTTTATAAAGATCAGAATGCAGAAGCAGCCAATATAGTATCAAAGGCATTGGAGGCCAACACAAATAATTATTTACTGCTTGCTGCCAAAGGCCAGGCGCTATTGGCTCAAAACAAACCGGCAGAAGCCAAACAAAGCTTCGAAGCCGCTATCGCCGCAGCAGGTAAAAAAGATGCAGACCGCGCACAGGCTCTGAATGCCGTTGGCCGGGCTATCACCAAGGTTTACAACAACGTTGATAAAATAGGCGATATTCAGTACGCCGTACAGAAACTGGAAGAAGCAAAAGCAGTAGAGACCGGCATAAAAGAGAAAAACCAGGATAAATTATTATTAGCCGATATCTATACCAATCTCGGGAACGCCTACCTGAAAGCTAATCCGGGTGAAGGAAGTAAATCCTTTACGGCCTACCAGGATGCTTTGGCGGCAGATCCTACTTTTGCAATGGCAGAATACCAGAAAGCAAAAATCTTTAAATCTCAGCGAAATACGCCGATGTATCTCGAGTCGCTGACAAAAGCCACTTCCATCAACTCTGAGTTTTTCCCCGCTTTAGGTGATTTGTACGATTACAATGCCTATACCGCTAATAGTTTTGAAGCAGCAGAACCTTATGGCGAAAAAATGGCTGCCTTGTCGCCTCCCGGCCCCAATAATGAATATTTTAAAGCGGCAGCGGCATATTTCACCAAAAACTATCCCAACGCTATTAATATAGGTAAGGACATTATTTCCAAGGCGGGCGCGCAAACCAAACCCGGTGTGTACAAAATTATCGCCTACAGTTTGATAGAAAGTAAAGATACTGCCGCAGCCATCCCGTTTGTAGAGAACTATTTTAAGAATCAGATTCCGGAAGAAATCGTTCCTTTGGACTACAACCTGAAAGCCATGGCTTACTCAACTACGCCGGGTAAGGAAGCAGAAGTAGTAAAAACCTACGAACAGGCCGTAGCCGCCGACACCACCCTTGATGGAAAAATAGAGATTCTGGAAACCGGAGCCAAAATGTTCGCCAACAGCGGAAAGCCTGTTTTGGCAGCCGACCTGTATTCCAAAATATTGGATATTAAGCCGGCCGATAAATTAACCATCAACGATTTCTTCAATGCTGGCTATACCGGTTACTATAAATCGGGCGAATACCAAAAAGCATGGAATATATTTGATAAAGCCCGTGTCCAATTCCCCAAATGGAATTATGGTTATATGCTGGCCTATGCAAGCAGTAAAATATTCGACTCTACCAATGCCCAGAATATCATGGTGGCCGACGGGGATAAATATATTGCTTACCTGCAGTCTCCCAACGACACCTCCGATGTGACAACTAAAAGGGCAGAAAGTTTCAAAACGGCAACAGACCTGGCTATTTTCTACGCCAATGTGAAGAAAGACAACGTGAACGCATTGAAATATCTTCAGATTGCCTATAATAATGCCGATAATCCTTCTGCAAAAGAACAGATAGGAGGTTATATTAAGGATTTAGGAGGGGTTCCCGGTAACGATGCAGCCCCCGCCGCTACCGATACAACCAGTACAAATAGCGGAGGCCCTAAAAACGGCTCATCCCCCAGGTAAAGTTATCTGGAAGAACTATTTGCGAGTGCCCCGGAAATTTCGGGGCACTTGTTTTTAAAATAGTGAAATATATACAAGAAGGTTGGGTTTATTGCCGAACCTGTCTTATTTTTGCGCATTACTTAAGGATATGGTTTACTTATTACAAACCGTGGTTACAGATACAGCGCAATCTTTTTTTCCGGTTGGATTGCAATTGGTTTTTGCGGCCGGTCTTATAATAGTTCTCACAATTGCTACGCACTTTTTAGGACCCAGGCGTAAAACAAGTGATAAGCTCGAAAACTTTTCAAGTGGCATTGCCTCTCATGGCGATGCCCGGCAACCAATGGCCATCAAGTACTTTTTAACCGCTATCCTGTTCGTGCTCTTTGATGTGGAGGTAATCTTCTTTTACCCCTACGCTGTTAATTTCAAAGAGCTTGGCTGGAGCGGATTTTACGCTGTATTGATGTTCGTGACTTTCTTTGCGTTAGGATTTATCTATATCATAAAGAAAGACGCGTTAAAATGGGAAGACTAATAAAAAATTAGAGTGATGAAAAGAAGTACAGAACCCTGACAAAGTTCTGTGCCTACCTATCAGAAACTCTCAATTCAAAATTTCAAAACATGGCACGTCCGGTTTCTTACAATATAAAACAAAAACCCCTCGAAAACGATATCAGCATCGCCGAAATGCCCGATGGACACCAGGGGCAGGGTTTTTTTGCTACTACACTCGACAGTGTGATAGGCCTGGCCAGAAAAAATTCGATCTGGCCTTTGCCATTTGCTACATCCTGTTGCGGTATTGAGTTTATGGCCACCATGGCAGCTACTTACGATCTGGCTCGTTTCGGAGCCGAACGTGTAGGTTTTTCACCTCGTCAGTGCGACTTGCTGATGGTAATGGGAACCATTGCCAAGAAAATGGGACCCGTTGTAAAGCAGGTTTATCTTCAAATGGCAGAACCCCGCTGGGTGATTGCGGTGGGTGCCTGTGCCAGCAGTGGCGGTATTTTCGACACCTATAGCGTGCTTCAGGGAATAGACCAGATAGTACCTGTTGATGTGTATGTTCCCGGCTGTCCGCCAAGGCCTGAAGCCATTATCGACGGGGTAATACGGATCCAGGACCTGATAGGAAAAGAAAGTTTGAGACGACGAAACGGTGAGCAGTACCAGGCGTTGTTAGAAAGTTACGGTATTCAGTAAAACACAATCATTAACCAAACGCCGGTTTGATCTTTCAGAAGCGTTTTTTTAGAATTTATCCGCTATGGCCTTAACCAGCGACTACATACAACAAAGACTAATCGAGAAATTTGGCGACCAGGTTTCCGACTTCTCTGTACAATATGATATCCTGAATTTCCATGTAAACAAGGATATCCATCTGAAAGTACTGAACTTTCTGAAAGAAGAATCCGATCTCGGATTTAATTTCCTGACCGACTTATGCGGCGTACATTATCCCGATCAGAAAGGCAGGGAGCTTGCAGTGGTATACCACCTGCACAATATTAAAGAGAACTTTAGGATACGGTATAAAGTCTTTACCGATGTAGAAAAACCCGAAGTATTCACCGCCACCGGTTTGTTTCTGGCCGCCAATTGGATGGAGCGGGAAACCTTTGACTTTTACGGTATCCGCTTTGTAGGTCATCCCAACCTCATCAGGATCCTGAATGTCGAGGAAATGGATTATTTTCCTATGCGGAAAGAGTTTCCATTGGAAGACCAAAGCCGGATAGACAAAGACGATGAAATGTTTGGACGCGGTGGTTCGCTGGGGTTTGGAACCGAAAAAACATTGCAGGGTACAATAGCGGAAGATGAAAAGTGAGTTTTGGTTAGGTGTGCTCGAAGGCGCCGTGGCAATGGCTTTTATAGTGGGTATCCTTCTTTTAATTAGAAATAAAAAGAAAAAAGCCGGATAAACATACAATAAAAAACGACCAAGAGGATTTACAAGTAATGTCAGAGATACAAAACAATATCAACCTCCCCGCGGGTAGTATAGAAAAACAAACGACTACGCTGAACCTGGGACCAACCCATCCGGCAACACACGGGGTATTCCAAAATATTATAGAATTAGACGGCGAAAAGATTGTTTCCGCCGATCAGACAGTTGGGTACATACATCGTGCATTTGAAAAAATTGCCGAACGCCGGCCGCTCTACCAGATCACCCCGCTCACCGACCGGTTAAACTATTGCTCGGCTCCGCTCAATAATATGGGCTGGCACCTCACCTGCGAAAAACTATTGGGTGTGCAAACCCCAAAACGTGTCGACTATCTACGCGTTATTATAATGGAGCTCGCACGAATTACCGATCATCTTATCTGTAATTCGATTGTTGGAGTGGATAGCGGCGCTTTTACCGGCTTTTTATATGTTATGCAGTACCGCGAACTGGTCTACGAGATTTACGAAGAGATCTGCGGGTCGCGGCTTACCACCAATATCGGCCGGATAGGCGGTTTCGAAAGAGATTTCAATGATATCGCTTTTCAGAAAATAGAAAAATTTTTAGCAGAATATCCCGCCGTCCTGAAAGAGTTTGAGGATTTGTTTACCCGCAACAGGATCTTTATGGACCGTACAATTGGCGCCGGACCTATCAATGCCGAACGTGCGCTGAATTATGGGTTTACCGGGCCTAATCTGCGTGCGGCCGGGGTAGACTATGATGTGCGGGTGATAGCGCCTTACAGCCGTTACGAAGAATTCGAGTTTGATGTGCCGGTAGGGTCTACGGGGGATTGTTATGACAGATTCCTGGTTCGCAACGTGGAAATGTGGCAAAGTCTGAGCATCATCAAACAGGCGATGCAAAAACTAAACGATCTGAAAGGAGAAGAAGCCACGCTTTACCATGCCGATGTTCCCGAATATTACCTCCCGCCCAAAGAAGATGTTTATACAAAAATGGAAGCCCTGATCTGGCATTTTAAGATTATCATGGGCGAGATCAATATGCCAAAAGGCGAAGTTTATCACAGCATTGAAGCAGGAAATGGGGAACTGGGATTTTATTTTATCAGCGATGGTGGCAGAACGCCTTACCGCCTGCATTTCAGGCGTCCCTGTTTTATATATTATCAGGCGTTTGAAGAGCTGGTAAAAGGAGGTATGTTAAGTGATGCAATTATAGTGATGTCGTCGCTTAACCTGATAGCGGGAGAGATGGATGCATAGTGTTGAAGTATTCGATGGAGCAATGTGGAGGGAAGATAAGGAAGCGGCACATAAAAACCTGCTTTAAAAAATTAGAAACGCGAAACAACAATAACAAATGAGTGCGCAATTCTCACAGGAAAATATAGACAAAGTACAGCAAATAATAGCCCGGTATCCGGAAGGGAGGCAAAAAAGCGCTCTTATTCCGGTATTGCATGTGGCACAGGAACAATTTGGGTGGCTGAGTGAGGAGACAATGAATTACGTGGCATCCCTGTTAAGTCTGGAACCGATTGAAGTGTATGAAGTAGCTACTTTCTACAGTATGTTCAACCTGAAACCAGTGGGAAAATACATGTTTGAAGTGTGCCAGACCGGGCCTTGTATGATCAGGGGTTGCGATGATATCATCTCCTATATCGGTGAAAAGTTAAACATCCGGCCGGGCGAGACCACCGCAGACGGACTTTTTACCCTTAAAACAGTTGAATGTTTGGGAGCCTGCGGCTATGCCCCCATGATGCAGGTAGGTAAGTTCTACAAAGAACATCTTACCAGGGAAAAAATAGACGCTATCATTGAAGAGTACAGAAATTTGTAGAAGGAAACAACCCGGGAATACGGTATTCTCTTCCTCCTGTTGATTATTACCGGCAATCATTGGGGAAGAACCGGAAGCGCCTTAGCAGAAAATAAAGGACTCGTTTAATAAATTGAACTTTAAAAAACCGACCTGTTATCGGGCCGAATAATATGGGAAGAAAACTATTATTAGAGAAAGCGCACGTAGAAGGCATCAGGTATTTCGATACTTACCGCCGGGAAGGCGGGTATCGGAGTGTTGAAAAAGCCCTTAAAACCATGTCACCCGACGAAATTACAGAAGAAGTAAAGAAATCGGGACTACGTGGCCGGGGGGGCGCCGGCTTTCCTACAGGAATGAAATGGAGTTTTTTGGCAAAGCCCGAGGGGGTTCCCCGTCACCTGGTAGTTAACGCCGATGAAAGTGAACCCGGTACCTTTAAAGACAGGTACCTGATGGAGTTCATTCCGCATATATTGATTGAAGGTATCATCGTTTCTTCCTATGCATTAGGAAGCAACACTTCCTATATTTATATCAGAGGAGAATACGCCTGGATCGTGGACATCCTGGAACAGGCTATTCAGGAAGCACATCATAACGGATTCCTGGGAAAAAATATTTTAGGCAGCGGGTTCGACTGTAATATTTACGTTCAACGCGGAGCCGGCGCCTATATATGCGGAGAGGAAACAGCCTTATTGGAGTCGCTGGAAGGCAAAAGAGGTAATCCCCGCATCAAACCCCCTTTTCCCGCCGTTAAAGGCGTTTGGGACCGGCCTACCGTGGTTAACAACGTTGAAAGCATCGCAGCCGTAGTTCCCATTATCAACGAAGGAGCCGAGGAATACGCCAAAATTGGCATGGGCCGGTCCACCGGCACCAAACTCATCTCTGCCTGCGGTAATATCAATAAACCGGGTGTATATGAAATAGACATGACCATATCGGTTGAAGAATTTATTTACAGCGATGAATGGTGCGGGGGTATAGCCAACGGTAAAAAATTGAAAGCCTGCATACCGGGCGGTTCATCGGTTCCGGTGCTGCCTGCCAATCTTTTGCTGAAAACCGAAAAAGGCGAGCAAAGATTAATGAACTACGAGAGTCTTTCAGACGGCGGCTTCGCAACCGGTTCCATGATGGGAAGCGGCGGCTTTATTGTTTTTGACGAAGATCAGTGCATCGTTAAAAACACTTATACCCTGGCCAGGTTTTACCGACACGAAAGTTGCGGACAGTGTTCTCCCTGCCGGGAAGGCACGGGCTGGATGGAAAAAATATTGCTGCGCCTGGAAAAAGGACAGGGTAAAATGAGCGATATTGACCTTCTATGGGATGTGCAAAGTAAAATAGAAGGAAATACAATTTGCCCGCTGGGCGATGCTGCGGCCTGGCCGGTTGCAGCCGCTATCCGCCATTTCCGCGATGAGTTTGAGTGGCATGTTACGCATCCGGACGAAGCGCAGATCAGAAACTTCGGACTGGCACATTATGCAGATGCATGGGAACCGGTAACCGTATAATCGTAAGGACAAAACAGGGAACATGTATCCCTGGAGAAATCGAATATAAAATAGCACGCATAGGAATAGTTAATAACCAGTAGTGGTCAATTTAACGGCTTATGCTACTTTATAGGAAACAGAATTATGGCAGACGAAATAAAAAACGAGGCGCCCCCCAGGATGAAAGTCACAATAGATAATATTTCTATTGAGGTGGATCCGGGTACAACGATATTGCAGGCAGCACGACTGATTGGCGGAGACGTAACCCCTCCTGCTATGTGCTTTTACACTCCGCTAAAAGGAAGCGGCGGTAAATGCCGTACCTGCCTGGTAGAAGTAAGCAAGGGATCCGAAAAAGATCCCCGTCCGATGCCCAAACTGGTGGCAAGCTGCCGTACCGGCATTATGGACGGTATGGAGGTAAAAAGCGCCACCAGCCAGCGGGTACAGGATGCCCGCGCCGGAGTAGTAGAATTTTTATTACTGAACCATCCACTCGACTGCCCTATTTGCGACCAGGCCGGCGAATGCGATCTGCAGGATCTGAGTTACGGACATGGAAAAGAAGGTACGCGATACGAATTTAAAAAACGAACATTTAAGAAACACGACCTGGGTCCGTATATTCAATTGCACATGACCCGTTGTATACTTTGCTATCGCTGTGTATTTACCGCTGATCAACTCACCAATAAACGGGTACATGGTGTATTAGATCGTGGCGATCATGCAGAAATCGCTACCTATATCGAAAAGTCGTTGGACAATGACTTTATTGGTAATGTGATCGATGTATGTCCCGTAGGCGCGCTTACCGACAAAACTTTCCGTTTTAAAAACAGGGTATGGTTCACTAAACCGGAGGATGCTCATCGCGATTGTGATAAATGCTGTGGTAAGGTAACTTTGTGGAAGCGCGGAGATGAAGTACTGCGGGTAACAGCCCGTAAAGACCAATGGGGCGAAATAAGAAATACCGAAGACGGACAGACCGGCTGGATCTGTAATGAATGCCGCTTTGATAAAAAAGACGTGAAAGATTGGGTAATTGAAGGACTTACCACTATTCCCCGCCATTCGGTTATTGGAGCCAACAAATACAAGGTGCTCGACAAACCCGAAGAAACGATACAAAAAGTAATGGGACGGCAACCGAAATTATTGATGGATATTCATAGTATAAGTGAGGTGAACGACCCTTCTGTTGACCTGAGTAAGATTGATGGACCGGCCACAGGGGAGGTCTTCAATCAAAAAAAGTTGACCGAAAACAGCAAATGAGATTAAATTAATTTATTATCACCGCATATGTACTTACTTGCAATAGACTGGTTTTTTATCATCGAGAAATTGATCCTGATAGCGCTGGTGGTTACCCTTTCCATGATTGTAGCTATGTATGCTACTTACGGCGAGAGAAAAGTAGCCGCTTTTATCCAGGACCGGATCGGACCGGATCGTGCCGGCCCTTTCGGCATATTACAACCATTAGCCGACGGAGGTAAACTTTTTTTCAAGGAAGAAATCATTCCCCTGGCATCCTCCAAATTCTTATTCGTACTGGGTCCCATACTGGCAATGGTTACCGCCCTGCTTACCAGTGCTGTAATACCCTGGGGTTCTCCTGCTGTTGTGGCCGGAAGAACCGTGCCTTTGCAGGTAGCGGATATCAATATCGGGATTCTTTATGTATTTGGCGTAGTAAGCCTCGGCGTATATGGCATGATGATTGGCGGCTGGGCCTCCAATAATAAATTCTCGCTGCTTGCCGCCATCCGGGGTGCATCGCAAATGATCTCCTACGAGCTGGCTATGGGCTTAACACTTATAGCTGTACTCATGCTCACCGGCTCGCTTCAGATGAGTGTAATTGTGCAAACCCAGTTGGATAGCGGTTGGAACATTATTTACCAACCCCTCGGTTTCCTGATATTTTTTATCTGCGCCTTAGCCGAATGTAACCGCACTCCCTTCGATTTACCCGAAGCCGAGAGCGAACTGAACTTTGGTTATCACCAGGAATACTCGAGCATGAAGCTGGGATTTTACCTGTTTGCCGAATACATTAATATGTTTATCAGCGGGGTGATAATGGCCACATTGTATTTGGGCGGCTACGATATTCCTTTTGTAAACGAAGCGTCCTGGAATATCTCCCCCAACCTGCTGGCGTTTATCAGTTTTCTGGTATTACTGCTTAAAGCGTTCTTTTTTGTTTTTGTGTTTATGTGGATACGCTGGACAGTACCACGCTTCCGCTTTGATCAGCTGATGCACCTGGGATGGAAGCGACTGGTACCATTGGCTTTGGTAAATATGCTGATAACAGCCTTGGTAATCCTATGGTTGAATAAATAGTCGGCCGACTATTGACCATCGACCATTGACAATTATATATATTTGCGAAAATTTTAAATACTGCTCGAAAACTAATGGGTATTCAATATACAAATAGAGCGAAGCCAGTCGATCGTAGCCCGATGACCTGGGTTGAGCGGCTTTACCTCTGGAATATTCTCAAAGGAATGGGGATTACACTGAAGCACTTTTTCAAGAGGAAACCCACGGTGAAATACCCTGAACAAACCCGCACTTTCGCCAAAGTTTTTCGTGGGCTGCATATTTTGAACCGCGACGAAGAAGGACGTGAAAGATGTACTGCCTGCGGCCTTTGTGCAGTAGCCTGTCCGGCCGAAGCGATTACCATGGAAGCAGCAGAAAGACAGGAAGGTGAGGAACATCTCTACCGGGAGGAAAAATACGCAGCCAAATACGAGATCAATATGCTGCGCTGTATTTTCTGCGGATATTGTGAGGAAGCCTGCCCGAAAGACGCCATTTATCTTTCTCAAACCTTTACTCCTGCCAATTACAGCCGTAAAGGCTTTATTTATAAAAAGGAAGATTTGTTAATCCCCAACCCGGTAACCGAACCGGAGGCCTACCAAAAAGCCCTGGGCACCATTAACAGAGAAAATAAAAAAGCGGAAGTCAAATAAGGAAAATGAGCATTACACAAATACTTTTCTGGATTCTTACCGTGGCGGTTTTGTTCAGCGCCATCATGGTTATATCGAGTAAAAACCCCGTACACAGTGTATTGTGGCTGGTAGCGGCTTTCTTTTTTATTTCCGGCCATTATATTCTCTTAAATGCACAATTTCTGGCTATCGTTAATATCATTGTATATGCCGGAGCCATCATGGTATTATTCCTGTTTGTGATCATGCTCATGAACCTGAACAAAAGTACCGAACCATTAAAAAACCGCTCCTTGCAAATCATCGGCATTTTGTCAGGTGGTTGCCTGCTGCTGGTACTGGTGGCTGCTTTGAGAAATACAGAAATATCGGAAAATACAGCATTGGTAAATACAGGAGATGCCGGGTTGATTAAAACGCTGGGCAGGGAACTGTTTACCAATTTTGTGGTGCCTTTTGAAATAAGCAGCATTCTGTTTTTAAGTGCAATGGTGGGTGCCGTAGTAATGGGTAAAAAAGATTAGCCTGCCTCACCCTCGAAAAGAGGACTGGGAAAACGGGCAATAGTAAGTTCTTAATACATTTTATAATCTTAAAAAATTCCTTTTAGGGGAAACCGGAGAGTTCCATGCCTATAAATTATTATATCGTCTTGTCTTTGGCATTATTTACCATTGGAGTGGTGGGCGTATTAACCCGCCGCAACGCGATCATTGTGTTTATGTGCGTTGAGCTGATGCTTAACTCGGTAAATTTGTTATTGGTGGCGTTCTCGAAAATGCAGGTGGCTAAGGATGCGCTGCCGGTAGCGGCCGTAGACGGACAACTGTTTGTATTTTTTATTATGGTAGTAGCAGCGGCGGAAGTAAGTGTAGGGCTGGCTATTATTGTGATGATGTATAGAAATATTCACTCCGTGGATATCAATTTTTTAAACAGATTAAAGCATTAAAGGGTTGTTTACTTCCCATTCTGTTCCCGGCGGGATTTCCGAAAGGGAGGTTGGCTATAAATTATTTTAGATGAAAATTGAACTGATCTTAATACCATTACTGCCATTAGCTGGCTTCTTATTAAATGGCTTATTAAGAAATTATCTTTCAAAGGGGCTTGCCGGCATTATCGGTAGCGGAACCGTGCTGGGCTCTTTTATCTTAAGTATCGCAGCGTTTATGCAAGTTAAAGCCGGCAATATCGCGATTGTCGAATACTTTGATTTTATAAAAACAGGCAGCCTGCACATTCCTTTCGCATTCCAGGTAGATCAACTCACCGCTATCTTCCTGCTGATCATCACCGGGGTGGGTTTTCTGATTCATCTGTATTCCACCGCCTATATGCACGATGAAAAACCCCATCATTTCGCCCGCTATTTTGCCTACCTGAATCTTTTTGTGTTTTCCATGCTGTTGCTGGTAATGGGTGCCAACTTCGTGGTCATGTTTATTGGCTGGGAGGGCGTGGGCTTATGCTCTTATTTATTGATTGGTTTCTGGTTTAAGAAAAAAGAATATACAAAAGCCGCTACCAAGGCCTTTGTGATGAACCGTATCGGCGATCTTGCTTTTCTGATAGCCTTGTTCATGCTGATCAATAAGCTCGGGTCGGTAACCTTTACCGAAATTTTCACCCCCGAAGCCTTGTCGAAACTCTCCGGCTTCGACATAACGATGATCACCACTTTGCTGTTTATCGGCGCCACAGGTAAAAGTGCACAGATTCCCCTGTACACCTGGCTACCCGATGCTATGGCCGGCCCCACGCCTGTTTCTGCATTGATACACGCCGCCACGATGGTTACCGCAGGTATTTACATGATCGCCCGCAGCAACCTCATGTACTCTATGGCTCCCGGCACCTTAAACTGTATTGCCATCATTGGTATTGCCACCGCCTTACTGGCAGCCAGCATTGCACTCAAACAAAACGATATTAAAAAGGTACTCGCATACTCAACGGTTAGCCAGTTAGGCTATATGTTCCTGGCTTTGGGAACAGGGGCCTATGTAGCAGCCGTTTTCCATGTAATGACCCATGCTTTTTTTAAAGCGCTTTTATTCCTCGGCAGCGGCAGCGTTATCCATGCCATGGGCGGTGAACAGGATATGCGTAAAATGGGCGGACTGTCGAAGTACATGAAAATTACCCATATCACTTTCCTCATTGGCTGCCTCGCTATTGCCGGCATCCCCGGTTTATCGGGTTTCTTTTCCAAAGACGAAATCCTGGCAGGCGCATTTGGCACTTCCCCGGTATTGTATGTACTCGGACTGATAGGCGCTTTAATGACTGCATTCTATATGTTCCGCTTGTATGCTACCACTTTTTGCGGCAGCTTCCGGGGTACGGCGGAGCAGAAGAGCCATTTACACGAAAGCCCCGCCGCTATTACCATACCCTTAATTGTACTGGCTATACTTTCGGTAATAGGCGGATATGTGGGTATTCCCGAATTCCTGGTACATGGCGCTCACACATTGAAAGATTTCTTAAACCCTGTTTTTGCACAGTCAGCCACCGAGCTGGAAAAACTGGGACACCAGCACCCTTCCCATAGCACCGAATGGGCCCTGGCCGGCCTTTCCTCCCTGCTGGTTCTCATTGTAGTGGTATTGGCCTGGAACCGCTTTAGTAAAAAGCCCGACATGGACGAGGCCAAAGGGCTGGGCAAATTACTGCAAAACAAATGGTATGTAGATGAGATATATGATGCTGTAATTACAAAACCATTGAACCGGCTGAGTGTTTTCTTTAGCAGTGTTTTTGAAAAAAATATAGTGGATGGGATAGTGAATGGTGTGGGCAAACTGGTGAGCTACGGGGGCCGGCAATTGCGCTGGATGCAAAGCGGCCAGACGGGAGCCTATATATTACTGATGGTATTAGCTACACTGATGGTGTTTGTACTACAGTTCTTTTTAAGAAAATAAAAATGTTCAATCCCTGCTTTTCGATAGAACAGCAGTGGCATGACAACGGAAGAAATTGAATTTTAAAATTAAAAAATAATCCGGGTGCAGGAGTACAACTTCCTCAGTTAAGGAGGCGACCCCGGAGAAAGAC
The DNA here is from genome assembly GCA_040393015.1 of Paraniabella yanshanensis. Classification (GTDB taxonomy): domain Bacteria; phylum Bacteroidota; class Bacteroidia; order Chitinophagales; family Chitinophagaceae; genus Niabella; species Niabella yanshanensis_A. The sequence continues at coordinate 27,519 of JBEBUZ010000005.1, forward strand.
TTTTTTGTATGATCGCATTGTTGTTGATACTGATTCCACTGCTTGGAGGTATTATTACCTTCTTTATAAAGCCGGAGCCTGGCGCCAGAACCTGGTCTTTACTAACAAGTATTGCAACTTTTGTAGTTGCCATCATAGGATTTACCCTATGCGATACCTCTGCTCTCCAATACCAGGCGCCGTGGATGGGCATTCTGAACAGCAGCTTTTCTATTGCTGCCGATGGAATGGGGGCTATGCTCTGTATGCTTACTTCTATTTCATTCCCTATTATATTCGTTTCTACCTGGAACACCCCCTACTCCAACGCTAAAAACTTTTTAGGCCTCATGCTATTGGCGCAGGCCGGCCTGATAGGCGTGTTCCTTGCCATGGACGCTTTATTATTTTATTTTTTCTGGGAACTGGCACTCATTCCGGTTTATTTTATCTGTTCGCAGTGGGGCAACGAAAAACGCATCAAGACTACTTTTAAATTCTTCGTTTATACTTTTTTTGGTTCGCTGCTTATGCTGGTTGGCATCCTTTATATCTATGCTAAAACCGGCTCCTTTGATATTACCGCATTCTACAATTCGCAGTTATCGCCCAAAGAACAAATGTGGGCATTCTGGCTCTTCTTCCTCGCTTTTGCGATTAAAATGCCTGTATTCCCCTTCCATAGCTGGCAGCCCGACACTTATGAACAATCGCCCACTGCCGGCACCATGGTTCTGAGCGCCATCATGGCTAAAATGGGGGTATTGGGCTTACTGAGATGGCTGTTGCCTGTGCTGCCTGTAGCCTCATTTGCCTGGGGCGATACCATTTCCACAATGGCAATTATAGGAATTATATACGCTTCTATAATCGCTTTCCGGCAGGATGATATGAAACGCCTGGTGGCCTATTCGTCCATTGCCCATATCGGACTGATGTGCCTGGCCGTTTTTGCCGAAAACAGAAGCGCCTTCCAGGGCGTTATGTTCCAGATGTTTGCACACGGTATCAATGTGCTCGGGATGTGGGTGGTAGTGGAAATTATTGAACGAAAATTTGGCACCCGTAAAATGAGTGAACTGGGCGGTATTGCAAAAAAAGCGCCGGTACTTACCATCTTCTTTTTTACCATCGCTTTCGCCAGCATTGCTTTACCGCTTACCAACGCTTTTGTAGGAGAATTCTTAATGCTTAACGGAGTATTGGGTGTAAATCCGCAGATTTCTAAATATGGTTTTGTAATGGCCATATCGGCAGGACTCGGCATCATTTTCAGCGCCGTATATATTTTAAGAATGGGGCGTAAAGTATTTCTGGGCGAAACAAATGCGCTGACAGAAAAAGGAACGGATATTGCTTTCCACGAAAAAGCGATCCTGGGAATTATTGTGGCGACTATTCTTGTATCCGGCGTGTACCCCCAGCATTTATTACATTCTTTCGAAGATATAACCAATTTCATTTTACATAAATCAGACGTGCTTCCTTTGTTGAACCAGAAGCATTAAGACATATACAGTATGAACGCTTTAGTACTCTCGGCAATATTTGGTGTTGTAATGATGTTCAGCGGCATTTTCTTTAAAAAGAAGGCACCCGTAAAAGCAACCGCAATTGTTGCCCTCATCCTTTTGTTACTGGCCAATAGCATGGAGATGCAGGGCATCCGTTTCTTCAACCTCAACGTGTCGGCCTTCCTTGCCTTTAACGATTATGCACTGTTTTTTAACGGCATTGCTATTTTTGCCACCCTGATTTTCACTCTGGTAGCCGCCGATGACATGACAAAAGTGGGCGTTTATTTTGCTGACTACTTCGCGCTGATTTTTTTCATCCTGGCAGGTATAACCATTACCACCAGCTTCACCTCGCTGCTTACTTTATTTTTAGGGATAGAAATCATATCCATTCCTCTATATATACTTACAGGATCCGAAAAAAGAAGTCTCAAAAGCAACGAAGCCTCACTAAAGTATTTCCTGATGGGATCTTTTTCTACCGGCGTACTATTGATGGGCATAGCACTGATTTATGGTTCCCAGGGTACTTTTACTATAGATAAAATGAATTTTACCCTGCACCCGGGTTCAAACCTGCAAATTGCGGGCATGCTGCTGCTTTTGTTTTCAATGGCTTTTAAAGCATCGGTAGCGCCCTTCCACTTCTGGACACCCGATGTGTACGATGGCGCGCCCACCGTATTTACTTCCTTTATGGCTACTATTGTTAAAGTAGCAGTATTCGCAGGCTTCGTGCGTTTATTCGGTGGTGCTTTTGAAAAGCTGAACGAAACCTGGTCGCTCTGGGTGGGCATTATGATAGCAGCTACCCTGTTCGTAGGGAATATCACCGCCGTTTTCCAGCAAAGCGTGAAACGGATGTTGGCTTATTCGAGCATATCACAGGCGGGCTTTATGTTATTCGCCGTGTACACTATGAACGATATAGCGCGCGAAGGACTGCTGATTTACGCTACTGCTTACTGTCTAGCCACCATCGGTATATTTGCCGTGCTGGCCAAATTATCCGATCATAGCTACGAGGGTTTTAATGGCCTCTCCAAACACCAGCCGGTACTGGCTTTCGCGGGTACCATTTGCCTGTTGTCCCTGGCTGGCATACCGCTAACAGCAGGATTTTTAGGAAAATTCTATATGTTGAAATCGGCTATTGTAGGTGGACAAAATGTGGCGCTGGTCATATTTGCTGTGATCATGGCCGCCATAAGCTCTTACTATTATTTCAGGGTAATACAGGCCATGTATTTTAAGGATGGTCCCGACCACTCGGTAAAAGCCGGCGCCCTTGAAAAATATACCCTGATCGGCATTTGCGTACTGATCGTTTTATTAGGTGTATTCCCGAATGTATTTTTAAGCTGGCTATATTTCTAAAAGCTTTTCTTCCCCCGGACTTCAAGGAAGCAGAGAACAGATTTTGGGTGTCTTATCCAATATAAAATCGATTTTGCAACCACTATCCCACCATGGTTTAAGCAAAGCGCCGGCCGATATAAATATTATTTGGCTTTATTACCCGCGCCCTTTAGTTTTACAAACGTAAGCATGAAGTTCGCCGACACATTTTCGTTAGCATTGGGTACCGTAAAAGGGAACACGCTGCGCACGGCGCTCACGGTAGCTATTATTGCATTCGGTATTATGGCGCTCATCGGTATTATCACCGCTATCAAAGCCATGAACCAGAAATTCTCAGAAAGCTTCTCCAGTATGGGCGCCAATGCCTTTACCATCCGGTATAAGGAAAGAAACATCCGGCTGGGAGGAGGTGGCCAGCAAAACCTCACCGTATCTCAAAAAGGAAAAAAGGAAAAAAAATCCAATCTCGACAAAATCATTTCCCAAAACGAAGCCGAATATTTTGCGGATCATTATTCTTTCCCCGGTGCTATGGTCAGCATTTCTTCTTTTGGAAGCAGAAGCAATACAGTAGCCTACCAAAATAAAAAATCGAGCCCCAACGTCATGATGTTCGGCGGCGACGAAAACTACCTCGACCTCAACAGTTACACCCTTATCGGGGGCCGCAACATTACCCGCCGCGAGGTAGAGAGCGGACAAAACCTCTGCATTGTAGGCTATGATATTGCCGAACGATTTTTTGGGGAAGCACCCGGCAAGGCAACGGGAAAAACCATTCGCATCAATAATCTCCCCTATCTGGTAATCGGAGTGCTGGAAAGCAGGGGATCTACGTTCGGCTTCAGCCGCGACAATATGGTTATTGTGAGCTATCAAAACATGGCCAAAAACTTTTCAGGCAACAATTCCTCCTACGTAATAGCGGTTAAAGTAGGGGATATCAATACCATCAACCAGGCTATGGGTGAGGCGGAGGCTTTGTTCAGAGGGATACGGAAAAACGCTATTACCGAAGAAAGTAATTTTGTGCTGGACAAAAGCGATAGCATGGTGGAACAGGCCATGAACAGTCTGGGATTTCTGACTATTTCTGCCACAGTCATCGGTCTCATTACCTTAATTGGCGCCGCTATCGGTCTTATGAATATCATGCTGGTAAGTGTAGCCGAGCGTACCAAGGAAGTAGGCCTCATCAAAGCTATTGGAGGCAAAAGCCAGGCGGTTAAACGTCAGTTCCTGCTTGAAGCTGTCATTATCAGCGTATTAGGTGCATTATTCGGTATTATATTAGGTGTACTCACGGGCAATAGTTTCGCCCTTCTCCTGGGTACAGGATTTGTGGTGCCCTGGGGTTGGGTGCTTTACGGCATTCTGATTTGCACTGCAGTAGGACTGCTGGCCGGTCTATATCCAGCCGTTAAAGCCGGTAAACTAAACCCGATTGAGGCATTGAGATACGAATAGCGAAGAAAGAGGTAATTTTTGACAACTGTAACCTGACATAGTTCTCTCCCCTCCCGCTCCCTTCCAAAAATCTTATGCACGCCTGTTTATAAACAGGGCCTATCTACAACACAATTCTTATATTTGTGACTTATATAAAATATTTATCTACTTATGGCGGAGGAGATAGAGGATTTTGATGCCGATTTGGCGGGCGAACAGGGGAAGGACCAGAAAGCCGGTTGGTTCAGAAGAATCAAAAAAGGTATACTAACAAAAACTTCGGAGAAGAAAGAAACACAGGAAGGACTTTGGACCAAATGCCCCCAGTGTAATTATATATCTACATTTGCAGAGCTCCGGGAGCAACAATTTGTTTGTCCCAAATGCGGTTACCACCACCGACTCAATAGTTCGCAATACTACGAAGTACTGTTCGATGACAACCAGTACGAAGAACTTTTTACCAATATAAAAAGCAAGGATCTTTTGGGTTTCACCGACCTTAAGCCTTACAAAAAGAGGTTGGAAGATATTTGGAACAATAGTAACCTGAACGATTCGATCCGTGTAGCCGTAGGGAATGTAGATGGTGAAAAAATGGTTGTCGCCTGCATGGACTTTGAGTTCATAGGAGGTTCGCTGGGGAGCGTAATGGGAGAAAAATTTGCCCGGGCGGTGGATTATTGCATTCAACACCGGCTACCCTATATGATCATCAATAAAAGCGGGGGTGCCCGCATGATGGAAAGCGCTTTTTCGCTGATGCAAATGGCAAAAACCAGCGGTAAACTTTCGCAACTCAGCGACGCGAAGTTGCCGTATATTTCTTTATTGACCGATCCTACCTTCGGTGGCGTATCTGCTTCTTTTGCCATGTTGGGCGATTTAAATATTGCTGAACCGGGCGCTCTGATTGGCTTTGCGGGCCCCAGGGTTATTAAAGAAACCATCAAAAAAGACCTGCCCGAAGGTTTCCAACGGAGCGAATTTTTGCTGGAACACGGATTTCTGGATTTTATCGTGAACAGAAAAGATCTCAAACAAAAAATAGGTACCGTTATTCGCCTGTTCAAGAATTAAAGCCCGTTGTAAATCCGGCAACTACTCATTCACACTTATTTTCACGATTAACCTGGCGACCCTGTGTGGTCTTCCATTTAAACTTCAGAACATATCGCCTCACCCGTTTCCATAAAGAACCGCTCCGCCTTTCATGAGTATTTCATCGATGATACTTATGTGGCCGGCATGGTATTACTGGGAACCGAGGTTAAATCGCTCCGCGAAGGTAGGGCCAGTTTTAACGATAGCTACTGTATTATTCATAAAGGGGAAATATGGATCAAAAGCCTGCATATTTCTCCTTATTCCCATGGTACGGTCAATAACCACGATGCCGACAGAGATAAGAAGCTTTTATTACAAAAAAGAGAAATCAGAAAAATACAGGCTAAGCTAAAAGAAAAGGGATACACCCTGGTTCCCTTAAAAATTTTCATGACAGACCGCAATTTTATCAAGATTGAAATTGGGTTGGGTAAAGGAAAGAAATTATACGACAAGCGCGAAAGCATTAAACAAAAGGACGTAGAAAGAGAAATGAAGCGCTATTTGAAATAAGGTCATTCCTACGGCATTTTTTGAAGCCCGGGCGAAGCGGAGAGGTTTGGTAAAATTTGTCGACAACACAGCCTATAATCTTCCGCAGGAACGGCCTTTTGGCCATTGAAATTAGCCCTCAATTTAATAAAACACGTCCTATCAGATGGGCCCTCATAAGCTCTGCTTATTTATCGTTATATTCCTCAACCGCAGGTTTTTGATAAAATCCAGTGATGCCTCCGGTGCTGACGGAACAGTAATATCGAGATTTTCCAGTGTAATATCCGAAAGAACGTATTGTTGAGAAGGCCGGATACTTAAAAAATCGCTGCAGGTGACTGTACAGTTGCGCATGGTGATACCGCTGACGGATGATTTAGGCTGGGGTTGACCTTTGAGATCAAAAAACTGCGTCCAGGGACCAATGGAAAGAAAATTACGGGCGGTTCCCGAAACATCTTCTACTAATATATACTGATGAATCTGGGGTGTATCGGGCCTCATTTTTAAACGCAATACGTAGGACGAATTTTCCACCCGGCAACGACGCATTATTACATTATAGGAAAAAACCGACTCGCTGCCCAGGGTGAGGGAGGGACAATTCGCAAAGGTATTATCTTCAATAATAATATTGCGATTGGGCCCGTTATTGGGATCATGGTCGGCCGTTGGGCCCTTACCTCCTTTTAAACAAACGCCATCGTCATTTACCGAAATATAGCAGTTCTTTATCAATACATTGCTGCATACATCCAGGTCGATGCCATCGGAACTCGGCGCTTTTACTTCGCTGCCGTTATTGGTACCCGCCACAATGCGCACTCCCAGGATTTTCAGGTTCTCACATTTATAATAGTGCGAAGTCCAGAACGGTGAATTGATCATTTGTATACCCGATACCTGTATATTTTTACTATTAGAAACAAAAAGGAGTCTCGGGCGTTGCTCATCCATATTGGTACACTTTGGGTTCCATTGCCGGCGCAGCCAAAAAGCCTTCCAATATCGCAGGCCGTTACCATCGAGGGTTCCCTTACCCGAAATGGTAAACCCATCCAGTCCATCTGCATTGATAAGCGCCGCAAAATACGTCAGGGTCTGGCCTTCTATACGGGTAGTCACCATTTTAAAATCAGAAATATCATCGCTTCCTTTCAACCGCGCCCCCTGACTGAGATACAAATGGGTGCGGGGTTTGAAAAAAAGCGAACCGCTGAGAAACACACCTTGCGGAATGATAATCACCCCGCCGCCCTCATCAGAAGCTTTGTCTATAACAGCCTGGATCTTTTCGGTTTGAACCAGCAGGCTATCGGCCTTTACACCATGATCTGTAAGGGTATATTGTTTTCCCAATGTGGGGAGCAATCCAACCGATGTATCCGAAAACCAGGCAGGAACAGGGGTGCCATCAGGAAAATTCTGGGCATAGAGATTCCCGGTATTTAAACAAAAAACAGCCTGTAAAAACAATATCCGGACAAAAAAGACCACCGTATTATATTTCATTACTTTTTAGTTTTATTTTGAACACCCCCAGGCTTAAGTTCATCGGGGCTATCGGAAGTATAGGATTGAAACCCTTGTTTCGAAGGACTGATCAGCACATCCCTGATGACTTCAATAGCTACTTCCTGCCGCGGATTAAAACCAGGGGAACTCATGTAGTTCTGTATACTATAAAACAATTGCTTTGCAGCGGGAGACCCGGCTTGCGGACCCAGATCGGCGCTGCTGACGATAATTTTGCCCTTCCCTACTTTGGCTTCATAAATCAATCCCAGCCTCCTGTTGAGGAACCAGGTATCGATGGGTTGAACCAATGGTTGAAAGCCTTCGGGGAAATCCTCCAGTATCATTACCTGCGACCGATGTTGTATATCCCACCATTGAAGGTCGGAATGATAACTGGTGGGAAAATCGGCAAATGCCGCGCTCTTCTCCTGTATCAGCATACCCGTTACGTGCGGTGGTTTCATCTGAAACCAGGATGTATTCCAAAAAACCGGGAGAAAATGCATCCCTACCTCCTTTCCCTTTATTACTTTTCCGGCAATGTTCAGGAATACTTTTCCACCACTTGCTAAAACTCTCTCCGCCTTTTCGTCGGGCGAACTTGTATAATAAATATCGGGGTGGGAAATAGGCGCCTTTTTGGGATATACCCAGATATACCAGTCATTTTGATAGGGCGTGCCGGAGATACCTACTTCCAGTTTTACCCGGACTGCCTTCTTCATTTTGTTCAATGAACAATTAATTTCGCCCACAGGCTGCCCATTTCCGATGCTAATCCGCCCCGGGTTCAGTATGCCCTCGCCAATTGTTTGTCCGTCATCCGTTTTTAATATCCACCAGAACCGGGGATTAGTCAACGGAGCTGCGCCCCAGTGAGCTACCAATATTTGAGCAGAGAAGGTTTCATCATTAGTAAAAACAAACCGGGGCAGCGCCGCCAGGGGCACTGTACTATTACAAAAACGTTGATACGCTGCCGGTGTAACATAACCTTTCTCCTTCCAAAAAGCATTCAATACACCTACCAATGCCGTTCCCTGTCCCGGAAAATCCTGTAAGCCTAACAATTGAAAACCTGCATAACCGGGTGTACGAAATATTTTTTCGATTTCATACTTGTAGCAAATCACCTGCAATTTTCCGGAAGCCATCAAAAAGTCCCGGGCCTGTTCCCCCATTCCCTGATCCGTTAAGTCCTGCCGGAATAACTCAAAATTCTTCGCTCTGTACACGCCGGTATAATTCTTTATCTCGTCAAAATCGGGAAAAACACAGTACTGACCAATTTCGTGTGCAACAAAAGGCACTTCAAATTTTACAATACCGCTACTAAAATCCGACTGAGATTCCGGCCTTCTATCCCAGGATAATCCTCTCACACCACCGCGCACCTGGTATTGGGCATCGGGCACTACGGGCCAGCTACCGCCCACACTCATACCGGTATAAACACGGCGTTGGTCTCTGTTCTTCCAGTAATTAACAAATGTGTTCAGATACCTCACCTGGTCGCCGGCGGGTTCATTACCTGCCGATAGCATTACAAAAGATGCGTAATTTCCATAGTTCCTGGTCATTCGTCTGGTTTCTTCAAAAAGAAAACTATCAACAGCCTGCCCCAGCCCAATCCTGGGCCCATGGTTTGGCCAGCTCGGGCCTTCGGGCTGTAAATACATACCCACGATATCCGCCGCCACAAAAGCCGCCTCGGGCGGGCACCAGGAATGAAAACGAATATGATTGAGCCCATGGGCTTTCGCTATCCTGAAAATCCTTTCCCAGGCTTTGGTAGTAGTGGCGGGATAACCCGTAAGTGGAAATTCGCAATTGTGCAAGGTGCCTCTTAAAAAAACCGGACGGCCATTGATCAGGAAATGGTTCTTCTCTATGGTAAACTCCCGCATACCCAACTGAACCGATTGGCTATGGGTTATAGGCCCGGTTCGAAGTGTGGCAGTCAGTTTGTAAAGCGCCGGATTAAATTCGTCCCAGGTTTGGATGTTTTTACTGAAAGGCAGATCTATCTCCAGGGTGTCCGATGCCTGCCCCGGGGCAGAAAATGGGGCCGTTACAACCCCAGTCTGATCTCTGACAGGCGTATTGAAACTTTTTGCAAAGACCGATATCTTACCCGCAACAGAGGCAGTACCCTCGTTCCGGACACTAACCCGTATTCTGGCCTTTCGGTTGGTAAGATCCGGGAAAACCTGTATATCGTCAAAATACACGAGGGGTTCTGCATGGAGTGAAAGCCTGCCCACAATTCCGTTCCAGTTGCCCTGGGTATGATCGCTAATGCTATGGGAATCGGGTCCGACATTTATTTCCTTGATCCGGTTATCTACCCGAACGGAGATCCGGTGAACCCCGGGCGTTACATGGGAACTGATTTCGTACTCATGAGCTGCTACCAGGCTGTTGCGAAGTCCTATTTCCTGATCATCTACCCATACCCTTGTTTCAAGTGGCGCCCTTTCGAGGTAGAGCCGGATTCTTTTTCCCTTCCAATTTGCAGGAATGTTCACTTCCTTCTGGTACCAGGCCGCACCGGTGTAATGTTTTGCCGGGGTAAGCCAGAAAGGTATGTATATATTGCCCGGCTGCCGGTATTTTGCGTACCTGGGACTAAAATAGAAAGAACTGTCATAGATACTGCCTGTCCACTTTGTTTGAAGCGTAATTTCATCTCCCTTCCCGTTTTCGGCCATGGATCCGGGCAAGCAGATACGATCCGTAAGCTCTCTTGCGAACCATTTCTCAGCCACACCTTTGTCGGTTCTGTCTATCTCAAAACGCCATTCCCCTTTTAAAGAAATACTGTCTTCTCTTCCAAAGGCCGATAGAACCACAAAGAAAACGAGAAATAAAGATGTATTAGCCTTATACATTTTCAAATACTTTTGGTAAATCTGCTTGCAATTGCGGGTAAGTTACGCAAAGCAATAGTTTAAAAATATTCTACTGCTCACCTGGGAAGCCGCTCATTGGAAATAAGGAATTTTTTATCATCTTGTTACCAGCCTGCTCTCTCCTGTTTTTAATCCCTTTGCTAACGCTTTAACCGAAACTGAGCCTGCTTTTTGACCAGAGCGTAGAATAGCCATTGCAAAACCGTTGTGCAGTCTTCTTCTGTTACCATCAAACAGCTCCTCACTGTAATGATCGCCGTTATCCACCGCAATCAACCGGGCATCCCCGCTTATTTCAAAATGCACTTCGGCAGGATCAGCCGTATACACCCGACGGCCCCTGCTATCTACTGCATATACCTTTACATACTGCAGGTCTCTGCCGTCCGATTTCCAGTTTGTATTTTCTGTTTCTATTTTTAACGCGATTGCTTTGCCTGTTGTTTCTAATTGATGCCTGGCCACCTCTTTCCCATTGATACGAGCAATTGCTACTATTTTTCCGGCAGCATAAGGCACGGCTGGCCAATAGATCATATTACGTTTTGCCGGATCGGTTATATTATTTCTTTGAATACCTATTGATTTACCATTGATCAATAGCTCTACTTCTTCCGCATTGGTAAAGGTAAACAGGTTTTGTTTGCTCCCCGCTTCCCTGTTCCAATGAGCCGACAACGGTAAGTGGCCTACAGTAATATCGTTCCACTCCATATTTTCTTTTTCGTTGTCCATTATACCAATATATACAAGCGGGTCCGGAAGAAACGCAGATTTGATTAAATAAGCTTGTGGCAATGGTTCCAGCGAATGGTTGTAGAATGAATAGGCCCATCCTTTTTTGGGCCATTGGTTTGATTCGCCCCAATATTCAATGGCACCCCAATAGGCCAGCCCCACCATTTTATCCCGGTCCATTCCATAAAACGGCGCCAATAATTCGTTGGTGGTAGCTTCGCTCTGGTAAATATTCATATCCGGGGCATGCTTTAAATAGTCGGCATAGTTATACCAACGGTAATTGAAACTGGCTACATCAGTAACCGTAGCGAGCTCAGGCGGAACGATATTCGTGTTGAAGCCTTCATCATTTTTGCCCACACCACCAGCGCGGGCTGGGAACATAGCTACTGTAGTTTTACGGGTGGAATCATAACGTCTGGCCAGTACATTCATCAAGTGGTAAGTGGTTACGCCCCAGTCGCCCGTAGGATAGCCGGCGAGGTCTTCCCGCATCTGCAACTCATTGCCAAATGACCAGAGGATCACTGAAGGATGGTTCCTGTCACGCTTGATCCATTCGGTTAAATTTTCCGGCCAGATTTCCGACCAGGGTTTGCGGCCCGCCCAGTAATCTTTATTGCTCCATTTATCGTACAATTCATCTACTATTAAAATTCCTTTCTCATCTGCCAGCCTAAGGAATGATTCTGAATAGGGATTATGGGAGGTGCGGATATGATTATAGCCAAAAGCCTTTAACAGATCCATTTGCCGCGCTATGGCCGTTTCATGGGCCGCAGCGCCTACAGCGCCCAGATCATGGTGATTAGCAATCCCTTTTAAAAATATTTTTCTACCATTGAGCTTAAAGCCATACTCCTTAGAAAACTCAATGGTACGAATACCGAATTTTTGAGTAACTCTGTCTATTGGTTTTCCATCCAGATTTAAGGTAATCATCGCTGTATAAAGACTGGGCGTTTCGCAGGACCATAACCGGGGGTTCAAAATGTTGATAGCCGGTAACAGTACTTCTACTGTCTTCAGTTTATTTCTTTGAGGGGCGGCTATCTTGGAGCTGGCAACGGCCTTACCATCAGGCGAAAAAATCTCTGCATTGATCTCGATATTATAAGTTTTATTCCTGATCCCTTCCAGCTCCACCTGTACCTTTAGCTCCGCGTTCCGTTCCTCAATTTTTGGCGTAGTGATAAATACACCATGACGAGTAACCGAGACCTCGTTCTTAACAACCAGATGCACATCACGAAAAAGTCCGCCACCTGTGTACCAGCGTGAATTACCTTTTGTAGAGGCACGAACAGCCAATATATTGTCTGTATCATATTTGATGAGCTTCGAGATATCTGTTTCAAAACCCAGATATCCATAATCAGTACCGCCTATTTTTACCCCGTTCAGCCAGGCATCGCCACTCAACATAATACCTTCAAAATCGAGCAGTATTTTTTTGCCTTTCCAAACAGAATCGGCTTTAAAAGTTTTCCGATACCAACCCGTTCCATTTTCTTTAAACCCCCTTGCTCCGCCGGCCGCTTTTACCCAGGACTGATTGATCTGGAAGTCGTGTGGCAGATCCAGGGCTTTCCAGCCAGCATCGTTGAAACCGGGCTGTTCAGCATCAGCTATATCGCCATGATGAAATTTCCAGCCAAAATTGAACAGTTGGTTAATACGAAGATCTCGCTGATTATACTGCGCGGAAATGGATTGAACGAACAGGAGACTTACTATAATAAATGTGATTGATCTTTTTAACATTATACTTTTTTATAAAATATTATAACCTTACCTCTATTTTATCGCCACCTCTATCTGGCCTCCGAACGGGTCAAAATCAAATAACACTTTATCCGCCAAAACCCGTGGCTTTAGTTTCTTCTTTCCCTGAAAGATTTGTATTTTTTTTACATTCGCTTGTCTTATAACACCGGTCAGCGGCACCGTAAAAATGGATGAATCGAGCTTCAGTTCAGGTCTGATGGAAAAACCTTTTTTAGTTTCTTCTATGTCGTAAGTTATCGCCTTTTGTTCTTTGATATATGCCGCCACTTCGCAGAAAGTATCCACCCATATTTTATCCTCCTGAGATTTTACCTCTTTCAAATGATCCCAAAATATTCCGGCGTTCTTAAAATGGTCGTAACCATAAGTTATACCATGTGTCATGGTGACGCCCCAGCCACCGTTTGATAGCAAGTTTTCAATTTGCCTTTTAAGATTTTCACGCGTACTTTTCCCACCAACCGAAAACTGAAAAAGCCTCGTGGCGACACGGTTTTTCGTGGCGATCAGCATACCTTCAGGCGACCGGGTATTATTAGGATAGGCAAAAGTGCGGGGCATGATTCCCACATTTACAAGGATTGCGCTGTCGTTTTTTAAAATATCAGCCCTAATTTCTTCCGGGGGAAACCGGCCAAAATTGCGGTGCGCCCAGCCGTGGTTGGAAATTTCATGCCCCCGCTCCGACATTTTTTTTAGCTGTGTCCATGTTACACGCGGTTTTCCCGCCGAAGCCACCGTATCTTCTATAGGGTTACCGTTTACAAAAAATGTTCCTTTAAAACCCAGTTTGTCAAAAGCCGGTGCCACCAGAGTAGCCTGTTCGAGCAATCCATCATCAAAGGTATAGCTGATAGCACAAGCTTTATCATCGCGGTATTTGGCCACTTCAAAATTTACATTATGGAGGTTGAGTATTCTATTCAACAGTTTATACATTTCCCGCCCCAGGTATTCTGCGGATTCTTCGTTGAAGTGGGTTCGGTCGCGCTGTAATTTGCCTTCGGCCATATCTACCAGGAAACTATGGGGGTCTTCATCGGCGATCCGCCGCATTGCAATATCAACCAACGGGTTAAAGTGGCGGTTGGCCTTTGGTATGGTACCGAAAATAAATGGCAGGCGCGAATAATCTTTACCGGTTTTTTCGGTTAAATACCTTCTGACATAGGCAATCAGGGCATGTAGATTTTCGTAATACTTTTTGTCGTAAACATCATCACTTTCACCCTGATGCCAGAGAAAAGCATCGACCTGGTAGCCTTGCCCGATCTTCGACAAAGTATTATCAATTGCAGCATCAATAGCTCCCGTAAATGAAAGCAGTAAGGATTTGCCCTTATTCTCTACAGATTTTGTTTTTACCAGCCATCGGGGATCAGCCGACCAATACCTGCCTTTTGCCGTATCGTTTGGATATTGAATGGAAGTACCCCCAACGGCATATTTCACTACATAAAAATCCTGTTGTAATGCCTGCTCAAGCAGGTAATAAGTTACGGCATCGTAAGTCCAGTACCCTTCCGAAACCCTCCCTTTCGGAAAATAAGGAACAAAGTTGCCGTCATTCCGGTTTTGCGAAATTTTACAATAACGGTAAGCACCTTCTGTAAAGTTTACTGTATCAGTTGCCAATGCCTTAAGATAATTGGGCAATAGCAGGTTGCTTACACGCCCATCTGTGTTCGATTGCCCGGCGGTAATGATTACATGAACGGGCTCATTTTTACTGCTCTGAGCCAATGCACCTTTCCACGCAAAAAGCAGATAGCAACCACTAATGATTAAAAAAACATTTTTCATCTGTGCACAGTTTGATGAATATCTATTTACTGAAAAGGTTCTTTGTAGACCTTAACCTGGTCAATTATCACTCCCTGATCCAAGGCTGTAATTTTTAGCAGAGAAGCATTCTTCCTATCTAAAGGAAAGGCCATTTGCCGAATAGCCTGATTTCGAAGTACGTTGTCCTTCCACTCTTCGCTACGTCCTTTAGTGTGGTAAGCAATCATCTTACCTTCAGTTTCTCCCAACTGTACCTCTACCCTAAGTTTATCGCTATTTACGGGGTGGTTAGGCACTAACCGCAATTCCACCCAAATGGTATCGCTGGCGATATTCTCAATTTTATAAGAAACACTGTTACCTTTCTTCAAACTAACCGCGCGTTCGCTATAACCAAGACCCTCCATAACGGTTACACTGCCCAAACTATTGGCATAGTCCCCACCATTAAAATCCAACGCGGGTCGTTGATATGATCTTAAAGGCGACTCAGCACCTTCTTCCTTCACTTTTTGAAAAACGGGTAAGTTTCTGGGTTGGGCGTTCATCATTCTCTCCCATTTACCGTTTTCCAAACTATTGTATTGCGATGTCAGGATCGTTATACTATCAAAGGCATTATGACTTAAAGACCAGTCGGCTTTTTTATGCCGGGCCAGTTGCGCATAAAGCAGTTTTTTATTCATGAATGCTGCCGCTTGCACCGGATATTTTACAAGTTGAAAATAGGCGCTTTGAGCAGCCGGGAAAATTTCTTTTGAAATACTGTCTGTCTTTTTAGATAACAAATCGTAGGATATTATCCTGTTCCTGATTTCTTCCTCAGTCCAGGGCAGATCTTTGACAATTTTATAGGCAGGGTCTTTTTCTTCTTCCCTCGTGTTTGCCATAAACTCCGGTTTTCGTATGTATGCCAATCTATAATGTTCCAGCATCACCGGCAATAATTTTTCACCTGCACGTTCACCAAATAAATTAATCAGCCAATTTTTCAAATGCAGCTTAGGTTTTTCTTTATTTACTTTATCGATATTCCAGGCCATGTCAAGAAAAAGCTCTATCTGATATTCGGTGGGCTTGATATCTCCCACATTGAGTATCCATATTTTATGAGCGCCCTCGTCATAAGCCAGTTTCATCTGATGATATAGCAAAAACGGACTTGTTGTTCCCAACCAAAGGTAATCGTGGGGTCTTCCCCAATAGGAGGCATGGTAGTAAATACCGTTACCGCCCAAACGTTTTTTTTCGAAATCGTTCGGAAAGTGAGTTATATAACCGTAATTGTCGTCGCACCACATCAAGGTAACATGATCCGGCACCTCTAAACCAGCATTATATACATCCAACAGTTCCTTGTAAGGAATAAGCATCTGGGGGATAGCACTTGTGTTATTGTGTATATATTTTGCCAGCAACACCTGTTGATCAGGAATCACTTTTTCCAGAGCGGCTTTATATTCCAATGTACTGCGAACTCCCTGCATAGCGCCATCATGCTTACCCCTCATCCCAATTGTGAAGATGTTGCCAGCTCCTTTTAGTTCTTTTAATCTATCCTCCCAATAGGAAATAATGTTTTCTCTATTTGTTAAATAATTATAATCACCTGTACCCGAAATATCCCATTCCGTAGCACTGTTTCTGGCCAACGGTTCACAATGGGCAGACCCTAAATAAATTCCATATTTTTCGGCTACTTCTTTATTTCCGTCAACGAAATAAAACGGTGCGGAGACTTCGTGCATAGCGGGCCAGATAGTGTTAGCCCGAAGACGCAGAAGAAGCTCAAATATCCGGGCGTAGGTTGCCGGTCCGATTATTTTCATCTTCCGGGTTTTAGTTGTATCAATACCGGCTTTAAATTTTGAGTCTTTCTCATACGTAGTACTGCTCCAGGGATTCAACGCAAAATCTTCGTCGTTTAAAAAAATACCCCGGTATTGAACGGAAGGCGATTGTACAATAACAGTCGACGGAATACTAAAAACATCCCGCTTAGCAGGGGCCGCATCGGCCCACCACTCCCACGGAGAAACACCAATCAGCCTGCTCAATTCAAGAATACCGTAAGCAGTGCCATGACTATCACTTCCTATGATAAGCAATTTTGATTGCTTCTTGTCGACAATTCTTTTTATGATAAATGCTTCCCATTTTCCTCTGACAGGCGACAAATCTAAATTCTTGCTTTTTAAAAAATCATTGAACTCCGCACTCTGATCAATAGTACCAGCAATAATAGCAGATAACTGAGCTTGCTGTGTTTTTATCAGCCGACCATCAAATACCCGCTCAACATCTTTTTGTAGTATAGACAGGGCCGTTTTTACAACTGAGCTTTCACTATCATACAAATATATACCGGATGTATAGCCCCTTCTAAATAAAACCTCATCATGTGAATTATACAGAGGTGATTCAGGCCTTATCGCCTTCACAATTTCTCCTGCGTTAGCATCATTTACGACTCTTCTGTCAATACCCGCATTTACATGAATAGTACCCGGTACGGAAAGAAATAATGCCGGCATTACACATGATAATTCACGTAAGAGTTTAACAGACTTTGAAAGAAGATTTTTTAAAATCAATATCATAGCTTATTCTATATTGCAATCTGCCGGAATTCACATCAGGTCATCGATATCCACTTCAAAACTGCCTCTTGCACGTAATCCGTTTATTTTTCCATCAAAAAACATTTTTGGCAGGGCAGGAAATATTTCAAGCATTCCATTTTGTGATTGTAGTATCAACCCGGCTATTTATACGCCTATAGCCTATTTCACCAGCTCATAAAATTCTGCTTCGATGATACTTAAGGCACCTTTGGCTTTCGCATCATCGCGGGCTACGCCATCGTCTAATTTTTTACCCCCAACTTCTACTTCATTATTTCCCTTTCCGGTTTCGGCACTACCGGCCAAACGTATGCGCACCTTTTTTCCTTTTACAGGTTGGCATTGAATGGTATAATACCCCAGTGTAGTTTTTGTGCTGCCGTTAAACACTTCTTTACCGTCAACAGTTATAACCAGTGGATAGGTCCTGGACCTGAAATTATTCAGCTTCAAAGCAATTTCTTCTATCAATGCTTCTCTTTCCAGCTCATATTCTATCCAGGCGGTTCCCAGCTTTCCGTCATTCACCCAGTCAGACAGTTCGTTATTGTCATAGCTATTCTGCACCTGATCGTTATTGGCGCCCGCCCTCGCCTGCTTCACCATAAGGCTCCGGCGGCTGTCTGTATAAGAGGGCGTTGAGGGTGTAGCCCCGCGGGTAAGAACAGAGCTTAATCCGGAAGCCGGTAATTCTTCTGATAAGCCATGAACTGCAGCAATAGCACGGGTTGAAAGCTGTATAGAAGCCGGTTTCAATCCATCGGCTTCCGCAACAACAGTAATCACTCCCGGCCGGGTAGTAGAACGAACCATAAAACGGTTCACCCCGCCTTCTACCGGGAAGCTTTTGGCAAGTACATAATTGTCCGGCCCCATGGCCATGCCGCCCCGCCATTCGCCGGGCCCCTTTAAAGAATAACGGATCATATGAAGTGCCGTAGGACAACGCCGACCTTTGGCATCCACTACTTCTACTTCTACCAACGATACATCATTACCATCGGCTTTGAAAGTATCGGCACGTTTAATGGCAGTGAGCCTCAGAGCCACCGGCTCGCCAACGGTTTCGATAGCGGTTGAACATACTTGTTTACCGCTGCCATCGTAGCCAAGGGCGGTAATATTGCCGGCTTTCCATTCCACATCCCTGAATCTGAAAATAAACCCCTCACTTTTTTCACCAAAGCCCAAAGACCGGTTATTGATTTTCAGCTCCACTTTTTCCGCGGAAGAAATAACATATATATCTTTCCTGACACCCGGCTTATAGTTCCAGTGTCCGAGAATATGCGCCCGATAAGATTCAGGGTTCACCCATCCATCCCACATCACTTCATGAGCATAATAATTTTGCTTTTTTATCCGGAGGGCATCCACTTCGCCACTCCGCCGGTAATTTTCCTCTCCCCGGTGGTGGGTGTTGGTTTCGGACCATATAATGTTTACACCGCCGGCACTTACCCTTTTGCCGGTACCGGGCCTTTCTTTCCAGAATTCGTACCAGCGCTTTACATTTTCCAGGGCGTGACTTTCCATATTTCTGTTGTAGGATGCGGCATTCTGACCGTTATGCAGTGGTCCGTCCCCATCCTTATGATAGGGAGGTGTCCATTCGTCCCAGTATTTCCTCGACCCTTCATCCCTCGAATACTCCATAGCCCACATGGGGATATGCGCACTTTTATTGGTATAGAGCATTTCACCGCCGTATTCTGCTTCTTTGCTGTCCAGCATTTCCCGGCTGCCGATAGCCCTTCCGCCATGGGGATCGTATTTGTCGCGAAGCGCTTTCATTTCCCGCATATGCGCTTCACTGATGCTTTCATTACCACATTCGTAAAAAATAATACTGGGATTATTACGGTTGTAAATAATAGCATCATGCATTACCGCCACCCGCTGGTTCCAGCGTGTTCCCTCTACGTCTTTCTCTGCGTCGCCGGCCGGCATGGCCTGCATCAAGCCAACCCTGTCGCAGCTTTCCACGTCTTGCTTAGAGGGGCCAATATGCATCCACCGTACCAGGTTTCCCCCGCTCTCTACCATCAGCCCGTTGCTATAGTCGCTCATCCAGGCAGGAACCGAAGTGCCCAGGGCCGGCCATTCGTTGGAAGTTCGCTGGGCATAGCCGTGCACCATCATCACCCGGTCGTTCAAATAAATCATCCCGTTTTCAAACGCTGTCTTACGAAAGCCGGTTTTGGTAGTCACTTCATCCACAGACTTATTGCTTACGAGCAGCGAGGTTTTTACATCGTACAAATAGCCATAGCCCCAGCTCCAGAAATGAAGACCGTTTACCCTTGCAGCCGCCCCGATGTTCTTAGTTTCTCCTGGCTGAAGGCTGGTCTCCTTTCCGGTAAAGGCTTTAATTAATTTACCTTTCAAATCGGTAATATCTACTTTATACACGAGTTTTTGCACCTGCCTGGTCTCATTTTTTACTTCGGAAGAAGCATGGATGGTAGCCGCCCTCCCTTTGATATCAAAGTTGTCGGCATAGATGTACACTCCGGTTGTTTGTAAATTGGAATACAAAGGGAGGGTTTGATAGAGTTTCGGAGTAATATGCAAAAACACATTCCGGATAATGCCACCATAGTTGGCATTGAAGTTTCTATCAGACCATTGATACCGGGAATTGGTAGACCGCTCTCTGTATTCCCAGGAATTGTCGATACGTGCAGCGATGATATTTTCCTGACCGTCGGTTTTAATCAGATGCGTAATATCGAAACCGAATGCCGTCACGCCGTTTTCGTGAAAGCCCACCAGCTCTCCATTTACATAAAAATCGCCTGCCTGCCGGATGCCTTCAAATTCAATAAAAATTTTCTGTCCTTTTGCTATAGCCGGCAATTTAAAATGTTTGCGATACCATACAATACCGGTAGACAGATCTCTGATATCTTTCAAAAATGCTTCATCTTCATTCCATGCAGCCGGAAGGGTAACCGGTTTCCAGTCCCTGTCGTCGAAATGAACATTCTTCGCTTCGGGGATATCGCCTGATTTTAAAAGCCATTGACTGTTAAAGTTATATTTGCGCCGGGAGGAATGGGGCTGCGCTTCCGTACTGCTTGTAATCACCCCAACCAAACAAAAAACAAATAATAAAAGCCGGGTCAGGCTTAACACGTATCTCTTCATATCGGATATAGTTTTAAATACACGGAAAATAAATACCAGCCACCAGTCATGTTACTGCCTGGATTCATTGATCATTACATTATCCAAAACAAAATGATCAACGTAGTTTTTATGAATCTCCGGATTTTTCGTGGCTGTTACCTGGAGATTCTTAAATGTAAAATGACCAAGCGTATATTGATCCGATTTTTTTACATTGAATACATTTTCGCAATTCAATTTTATATTTTTCAACGTGATATGATGAGCATCGGTAGTACGGATGTCCTTCTCCCCTTTCAGGTCAAAAAACTGTGTCCAGGGCTGAATATAGAGCATATTAACCACGCTGCCTTCAATATCTTCTACTGTAACGTATTCATACAATTGTGGCGTATCGGGACGCATTTTTAACCATAGCAATCTTTGCGCATGGTCTATTTTAATACGGCGTAAAATAATATTGCGGTTATGAACCGATTCACTGCCGAAAGTGAGTGCGCCATGACAAAAACCAAAAGTATTGTCTTCGATAATAATATTAAAATTACCGCCGTTATTGGGATCTTTGTCTGCAAAAGGGCCTTTACCTCCTTTCAATGCAATGGCATCGTCGTTAACCGACATATAGCAATTCTTCACCAGTACATTTTTACAGACATCCAGGTCTATGGCATCGGAGCTGGGCGCTTTTACGGGCGCATAGGGCGCATAGATAAAGAGGTTCAGTAATTTCAGGTTTTCGCATTTATAATAATGCGAGGTCCAGAAAGGAGAATTAATCAGCCGAATGCCTGATATCTGTACATTCTTACTGTTGGAAACATATAGGAGCCTGGGCCGCATTTCATCCATATTGGTACATTGCGGGTTCCATTGCCGCCGCAGCCAGAAAGCTTTCCAGTAACGTAATCCGTTACCGTTGAGCGTGCCTTTTCCTGAAACAGTAAACCCGTCCACTCTATCTGCATTCACCAGGGCTGCAAAATATTTCAGGTTTTGTCCTTCTATGCGGGTTTCGAGCAAAGCAAAATCGCTGATATCGTCGCTGCCTTTTATAGTAGCGCCTTCCTCCAGATGCAAATGGGTTTTGGGTTTGAAAAACAAGGAACCGCTCAGGTAGGTTCCTTTCGGTACCACAATTACTCCGCCGCCATTAAAGGCTGCTTTATCGATTATATCCTGTATTTTCTTTGTCTGAACGGTGTTGCTGTCCTTTACTACCCCATAATCGGTAATACGATATTTTTTACCCAGCTTATTTATATCGGTAGATGTGATTTGCCTGAACCAGCCAGGAATTGGTGTTCCATCAGGGAAGATATCCTGGGCAATAAGCCGCAGGTTACTACATAGTAAAAGTATAACTACTACCCACTTTACACTTCTTCTTTTCATCCTGCTATTTTTTTGATATTATACCAGTTTGAACGCGATTGTTTTTATAGCGCCAAACCATAAATGGGAAAAGGCCAAATACCTATAGAAACATACGATTTCATTTTCTATAAACATTTAGCCTCTCCAGGTTTTAATTTCATTATTCATAACTCGCTGAATAAATATAAATATCTGCAAATCTGTAGTTATTGCACAACCATGCTCACTGGTCAGACCATGTTACAACTTAAACGGCAAATACCATCCTTCCCGGTTCATCAGCTTCGCCCTTGCGGCGCCTGCATTCGGATCGCCGTCTTTTAATAATTTCTGGTATACTTTATCGGCAATAATCGCCGGATCGTTACGCCTGCGAGCCACACGCAGTAAATCGGCCCAGCGGGTACCTTCAAAAGCATTCTCAAGGGCCGTTTCCTGTACCAGGCCATCTTCTATCTGTAACAAACTGTCGGCAGGTGTGGTGGCCGTCATGGGATAGGCCGTTACATAAGCCCGGCTTCTTACTCCTGTATGTCTGTACCAGTCGGAACGAAAGTTTGGAATATCGCCATTCCTCGCATCAAAATTATAGGGGTAGGGATAATCTAATGTATTCTGCCAGGGCGTTTGATTAGTGGTGCCCGAAGGACCCGCATACACCGATCCTATTCCCCGGTCAAAGAAAGCATAGGCCAGTTTATGCCAGCCATCCCTGTTGGCCGCCTCTGCAAACCGCATCAGCAACTGGGTTTGGCGAAAAAGGTACCAGTCGCCGTTTTTTACCAAAACGTCCGCCGGGGTCTTTGTATCCCAGTTCAGGTATTTGGATATATATTTCATTGCCGTTGGCTGGCCGCTTACGGTAGCCACGCTAAACAAGCCACGCGGGTCGTAAGGAGAGCCGGTGGAGGGTATTGTATTGCTACCCATTTGCTGACTGGCCCACATGTGCATCACCTGCTGTGAGGGCTTTATCAGGTAATCGCCACCAACGGGAGAAAACAATTTGATGAATGGGTTGGCCGGAGCAAATTTATTGTCGAAAGGCAATACCCAAACCCATTCCCTGATAAAATTGTTAGCCGTATATCCTGCCTGAAACATGGTTCGCCAGCCCTGATCGTACAACAGATTGTCCATATCGCCGGCCCTTGACCGGGTAATAAAAGCTACCCTGTTATCGCTAATAGGAGCATCGGCATTTCCATACCATCCCATTTTGTACTGGGAATAATACGTCTCCCCCGTAGCACCCGTTGTGGCCACTTCCATTACTTCCCTGTAATAGCTTGCCGCCTTATTATAGTTTCCTTTCCATAGGTACAGATCACCCAACAATACTTTTTTAGTAATAAAAAACTTGGTGGTAGGGTATCCGTCCAATGTAATATTTAAGGAAGATGCAGATGAATACTGCTCTTTATAAGGGATGGGCTCTGTAAACGTAATCAACGAATCAAGTAACGCATCGAAGCTCACTTTAGGAAATAACGCAGGGTTACTAACGTCTTCTAAAGTAGCCAGGGGCGAGGTTACATAGCGCACTTCATCACCATAATGGATGCCTAATTGCAGGTACAGGAAGCTTCTTAAACAGGCTATATCAGAGTAACGCTCGATATAGTTTGCCTCATTCAGTTTTTTCTCAGCGTACATTTTGTTAAGATTAAACAGTACGTCATTACAGTTAAGAATCACCTCATAAAAAGGCCGGGGATCGGCATAGGGATTGTCGGGCGTAACCGTATGATTACTGATCTGACGCAGCCATTTATCCGCATTTTGCGTATAATCCAACAAATCTGCACGCAGTTCATTCAAAATAATATAACGGTCTGCCAGTCCCATAAACTTACCATAAACACCCATTACCGCGGCATCGGCATCATACACATTCTCATAAGCCTGACTATTATCCAGTTCATTTGCAGGCATTTTATCAAACATTTTTTTACATCCTGTTAGCACCATTACTGCAACCACACCGCCTAAAAATGCTTTCATACAAAAATTTTTCATTCCTTTCATTTTATATTGTTCATTGTGCCTTCCTTATAAAGTTCAGGAGGTCGTTTCAATCGTTTTTGGGTTAGCCTATAAGCCTAACCTTAACCCCAATACTATACTTTTAAACACAGGATCAAGCCCGGTATCTATCCCTTGGGCAAGAGGGCTCACCGAAGCGCTGAATTCGGGATCATACCCTAAATATTTAGTTGCAGTGAACAGGTTATTGCCGGTAAGCGATACCGCTATATTCTTAAATGCCGCGTTAGGCTTTAAAGGTATATTGTATGTAAGATTGAGCGAACGCAGGCGCAGGTAGGATCCATCTTCTATCCATCGGTCGCTGAACCGGTTATTACCCATGGGGTCGCCCCAGCTGGCTTTGGGCATGGTTGTTTCCTGCCCGTCGGTACGCCAGCTATTTAATACGCTCTGCAGTTGGTTTTCTACCCCGCTTTGTGATTCGAGACGGTAACGGAGATAATTATAGACATCGTTACCTACCGAGAAGGTAAATAATGCATTCAGTTCAAAACCTTTCCATATAAAACGGTTAGTAATTCCTCCAAAGAAATCAGGGTTGGGATCGCCGATAATGGTTCGGTCATTTTCATTAATTATCTTATCGCCATTTACATCCGCAAAATGTATGTCTCCCCCTTTAAAAGCCGAATAGCTCCCATCGGCATTTTCTTTGGAAAGACCGGCAGCAGCAGCAGCAGCATCGGAAGCAAATACTCCCTCAGTTTTGTAACCATAAAACTGATTAACAGGCTGACCCGCGGTTGTTAAGATAGTGGCCCCCGCATAATCGGTGTATATTGCACTGCCCGACACACTAATAATCTCATTTTTGTATTTGGCAATATTGGCACCAAGGTCCCATTTAAATGCCCTGCGATTTACAATTCGCACATTTAGGGCGGCTTCCACCCCGTTATTCTGCATTTCGCCGCCGTTTGTAAGCGCTGTGCTAAACCCTGTTACGGTTTGCAGGGGCTGATACACCAACATATTAGTAGTACGATTACTGTATACATCCAGTCCAAGCGTTACCCGTTCTTGCCAGAAAGCAAGATCAAGCCCTGCGTTCAGTTTACTGACTGTTTCCCATTGTAATCCGGGATTAGAAATCCATTTACGTACCGAACCGGTAGCTCCTAACAGATTCTGTCCTGTGTAAATATAGCGTGATGTATAATTGCCGATATCGTCGTTACCGGAAATACCATAACAAGCCCTGAGTTTAAACAAATCAATCGACGAAGAGGCCATAAACCGTTCAGACGATAATAACCAGGTTGCGCTTAAGGAAGGGAACAACGGAAATTGTCGTCCTGCAATCGTCAGACCGTTAGCCGCTTCAATTCCAAAACGGGAAGATCCGTCGAGGGCCAGGTTAAGACTGAGGAATAATTTATCACGAAAACCATAGTTAGCGGCGAGATAGGTATTCAGCCAGTTCCACTCTCCCATATCGCCCCCTACACGGCGCAGGGCAGCCAGGCCGTTTTGCACACTTACCATATCATCGGTAGCGGAATTGGCGGTAATAACATTTACCTGGTTGGCCCGGTTATTCTGGTAACGTACGCCAAGACTTGCCTTTAGCGAATGCACGTAACCGAAATTGCGGTTAAAATCCAGCCGGGTATCATTAAAGAGCGAGAACAATTGCTTTACCTGGGAAGCCATACGATTGGTAGCTATATCGTTCCACAAGGTATCCTGCACCAAACCCTGACTGGGAATAAAATAACTTTCCCGCACCTTATCAAACTGCAAACCTATTAAAGTAGAGGCGGTAAAATATTTACTGATATCATACTTAAACTTAAAGGAGCCAAAAAAACGGTAATATTTGTTAAAGGCTTCAATCTTATCAATAATGGTGGTTGGGTTACCTATCCCCAGCATATCAACGCCCGCAAGATTAGGGGAAACGGTTCCATCAGCGGCCACTATGTGATCGGTAAGAAAGGGAGCTTTTATCAATCCATTAAACAGAGGGGCTGTTTTATCGGCGATGCCCTGATCTTTCAGGTTTTGGTTACTATAGGTAAAGGAAAGAGTAGCGGAACCAGTTAGCTTCTCGGTAAAATTGAAGTCGGCATTGAAACGGGTATTGTAACGTTCCAGATCGGTATTTTTTACAATTCCGGAATTTTTCATGTACCCTACGGAGAGCCCGTAAGTTGCGATATTGTCACCACCGGTGATACGTAGATAAGCATTTTGGCTCAGGCTGTTGTCCAGTACTTTTTTCTGCCAGTTCGTAGTATTGTGATAGGTATAATATTCCGCCCCGGCGGGATCATCGTTCATGTATGGCTGAGCCGCTATTTCCGCTGCGCCCATACCCTTACTCGTAAGCATCCGGCTCAGATGGGCGCGATAATCTGCCGCATCGAGTAAAGGCAGTGGATTTGGTGCTATGTTTACACCGGCATAAACGCCTGCGTCAATTTGGGTGGCCTGTCTGCCACCCGCATTGATCGTTGTAATTATAATAGCGCCGTTGGCTCCCTTAGCACCGTAAAGACTTGCGGCATCCTTGAGTATCGTTATATTATCGATATCTTTTACGTCGATAAGATTGAGTGGATTGGTATAGTTATTAGCAATAATACTCTCCCCATAATCAGTTGCATCAAAGGGCATGCCGTCTACAATAATCAGCGGTTTGTTGGTTGCATACAGAGAGTTGATACCATTTAAAAACATATTAGCGCCGGCGCCCTGCAAGCCGGATCGGCGAATAACGTTTAACCCGGCCACACGACCCTGTAGCCAGGCATCTATTGTTTCCAGGGGTTGCTGCCATCCATCGGGTTGTTGCTGTTCTGCGGCAGCAGTTAAAAATTTCTTGTACTGACTCCCAACTGGCATTACCAACAGATCATGAAAAGAATGAATGATCTTCGATTGCAATACAATATCAAGCGTTTCCTTGTATTTTACAGCTATCAACCGCGCATCAAATCCGTCGGCTTCCACCAATACAGTAGCCGTGCTATTAGGAATTTTCAAAGAAAAATGTCCTAAAGTATCGGCAATGGCGGCAGAAAAGTCCTTTACCTGCAACTGAGCACCGTTGATCCCTTTCCCGGTAGCCGCATCTTTCACTACACCTTCTATAACCATTCCCCCGGTGTGCGAAGCGGAGACGGTGTTAGAATCTGCAGGTGTATTATTTTGCGCATACGCTCCTGCAGCCAGTAAAACTGCCAGGGTCACGCTTAAAACAGGTTTCAATCTATTATACATCATCGTCTTTTTAGTCTTTATAAACAGTTTAGAACACAGGTACCAGTCGTATGTAGTTACATACAATAGGGTTGGCCGTTGCTGTAGTGGAATTGGCAGCGGTTAGAAACAGATTGAACACAGGTCTGTAGCTAGTGAGCGTAAACTCGCCCGCCAACTGCTCCGCATATGTATTTAAAGGAACTGGTACATAGGCCGGTAAAGGTGAATTGGCAGAATCTACTCCTATTTTCTGGTTAAACGTTGTGGTCATATTATTGATATTATCGTGCAACGCCATCCAGTACGCCCTGTATTTACCGGCAGGTATATCTGTAAGCCGGTAGCGCAGGTTAAACATGGCTACACCATGATTGTACACCAAAATATCCCTGAAAATATTACCGGTTGCAGAATCTCTTTTATCTCTGATAAAAGTATTGGTTAAACGATTATGACTTGCCGAGGTATAATTTTCGGCTTCGATAATGATTTCCCTGAATTTATGCTGAAGAGGTACTTCGAGCCTGTTCATAACATATACCATCCCGTTACTGGTTTTTATGGATGACACAATCGCAGTTTTGTCTATCCCCACTTTTACTCCCGATTTGGAAATAATAGTATCAGGAATTTGAGCAGCCGACTTGTACAAGACATCTACTGCCAGGTCTTTTAGTACCATCCAGCCGGCCACTTTGGTAGTACTATCTGCATTGCCGGTAACCACGGTATGAGGTTTAAACTTGTTTACTTCCGACTGCCAGGCGGCATCCTGTAACACAAACAGGGTAAAGTTTTTCGATTCATCTTTCAGATTATGCACTCTTGTCCCGAACAGATTTTCAACCGAATCCATTAATTCTTTCTGGAGAGCCGGCATTCGGGCATCTGTTTCGGTAAACTCCCATGTATTACTTAAAAACGGTAAAAAAGCCGATAGTACCTGCACAACGCCATTTTTGGCGGCCAGATCTTTGGACGAAAAAGCCAGGTCATCAATAGTACCCGATGTGATATCGTGATATTTACCATTAAGCATGGGAATACGCTGCGTTTCTGCAACAGAATCGCTATAATACGCCTGGTTGGCAATATGATTGGCTACAAATGCTTTCAGCGCCTGGTTATCATTTTCCAGCGAGGCTGTAATAGACGACAAAGCAGCATTGACAGGCGCATACACGGTAAACATTTTCAAAGAGGCCAGTGTATCCGCATAACCGGATTTAACCAACAGGTCTGTAAAAGTGCTCAGATCCGGATTGGCCTGTAAGCGTTCCAGCAGGGTCAATGCAATATTTTCGTCGGTAATCCGGTTATGATCCTCCCACTTCTTACATCCGGCAAGCAGCAACCCAATACTGAAAATTGCTAAAAACAGCTTTCTTATCTTATTACACATCTCAAATATTTTTACGAGTACATTAATTAGTTTTCATTATTCCCACACGGGCGTACCATCCCGTTCAAACCTTGGATATATCTGGTTCTCATCAACCGGTATGAAATGGATCATATCCAGGCGACAGATCTGTCCGCCGGTACCATTATGTTCAAACCGCACTGTTTGGGTTCCGGTAGTAGCAATATCGATGATACCTACCAACCTTGAATTATGTCGGTTAGGGTTGGCTGCGGTTACATAGTTTTTCCATCCGATGGACTCCCGCTCTTCGGGGGTTCCGGCAGGCATATACTCGTTAAAGTTGATGGCCCGCTGCATTTGTGTTCCATTGATCAATACATTGGCACCCACCGAATTTTGCGCTATATAACAGATCCACACTTTATACCTTCCTTTGATTATCGGAGGGGTTTTCAGCTCCCACCATTTCCCCCTGTTATTGCCAAAGTGAAGCGCAATATGATCCCAGTTCACATTATAAACATTTAGTGTACCGGTACCACCATAATTATACTCCAGGTCGTCTGATGAGGCCAGAAATTCCCAGTCGATACTGGCAATGGGGTGATCCTCTGCAGTTGCCCGAACAAAACTGTAAAACGCCCGTTGATAATAAGCCGGTTGATTCATAATTTCAGGGAACATCGCTACATCCCAGTACAGCGCCTGCGGCTTGCGGTACTTGGCCATGGTATGCCCGCTGACACTATGCCAGACTCCGTTGGTAGCAGGATTGTCGCTGGAAGGGCGCACAAGCGTCACACCTTTTTCAAGCACCCCGTTAAATTCCATTTCGTTCAACACTATTTCCTGGTTTTCATGTTTAATGGTAATCACTTCTTCGGGCAATAAGGTTAGCTGCGCATTATAATTAATAATATCTCCCAAAAAATACAAACCCTCTACAATATGATAAGCCATGTACATATGCAGACTGTCGGAAGGATTTAAGGGGTTGCCGGTTTGACTGTATTTTGCTTTTAGTGCTGCGTAAGAGACAATTCCGCTATCGGCCAGAGCCTGGTTACTTTCGGCAATCACGGTCATCCAGCGTTTGGAAGTATCGGCATCTATAGTATTCAGCTTATCGTAGTAACCGGTTTCCTTCATCGCCTGCACAAAAATGGAAAATTCAGGCTTATCTTCCAGTTCCTGAGCAATGGTTCTTGCGGCGGGTGTTAACATCTGATCGATAACGTGTACGATCCCGTTGCCCAGTCTGATATTTGACTGAACAATTGAGGCCTGCCGATTCACCGTGTAAGAAGAAACGCCATTGACAAAAGCGACTCCGGTAATCAGATACTGACCGTACATAGTAACCGTCTTCAACTTACCATCAGTAAACTGCCCGGTAGTAATAGTATCTTCCAACAGATGAAACTTAACCAGGTTTTTCAGGGTGTTTACATCGGCAGCGGCGATAGAGGTAATCCCCACGGAATTCATCCAGCGTTCTACCCCTTCGTTGGTTACCACAAAGCAGGTATAAGCTCCGTAGGCGTCTAAATAAGAAGCGGTGCCGGTTAGCTCCAGTATTTCTTTAAACAGCGAGAAAGAGTCCAGCCTCTCGTTGATAAAGCCGGTAATATTTACATCAGAGGTTGTTTTTAATTCATATACTGTCTTTTTACAAGCGGTAAGCAGCAAACCTGCCAGAGCAACAATACATACCAGTTGTAAAATTCGAATTTGTTGTTTCATCTGCTTGATTTTTTTAGTATTTATAATCAGATGGAAAGTTCTCTTAGAATGTGTCGGCTATTTCCCATTATCTGTAAAACGGATTCTGCTCCAACAGTGGATTACTGCTTAATTCATAGTAATAAACAGGCATATAATGACTATTCGGATCTCTTAGTTTGTTAAAAGCGGCCTGCTGCAGACTGGGTATTATACTGATGGCTGCCGAATTAGTAAGTAAGGATAGCCGTTCGTAGCTATTGCGCTTCGCATTGCGCAAAAGGTCGTACCAACGCTTTCCTTCAAAGGCAAATTCTTTTTGCCTCTCCTCTACTATATAGGTTACCATCGCGGACTTATCTGTACTATCCATAGGATTGATTTCTATTGCTCTGGCCCTTTCCCTTATTGTTTTGACAAGGCGTGAAGCTTCCAGCGGCCGGTCGAGCTGATTGATAGCTTCCGCTTTCATCAATAAGGCATCGGCATAACGATAAAAAATCCAGGGTGCAAAAGACTGATCAGCCGTTCTGAAAGAACTTCCTTCATTATCGGCTCCTACATATTTCCAGATGCTGAAATCGCCACCTCTGAAAGCCGCATCTTCACCCCGGTAATCCAGTTCTGGTGTAGCATTTACCATATCCAGACCAAATACCTGTTCTGCCAGATGCAATGCTCCGCCCCAGCGCTTCTGAGAGGGAGTGTGCATACCATAAAACGGATTCAGGATCTGTTCATCGTACTGTAGTTCAAATATTGTTTCAGACGACGCACCGGTAAGGAACAGGCTATTAAAAAACTGGTTGCCCGATACCAGCTCAAACTTATTAGAATTGATGATTTTATCACATTCAGCAGCCGCTTCGGCATACTTATCCATCCACAGATAAACATCAGCCAATATCGCATTAGCACCATACCTGGTTACCCGGCCTTTATCAAAAGCGGCTGTACCCCCGTAACTCTCCGGTAGTTTAGTTTCGGCTGCTTTTAAATCATCTACAATTTGATTTAAAACAGAATCAGCGCCGGTTTTAGGCAGGGGTGCTATCTTTTCGTCGTTTACTGTAGCATCCAGCTTTAAAGGTACATCTCTGAAAGTCCGTACGAGATAGAAATACATCAGCGCCCTGATGGCCAGAGCCTGCCCCACCGCGCGATCCAGATGCGCCTGCGTAAAGGTATTGTCTCTTTGCAATACACCTGGAGCCAAATCTATGATTACATTGCAGTAATTAATCGTTTTATAAAATCCGGCCCAGTCAGAGAATACATTATTCTGTGTCATGTTAATATTAATCATATCCTGCTCATCCGGACTGGTACGATTTCCGGTGGTTACCATATCAGCACGGGCCTCGCCCCATACAAACATATAGTCAGTAAGTGCACGGCCGCCGCTATTGCTCGCCTGTATAGACGCATAAATTCCGGTGACAGCCGCATCAACCTGTTCTTTGGTCTGCCAGAACTCGTCACCCACAATTCCGTCGCGGGGTTTCAGATCCAGCCACTTCTTACATCCGGCCAGGCTGGAGATAAGCATTACTGCCAATAAAAAGCGTATTACTATATTTTTTTCCATCGTAATCATTTCTTTGTTACTAATGTATTGTCGTTTGTCTTTTTAAAATCCTACCACCATACCAATTGTAAAGTTTTTCGACGGCGGCGTCATCGAGTTATCCATTACAATCTTAAAGGCATCGCCACCAGGCATGCTTACTTCCGGGTCCTGACCGGTATAATTGGTAAAAGTGTACAGGTTCTCGGCAGTGAGATACGCGCTTAACGACTTAAAGCCTATTCTATGCAACTTAGCAGAAGGCACCGTGTATCTCAGCGTAATAGTTCTAAAACGCAGGAAAGAAGCGTCTTCCACATACTTGTCACTACCCAGCCAGTTATACCCTCCCCCGTAAATAGCACGAGGTATATCGGTAATATCGCCCTCGTTTCTCCAGCGTCTTAATACGGCTGTACTCTGGTTATCGTAATTATACATACGCGTGGTACTCATTTTAGTACCGTTCACCACATCCACATCATAACGATAGTTAAAATAAGCCGACAAGCGCCACATACCGCCCTTCCAGCTCACATTAGGTCCAAAGCCACCGTAAAATCTTGGATTATTATTACCCAGGTACACAACATCCATATAATCAATATTACCATCGTGGTTGATATCTTCATACATGGCATCTCCGGGCTGAAACACATAGTCTACCGTAGGATAACTAAACCTCATGTATATAACTTGTCCATTGGGACCAATGATAGGACTTCCTGCGGCATCGCGTGCGATTGTCGACTCCTTATCCTTGTACACACCTTTGAATTTATACCCATAAAAAGATCCGAAAGGATTGTTCATTTGTAAAATAGCAAGATAGTTACCATTGGCGGCCATATTACCTCTTTCCATAGGGTAGAAAGGGGATATTTCAGTAATTACATTTTCGTTCTGGGAAATATTGAAATCGAAACCTATTGTTAATTCTTTGGCTTTATAAGGCTGGGTCCACAATGCAAACTCCCAGCCCCTGTTGCTCATAGTACCCACGTTCATATTTACAGCACTATAACCTGTATAGGATCCTATTCTCAAATTATTAGAAAACAGGTCCCTGGTGGTATTGTAATACACATCAATATCGCTTCTGATACGACCGTTAAACAATGAGACATTAAGCCCCATATTTCGGCCATGAACAGTTTCCCAACGTAAATTACTCAGCTCCATGGATGATGGATATACAGCACTTTGCCCCTGATAACTCCAGCTATAAGTACTATAAGTATTATAGAAAGTGTAGTCATATCTTGGCGCATTGCCCGCCTGGGCATAGCTGGCCCGAAAACTCAACTCGTCCAAAAACTTCATCCGTTGAAACATTTTCTCACCGGATATCCTCCATCGCATTGAAACACCCGGAAACAAGCCATATCGGTTGGCAGTACCAAATCTTGAATTTCCATCCCCGCGCAGGCTTCCGTTAATAAGATATTTATCTTTATAACCATACTGTGCCTGTATTACCGCACCTATCGACCTTGTTTGTGTAAGGCGGGATGCAGCCAGCAACTCAGCATTCTGGGTACGTCCATCGGCAGTTGCATCTACCAGTAAAGAAGAAAAAGCATTCGACTTCATAACCTCCTGGCTATTGTTGGTGTAGTCGCTGGTAAACAGGTTCGCAAATGCCATAACAACGTGGTCGCTGTTTTTTAGTCTCGGCGTAAAGTTGAGACTGGTACGTGTAGTAACCCCAAAGGCATCAATATCCCCGCTATAAGAACGGTTCACCACCGTTTCGGTATTGGGCCGGCCCGTAGCAATCTGAGGCAGAAAGCTACTGTTATTGGTACTATTTATATCAAACTGTACATCCACGCTGGCGTCTAAAACTCTCTTAATAATATTGTATTTTAATTGGAAGCGTGGTACAATCCTGTTACCCAACACCGAATAAATAGCCTGACTGGCCATCGCCACAGGGTTGTAAATACGACTGTACTGCCCCTGTATATTAGATGCGGGGGAGAGATAGTTAGTGGTAAGGTTACCGAATTCATCATACTCAAACACACTCATATTGGGCATTTTTAGATAGGCCACATTCCGTATTGCCCCTTCGTCATTACTGGTATAGTTACGACTGCGGTCGGTATAAGTATATGATAAACCTGTAAAAATGTGAAGGCGGTTAGAGATATCATAGTCCAGATTGATGCGTGCGTTCATTCTTTGCAGGTCGTTACCAATTACAGTACCGGTTTGTCCCAGGTATCCTATTGATGCAAAGTACCTTGCTTTTTCACCACCACCGGAAAGGCTCACAGTATGGTCATGCAGAAAGCCCTGACGGGAAATAGCGTCTACCCAATTGGTATTATTACTATAATTATAATACCAGTACGGACTGTAGGGATCATAGTTAAACTCCTGGCTATTAACATAATTCAGGATAGTGGAACCTGTGAGGCGATTCATGTAAGCTTCGGGAATCAATGTAGAATACTGGTCTCCGTTAAGCATTGGAATTGCGGCGGGTCTAAAGGAACTATTTACCTTCATGGTATATTGCACCGAAGGTTTGGCCACTCTCCCTCTTTTGGTAGTAATAATCAGTACGCCATTTGCGGCCCTGCTACCCCAAACAGCCGTACCTGCTGCATCTTTCAGTACTGTTATATCTTTAATATCGGCCGGAGAGATATTCAGTAAGCTGGCATATCCCTGTTCATCGGCTGCACCAAAATTAAAGTCACTGGGAATCTCCGTTTCGTAGGGCATCCCATCTACAACTATGAGAGGGTTACCGTTGGCACTTAAAGACGATACCCCGCGAATACGGATATTCATAGCAGCGCCGGGGTCGCCGCTTGTTGCCGTAATATCCACACCGGCCAAGCGTCCCTGTAAAGCCTGATCAATAGAGGTTGCCGCCATTTCTTCCATTTGTTCGGCGCCTATACGTCCAACCGCAGTAGTAAGATCTCTTTCATTGATATCGTTTAAGCCATTATTGCTTCTCCGCTGACTTATCACAATTACTTCGTCACCACTTTTTGCATCACTCTCCAGCTGAATATTAATAGTGGTGCGTCCTTTAATAGCAGTCACAACAGTCTTGTAGCCGATATAAGTCACCGATACAGAATCCTGTGGATCGGAGATACGCAGCACGAAATTACCTTCCACATCTGTAGAGATAGATTTAATAATACGCCCTTCCTTATCCTGCTCCGATACGGAAGCGCCTTGAAGCGGTTGTTTTGTGGCCATATCCGTCACCTTACCCCTCAATACTAATACGTCATCCTGCGACACTGCCTGCAAACTTCCTGCTAACAGCAGTAAAAGAGGAAGCGTATTTCTTAGAAAAAATTTCATCAGTTTATTTTTCATTTTTTAAGTTTGGTCTGATGTGTAATAGCTATTATTTTATCCTGTCACGATGCAGGATTCACCATCGTCAGTTTTGCTCAATCACTATTAATAGGTGTATTGCAGATAATCATCAATCAAATGAATAGTGGCTCTGTTGGCCAGATGGTTGCTGCCGGCAAGTATCGTATTAGCAGTTCGGCCATTCATATCTTTAAGATTAAGATTTCCGGGGGTATTAGTAATAAATATAGTCGTATTCTCACCCTGGTTATCTTTTAGTAATGTTGGTATGGCACCGCTTTCGACTCCGTCGGTTCCTATATTGCGCTTATCCAGCACATGATAGTGGAAGAAACGAACAACCCGTTGCCGGTCCAGCTCGAGCGTAGGGTTAAAGTTGGGCACCCGGTTGGGCGCTGTACCCGTACCAGGCAGCACACCGTCATTCACCGCTTTTAAAATAGCTTCGTTGGTTGGTATAAAGACGGTATAGAAGCTTCCGTTAGCCACACCGGTAATCAGCTTAGTAGTGTTGTTCCACAGGGCAGTGCTGTTTCGTAAATATTGCCAGAAATAATTGAACGGAGAAGAAGCAGGGGTTCCCAATCTCTCAATATCCTGCCCCACTGTTTCCTCGCTAAAATCCAGGATACGGTTCGCGTAATATACACGTCCGTTTTTCGCATTTTTAAAGCTCTGCACATCAGCAACCACGTTCGAATCCACATTACCGGCTGTATAAACGGTATTATTGGTATACCTGAGGTATTCTCCGCCATAGGTCATGGCAATACCTTCGGGGCTGAGATTGTCGAGAAGTTCATTAGGCACTACATGGTTGTTCAAAATACGTTGCAAACGGGCCCTCGTTGTAGAACCTGTACTCGCCGGCAGCGTAGATCCGGGCAAAGGTGTAAACCGCCACTGATCTGCAGGGTTGGTACTTATAGATTGATCCACAGTAAAGCCAGCATCATTGAACATTTTGTTGCTGATCATGAAGATGGTATAATTGTTATAGATATTGGATATAGACGAGCGCAGTTCCAGGTTGAGCAAGGTAAGCATCATGGAATAGGCAGGATCGAGGTAGACTTTTCCATATACGCTGCTAAAGATATTGGCGTCCTGCACCTTGTTGGTGCCGAAGAATAATCCGTTGCTCAGGATCTTTTTATCAACAATATTGGTGGCCGGATCAAAACGGGCTTCTTCGCCGGCGAAATTCAGGGTGGTTCTAAACTTACTGGGCCAGGCAGCCTCCTGCCACATATGGGCATTTAAGAAATCCCATATAATGGAAGGCTGCATCTCATCCAGGGAATTGTAATGTTCCAGCAGTACGGTATCAATATAGGCCTGAAGCACTTCATTCTCCGGGGCAAAGATGCTATAGCTACCGGCCTGGGCATCATTACCGGGAGGCGCAGTAAGATAACTTTCGTTATTTAAAGAATAAGCCAGGGAAGAATTATATATTTTGGTATAAACCGGATCACTGCCACCGGTCATTACCTGGTAATTTCGGGTCATGGTGGGATTGAGCACATAACTCACCATGTATTTTTGATACAGGCTATTGAAAAGACTGTAGCGGGAGTTGTCTTTTAAATAATCCTCGATGGCAGGGAGCGCCGATATTACTTTATCCACCACATGAATTACACCATTCTCGGCATTGATATCGGCTTCCTTCACCAGGGCATTGGCTACATTAAAACCGGTATAGTTACTATTGGGATAAAAATAATTGTAATCATAGGCCGTCAAGCCCTTCGCCTTCATAAAACCCTCGGCAAAATAAGGAATGTATTTATAGTTATTGTCGTTCTCCACGTAGAAAGCGGTTCCATTGTTATTTCGGTTACTGGCAATAGCTTTCATTTGGGTACCGGTATAACTGGTTTCGTCGTATACCCCTTTGTAGTTAGCCGTTCTTCTTCTGAAGGCCTGATCATTTACCCAGCCTGCTGAAGTTTGATAATCGTCAATACGATCTTTTTTATACGCATAATACAGGAGACAATAGGTAACAATATTCCGGCATTCCTCTACACTTAACTGACTCACGCTGCTGATACCCTTTTCAGAAAAATAGCTCTGAAACGCTTCGTCATCCGGCGCAAAAAAGGTCCAGTAACCCGCAGCATCCAACGTTCTTTTATAGTCGGCCTTGTCTATTGCCTCCAATAAATGGTTGAAGTTCCCTTTTTCTTTCAATACGGTATAAATGGGTTTGGCCAGGTTGTCGGGTTTATCGTAAAACTCTTCCCAGGTACGTTTGCTGCAAGCCGTAAGTGATAAAGCAAGCAGGCAGAAGGCAGCGCAATTAATTATCCACTTTTTCATATATTCTTTTTTTGGCAGATGCAATAACATTTTACAATTGCCGGGAAATTCCCGGCGATTGCCGCATATACTTTCTTTGATGATCAGAAAACTTCTCTCAGTTTGTTTTGCCGAATCTTGTTAGTAAAATCAAATTATTTATACAATAGCTAAGCTGTTTTTTAAAGCAACCCTCTTCTTTACAACCCCGGTCTTTCGACCTGCAGTGGAACCGTTTTCTATTGAATAGAAGAGCCTGGCACCGCAATCTTCATCTCCTTCTATTCGTTTACGAAATTATAGGCCGGGTGATTATATTCCATCCTGTACCATCCTGAATTTGACCAAAAATCTACGCAAACGATTGCGTGCCCGACTCCCTGTTGACCTGCGTTCTACGCCTTTTTCTCTTTTAGAAAACCTGTTTTGGTTTTTCAGCATTTCAATCTATCAACATCAAAACACATTATCTACTTTAGGCCGGCTATACTGCTCCTTTGAGTCACTTATCTTCGGCAGTCCGAAATAGAAATACAAACTATGTTTTACCGGCTTATTCATTTCCGTCAATTCGCTCTGAGGTCCTAAGGCTTTGGTATTTCCGCTCACGTTCAATGCCAGTTTGGTACCAACGGGTGGTATGGCGTCAAGGAAGGAGATATCGCCCACAGGAAGCTCAGGAAGCGATCTCGGCCCTGTTAATCCGTAAAAATCAAAAAGACGGACACTTAAATTTTCGTCTTCCGTAACCATATAAAACCTTCCCTGCACGGTGTTAAATTCCATCCAGGTAATATCGCTGTAATACCCTTTAAACTCGGGATACACCAACGGGGAATAACTAGTTTTCGTATTATTGTAAAAGTTCTTCCACACATTTACCGGGGCTCCCTGGGGCCGGTTTTTCCATTGCCTGTAAGGCCCTTTGCCCAGCCATTTGGTGCCCAGTATATAATTCTCCGGATAGCTGAAACTTACCCCCGCAAAGGGATAGGATCCGTTGAGCTGGTATTCATAATCGAGCCTTATCCAGCCATTTGCCTGCATCGTCCATTTAATATTTTTCATATCGCCCTCGCATTGAAAAGAAATGGAAGGGCTTTCACTATCCTGGTCCAGCGTTACCCGATTAATAGAAAAATCGCCCTGCGTGAGTACAGGACCGTCCGACAAGGAAAGAGTTTCCAAACCCAGCCAGGCGCTTTTTACGCCCGCAAGCATACCCGTTCGTTTGTTAATCCTTACTTCAATCCCGTTACTGCTTAACGTAACAACAGAATCTGCTTCCGTAAGCGTTGCTTTATTATCCGGCATTTTTCGTATTCCTGCCAGCAGCAACCCGTTCGATTTCAGCTTCCATGTCCACTGGTATATTTCCTTTCCAAAAGCATCGGTAGCAGTAAGTACCAAAGCATCGTAATCCCTGTAATTGGCGGGCAGTCCCAGCCTCAGCTTTCCCTTTTCCAAAGGAGGAATAGAAGGAGACACTGCCGTTCCGGCTTTCTCTACTGTATATCCGGTTGAAAGCATATCGAAGGGCTTGGCGTAATTGACAAGCTTCCACTGAAACTTCCCCTGATCAAGATTAGTAAAATGGTACCGGTTCTCCAATTCGATCACGCCATTAAAATCTACGGGAAGTTTAGCCAGATCGATCCGTATCGGTGAAAATATTTCGCGTAAGGCGTAAAAACTGCCCTCTTTTTCCCGGTAAGGCCCCAGCACCCCATCATTCGCATTTAAGCCATTGGCATCAATAATATTGTTCATATCAGTACGAACAACGCCTTCATCTACAAATGCCCAGATAAATCCGCCGCCGCTTCTTTTCGCATTCCAATGCAGATTCCAGAAATCATACATAGCGGCTCCTCCCCCTCCATCGTCCTGCGAATGCAGGAATTCCGTTGGCATATAAATCAAACTATCGTTCAAAATATTACGGGTACTGTAATAGTCTTCGTAGTGATTACAGTCGATGCCATTAAAATCATTTCCGGGCCGGTGATGCGGATGAATCACGGGGCGGGCCGAGTAATCCCACTTCGTAAACTCCGCATCCAGTTCCTTGTTGGTTCCTCCTTCATTGCCATTGGCCCAAAAAATAATCGATGGGTGATTAAGATCTCTCTGTACCATTTCCCGTACCAGGGGCTTACCGGCCACGGTACTGTATGCTTTTTGCCAGCCGGCCAGTTCGTTGATAACATAGAGTCCAAGCGAATCGCACAATTCAAGAAAACGCTTGTCGGGCGGATAATGCGAGCAACGGACGGCGTTCATATTCATTTCCTTAATCAGGTTCACGTCCACCAACTGCAAACTGTCATTCAAAGTACGTCCTGTTTCGGGCCACCAGCAATGCCGGTTCACACCCTTCATCTTTACCTGTACGCCGTTGACATAAATGCCATCCCCCCGCCGCACTTCAATCGTCCGAAAACCAAACCGCTCCTGTAAGCGGTACAGGGTTTTATCGTTGCGTTGAAGTGAAACATTGACCTTGTATAAATTAGGTGTTTCACTGGTCCAGGGAGACACGCCGGCCACAGCAGTTTTCACTGTTGTTACCGAATCTCCCTTTTTTAACAACACGCTGGCTGAAGCTATCTTCCTGCCCTTCATATCGGTTATTTCGGCCGTAACCCTGGCTCCACTCATTATATTTTTTGGAAACACCTGCATGGCAAAACGGCCATCGGATTGAGCATCTACCGATATGTAATCGATATATTCCCGGTTCACTGCTTCGAGATACACGGGTCTGTAAATACCACCAAATACCCAGTAATCGGCCAGTCTTTCGGCATTGTTTACCGACATATCTGAAGACATCTTACCCACTTCCGCTTCGAGCAAATTTTTTGCGCCGTAAATCAGCTTGTCAGTAATATTGTATTTAAAGCGATAGAAACTACCCCTGTGAGTGGGACCTGCCGTTTTTCCGTTGACCTTAACATCGGTATCCGTCATGCTGCCTTCAAAAACAATAAATACTTCTTTTCCCTTCCAGGCAGCAGGCACATTAAAGGAATATTTATATAGTCCCCGCTCATCGGCAAAGCGAAAATTCTTACCATAGGTCTTGTAATCTCTTCCGTAATTATAGGTACCAAAACCTTGCTGCTCCCAGCAGGAAGGCACCTGTATCTTTGTCCAATAACCGCTGTTACGGCCACCTGTGCAGTAGAAATCCCAGGCTACCGTATGATTACTCCCTGTTCCCGATAAATACTGCACTTGCTTTTCCTGAGCCTGCATGCTTACAACAATGTGCATGAACAGGCATAGAATCCAATTTTTCTTCATAGTAAGATGCTAAAAATGCCACCTCTTTCAGTGGCATTTTTGATTAAGGTTTTATATTTTAATATCCGGGGTTTTGCCAGCTTTTTTTCTGATCTGCCGACAGATTGCTTCCATCCTCATTCAACAAACCGTCGATAAATGATTGGGGAATGGGACGGAGTTCGTGCTTATTAGCAGTAATATTGGGCGCTGCTTCCGGATTAAAGGCTTTGGCCCTTTTAATGAGCGTACCGGTTCGGGATAATGTTTCCCAACGCTGCCATTCGCCTATCAATTCCCGGGTACGTTCGTTCAAAATAAAATTTAAAGCCCGGTCGAAAGCACTCGAAGCTCCGATAGCGGACAGTACAGCTTCATCTTCCTGTGGTAAATTAGCCGGAAAGGAAGTCAGTAGTAAATTCGACGCCGCAGTGGTTACCGGGGTCGTGGGGTTAGACAAATAATAAGTATTCATGTCTAAATTAGAGTTGACATAATTCGTTGCGGATGTACCGGTGTTTAAAGGATTAACTTTAAAAGCCTGAGACCCATCGCTATAAAAAGAACGGTTTTCTCCACTCTTCCATTGAGCCCTCGCCCTTACCACATTAATATCAGTCATGGCCTTATCGTATTGTTCCTGGCGGGCATAACATTCGGCACGTATCAGGTAGGTTTCTGCCAAACGGGCCATGGTTACATCGCGGTGGGCATCTCCTCTTTCGGCAGTTCTGGAACCATCGTCTGTTTTGTTGATTCCCGCAAAGAAATTACAGATGGGCTGGTTTTTAAAGGTAGGTGCAACATAAGTTCCGTTCTGATAAAGCACCAGGGAGTTGGGAGCGTACTGACCGATTTTAGTCGTTAATGTTCCTGATGTGGCGGTTTGGCGTGCGCCTACCTTCCACTCTGGTAGCCGACCGTTGTCGTCTTTCCAGGTCGGGTTCTGCACAGCGGCACCGAATTTGTACCCGTCATAAGTATGGTCGTTTTTGGTATTGAGAATCATAACAACCGCCGGATCTCCCAGTTCAAGCGCCTGGCTGTTAGGGTTAACAATAGTGTTTATTCCGTAAACCGTTTTAAAGGTTTTCCACAAACGGGCATCATTTACGTGGTCGTAAACAGCGTAGGTATATTCGGTCGGACGGCAACGTTGAAAATCCATGCTGCCAATCCATACCCCTCGTCTAACCCATCCTCCCGAGAAGCTCGAAAATTGCGAGGTAAAATAATTGTAGGTTCTGTTTCCAAAACGTCCCACAGTGGCCCCATCGGCATTATGGCCGGCCGCCATTAAGATCTCGTCCAGTTGTTCGTTGGGGCAATCCACTCCGGTCCAGTTCGCATACAAATCGCTATAATCAGGTGTTAAAGCCCCTCTTGCCCCAATGGCGTAGGTACAGGCAGCTATAGCCTCGTTAAGATCTGCTTGCTTATAGGAACTGTTCCACGCACTGCAGCGCTCTGAAGCACGGAACAATAAAGCTTTGGCAAGAAAATGGGCCGCAGTAGCTTTTGTCCAGGTAATTCCCTTACCATAGGTATACACTTCTCCCTCGAAAAGCTCATAAGCTTTACGAAAATCGGAAATCACCTGCTCCCAGGATTGCTCTTCGGTAGAACGGGTGAAATTACGTACAACGGTTTGGGCAGGCTCGGTTTGCAATACCACACCTCCATACTGAGCGGTAAGTTTGTAGTAGTTAAAGCCACGTAAAAAATGGGCATGGGCCAGACTACGCTTCCTGACAGCTTCGTCGGTAATAAATGCGGCGTTGGCAATAATAGTATTAGCCGAGGCAATACCATAATACATTTGATCCCATACTGCTGCCGGAGAGGTAGCATTGTTATTGGCGGCTCCCAGTGCAGGAGTAGCCCCAATGGGACCAAAACGATTATCGTAAGTGTTCCACATTTCATTGGTCAAATCGTTCCCGTTGGTAAACTCGTCTGTACCGTAAAGTGTGGTACCGTAAGCCCATTCAAAACCGAAATGCCAACGGATATTACCGTACAGGGATACCGTCAGTTTTTCAATCCCCTCCGCCGTCTTAAAGTAATCCGTTGAATATCGGTTAGTGAGATCCTCGTTAAGGAAACTTTTCTTACAAGAGCTTAGCAGGGTTGCTGCCATGAGCAAAGCACTTATTCCTATATTTTTGATTGTATTCATTTCTCTTATTTTAATGTTATTCTTATACTCCGTCCGGCCTGTCTAAAATCCAACCTGGAGCCCAACTACAAAACTGCGATTGAAATAGGTCGCATCGGTATCAAAATCATACCAGTCCAGCGACTGATAAATATTACCGGGGTTCAGCGACTGTGCGTATAATTTTAAATTGTTAAGACCCACTCTGGCGCAGAGGTTCTGCGGCACGTTATATCCCAGGGACACATTCCGGATCTTTACAAATGAAGCTTTTTTAAATCCAAGTAGTCCGGAAAAATTATCCTGTGAACCGGATGATGCTTGTCCCATAATTGGTTTCTGGAATTCGGCATCGGTATTGTCGGGTGTCCAGTAGTCTAGTGTACGTTGATTGCTATGTGCGGTCAATGCTTCGCCACCTACAGAAGCCGTATAACCCATTCTTCCGTACAATCCCATCGATAGCTCTATGTTTTTAAAGCTGAGGGTATTGTACCAACCCATGGTCCAGGTAGGATTACTGTTTCCAAGCACTACCCTGTCGTCAATGGTCATTTTGTAATCACCGTTCTGATCCCTGGGTCGTACATTACCCGGAGTAAAGTTATATCCGTTCTCTTTCCACTTCGCCATCTCAGCGAGGTCATCGGGTGTATCCTGCCAGAGGCCCATGTTATCAAAACCATACAGCACGTTGATCGACCTGCCAATGAACCATGC
This sequence comes from Paraniabella yanshanensis, assembly GCA_040393015.1. Classification (GTDB taxonomy): domain Bacteria; phylum Bacteroidota; class Bacteroidia; order Chitinophagales; family Chitinophagaceae; genus Niabella; species Niabella yanshanensis_A. Next base: position 71,043 of record JBEBUZ010000005.1, read on the forward strand.
GTTATCCACCATATCGTTTTTCCCATAAGCCAGCTCCACGATCTCATCTTTTTGCCATGCCGCATTTAAGTTGGATTCCCATACAAACCCACCCGCAGTTTGCACCGGTATAAGATTCAGCGTTACTTCCACACCATGATTCTTCGTCTTACCTATATTACTGTAAGTATTGGGAAAGCCGGTTAAGGTGGGAATTTTCACCAACATCAGCAGTTCATTGGTATTGGATTTATAAGCATCGATACTACCACTCAATCTTCCTCTTAAAAGACCGAAGTCGAGCCCAAGGTTGTACTGAGTCGTTTTCTCCCAACCCAGTGTAGGATTGGCCAATGTTAACTGGTTGGCAGTGTAATAAGGTTCGTTAGTGGTAAAACCGATCTGGTTACTCATTCCATTAAAGGGAAGGTAAATGGAAGAAATCGCACCTTTTGTAGCATAGGGATCTACAGCGGCATTTCCGGTTGTACCTACTCCCAGCCTCAGTTTTAAATTATCAATCCAGGTAGCGCCTTTAACAAATTCTTCATTGTCTAAACGCCAGGCTATTGCAGCCGAGGGGAAAAAGTCTACTTTACTGGTTCCCTCTCCCAATTGAGACGCACCGTCCCAACGTCCCGATACCGTCAACAAATAACGATTATCAAAGCCATAGTTTAAACGAGCCATATAAGAATTGAGCTGGCGTTCGTTAATATCCGATCCCATCCCGGCCCTGTTGGCGGCATTGGTGATGTCGACAGAACCCATGGCATTCCAGAGAAAGGATGGTTTAGGAATATTGCTCACCGTCATCGATGAACTTTCGATATTCCAGGAAGAAGCCGTTTGTAATAAGGTTAATCCTAACTTGTGCAAATCGGCAACCGTACGGTCGTAGGTAATCATATTGTCTAAGGTCCAGGAAAAATCCCTCCGGTTTTGCAGGCGTGCATAATTTACACCGGGGCTGCCGTCAGCGTTTACTTTTAACGAAGAAGTTCCATCCAGGTAAACCCCTTCTCTCCAGTGGCGGAAATCCGGTCCGAAATTAAATTTGTAATTCAATCCCTCGAGAGGCTTCCAGATTTCTCCCAGCAGGAGAGTTGCTGAAAAATTACCCAAAGCGCGCAGGGTTTGAGAAAGCTGGGTGCTTTTTTCCCACTCATCCATAATCGTATATATAGCGTTCTCTCCACCGGGATTGATCACAATATTTCCTTCTTCATCAAAAGGAACCGCCATATTATAAAGAGATTTGGCAGCGCCGTAAATGGCGTTAGGGGCCGAATTGCTGCGGGCGCCGAGGGTAGACATACCATAATCCTGTTCACTCCAGGAAATATTCAGCGAACCGGTCATCCGGAACCAGGATACTGGTGTTACACTCATGCTCAGCTTCGAAGTGTACCGCTCATAAGATTGTCCTCTTTGCGTGCCTTTATTGTTGAGGTATCCGAAGGAGCCGTATGCATTTAATTTCTCGGTACCGCCGCTGGCGCTCAGCACATGTTCAGAAACAACACCCGTTTGCGTTACAAATTTTGTCCAGTCGGTATTGGTTACCCTCGAAGGATCCCAGGATCCTCCGGCCCATCCTTGCAGCACATTATCTCTCGAAGTCTGCGCATCCAGCGGACTGTCAAAAATGAGCCGGTCATTAGCTTCTGTAGGTGAGTTAGGGTGCGCATAGGTTTCGGAATTAAGATTATATGCCGCCCAGCGTCTGAACTCTATAAATTCCGCTGCGCTCATCGACGGAGACCGGTCCACTATTTTCGAAGTAGTAATGGCCCCGTCATAATTTAAACTGAAGCGACCCGCTTTTCCCTGCTTGGTTGTCACAATGATAACGCCATTGGCACCGCGCGAACCGTAGATGGCGGTAGCCGATGCATCTTTAAGGATATCGATAGATTCAATATCTCTTGGATTTAATGTTTCAATAGACGAAGCCGACATAAGCGGAACACCATCTACTACATATAACGGTGAATTGCTGGCCGACAAAGAGCGGTTTCCGCGAATACGAACGCTGCCGATGGTTCCGGGACGTTCGCTCGATTTAATATCAACACCGGCTGCCTTACCCTGCAAAGCTTCAAATGCGTTGGTTACCGGACGTTCTGTCAATGCCTCTGCACTCACACTGGCCACGGCACCGGTAACATCCGATCGTCTCTGCGTTCCATAACCTATTACCACCACTTTGTCCATTTCCGAAATCAGGGTTCTTAAAACAATAGTGGGGCTTCTGTCAGTTACTGTCCACTCCTGTGTTTCAAACCCGATACTGGAAATAATCAAAACAGAATTCAGCGGCGCGTTGATGGTAAACACACCATTATCGTCTGTTACAACCGTGAGGTTACTTCCTTTCAGTTTTACACTGGCGCCCACCACCGGAGTAGCGCTTTCGCTCAGAACAGTACCTCTCACCGACACCGGCTGTTGAGCCGATAAAAGCAGAGGCAAACAAAAAATCACTACTGTTAGGAAGAGCCCGTAGCAAGCATACGTCTTTCGTTTCATATTTGTTTTTTTTAAAAAGAGAATTTCTGTTGCAACAATCATCATCAAAATACAAACTGTTCGCCGGTGCGGCAATCGCTATTCATTAACATGGTACCTGGCGCTGCCAGTTTCGTCGTACTAAATTAATCTCTTCCGTAAGCCGGGGCATCCTGCTCCATCCTGAAATAACACAAAAATCTACGCAATCGATTGCGTTAAAAAGAAAGTAAAAGAACTGGCAATTTCCACTCGTTCAAAACATTCAATAAGGTTCAACACCCATACCTCCCGGATCCTGAGAGTGCCTCCTGCGGCCCCCCATGTACTCCTCTCCTTTCTCCATTATCCTATTGCATATAAAACACTTCCCGGAGGGGCGTAGATACCGGCGAATGATCGGGACGGGTCTCCATAATATCCGCCATATAAGCCCACCATTTTCTCATTACGGGGTGCGAAGGCAGATCATCCATCGTTCTTCCCTCTTCCAGTTTGAGTACGCCGAACAAGTCGTTGGAATCAGCGTCCAGAAAAATACCGTAATCGCTTACGCCGGTTTCCTTTAACAGAGCTGATAGTTCGGGCCATATCTCATCATGCCTTCTCTTATACTCCGCTTCATAGCCCGGTACTAATTTCATTCTAAAAGCAAGTCTTTGCATCGTGTTGGTTTAATGTTATACTTAAAACGTCCTTCTCCCTTAAATGGTAACAGGCACTATTTCAATTTATACACTTCACTCCCCGCTAATAAAAAACATCCCAATCCGTAGTCTTCAAAATCCGGAACATTGGTATAGTTTACCGGCTGACCGTCTTTCGGTTCTTTTCCGGTTCCCTGTACATAACCGAGGAAACCGTTCTTATGGAGGGCATCCTTCACCATTGTATTCCAGGCTTTTTTTATGGAGGGCATATAGGTTTTCTTATCCAGGATACCCTTTCTTACCCCCCAGGCAAATCCATACACAAACAACGCGGATCCTGTAATTTCTTTTCCCCCGAAATGATTGGGATCGTGCAGGCTTACCGTCCATAATCCGTCTGGCTGCTGAATCTTAAGTAAAGCGGCGCACATATTTTCAAAGTCCTGCTGATATTCGGCATAGTGGGGATCGGTCGCCGGAAGTTCTTCCAACACACGAGCCAGGGCCGCCACTACCCAGCCGTTGCCCCGGCTCCAGTAACAATCCTCTCCGTTGGGTTCTTTATAGGGCGGAACAAAATCCTTATCGCGCCACCACAAATGTTCTTCGGGGTTGTATAAACCCTTCCCTCCGTGCTTGTATTTTGCATGGGCGTACATGGCGTACATCTTGTCAAAATATTTCGTATCTTTATATAATACCCCCAGTTTGGTAAACACCGGCATTCCCATCTGAAGAGCATCTATCCAAAACCAGTCATCATTTCTATCACCGGCCACCACATTATTAATGGAGGTAGTGATATCTTTTATCCTCTCCGGCTTAGGATCAATCTTATACAAATCGATATATGTCTGCCCTGCACAGTGATCATCAGCATCTCTTGTTTTAACTCCGTTACGCAAGCCCCAGTTATGCTTCTCACCCCATTCCACGGCATAATCATAATATTCTTTTTTTCGGTCTATATCATACAAAGCCATCAGTCCTTCGTAGTACACCGCTCTTGTCCATAGGTTAGCCGGACGAACCCTGTTGGTAACGGTAGGTTTTCCCGGATCGGGCCATTTATTCATAAAGTACTGATTGGCCACACGCATACTCTTCAATATCTTTTTCTTAGAAGGAAGAGATTGCGCCGGAGACTGTAGGCCAAATGCCAGCCAAACGATCGTTAGAAGTAAAAATTTGTTCGTATTCATAATGGAATTTTAATTCTTGTAAAGCAATATTTTTTGCCCGTGGCATCTGTTTTATTGCAGGATAAGCTGCTCTTATTACCGCTTAGATTTGAGATAGGATTTCAGTTTACACCTTTTTAAACTTCTGATGCCCAACACTAGTTTTTCTGCATTCAGCTTCGCTCCCTCCAGGTTGGTATGGGTATGATCTTTGGGGAAAAATGCTGCCACGGCTTCCTGCCCCATTTTATCGTATTCATCCGCAATTAAACTGTTCAGGTCGATAAAAAAAGCGCCATTGCGGGCGGCCACCTGCTGCGCCCAAAGCCCGTAGTCGTTGCTGCTCCTCCGCGCTTTTCCTTCGGTAAAATTATTACGCGGAACAGGGGAGCAAATAATAGGTATAGCACCCCTGGCCTTCGCATCGTTTACATATTTATCCATATAATGACCATAGGAATAAACAGTTTCCTTTACTTTCCGGATGGGGTTGTAAATTTCTTTGCTTTCCCCGCCAACTCCCCGGATGGTTCCTCTTGCCCTCGCTGTATCATCGAGCGGACTGGCATCGTTATGGCCAAACTGCATGATCACATAATCGCCCTTCTTCAGGGTCTTCAGGATCGCATCCCAGCGGCCTTCCGTAATAAAGGTGCGGCTGCTTCGTCCGCCGATGGCGTGGTTCCTCACCTCCAACCTGGAACTGTCAAAATGAACAGCTATCAGACTTCCCCATCCCCATTGAGAGTCGGCTCCCTGCCCGCTTCCATTTTTAACAGTAGAGTCGCCGATAATATATAACACTGGCCGCTCGCTTTGCCGGTAGATAAAAGAGGATAACAGAACCAGCAGAGCCAAAGAAGCAATTTTCGTGTATTTACTTTTTCCGATACCGTTAGTAAAAAACATTTTTTCCGTTTTTATTAAATAATCATTTATAATTATGGCTTATGCAAAGGAGTATATTTTACATGGGGCCTGGGAGGCTTTGCCATTCCTTCTCCAAAATAAAAACCCGTGTGCGGCGGTTGGTTATACCCCACGTTTTGCCAGGCCACGCTTAACCGATACTGCGGATCATTCATCAGGGTATAAAACCTGAGGGCAGTGGGAGTGGTCGTTGAAAAAATCCTCAGCTCTCTATTGTCGGCCGAACGATAAATAACTTCTTCCCTCCAGTCGCCCAAAATATCGGCCGAGAGTACCGGGTTGGCTTTTGTACTGTTATTGCTCCTGCATCCAAAATCGGCGGTATTGAGCAGTTTCGCGGTCGTCTCTTTCCGGTAATCCCATTTTCCAATAAAAGTTCCGTTCAGTATTTCCCTTAACACATCTCCATCCCAATATATGCCCATATTACAGGGCGGTGTTCTGTCGGCAATTTTATTTCCCTTACTGTCGAACAATCCGGTTATTCCTCCGCCTGCCACCCAGCATTCGTATCCGGGAAAGCGGGGATCAATATCTAAGGCCAGGCCCCTGCCGGGTCCTTCGCCATCGCGGCCAGCCATTACCGAAGCTTTCTTCCAATACACTTCTCCGGTCGCAGCCGATCTAAAACTACAGCCCGCATCATCAAACCTTTCCTGTATATCAAACACTTCGAGACCGGGAATGGAAGGGTCGAGATCCGTCACATGCAAGGCATCACCGTGCCCAATACCCGTAGAGTACAGACCTTTGCCATTGTCGTCTACACACATGGCGCCGAATATGATTTCATCCCGGCCATCATTATCCACATCAGCCACCGACAGATTATGATTACCCTGCCCCGCGTAGGCTTGATTTCCTTTGTCATTGCTATCAAAAGTCCAGCGCTGTTGCAGTTTCCCGTTCTGAAAGTCCCAGGCGGTGATTACGGTTCTTGTATAATACCCCCTCGACATAATTAAGCTGGGGTGAACACCATCGAGATAAGCTATAGCCGCCAGGAAGCGATCCATACGATTGCCATAACCGTCTCCCCAGATATTTTTCAATTCCACGGCCGTAGGATTCAGGGAAGGAGCCCGGGGTGGGATAAAATCCACGGTATGCATCAGTTCCCCTGTAAGACCGTTAAAAATGGAAAGGTATTCCGGACCGGCCAATACATATCCCTGACCGTTGCGCCAGTCTTTTGTACTGTCGCCAATTACCTTACCCCTGCCATCGATGGAGCCGTCGGCTGTTTTAACTGCTAACTCTGCTTTGCCATCGCCATCCAGGTCATATACCATAAACTGTGTATAATGCGCACCCTCCCGGATATTCCTGCCCAGATCGATCGTCCACAGCAATGTTCCGTTGAGCTTATAGGCCTGTAACAGCGGAGGGTCGGTGAATCCGGCATGACTGTTATCGCGGCCCCGGCCCGCTATGTGAACAATAATCTCATAAGCGCCATCGCCGTCGAGATCTCCTACCGAGCCGTCATTGGCGGCATAGCCTTCGGGAATTTGCAGGGGAATGGACAAATAGGGCTTATCTGTTGCCTGTACTGTAAAATAACCCGGCTCTCCCTCTTCCCGATTCCCCACCACGGGTACCACTATGTATTCAGTCTGTGCCGCGACCTTTCCGGCATCATCCATAAAGCCTGTTACGTCCCTAATAGGGCGGCTGTTCAATTGGATGGTTTTATTGCTACTTTTCCGGTAAAGGTTAAAAGCGACATCATCGGGATCAGAAGCCAGTAAACGCCAGCTAATAAATAGCTTTCCATTACCATCGGATATCGCTACCACCCCGCGGTCCAAAGCCTCCATCTGGCGCTGTGCCATTGCCGGCACATTACCCGATAACAGCCATAAAAAAAACCATAGCTTCTTCATCTGCTTAAATTACAAATTCAGCGAACCGATCATTTCAAAGGCACGAGGATGACCCTCCCTCCCACACCCGAAGGCTGTACCTTCCAGGCCGCAGCATTAAAATCCTTATAATTAATATTTACAAAATTGATCTCGTGATAATTGCGCCAAACCTCGCCTTTCTCATCCATATCTTTAATACGATTGGCCATGAGGTTACATACTTCTATCTGAATCGTATTCAACCCCTGCTTCAGGTAATTACCCACCCGTAATTCGTAGGGAAGGCTCCAAACCAGACCCGCTTCTTTTCCGTTAATTATAACACGTGCCGACTCATGCAATTGATCGAATCGCAATATATAATCGCGCGCTTTGGAAGTAATAGAAAATGTAGTTGTGTATATGCCTGTACCGGAAAAAGATTGGGTGGCCGCATCCTGGGTAAAATCTGTCCAGGGTCGTATGCTGGTCATGGTTATTGGAGAAGGAAGTTGTGGGCCGCCCTGCGTGAAACGTAAACTCCATTGGTTTCGGGTGAGATCGATCGCATCGCCTAAAGCTGACTCGTATTGATAAAAGGGCGCTTTTGCTTCCTTCTCCGACAGTTTCAGGATAACGGATTGGCCCGACTTCAACTGTAGCCTTACACCGATTGCCGCTCCTTTTTGGGTTACCGCCAACCGGCTGATAGCGCCATTCAAAGGATCTAATAATTGTACAAATTTTTCCCTGCTTTGTAAAACAACGGATTGGTCAATATCGCGACCGGTATTATTTACAATAAAATAAAATTTACCATCGCTTGTCTTTCTGCGTATAAAACCCAATCCTTCCGCTGCGAGGGGTTCCGGCAACAATTTAAGATAGTTCAATCCCTTTTGCAGGTTGCCGAGAATCAGTTGGCCTTTCCCGATGGAAGCTACCTGTAGTTCCTGGTTGGCAGCCGAAAATGACAGGCTCTGCCCCAGGGCTATTAAACTGGCTCTCTGTTTTTCTGTCTCGTAAAATCCGGGCACATCATCCGGTAATTTTTCCATCACCACCCGGGCTCCTTCCTTTACCAATCGGATAATATTTTCAAAGGTAGACACAGGCATTTTCCCTGTAGCAGGCACCAACAACACTTTATGGGCGGCACCTGCGGTACTCACGCTGAAAATACCATTGGCAGCATTTGCCTGACCCAGCATTTTGTCCGACACAAAATCGAGCGAGTAACCCATCGACTGAAGTGAGCTGAGATTTTTATAAAAGGAAGTCGGATGCAGCCATTTGTCCACATGATGAACAGAAAGAGGTTTATCCATCCCCGAAGCATCGTTCCAGACATCAAAGACCGGCCAATAGATGGCCAGCTCATTGTCGGGAACGCCGGCCTGTAGCACCGACTGGCAGCGGGCGATATAATCGTTCAAACCCCTAAGATGAGGCCACAAACTGTTATTAGGTACAAAATTGGTTGACGCATAAAATAACCAGCCGGGCCATTTGGCATCCTGGGGGTTATAAGTAGTACCATGATAAAACACATGATTAACACCCGACAAGAACACCTGGTCTACCTCTGGTTTGCACTGGCTCCAGGAAGTTTTAAAATGCTCGGTAAGCCAGGTAAAGGTTTCGCAGCTCACCAAAGGTTTACCGTAAGCATGAGCGGCGGAAGAAGCAAATTTCAGCATAAACGGGTCGGGGTCCACATTCCGGATATCGGCACTATCGCGCCTCAATCCTCTTACAGGAAAATAGCTGCTGCCAAAGGTTTCGGTTTCAGGCACATCGAAAGCACCGTATAAATCGAGCAGGTTACCCGGGGAGCCATGTGCCTGGTTAATAGAACGAGCCGCGCGCTGATGGGTCCAGTTGGTAAAAACCGTTGAAAAGTTCTCCAGCATCAGGTCGGCAACGGTTTGCCGGTAGTCCGATTTCAAACGGGCAATAGTGTCGTTGATACGGTTGGAGAAAAATGGTTCTACGTATTGTCTCAGATCGTATCCACGTCTTTTTTCAAACTCATTAAAAAGCTCCGGTGTCCAGTTAGCGCCATAAACCTCATAGCTATCGTTAAAAAAACCTTTCACGCCGTGAGAAGAGTTACCAAAAGCCTTATCGAATACTTTAAAATAGTTAGCAGTGGCCTTCCTGGAAAAATGATCAATCGTCCACCCCTCCCCGCCCGGAGCCGCCCTTTTCACCGCCTGGCGGGTTTTACCGTTAAAAAGAGCATAGAGTGTCATATCCTCAGCGGAGTTAAAATGCAAACTGCCGTCACTGGTTACTTTATCAGTAAGATCGATGGGCTGGCCGCCTTTCGTATAACCGATCAGCGATCCCAGAACGGCTATATCTTTTTGCTTCGGATCCTGGATAATAATTTTCTCTGCGAGGTTTGAACGGGCATTGAGGGAATACTGCTGTACAAATACTTTAGACGCCGCATCGGCCATGGTTACATTCGGTCCCCCGATAGGCCAGCCCGTACCTACTGAAATATAAACCCCCATCCCCAAAGCCTTTGATTCTTTCACCGTGTGATCGAGCATCTTCATCCACCGTGGTGATAAATAATCAATATAACGGCTTTCATAACCCTTAGCTCCATAAATGGGTACTATTTCCACCCCTCCAAAACCAGCTTTGCTGTATTGAGTCAGCGAGGAGGAAAGATCCTTTTCATCTACAGCGCTGCCCATCCACCACCAGCGGGTCCAGGGCTTTGCCTCCTGCGTCTGAGCCGGCCACTGAGCCCGGACCGTCAGGTTCAGGACGAACAGAAATATACAACACCCAATTACAGACTTCTTCATACTCCGAATAAAAAATTTTATTATCAATAGCTGATCTTCTCTAATTTCCATCGGGCTTTGTAGCATCCTTTCCGGGACTCTCCGGCCAGTAGAAACTTTCGTACAAGTCTGGTTTCGAAGGATCAAAAACCGGTAGCCCTGTTTTTATAAATTTTGCCAGAGAAGGCAATGCGTTACGCAGGCCCGTAACCATCAGTTTTGCAACCTCGTAAGCGCCATACGGACGAAAATGAGTATTATCGGCAATGGCCTCACTCCTGCCCGGAAAACTACCGGCGGGGAAATGAACAAATGCCAACAGAGAGCCTTCTACTCCCATTGCCTCAAACAGATCCTTACTCATCGCATTCAGGTCTATCAACGGCACTTTATATTCCCTGGCAGTTTGCCTTACCGCGGCCGGGTAATCGCCCAGGGTTTCTTCAATCCTGCCGTCTTTATCAAATCTTCTTCTCTGCACCGACGTAACCAGCACCGGGATACCGCCTTTTTTCTTCACTTCATTGATAAAATAGACCAGATCCTTTTTATAACTGGTAAAAGCACCCACGCCTTCACCTTTTTGTTTCTGATCGTTATGGCCAAACTCTACAAAAGCGTAATCGCCCGGCTTTAGCAGGCTGAGCAGTTTGGCAAACCGGCGCGCTGCAATAAAACTACTTAATGACTCTCCCGACTCGGCAAGGTTGACAACCGACACCTTACCCGGTTGAAAAAAATAGGGAAACATCTGTCCCCAGGCAGAGAAGGGCTCACTCGCACCATCTACCACCGTTGAATTACCGGCAAGAAACACCGACGCCGCCCCCCTCGCAGGTGTAATGGTGACGGCATTTATTTTCGGGGCAGCACTGTTGAACTCAAGCGTCAGCTTATTGTCCCAATTCAAATAACCATGTTCGCGGGGTTTCAGTCGCACTTTTTTCTCAGTACCCGCAATGAGGCTGTCGCGGATATTGACGGTAAATTCAATCAACTGGTGTTCACCCCTGCGGGTGATCAGCCGGTTCACGAACATCCTGCGGCTCTCGGCCCGAACGGCAATGTCGGAACTGCCGTGATCGTCGCCTGTCCAAAGTTTTATATCATAATTCCCTTCGGGGAGTTTCACCGAAAAATAAAAGGGCTGCCGGCTGGTGACAAACCCATCCGTTAAGGCGGTCTTCCCTATCCTCCGATTGTTCGTCAGTTCACTACCCGGCTCAAATCCATATCCTGCTTCCTGACTGAAAACATCTGTGGATAAAACTTTCACGAAATCTTTCGCTACTTTTCCCTCACCAAAATCAAATTTATACACCTGGGCAGAAAGAACGGCGCAGCAATGCATGGCCAACATACAGGCAACAATCGGATGATAATTTTTACGTCTCATTTGATGTTTACTATTAAACCCCTTACCTCCTGCAACAAAATATTTTTACCAACGCGGACACCACTGACACTATTAATTGTGCCGGTCCTTTTCCCGTATATTTTACTGCGATTCGACTTTCGGAAAATTGGAAAGGCAAGATAATAATTTTATTTAATTGTAAAATTAACAATTACACAATCGATTGCGTAAAAAAATTTGTCGGTACCGTTATTATACAACCGGGTAACCGATACCTTTAAAGATTAATTAAGATTAAATAAGTAACGATGCGTGGTAAGTTCTTCGTTGTTCTTCTTTTTTTACATCCTGTTTTGGTAGCGCAAATTAATTCTGCGATAAATCGTCAGCAGGTGGTGCAACGCCATACCATACACCTGAACAAAGCCGATTCGCTGGCTTCCCTTTCGGTGGGCAATGGTTCTTTTGCTTTTACTGCAGATATAACCGGTTTGCAATCTTTTCCCGACAATTATGCCCAGGGCGTTCCATTGGGTACTCAAAGTGAATGGGGCTGGCATGCTTTTTCTAATGTAAATCAATACAAGGCAGAAGATGCGTTAAAAGCCTACCGGCTTCATGGAAGGGAGGTTACCTATATGGTTCAGAACAACCAGGGGCCCGATCTGTCTAAGAAAACAGCCGATTATTTCCGTATCAACGAACATCGGCTGCATTTAGCCAATATTGGCCTGGAGATCATCAGGAAAGACGGAAGCCTGGCAACCCTGTCGGATATACAAAATATAAACCAGCAATTAGATATGTGGACGGGTGAGATCAAATCATCATTCACTGTTGAAAGTATTCCTGTTCAGGTAATTACCTATGCACATCAGCAGCAGGATGCCATCGCTACGCAAATATCTTCTCCCCTGATTGCACAAAAACGTTTACAGATACGTATTCGGTTGCCTTATCCGAATGGGGAGTGGGGCGACAGGGGTAATAACTGGAAAGACGAAAAAAAACATAGTTCCGAAATTGTCCGTAAGAGCGAAAACGGGGCAACTCTTCACCACCAGCTCGACACGACCCGTTATTCCATTTCCGCTTTATGGAAGGGCAGCGCATCGATCTCTGCAAAACAAGCTCATTATTACCTCATCAAACCCACCAGTGGAAGCAGTTTTGAGTTAAGTGTAAGATTCAGCAACGGGAAAAATCCGGTTCCCGTCGCAACTTTTTCTGCAACAAGGCAAAACAGCCGGCAACAACTGGCGGCCTTCTGGAAAAGTGGTGGTGCTATTGATTTTGCGGGCAGTACTGATCCCCGGGCCCATGAGTTGGAAAGAAGAATTATCCTTTCCCAATACCTCACCAAAATTCAGTGCGCGGGCAATTATCCACCCCAGGAGACGGGCCTTACCTACAATAGCTGGTACGGCAAACCCCATCTCGAAATGCACTGGTGGCACGGCATACATTTCGCACTATGGGGACGGCCGGAGCTATTGGAAAAAAGCGTGGACTGGTATGGGAAGGTACAGCAAACAGCCCGGGATATTGCGCGCCGACAGGGATACGAGGGATTACGCTGGCAGAAAATGACCGACAACAAAGGGAGGGAAGTACCGTCTTCTGTAGGCGCTTTTTTAATCTGGCAGCAGCCCCATTTTATCTATTTTACCGAATTGCTGTACCGGGCCCGGCAGGAAAAAGCCGTACTTGAAAAATACAAGGACCTGGTTTTTGGCACTGCCGATTTTATGGCTTCTTTTGCACATTACAACGAAGCCACCCGAAAATATGTATTGGGCAAGGGATTGATACCGGCGCAGGAACGCTTTAAGGCAGAAGAAACCTTCAATCCCACTTATGAACTGGTATATTGGTATTGGGGGCTCCAGATAGCGCAGCAATGGCGGGAGCGCCTGGGCCTGCCCGCGGAGCCGAAATGGGAAGCTGTTATCAAAGACCTTTCGCCCCTTCCCATTCAGGATCATAAATATTTGTTTGCAGAAAGTGCTACCGACTCTTATACGAATCCCGAATACAGAACCGACCATCCTTCTGTTTTTGGTGCCCTGGGAATGATGCCCCGGACACCTCTGGTGGACGAGCAAATCATGCGGAATACCTTCGACTGGATATGGAATAACTGGAGCTGGCAGGATACCTGGGGCTGGGACTTTCCGATGACGGCGATGACCGCTACCCGTCTGGGTCTGCCTGATAAAGCCATCGACGCCTTGCTGATGCCTATCCAAACCAATACTTATCTTCCCAATGGCCATAACTACCAGGAAGACCGGCTAACGATTTATTTACCCGGAAACGGCGGCCTGCTTTCGGCCATCGCCATGATGTGCGCCGGTTACGACCAGGCGGAGCAGGCATTGCCGGGTATACCCAAAAACGGCCGGTGGAAAGTAAAAACAGAAGGCTTGCAAAAAATGCCCTGACAGAATAAAAATAAAGCTCGCTGCCAGGAAAGGCACAGCCGCTTGTTATCGCATTAAAAATCAACAAATGAAATATTCCGTTTATCTGATCCGTTCATTGCTGATTTCATTCAGTTTAGCAGGCATATCGTATGGCCAGGCACAGACCCAGCTCTGGCACAATAAAGAGCGGGTATTGCACTACCGGCCATCCGGCAAAGACTTTCTGCTGCACCAGGGATCAAAGAAATTTAACCGTGCCTTATACGGTACCCATACCGGCTTTCGCGTTGAAACGGGCGACCTGCCCGAATTTGCCCTTTATATGCCCGGCATGGGCGGCAACTGCAAAATAGGTCTGCTATACAAAAGTCAAAGCAAATGGCTCACGGAGGCAGAGAGTATCCGCACGGTGTACCGGCCCGGGTCGATGATATATGAAATACGGGACCCAATGCTTCAAAACGGGATGATGAGGTTAACCGCCTTAGCCATGGCCGATACCGAGGGTATGATTATTAAAATAGAAACCAGCGGGGTTCCGGAAGGTCTGTCGGTCGCCATCGCCTACGGTGCAGCCACCGGTAAAAAATTTCATCGCGATGGAGATATTGGCGCAGATCCCGAATCTTCTTTCTATATGCAACCTGATTACTGTAAGGACAATATCTATGAGGTTACTAAAAACCAGTTTCAGTTATGGTATGGCTTTACAAAACCCTTAAGCGAAAAGGACAGAGACGAAATATTGCAGGGTATTAAAAAGCCGGACACGAGCGGGAAAAATAATTTCAGAAAACTAAAAGGAATATTTCCCTCCGCAGCCACTGTAAAACTTGCCGATGCCGAAAAGCAGGAAAGTCCGCAAAGTCTTTGGGCATCTTCCAACCAATCACCAACGCCCGTTATAATAAGTCGGTCACCCGCCACTAACAAGGACCTGTATTTTTTTATAGAGAATACCAATGAGCCAAGGGCATATAACCAGGCCGCTTCGCTTTTTCAACGGGCAGAAAACGCCAGAAAGCTGATCGCAGATAGAATTGTATTGGAAACACCCGATGAATATATTAATCCCCTGGGCAGCGCGCTGGCTGTAGCCGCCGATGCAATATGGGAAGCGCCCTCCTTCCTCCATGGCGCTGTGGCCTGGCGTATGCGTCTGCCCGCCTGGCGCGGAGCTTATGCAGCCGATGCCCTGGGTTGGCAGGACCGGGCGCGACTTCACTTCGACAGCTATTTTAAATCGCAGGTAACCGATATTGCACCCGGGTCTGTGGAACCTGACACGCTCTTGCATTTTGCCCGCCAGAAAGAAAGAATGGGAAATGCCATGTTTAGCAACGGTTATATCTGCCGCCATCCCGATGGGAAAATACAGCCCCATCACTACGACATGAACCTGGTATTCATCGATCAATTGCTTACCCATCTTCAATATACCGGGGATATATCCTATATCCAAAAAATATGGCCTTCTGTTAAACGACACCTGGAGTGGGAAAAAAGAAACTTTGACAGCGATAACGACGGACTTTACGATGCTTATGCCTGTATTTGGGCAAGCGATGCACTGCAATACAGCGGCGGCGGCGTTACCCATTCCACGTCCTATAACTACCGGGCCAATAGAATGGCCGCGCAAATAGCAGAAAAGGTGGGGGAAGATGGCAGCCCCTACGAAAAGGAGGCCTCGAAAATTCTGGAGGCCATGAATCAGAAATTGTGGGCGAGCGATGTGGGCACTTTTGCCGAATACAAGGATCTTAACGGGCTTCAGCTGCTTCATACCTCACCGGGTTTATGGACCATCTATCACGCTATTGATGGCCAAACCGCTACTCCCCGGCAACAGTATCAGATGTTACGGTATATTGATCATCATATTCCGCATCTACCTGTCAAAGCCAAAGATCTCCCATTCGACGATTTGTACCTGTTGTCTACCACCAACTGGCAGCCTTATACCTGGAGTGTAAACAATGTGGCGCTGGCCGAAAACCTGCATACCTCCCTGGCCTATTGGCAGAGCGGCGAACCGGACAGAGCTTTTCAACTTTGGAAAAGCGCTATAGTAGAAAGCATGTATCTGAGCTCCTGCCCAGGCGGCTTTCAACAATTATCTTTTTATGATGCCGTAAGAGGGGAACTATACCGCGACTTTGCAGATCCCATAGGTGTGGCGGCAAGAACGCTGACAGAAGGTTTGTTTGGAATTAAACCCCAGGCTTTAAATAATGAGCTGGTCATCCATCCCGGGTTTCCCGTGCACTGGAAATTCGCCAGGCTCAGCACACCCAATATCGATCTTGATTTTAAAGAATCCGCCAATCAATCCACTTATAAAATTACGCAACGATACCCGAAACAACTGAAACTGGTATTGCGCATCAATGCACTCAGAGATCGTGTTTCTGCCGTTTATGTAAATGGGAAGCCCACTCATTTTACCTGGAAAGAGGCCCTGCACCAGCCGGTTATAGAAATCAATGCAAACGCCCAACAGAGTTATACGGTTCAAATTACCTGGGAAGGCGACAGGATAGAGAAAAAAGACGATCTGGTAACAACCACCATTACCGAACCGGCACAGCTATCTTTCACGAAAGCCGAAGCCGCCGCGGCGCAAGATCCGCAACAGGCCTTTACCAAACTTTCTGCAGAGCGCAGCAGCGTAACCTTCTCCGGTAATAAGGAAGGCTTTCATCCGTTGTTTATCACCGTTCGTCAGGGAGATGCGCAGTGGGAGACCCCTATTATGGTTCGTACCCGCCCATCAGTTGAAATGACCCCGACTGATACGGACAGTAAAAATGCTGTTGCAATTTCTATAACCAATCATAGCTCCTCGATTAAAAAGGGTGTAGTAATGGTAAACAGCTTTAAAGAAACCGTAGATATCAGGCCGGCAGCTTCCCGGATTATCCGTATCCCTTTCCAAAACTTAACAAAAGGCACCAATAAAATAGCATTTCAGGAGCAGGACGGAACCACTTCCTATGGCGTCATCACCCACTGGGAGGCAGCAGCGGAGGGAAATTATGAACCCGTCCCTTTCCCCGGGTTAATGAACGATCGCGTAGCCCATACGTTTCAACACCAATACCTGTCGCCCAGACCAGTAAGCACCAGTTTACAAATTCCCTGGCAGGGCATCGGCAACTGGTGTTATCCTTTAATTTTACCTGAAATCAGTGAAGAAGGACTTCAGAACAAAGCAACAGTATATCTCGGCAAAATTCCGTTTAAGATAGGGAGTGTAAAAAACA
This sequence comes from Paraniabella yanshanensis, assembly GCA_040393015.1. Lineage (GTDB taxonomy): Bacteria > Bacteroidota > Bacteroidia > Chitinophagales > Chitinophagaceae > Niabella > Niabella yanshanensis_A. The sequence continues at coordinate 87,994 of JBEBUZ010000005.1, forward strand.
TTGCTTACACCTCCCAATGGGATTTTTTCCCGGAAAGCATCCGCATCCCTTTGTCGGGGAAATCTTCTCATGCCTATCTGTTGATGGCAGGCACCACCAATCATCAGCAAAGCCAGATGGTCAACGGTATCATCTATATTTCCTACAAAGACGGCAGCAAAGACTCGCTTCCCCTCATCAACCCACAGAACTGGTGGCCCATCGAACAGGATTATATGCATGATGGTTTTGCGTTTAAAAGCGGAACAAAGCCTTACCGGTTTCTTTTCAAATCCGGAACCTTTACCCGAAGTTTTGATAACTACAGCAGTATTAAAGGCTTTACAGAAAGGGCCATAGAAGGGGGCGCCGGAACGGTATTAGATATTCCGCTGGACGCCACCAGGGAACTGGAATCCTTAACATTAAAAACCCTAACCAATGAAGTGGTAATAGGCATCATGAGCCTTACACTGAGACGACCTTAGATCATCTTAAAAAACGATTCTACAACTATGAGTATCCGATTCTACTGTTTGCTGTTCACGCTGTTCTGTTCACTTTGTGCATTCGGGAAAGGCCCCCGCATACAAAAGGTTAAGGTAAGCGCTCCTTTTAAGATGCCCACGATCACTATTCCCGATTTCGGTAACTGTCCCCGTTTCTCCATCGTTGATTTTGGCGCAGTAGCAGGCGACAAAAAGAAAAATTCGGAAGCTATCGCCAGGGCCATAGATCGCGCCCACACCGCGGGCGGCGGCCGGGTTATTATTCCCAAAGGAGAATGGATAACCGGCAAAGTGCATCTGAAAAGCAATGTCAATATTCACCTGGAAAAAGAAGCGGTACTCCTGTTCTCGGAAGATCCTGAAGACTATTTACCCGCCGTTCTTTCTACCTGGGAAGGGATGGAGTGCTATAATTATTCTCCGCTCATTTATGCATACCAGTGTAAAAATATTGCTATTACCGGCGAAGGCGAAGTAAAAGCCCGGATGGACACCTGGAAACAGTGGTTTGGAAGACCCTCGGGTCATATGCAAGGCATTAAGCGATTGTATAACCTGGCCTGGGAACGTGCACCACTTGAACAGCGGCAAATGGTAAACGACACAGCCCATCTCCGGCCTCAGTTCATACAGTTCAACCGCTGCGAAAATATTTTATTAGAAGGTATTAAAATCACCAACAGTCCGTTCTGGACCATACATCCTTATCTATGTAAAAATGTGGTGATCAGGAAGGTGCAGGTATATGCACATGGGCATAATAACGATGGTGTGGATCCCGAAATGAGCCAGAACGTGCTGATAGAAGATTGTGTATTTGATCAGGGCGATGATGCCATAGCCATTAAATCGGGTCGTAACCCCGAAGGTTGGCGCCTGAAAACGCCCTCCAAAAATATTGTAGTTCGTAACTGTGTGGTGAAAAACGGCCATCAACTGGTAGCCATCGGCAGTGAATTATCGGGCGGCATCGAAAATGTTTTTATAGACAATTGCAAGGTAAATGAAGGTGCTAAACTCATGCACCTCCTGTTCATCAAAACCAACGAGCGAATGGGTGGCTACGTAAACAATATCCATTTCAGTAATATACAATCCGGTAAAATAGATATGGGTGTACTCGGCATAGAAACGGATGTGCTGTACCAATGGCGCACATTGGTGCCCACTTATGAGAAAAGGCTTACTCCCATACAAAATGTATTCCTCACCAATATCAGTGCGGGAGAAGTAAAGTTTATTTCGAGGGTGCTCGGACAGGCAGAGCTGCCCGTTAAAAATATTTCTTTACAAAATATAAAAGCGGATAAGGTAAACCAGCAGGATCATATTCATGAACATATTACGGGGTTCCGGGTAAAATAATCAGGCATCATTCCTCTTCACTAAAAAAAAGATCCGATGCAATACCATCTGCATAAAGTTTCCCTTCATCGGTTAGCTGCAGTTTATTGTTGTAGTGCACCAGCCATTTCCGTTCTACATACTTCTGCCCGGCATCAAGCAGGCTTTCCCTTCCCGCTTCCGGAATGTCGGAAAGATCGAGACCTTCGATGGTTCGTAAAGAAATCATAATGGTTTCGTTGAGCTTCTGGACAGGGGTGAGCAGTTCCTTCTCGAAAGAAAGCTCATCCTGGGCCAACGCGTCGATATAGCGCTGGTTATTGGCAATATTCCATTTTCTTTCCTGCCCATTGAACGAATGGGCCGATGGGCCGATACCTAAATAAGGCTTTCCCTGCCAGTAGGAAGCATTGTGCCGGCTTCGTTTTCCCGGCAGGGCAAAATTGGAAATCTCATAATGCTCATAACCAGCCTCCCGCAGCCACTGCATTAATAATAAAAATTGTCTCGATTGAGTTTCAGGATCGATATCCGCTTTTTTATGCTGTCGTATCAATTTATCCAAGGGCGTTTGGGGTTCCACCGTTAAAGCGTAGCAGGAAAGATGGGGAATGCCATAAGCTATCGCCGTTTCTACATTCTTTTTCCATTTTTCATCGGTCAGCCCCGGTGTTCCATATATCAGGTCAATCGTAATATTATCAAAATATCTCAACGCCCGTTCCAGTCCTTCTTTCGCCTGGAGGGCGTTGTGTGCCCGGTTCATCCACAGCAGGTCCTCCTCAAAAAAAGATTGCACACCGATGCTAAGCCGGTTAATGCCCATTTGCTTCCAGGCTTTTAGCTTGTCCATCGTCAGATCATCCGGATTAGTTTCCAGCGTTATCTCTGCATCTTTGTCAACCTGGTACAGATCCCGGAGCTTTTTTAAAATCGCTGCTATATCCTGCGCCGGCAGCAGGCTGGGCGTACCACCGCCAAAATAAACGGTGTGAATAAAAGGCTTATCCATAGAGGCCGACAACACTAATTCCTTTTGAATAGCCGACAATAAAGCATCCTTTTTTACCAAAGAAGTGGCAAAATGAAAATTGCAGTAATGACATGCCTGCCTGCAAAACGGAATATGTATATAAATACCGCTCATCCTGTTTAAAATACGCAACCCCTGTACGCCTTATGCTTTACGCTTTAAGCCTTACGCGCCACGCCTTTCCGCATTTACCATTAATCCTCTATTTTTACCTGTGTTGAAACCTGCAAAGATACGATACAGCCTTACAGTTTTCTTACTTTTACCCTTACTCCTGGTAAAGGCACAAAGTCCTCATTCGCTAAGGGTTATTCCGGTAGATCAAACCAACAGCTTTATCAGCCATACCCTGCAGGTTCCCACAAACTTTTCCACGCAGGAAGAATGCACTATTTACCTCGATCAGCTCCTCCCTTCCCTGCATGCCAGAGGCTATATCACCGCCTCCATCGATTCGGTGGCCCGCGATTCACTCTCCACACATATATGGCTTTTTACCGGCCACAGGTACCAATGGGCGTCGGTATGGGCTACCGACGATTCCCCAAAATGGCTGAGCCGGGTAGGCTGGACTGAAAGCGATTTCCGGCAAAAGCAATTTTCCCCCGAACTGCTTTCTCAGCTACAGCAAAAAATGCTGAACTACCTGGAAAACAACGGTTATCCTTTTGCGAAAGTGTATATGGATAGTCTTCAGGTTAACGGGAGCGATATCTCGGGGCGTATCAATGTAGATATCGGACCCTTGTACCGCATCGATACCATCAAAATAACCGGTAACGCAAAAATCAGCAACGAATACCTGCAGCAGTTCTTAGGTATCCGGAACGGTTCGGTTTATAGTAAACAGAAATTGCAGCAAATAAGCGATGAACTTAAGAAATTGAATTACGTAGAAGAGCAGTTCCCGCCCCGGTTTTCATGGGGTAGTACCGGCGGAGCGATAGAATTATTTCTTCGCCAGAAGAAAAGCAGCCAGGTCAATATCATTATTGGCTTTCTTCCCAACAGCGAAACTTCAACGGACCAGAAAATGCTCATTACCGGCGAAGGTCTGCTGAATCTTAAAAATGCATTCGGGTCGGGCGAAACGGTCGGACTTTTATGGCAAAAGCCAGGGGCGGCTTCCCAGCGCCTGAACATACAGTACAACCAACCCTATCTTTTCCGCTCGCCACTTGGAATTGATTTCGGCTTCAATATGCTGAAGAAAGACTCCAGCTTTCTGAATTTCAATATACAGTTAGGCGGACAACTTGCCATAGACAGGCAGCAAAATATTAAACTATATATACAAAGGTTCAGCAGCATATTAAATTACATAAACGAAGCCCTTGTTATTTCCAGCCGGCAATTGCCCGAAGAGGCCGATGTAAAAGCCACTCATATAGGTATCGAGTACCGGCTCAATACCACTAATTATCTTTTTAATCCTGTTAGTGGTTTCGATATCAGTTTTAACAGCTCGGCAGGCAACAAACGCATCAGGCCCAACAACCAGATATCCGATCTATCGGATCCCGATGATCCCGGCTTCCGGTTCGAAAGCCTGTATGATACCATCAAAACAAGATCCTACCAGGTTCAATCGGTACTGTCGGCAGCAAAATATTTTCCTTTGGGAAAAAAAAACAGCAGCACCATCAAAGCGGCCATTAATGGCGGATATATTTCCGGGGGCAATTTATTTCGCAACGAACTTTTCCAGATAGGCGGCTACCGACTGTTGAGAGGGTTTGATGAACAAAGCCAGTTCCTGTCGCAATACGGATTGGGAAGCCTGGAATACCGGTACCTCATAGGCGAAAACTCTTACTTTAACGTATTTACCGATGGAGGCTGGGGGAAAGATGCCAGTCGGGGCCGGAATATCGGTTACAGCTATTTCTCAGCAGGCATGGGACTCAATTTTGAAACCAAAGCAGGCTTATTTAACCTTGCCTGGGCAGTAGGAAAACGGAATGATAACCCGCTCAATTTACGGCAATCTAAAATACATTTCGGCTTTGTTAACTACTTTTAAAGCACCTCATCTATTTTTGCAACAAATTTTTAAGGAAGTGGCAAAAGTGTTTATGCTTATTTTATGGTGTTGGGGTTTTACTACACCGGGGTTTTCGCAGGTAAACACTGCGGATAGCCTGAGCCAGGCTCCAACCGCCCATATTGCTGCCTCCGATTCCATCCTGCAAAAAAAAGCCGGGCTCATACAAACCGTGTTGCAGCAGCACCCGTTTTTTAATTTTAAGGACAAGGCAGTGCCCCCGCCCTATTCCCAAAAAACACATCTGCCGGGTAAGGAAATCTATTTTTATATTATGGCCGCCCTGCTCCTTTTTTTTGCTATACTCCGGGCGATTTTTGATAAATATTTCTCCGACCTCTTTAATCTTTTCTTTCGCCGCAGCCTCCGGCAAAAACAAATCAAACAACAGGTGGTGCAAAACGCATTGCCTTCCTTACTCTTTAATATATTTTTCATTCTTACGGCGGGCTATTATGCCTGCCTCGTTATTCGAAAACTAAACCCCCATCTGCCCTATCCCTTCTGGCAATTGCTTCTTTATTGTATCGGCGCTATGGGAGTCATTTATCTTGGCAAATATTTAGTGCTTAGCTTGCTAGGAATGATTTTCAGAATCCAGAAACTAACCACCAATTATATCTTTCTCATCTTCCTGATCAATAAAATAGTGGCCATTCTTCTCCTGCCGCTTTTGCTGATCATTTCTGTTACCGACGGCCCGTTAAATACCGTTGCCTGGACATTAAGCTGGATACTTCTGCTTGCTTTTATCAGTTACAGGTATATTGTTGCAACAGGTCTTGTAAGGAAGGAAAGCAATATCAGTTTTTCCCATTTTTTGCTTTACGCGCTTGCATTCGAGATACTGCCTACCATCCTGCTTTACAAAGCAATATTACTATTCTTAAAATAATAACTTACCTTTGCACCCAATTTAGAGTTTCAATTGTTAAATGAAGTGAAAAAATCGGGAACCAGTTTAATGAAACAAAAATTCGCAAACATTCTTATAACGCAGCCTAAGCCATCCAGTGAAAAATCTCCTTTTTTTGAGTTGGAGAGAAAATACGGAGTGAAGCTCGATTTTGAACCCCTGATAAGCATCGTTCCCATCTCCGGTAAAGATTTCAGAAAGCAAAAAATCAATATCAGTCATTTTTCGGGTGTTATATTCACCAGCCGCAATGCCATCGATCATTTTTTCCGCACCTGCGAGGAAAGTAAAGTAACCGTATCGCAGGACACCAAGTATTTCTGCATTACAGAAGCAGTCGCTTTATATCTTCAGAAATTTATTCTTTATAGAAAACGTAAAGTGTTCTTTAGCGCCGATGGTACCAATAAAAACCTCTTTGATGTAATGAATAAGCATAAGGAGAACCTTAGTTTTTTATACGTTTGTTCAGAAAATCAACAAGACAGCGCTATCGTAAACTGGCTGAAGGAGAATAACTGCGATTTTGAACTCGCCTTTATGTACCGCTCCCAGGCTACCGATGTAAAGAATGCCATCGGCAATAAAAAATTTGATGTGGTTTGCTTTTTCACTCCTTCGGGCATCAGAAGCTGGTTTGATAATTTCCCCGAATTTAGCCAGGACGGTATGGTAGTAGGTACTTTTGGAGATAATACAAAATCAGAAGCCATAAAATCCGGTCTGAATCCCCAAATTCTGGCGCCGCGGCCCAAAACACCCAGTATGATTACAGCATTAGACCATTTTTTGGCCGACAGGGCTAAAAATAGCTAATAATCAATTAATTAGACAATTGTAAAATATTTCATATCTTTATAGTTTATTCTTTATCAAAACCTTAACGCCCAGGGTGTTCAGGCGCTCATATTTTTTGGCAACATTTGCCTTATTATGGTTAACTTTGCAAACTTTATGAGATTTGTAATCACCCTTTTTCTGTTAGTATCTTTGGCCTCCTGCGGGCCTGGCATGAATAAGATATTAAAAAGTAAGGACGCTGCTTACAAATTGAAAATGGCGGATGAATTTTACGCGAAGAAAAAATGGATGAAGGCGCAGTTGGTGTACGATGATGTACTACCCTACTACAAAACCACACCTGAAGCGCAGGATATATTTTACAGGTATGCTTATTCGGCTTATTATCAGAAAGATTATACTATTGCCGAAAATCTTTTCCAGAAATACCTTGAAAGCTATCCCAACAGTCCGCGAGCCGAAGAAATGGAATATATGCGTGCGTATATTTTCTATTTGCAGTCGCCCAAACCCGAGTTGGATCAAACCAATACCTATAAGGCAATCGGTAATCTTCAAACCTTCATCAATACCCATCCGCAATCGGTAAGGCTAACCGAAGCCAATCGGCTGATTGATGAGTTGAGAAAAAAACTGGAAGTAAAGGATTATAAATCGGCTATCCTTTATTACAATTTAGGTGAGTTTCGGGCAGCAGGGGTGACTTTCAATGTGTTGTTTGACAAATACCCCGAATCGAATTCATCGGATGAGTATAAGTTCATGGCAGTAAAATCCTATTTCAATGCTGCCGGGCTCACAATAGCCACCAAAAAGGCAGAACGTTTCAGGGAAGTAGTAGGTGAAGCGAACGAGTTTTTAGAACGCTTCCCCGACAGTAAATATAGAAAAGATGTAGAAGCCTATATGGCTGCATCAAATACAGAAATTCAAAAATTTAGCAATAATGAGCAAGTTAAGACGACAACTTAGCGCCGGTATTCCCGCCAATGTAGAAACCAAGGAGCTGGGTATTATAAAGGAAAAAACCGGTAATTTATACGAATCCATAGCCATCATAGCTAAAAGGGCGAACCAGATTAATATCTCCATTAAAGAGGAACTTCATAATAAGCTGGATGAATTTGCCAGCCATACCGACTCCCTGGAAGAAATTCACGAAAACAAGGAGCAAATAGAAATTTCGAGGGCTTACGAAAGAATGCCCAACCCCGCTTTATTGGCTACCCACGAGTTTTTGGATGATAAAATTTACTTCCGTAAGGCGGAGGACGAGTTATTCAGCTAAGACCGTTTCAGACGATATTCTTAAAACCACAGTATCATTTTTAAATGGCTGTGGTTTTTGTGCTTTTAGATATTTCCGTGTAATTTCACTTATAACGGCGGTCGCCGATATTGGTGTTATCACCAACATTTTAAATAAGCAATATTGAACGAACGATGAACCTGCAAAACAAAAAAATATTACTAGGTATTTCCGGCAGCATCGCGGCCTACAAATCGATACTGATTGTACGCCAGCTCGTAAAACAGGGCGCTAAAGTAAAAGTGGTGATGACGCCGGCCGCAAGAGATTTCGTTTCGCCGCTCGTTTTGTCAACCCTTTCTAAGAATAAGGTTCTGGCAGATATGTTTGCGGAGGATACCTGGGCCAATCACGTACAGTTAGGCAGATGGGCAGATCTGATGCTGATCGCACCCCTAAGCTGTAACACACTCGCCAAACTGGCGGGTGGGCATTGCGATAACCTGCTCTTGTCGGTATATTTATCGGCTACCTGCCCGGTTATTGCCGCTCCTGCTATGGACGAAGACATGTGGCATCACCCCTCCACCCGGCGTAATATTGCCCTATTACAAAAAGATGGTGTTAGCATTATTCAACCGGGTAACGGTGAGCTGGCAAGCGGCTTAACAGGCGATGGCCGAATGGAGGAGCCGGAAAATATAATCGGATTTTTACACCGGTTTTTCGACGGACAAAAAGCCGATCTCTCCGGCAAGAAAGTGCTGGTTACGGCCGGTCCCACACAGGAGGCGTTGGATCCGGTTCGTTTCATCGGCAATCATTCTTCGGGCAAAATGGGCATTGCCCTGGCCAAAGAATGCCGCAACCGCGGCGCCGAGGTAGTGCTGGTACTGGGGCCGGTGGCGCGCCCCGAAGAATATGAGGGCATTACTATTGTACAGGTTATGTCCTCTGATGAAATGTACAATGCCTGCCACGATCATTTTAAGCATTGCGATATAGCATTAATGGCAGCCGCAGTGGCCGACTACAAACCCGCCGTTGTTAGCGATCAGAAAATAAAGAAAACCGGTAACGAAGCGCCCGAATTGAAACTGGTGAAAACCAAAGATATCCTGAAAAGTTTGGGCGCTGTTAAAACAGATTCGCAGATATTACTGGGCTTTGCATTGGAAACGAATAACGAAAAAGCCAATGCCCTCGAAAAGCTGGCCACCAAGAACGCCGACTTTATTGTACTCAATTCTTTGAACGACGGCGCGGCTTTTGGCAGCGATACCAACAAAATAACTATTTATACCCGTGGCGGCGAAGAAATAAAATTTGAGTCGAAAAGTAAACTGGAAGTGGCAAAGGATATTGTGGATACTGTAATTTTGAAAGTCCACCCTATTGCGGCAACCCTATAATTTAAACGAAACTTTAGCGGGCCAACCGGTGCAACAAAAGGTATATTTGCAAAATATTCTTCATCAGTAATGTTTAGATTCGTTTATATCCTCGTTTTGGGAGGTCTTTTATCGGCCTGTAGCAGTAAGCGGGATGTGCTGCCCCGGAAAACAATGGAAACCTTATTATGGGATGTAGCCCAAAGTTCAGAATTTCTGAACGGCTATGTTTATCCTAAACACCCCGAACAAAATCGCGCCAAGGTAGATAATTTAATGCTCGACCGCGTATTGCAAATCCATAAAGTATCGCGAAAGCAATTCAATGCCACGCTCGAACATTATAAAAAACGACCCGACGATTTGAAAATATTGCTCGATACCATCACCGCCCGACAGGGTCGGCTGTTAAATAAAACATCGGAATCTTCTTCATTAGTCAGTCCCTGACCAAATACTGTTCACCGTGTCTGCCATTTGTTTTAACGGGAAATATTTCAGGGAGCAGGAAGCCATTTTGCCGGCCAGCAACCGCGCCTATCGTTACGGCGACGGCTTTTTTGAAACAATGCGGATATGGAATGAAAACATCTTACTGTCGGCCTATCACAAAAATAGAATAGAAAAAACGATTGATCTGCTTCAATACAAGGCGCCGGTGGGGTTTTCAACGGAGAAACTGTTTAGGGAGATCATTACGCTCTGCATAGCCAATAACTGTGGCTCCTCCGCAAGGGTGCGATTGTCTTTTTCCAATGGTAACGGTGGGTTATCCGATCTCAATCACCCCTTCAATTATCTTATCGAAACCTGGCCCATCGCTACATCGCCCTATCCTTTTGCTGAAACCGGGCTGACTGTCGGTATCTTTCCGGCCATTCGTAAAAGCTGCGACAAATATGCCAATATAAAATCGTCTTCCGCCCTGCTTTACAGCCTGGCCAGCCGATACGCGCTGCAACAACAATGGGACGATTGTATCGTGCTTAACCAGCATGGAAATATTTGCGAAACAACGATAGGTAATATTTTCTGGATCAAAAACGACCAGATCTTTACCCCTGCACTAACCGAAGGATCTGTGGCCGGTGTTATGCGAGCCTGGTTGCTTGATAACATCAAAAATGTGCAGGAAACAACCGGCACACCCCAGGATCTGGAGGAAGCCGATGAATTGTTTATGACGAATGCGATTAAAGGAATTCACCCCATAAAAAACCTAAAAAACGGAAGCGATCAGCATCCTCTTACCTCCGAATTGCACAGGCAATATATTCTCCCCCTGCACCGGGATTAACGCTTTATTCTGCCCTTTAAAGGGTAAGATAGCCGCAGATTCACAGATAGGCGCCTGCGGCGGCCTGGATGATGAGAAGAGCATCGACCCGCCACCCGCCAGCAATCATAACTCGTAATTCTTAACTCATAATTCACGTAAAGCTTTTAGCTAATCTCCCTGTATCGTCTTTTTCCACTTTTTCCCTGATGAAAAAGTGGAGCAAAAAATCGAGGCTGTGATGCCTTCGCTAAAAATGAACTTCGTTGCGCTAAAATGCCCAAACTCTCCGCCCGCCCACCGCCCGCCTCAGCGGACAGGCTGGCGGGCAAGCAGGCGGATCAAACAGTGGGCATTTTTTAACGCTCCACTGCGTCCATTTTTTTAACGCTCATGCATCAAGGCCGACCTTTTTACCCACCG